>CAYQMG010000175.1:0-71732 GCA_964418585.1 uncultured Gammaproteobacteria bacterium | reverse complement strand
CAACATCTACTTTGACGTGAAGGGCGGCGCGTCCCAGACCCTGACGCTGGAGAACGGAGAACTGCGGGTGCGTGCCGGGAAGCAGGGCACGCCGACGTGTATCGTCCGGACGGACGCGGAAACCATCGTGGGCGTGTTCAGTGGAAAGATCAAGCCGGAGGCGGCGTTCATGCAAGGGCGGTTCTCGGCGACCAACCTGAATGACATGATGACATTGAACCAGGTAATCTCGTTCAAGCGAGTCCGGGAAGGGGCCCGCTGAGAACTCAGCGTCGATTCTTCTGCTCCCACCGGCGTTCGATGTGCTTCCGGAGGCTCCATGCAGGCATTGCAGACTCCCGAGCCGCAGCGGTTTCGGCTTCGATCGCCCCGAATTGCCGCCTACCTCCCACCTGCACCCCAAAGCGTGGAGGACACAGGGCTCCCGGTCCCCCTCCTCCGTGACCTGGTGTTGCGCCGCCTCTTCGTGTCCGGCCAGATCTCCGCATTGGACCTCTCGCGCTCGTTGCACCTTCCTTACACGGGCGTGATCGACCGTATCGTTGACGGGTTGCTCAAGGACAAACTTGCCGAATTCACTGGCGGTCCAGGGTTCGGCCGGCCCTATTTCGACTACCTGCTCACCCGCCGTGGACGGGAACGGGCGGAAGAGGCGTTTGAGCGTTGCACCTATGTGGGACCAGCGCCCGTGCCGCTCCATCTCTACACATCGGTCATGCGCAAGCAGACTCGGGAAACACCGCGAGTAGGCCGTGCCGAACTTGAACGTGCATTTCACGACCTGGTGCTCGAGGAACATTTCATGGACCGTCTCGGCCCGGCCGTGAATTCGGTGCGGTCCATGTTCCTGTACGGGCCACCGGGAAACGGGAAGACCAGCATTGCAGAACGAATCGCGAACATCCTTCAGGGTGAGGTGTTCGTTCCCTATGCAATCGAGGTGGATTCTCAGATCATCCAGGTCTACGATCCGCTGGTGCATGAGAAACTGGAACCGCTTCCCCCCATGCTGCCGGACTATCAGACCAACGGCGGTGAGGAGCAGGACCCGGAGGGACAGGACGAGGAGCGTCGTTTCCCGGACCTGGGGGAACTCCCCGACGTCGAGGAGGGGGCCACCGCAGAATATGCCATGCCCACCCTCACCTTTTTTGGCGACGAGGACACCGAGGGAAAGGCCGGAACGGTCGTGTTCATCGACGACTACGATGCCCGCTGGGTGCTAACCTACCGGCCGCGTGTCATCGTCGGTGGCGAGTTGACCCTGGAGAACCTCGACCTGACCTACAACGAGGGCAGGTACTACGAAGCCCCTTACCAGGTCAAGGCGTGTGGTGGCATGCTCCTCATCGACGACTTCGGACGGCAAAAGGTCGACCCCACCGACCTCCTCAACCGCTGGATCGTCCCGCTCGAGAAAAAGGTGGACTACCTTACCATCCGCACCGGCAAGAAATTTGAGGTACCCTTCGACCTCCTGATCGTCTTCTCCACCAACATCGACCCGGCACAACTGGTGGACGAGGCGTTCCTCCGTCGGATTCGGTACAAGATCGAGGTGAAAGATCCCACCGAGCCCATATTTCGCAACATCTTTCGCCGAGAGGCAGAGGCGCAGAGCGTGCGATACGACCCTACGATGGTCGACTACGTGTTGGACAAGTACTATCGGCGGACCGGGCGGGCCATGCGAGGTTGCCACCCTCGGGACATCCTTCAGCTCGTGGTGGACCAGGCCCAGTTCTTGAACTGTGAACCGGAAATGAATCGGAAGTTGCTGGACGAGGCATGTGAATCATACTTCGTCCACATGGAAGGGGACGAAGCGCAGGCCCGTGGTGGAGAGAACAAGGGGGGGGCAAGCGGTGGTTCGGAGGGACTCCAGGTGGAATCATTGCTGCATCCCTGACGTGGTGGTGTGTGGGGCGCTGGTGTGGTTGTGTCGAAGGAGCGGTGATCATGGGGAAGGCCTGGAGCGAGGTTCGGATTGCGCCGGTACGTCCCGTGACCGACGCCCGGGGATGGTTGCTCAAGGTTGGTCGCGCCGTTCCTGCAAGCAAGTCCTGGTGCGTTGCCGAGGTATACGTGGTACAGGCCGATCCCGGCCGCTCGAGAGGCCACCACTATCATCGTCGGTGTCGGGAATGGTTCACCCCCATCCAGGGGAGCGGCACATTGTGGCTCGAAGATCTCGAGAGCGGGCAGGTGCGGTCGATTCCGTTTTCAGGGGGCTCCCCGGTCACGGTGGAGGTGCCGCCGGGGGTGGCACATGCCCTGGAAGCGGACGCCGGCCTTCCCCTACTCGTGGTGGCGGTGGCCTCCGAGACCTACGATCCCTGTGATGTGGTGCCCCATCGGATCGCCGGCATGGGCGAAGAGGAAGACGACTCATGAGCAACACGCAGTTCCGCCGGGTGTTGCTGGTCGGTGCGCTCTTCGTGGTGACACTGTTCGTCCTTCTTGCGTCAGGAGAAGAGCGATTCTTCCGCCCCGCCCTGAGTGTCCTCGAGCTTCACCCGCCGACAGAAACATCTGGGCGGATCCACGCCGCCCTCGGCCTCCTCCTTGTCGCTTTCTTCCCCGGCTTCCTGTTCGTCCTCCTTCTTCCATCGCGAACGGCCCGATCCTGGGCCGAGGTGCTGATCGAAACGTTCGGCCTTTCCACGGTCGCCCACATCTTGAACGTGACATGCCTGAAGCTTCTGGGTCTGCCCATCTCACCAGCCCTGCTGGTCGGGTGCGGACTGCTCGAAGCCGCCCTGGTAGGCCTGGCAGGAAGACGGCACTCGGGGACAGCGAGCGTCCGGCTCCCGGATCGCGGTGAGGCCCTTGGGGCCCTCCTTTCCGTCCTTCTGACCTTGTACCTGGTCTGGAATCATCGGCCATTCCTGGCCAGAAGCCTCGGAGACTACTTCTACGCAGACGACTTTGCCGGTGACATGGAGGCCGTGAACCTGGAGGCTCGAGGTGTCCATGTGGGCCGCTCCGCCCGGTGGGCCACCGTTGACGCCTCCGAGTACCGCCTCTATCGACTCTCCGACGCTGCTGGTCCGGAGACACTCGAGTTTCGGTCGACCACGCCGCAGCGGGTGACCTTGCGATTTCTCTGGCAAGGACCGGTGGGAAGCGGTTTGGCCATTGATTGCGAGGACGTGCAGACCTCGAGACGGGTGGAACGGGCGCCCGTGGAATTGCCTTCGGAAGGCCCCACGCTGAGATACCTGGATGAGGGGATCGTTCAGGTGTCGGCCACGGTGCCGGTCCGTGCCTCGAGGCGATGTGTGCTTCAACCCCTGGTCGAACCGGGGGCGCATGGGACAATCGTGGACCTGACCGGACTACCTGCCGAAGTGTTGTGGGATGCAGAGGCGTTGGGGGGATGGGTTCCGATCCATTACTACCAGATACTGAATATTGCCGAGAACGTGGCCTGGAGCCGGGAGGTGTTGGAGAATCGGTGGGTGACCAGGAATCAGCCCCCGTTGTGGAGCTATGTCTATTCCAGTGTCAACGTCTATGTGGGTGAGGGGTTGTGGGCTGTCAGCCTGTTCTTCCTTGTGATCGTAGGCTGTTCGGTTTTCCTGGCGTGGGAGGTGGTCCGGGCGGAGCGGACCGACGCGCCGGTTTGGCTCATGCTTCCACTCCTTTTCATCGGCCTCTCGCATGCACGCATCATGGTGGAACCTGGTTCCACCAACTTCCCGGACAATCTCTATGCTCTCGCCATGTTGGCATCGTTCCTGGCTCTCGTTCGAGGTCGCTGCGGTCTGTTCGGCATGGCCGGGGCGGCGACGACCTTGCTCCGCTATTCGGGCAGCGGCCTCATCGTGTTGATGGCCCTGGTCGCCGCGTGGCAGTGGCCGACCAGGCGCCGGCACATGTTCCGGTGCCTGGGATGGTGGGCCGCCGTGATGGGAGGGATCGTGTCGGCCTTTCTGCTGACATCCCTGGTGGAAGGCACCCTCGACACGTGGCTCGAGGTGCTCTATTTCGAGACGTTCCCGGAGCATTTCCATGGGAACTATGACCTGAACGCGTTGATGGGCAGACCCCCGGAGTTCTACTGGACGTTGCTGAAGGTCACCGGGTTCATGCCTGCGCTCTGGCTGTTCCTTCGGGGGCGGATTCCTCGAAGCGCAGCGTTGCTCACAGCGGGCTACACGGCCCTGCTGTGCTTCATCGATCACTTTCCTTCCCACTACTTCGTGCCCCCCATGTACCTGGTGGGAATCGCCACCGCAGGGTTACTTGCACGATTCAAGGGGTGGCCGCAGTGGGGCCTGTCGGCTCTCTGTCTGGTCGGGATGGTGTGGGGGTATCAACTGCCGATGTGATGGGAAGTAGTGCCTCGTGCCCTTCGGAAAGCATGCGCGCTCGCTGCCACACAATGGTCCGACGAAGACCTTCCTCGAGGGAAACTCGCGGCTCGTACCCAAGCACCGCACGTGCCCGCCTCAGGTCTGGCACCCGACGTCGTACATCCTGGTACTTTCCCTGGAAACTGGCGTAGGGCACCATGTTCAGCTTCAATTCTCCGGGAGTGCCCGAAAGACGCTTGATGAGGTGAGCCAGCTCGAGGATGGTCACCTCGTGGTCGTTGCCCAGGTTGATGATCTCACATCCATCGGGTGTTCGTTCAATGGCCGCCACCAGTCCCCGGACAAGGTCCGAAATGTAGCAGAAGCTTCTCGTCTGCCTCCCGTCACCATGGATATCCACAGGGAGGCCGCGCAGTACGGCGGAGATGAAAACGGACTGGGGCCCCCCCCACCAGCTCAAGTGCTGATTCGGACCATAGGAACCGAAGATCCGAATGATCGTGCACGGTACACCATGAGCTTCGTGGTACCCGAATGCCAGGTGCTCATCGAATAGCTTGCTCACCGCATAGCTCCAGCGTGCACTCTCGCTCGTGCCCAGAACCAGAGGGGCGTCCTCCCGAAACGGAATGTTGGGGCTGTTGCCATACACGTCGGATGTGGAGGCCAAAAGGAAACGGGCACCATTCTCTCGAGCCGCTTCCAGCACGTTGAGCCCCCCTGCGTGGTTGATACGGAGGGTATCCAGTCGGCCGCCATAGCGCGGAATCTTGAATGCTGCCAGGTGAACGACCACGCTGCACCCCCGGGCGACCGAGAGCACTCGGTCTCCATCCTCCACGTCCCCGCGCACGAACGTGAAACCAGGGTGCTCCAGCACATCCGCAAGGTTGGTCAGTGATCCTCTGGAGAGATTGTCCAGCCCCACCACACGGTGGCCTCGAGCCAACAAGGCGACAGTGAGATTGGAGCCGACAAATCCCGCGGCACCGGTGATCAGGATGGACTCGCTCGTCCCCACGGTGGTCCCTTATGCGCTCGGGGTTCCTCGCTGCCCGGAGTATCGAACAGCCGCGCGCTCGGCGTACTATTTGTCAATTATACAACATTATGAAAGGTGGGCAAGTGGGATGTGCAGAAAATGACATCGTCAGCGAGGGCTGCCTCACTTCAACTTGAGGCGGATGGGCTTGGCCGTGTGCTTCACCTGGTAGTCCGGCCGAATGGTTACCCGGTGGCGCGTGAAGCTCGGGTTCCGACCAATCCCGCGTGTCAGAAAAACAAGTTCCAACCCCGACCGGGTGCGGGACAAAGTCGGTTCCTTGAGGTGGCGATCCTGGTAGCGCTGCGTGAGTCCGAACACCAGCGTGGCATCAACCAGGGTCTGGTGGCGGACAAATAGACACACCGCCATCCAGGCCAGTTCTTCGGCGGTTGCAGCTTCCGGGTCCTCGAGGATACCCACGGCCTCGTAAATTCGGCCCAGGTCGGAGATAGACTCAAAATCCAGCACCGTGCCGTCGTCGCGGACCACCCAATAGAGCCGGGTGTTCCGGGTGTTGTCGAGTGAGCCCTGGAAGAAACTGTACCCGGGAACCTCCAGGGGCAAGGGTTCTACCGTGTAGGTGTAGTCCGGGGCGAGTTCCCTGAGATACCCGTCCAGCGCCTCTCGTGGATCCATCTTCCCTCCTCTCGTCGTCTCGCACCCTCCGTCCCGGGCAACCGCGGCTTCGGCAGGGACCACCCAGACCAGAGCGGCGATGAAAGCCCCCATTGCCAGGTACGGATGCCCATGGCGTGCGCGACTCATCCTTGGTGCAACCCCTCGCCCTCAAACCAGGCCTTGAGTGGTGCGGGCACCTTCTGGCCGGGCGGGGTCGTTCCAAAGTAGGTGGCATACAGTTCTGCGAAGTATTCTCCCGGGTCGCGGAACTGGTAGATACTCAAATTGTGCGTCCGTCCAGCGTTGTCGTAGCTCCACCATTCGGCAGGATATGCCTCGTGAAACTGCTTGTTCGGAAGATAGGAAAACGGCTCCGAGTACCACGGCGCCTGGTTCGCGTTGGCGAGCACGACGTGACGATAAAGATTCGACTTCCCCACTGCACGGAACAGTCGGCTGAGTTTCCGTACCTGGTTGCCTCCGTCGAACGGTACCCCTTCTTCCTGGTAGCTTCTCTTCAGATCGTCTGCCATCGCCACGACTGTCCCACGACGCGCCTCGATCGAAAGCTGGGCCCCCCGACGGGCCAGCCTTTTCTCGTCGTCCGTCAAGTTCTCGGTTCCAAGCGCGTCGTTCATCGCCGCTTCCATGTCCGTCACAAGCTGACCTGCACGAGCCGGGACCGGATAAGATTGCCAACCTGCAAGTCTCCGGAACGCAGCCTTGCCACTGTACTTTCGCCCGGTGTCCACCTTGTGCGCCAGCTCATGGGCCACTGTGGTGTCCAGGGCGTACATGCCGCGCATCTTGTCGCCCTCGTTCGTGTAGTCCCCCGTTTCCTTGATATCGGCCTTCTTCTCGTCGTAGGCAATGGAGATGTAGGGGGCGTTGCTGGCCGCAAACCCGGATGTCCCTCCGCCCGTCTTGTTGTCGTGGACCATCAAATGGGTGACGTTGGTCATGTGGCTCGGGGGGAGCTTCTTGAACAGATTGTAGACCCGCTGGAGCCCGTTCGGCTTCCAGGTGGCTTCCTTCACCCCGGCGGCCGTCATCCACGCCTTGGCCTTCTTGTCATTCCCGCTGCCCGGACTGATACCAAACCGCTTCTCAAACAGGGTGAGCATTGTGGGCAACTTCTTATTTGACAGGGCAAAAAGTTCGTCGAGAATCGCGTTTTTCTTGGACACGGGAATGACGCCGAGGATCTTGTCCAGCAAAGAATCCTTGGCCAGCTTTTTCTTGGACGCCTCGTCCATCAAGCTGTAGGCCTCCGAAATCGCGTCGGCATTCGACAGGGCCAGGCCAGCGATGAGGAACAATTCGACCACCTTCTGGAACTTCTTGCCACCGAGCAACGCTTCGATTTTCTGACGCAGCTCGGCGTTGGAGAGAACCGCGACTCGGTCCGCGTTGGAAGCGCTGCTTATCAACGCAAACGTCTTGTTGCTGCCAAGTTTCCAGTGGTCGAGTAGGAGCGTCAATCGGGCCGAAAGTGATTTCGTTGTTCCTGCCAAAAAACCGATGGCGTCATTCGTACTGAGCTTTTTCAAGATGTTCAGCAGGTTGTTGTCTTTCAGAATCTTCTCTTTTTCTTCCGGGGTCAAGCCCTTCAGAAACGCCTGGAGATCCTTCTTGTTCGTCTGAAGAGCCGCGACACGCTCCTCAAGCGTGGTGGCGAGCAAGAAGAGGGCTTGCTGCTTGTTCTTTTTCCCGAGCTTGCTCAGCAGACTGTTCTTGAGCGTCTCGTCACCGGCCACCAGCTTTCGCTCTGCAACGTTCATTCCCTGAAGCAGGGTCAGGAGTTCCTTCTGCTTGGTCTTCTTGTTGTCCAGGGCAGTTCGCAGAGCGTCCAGCTTGCCCATGTCCGCTTTCGGCTCGGACTCTTGCCTGTCTCCCTGCTCCTGCTCTCCCTGCTCCTGCTCTCCCTGCTCCTTGTCCTCCTGTTGGTCGGCTTTCCGAGTTTCTTCGTTTCCCTCTTCCTGGGGTTTGCTTTCCGGTTCACCAAGCGATGGCCCTTCCTCCTTGCTCTGCTGCTCCGAGCCCTCGGCTTTTTCTTCGGTGTCGGTTCCGTCGTCCTTGGAAAGCTGGATCACGGCTGCCCCGGAGGGGCCGGCCGTTTCTTCCGGGCCCAACGAATTCTGCGCCGATACACCATCCTGACCCCTCGTGGAAAGGGAAGCAGCAGCACGAGCCCCTCGTTCATCAGCTTCTGCCTCCAGCGCCGGGTCCGCATTGACGCCTGCACCCTTGGTCTGGGGGACCGACTGGACACGACCTTCCCGCTGCTGCACCACGTGCGTCAGTTCATGGCCGAGCAGTTCCTGTCCGGCCGGCGTGTCCGGTTGGTACTGCCCAGGGGCGAAATGGACCTCCTCTCCCCGAGTGAACGCACGGGCCCCCAGGTTTGTCGCCGCTTCGCCCTGGTGTACCCTCACGGTCGAGAAGTCTGCCCCCAGCGCCTGTTCCATGCCGTCGCGCACTTGGTCCGGAAGTGGGGAACCTGCGGAAGCTGGTGGCAGCGTTGAGAGTGCGGACGAAGACCCACCACCTCCCTGGGTAAAGGCGTCGGCACCGTTCCCCGGGGCCTTCTTGGGTTGAACAGGAGGGGGCTCGTTCAGGGGCCGTGGCTCTCGATCAGACCAGACGGCCCCTTCAGTTTCCGTCTCCGCCAAAGGGGACACGGTGCTGCCTGGCGCATTCTCCTCACCTTTCGTCTCTGCCGCAGCGGCCAGCGGCCTGCGTTCGTTTTCTGCCATCAACCCGCCACGGTCCAGAGGCGACGGACGAAATGAGGATTCCCCTGTCCGTCCGAAAGGGTCCATTTTCGGCAGGAGTGTACTCTTTTTGTCGGCTGCTGCCTCACTCTTCTTCAATTCGCGTTCCATCATTCTCCCTGCCTCCGCTCACACGCAAGAAACCCGCTACTGCCAAGGGAAGCCTGATGATCACGATACTCGTCACCGGCTGAGCTCGCAAGTAATATTGTCAAGAGGTTCCCGCATACTACGCTCTTTCGAACCGCCCGGCAGCTCTCGTGAACGCTGATGAAAGGAAAAGGAGGAACGGGTGTTGGAACAATGTGGTCAGGTGGCTTCGAGACGTACGCAGGAACCCAGGAATCCAGGTGCCTTTCGGTTGTCCGGCGGGCCGATCAGGTCATTCATTGACCGCGGTAATCCGGTTGGATTTTCAGCAAGAACTCATTGACAATTCTCTCTGTGATGTGTTTCGGGTTGTTGGAGTGGATTTTCCGTGCCGTTTCTTCTGCTGTTTGCGTGTTGATACATCCGATCTTGTGCAAGTCGATCAGGAGTTCGAGTCCCCACATGGTGGGAACATCGCGTTTTGCGCAACCCGCCCGCAACAACTTATCATTTGTAACACAAACACAACGATACTTCGCACTGGCGAGAACACACAGATGATCCTGAAACGACAGTCGCCCCCCCAGTTGGGCGGCCAGTGCCAGGTCCTCTACGGGGAGATCGACGATTTCAACACCAAGTTTCTCTATTTCCTCCTCGTTTTGAAACGCCTTGACTTCTCTTGCAACTTCCCGGACCACGCGAACGCGACCGTAATGCTGTTCCCACAGGGCAAAGATGGCTCGGTTTGCGTACACGTAGTCGATCATCACACAGGCGTCGACAAGTACTTCACGCCGCCTCCCGGCCGATTTCAATGGATGGTCTCCCAACTGCGGACAACCTCGATCATTTCCTCGACCGAGATCCCAAGAAGTTCGGCGCCGCGGCTCAGCGATATTTCTTCGGTGTCAATCGCCTTCCGGACCAATCGGTGAAAGCGATCCGGCTGGAAATCAAAGGGGTTCAGTCCAAAGGGTTCAGCAGAAGCCATGGGAAAGGGTTCCTCCTTGATGGAAAGGGGGTGACCATATCTCTTCTGGTACTGTCGATTGAACCATGTCCAGACCTCCGGTGGGCGAGCGCCCGGGCGTCGGCCCAGTCGAAACAGTATCGTCTGATAGCTCACGTGAAAGATTCGTTTGACCTTGAAAATGCGGTCCAATGGGTGTAGACCCGCTGCGTCCTCCCATTCCTTGACAAAGCCTTCTTCCGGCATCAAGAAATGGCTGGCGAATTCATTCGCTTCGGTTTCTTCTTTTCGATTCTCCTCCACACGTTCCACGTCGAAAGCGTCCCGGTGCAGTACCAAATGACCCAGTTCATGTGCAGCGCTGAAAATCTGACGCTCCACCGGAATCCGCTCCCAACTGTTTATTACGATGGCGGGCCCACCATCCTCTTGCGCCACTGACAACCCAAAGAACCCCTCCGAGGCAACTCTCGTCTGCCTCACTTTCACTCCGGCTGCCTCCAGGGTTCCACAGACATCAAGCAGTGGCTCACGAGTACCCAACCCCAAGGCCTCGCGACATCGCAAGGCTGCTCCAACCGGGTCATCCCCCGAACAACAAGCAAGGACCTCCTCAAGGCGGAACGGAACCCGTTCCTCCAACAAATCCTCCAAATCCTCAAAATCCTCCAGCCACCGCGCAGTCTCCGCCACGATCCGCTCCCGGTCTCGAATGCGTTTCCGGGACCGGAACCGAACGCTCCGAAGCGGGCGGACTGGCCGGAAAAGTTCAGCCACGGGGACTTCCAGGCCCTCCGCCAGCAAACGCACCGTCTTGCCTCGCGGCGTGCTCTTGCGCCGCTCCAGATTCTTGATCGCAGGCAGAGAAACCCCTGCAACGTCCGCCAACGCCCGCTGAGTGAGTCCTTTGGACTTCCTCAATCGTTTGACGTTGGAACTCAGCACATATCTATCCATCATGCCTCCATGCAACCCAAGTATATACCTTCTGACATGAACTGTCAAGAGGTATATTTTTGTGGCTGCACATTCACGCTTCCCAGGTGCAATCCTGTTGTGCCGGTGGCTCGGGCTCCCTGGAGGTCGGACCTGGGTTCGGAGGACCCAATCTAATGATCCGGGAAGCGGGGGCCGCCGGTTGGGAGGCGCAATCCGAGCCCCACCTTCCGTCCGTCATGCCCGGATGCCCCCGGAACCGGTCTTTCAGCCACACTTCGTCTGCCGTGCTCCTACTCCCATCCATGGGCCGGAAGGGGGCACGCATTCCCATACCCGCTCGACCGACCCGAAGTCCCCCACGTCACGCTGGATGTGGCCCTCACAATCGGAATCTTCGCGCCATTCGTGCAGATACACGGAGGGTGGGCTATCCAGGCAGGCCGCAAAGAGCGGACCACGCTCGTCCAACCTGCAACGTCCTTGACACGGGCGGCACGTATTGATACCGAAAGCGGAGGGGAGGCATGCGCCAAGAAGGTCTGGACAGGCAAAGGGGGGGCGCAATCGACCACAGGAGGTTCGCTCATGGAGACAGCACAGGATGGGTTCATCGTTGCCTATTGTGGGCTTGCTTGCAGCAACTGTGGGATGTACCGCAAAGGAAAATGTGCCGGGTGTCACAGCGACAGGCCGATGAACAGGAACTGCAAGATGAAGGCATGTGCGATGGAGCGAGGCTACGTAACCTGCGCGGATTGCACGGAGTTCAGTGACCTGAAAGCGTGCCGCAAACTCAACAATTTGGTTGCAAACTTTTTCGGCTTCATCTTTCGCACCGATCGCATAGGGAACTTGAATCGAATCCGGACAATCGGCATGGAAGCCTTCATCGAGGAGAAGCGCAAGGAGGGCCGGCCGTGACGCGGCGGGGATGCTGCCGTACCAGGGTTGGAGGAGCAGCCGGTTCCATTGCACTTGCGTATCCGGCGCTGCTGTAGTACTGTGGGCCGGTGGAACGTGGTCGAGGCGCCTTTTCTGCCTTCCCGGAGGCTTGGGGGGGAACCGGAGGAGCGGAGGAGGCTGGAGCAGGACCTGGTCGCGAGCAACACCCCATTATGAAACACATCACCTCTGGAGCACACGGCGGTGTGCCTCTGTTATCGGTAGTTGTTGTCTGTCTTGCATTCACGCCGGCCTGGGCGGGGTCTTCAGATCCGGCCGGTTCGGGGGGGGAAGCCAACGGAGACACGATACCGCTGGACCGCCTGTTGGCCCATGCCCGTGAGCACGGCCCGGACGTGCTGGATGCCCAGGATAGCATTGCCGTATCCCGGGCCCGGCTTGGGTCTTCGATCGCCCGGAACCTGCCCCGGCTGTCGATGAGCAACCGGTTGAACTATCGGCACAACAATCCAGACGCCTACACGATCTACATCGACATTGAATCGGGGGATGAGTGCACGGATCCGAGCGCGCCCACGTGTCTGCCCATTCCGATACCGGTGAACATTGAGGAGTCGTTCACCCTGCCGACCGAATCGTACAGCTTTTCTTTGAATTTTACCGGGTACCAGCCTGTGTTCGCGCCGCGCCAGGTGATGAGTGCGGTGAAGGCTTCTCGAAATTTGGAGATGACCAGGCTTCGTGCCGAGCGGGACGAAGAGAACCTGGTGCTTTCGCTACTGTTGGACTACACGGAGGTGCAGCACAACGTTGCCGAGGAAGATGTATACCGTCGGAGTCTGGACCTGGCGCGCAAGATGGAACGGATCGTGGCTGCCAAGCTTGAGACGGGGGAGGCCACCCAGCTCGAATACGATCAAGCCGTTGTGGACCGCATGAAGGCGGAGCAGAAGCTCGCGCAGCTCGTGCCGGAGCGGGAACTTCAGGCGGCCCAGATGGCGCAGTCGGCGGGTCTGGGGGAGGACTCGGTTCTTGAGGTCTGTGTGTTGAGCGGGGAGCCGGATCCGGGGGAGCCTCTGGACGTATCGGGGGCGTCGAGCATCAAGCTTCTCGAGCAGAAGGTGAAGGTGGACAAGGCGGGAAAGACGAGTGCGTTGACAGGTTATTTGCCGACGTTGAGTGCGATGGGGGGGCTGTCGTTTTCCGGTTCGGGTTCGACCGTGGACGACATGAAGACGGACTACATGTTTGACAATTGGTACATAGGGGGGACGCTTTCGTGGACCCTGTTCGATGGCCTGGGACGGTATCACGGAGCGCGGTCTGCTTCGATCCAGCTCCGGCAGACGCGCCGGGATCTGGAGAACGAGCGAGAGGAAACGCGGCTGACGGATGAGCGATATGCTCAGAAGTTGAGCCACCTGGCGGCGCAGCGGGACCTGATGGAGCGGTCTGTGGCGCTTGCCGAGCGTAACGTCACAGCCACGATGGAGCGCTACGAGGCGGGGCGGGCGACCTACGACATGGTGGATATGGCCATGCAGAAGCTCGAGCAGCAACGGTTGCAGCTCCTTGGGATCGTTCAGGCCCAGTGGACGCTGACCGCCTATCGGGGGATCAGCGCCGGGCATGAGAAGGCGGTGGTGGCGCGGTTCCTGGAGGCCCGTGATCCGGACCGGTGCACCGAGGTACGAGCAATGGTGGAGGCTCGATGAAGACGACAACCGAGCGCACGCGACGTTTGCGCGGCCTGATGTGGGCCGGGTGGGTATGGATGATGTTGGGCGTGCTCGCATGTGGTGGCCGGGACAAGGATTCGGCTGCCGAGCCGCCGTCCCGGCCGATGATCCGGGTGAAGACCGAGGTGGCGAGGACCGAGGCGCTTGCGAACCGGATATTGACCTCGTCGCAGATCGAGCCGGGGGAATGGCAACCTCTGTATTTTGGCACCGGGGGGACGGTGACCCGGGTTTTGGTGAGTGAGAACGATGAGGTGAAGAAGGGGCAGCTTTTGGCCGAGCTGGACACCGAGTCCCAGCTCAACCAGCTCGAGAAGGCTCGGCTTTCATTGCAGAAGGCGGAGATGGACGAGGCTCAGGCCCTCCACGATCTGGAGAACATTCGGAAGGTATACGAGAACGAAGGTGCGTCCAAGGAGCAGGTGTTCGATCAGGAGCAGCGGTACGAGGAGACGAAGATCAAGACGCAGCAGGACCGCCTGAACGTCCGGAGCCAGGAGATTCGTCTCGAGCAGATGCGACTACGGGCACCGTTTGACGGAGTGCTCACCGAGGTGAACATACGGGTTGGGGAGCAGGTTCGAGGGGATGTGGAAGATCCGGATCGCGAAATGAACCGGCGACCTCCCATGGTGATTGCCCGGCCCGGGGACGTGCGACGGCTTCGGGTGCACATTCCCGAGGGGCGTGCAGGCGGGATCGAGGTGGGGACCCCGGTGGAGGTGACCTTGATGGAGCACCGGCACGTCGTCCTACCGGGGAAGGTGACGCAGGTGAGCGAAACCGTGGATCGGGACACCCGCACAGTCGACGCCGAGGTGGTGATTCCTCGACCCGAGGGGGGGTATCCTCGGGAACTTCGGGACGGGAGCGCTGCGATTGTGACCCTTCTGACCGACCACCGGGACCATGCGGTCACGGTCTCTGAGGACGTTCTCTACTACTATCATGATCAGGCCTACGTGTTCGTGATCGGGCAAGGCAACCGGCTGGAACGGCGTCCTGTGACGCTTGGCATGCTGATGGGGGGGCGGGTGGAGGTGACCAGCGGGCTGGCGGGTGGCGAACGCGTGGCGCGTACTCAGCTCTACCTGTTGCGTGATGGACAAACCGTGCTCACCGAGGATAGCCCGTGAAGCTGCTCACCAACCCTCGCTTTGCGATTCTGCTCGTCGTGTTCATGGTCGGGTTCGGGTTGAAGTCCGCGGCCGACATGCCCAAGGAACTCTACCCAGACCTCGAGATCCCCATCGCGATGGTCGTCGCCGTCTACCCCGGCGCTCCTCCCGAGATGGTCGAGGTCCGGGTCACCAACGTGCTCGAGCGCTACTACAAGACACTCCCGCGGCTTACCAAGTTGAAGTCGTCCAGCATCGAGTCGGCTTCCATCATCCTGCTCGAGTTCGACCCCGACGCGGACATGGCGCAGACGTTCCGCGCGCTTGAGGACAAGACGACCACTGCCCGGGAGGATCTGCCGAGCGAGGTCGAGTCGGTGACTGTGAAACAGGCGTCGGTGACCAACGCCCCGGTGGTGACGCTCAACCTCATCACAGACATCGATCCGCGTGAAGCCATGAAGGTGGCCAAGGTGGTCCAGGACCGTCTCGAAGCGATCGAGGGAGTGAGCGAGGTCCGGGTGAGCGGGCTTCGGGATGACCAGGTCCAGGTACTCCTCAACCGGCACCGGATGGACGACATCGGCGCCAGCTTGAACGACGTGAGTTTTTCCATCCAGGGCGCGGAGCAGGACGCACCGTTGGGACGAGTTCAGACCGAACGCCGCAACTACCCGCTCCAGGTCAGACGGTTGGGGCTGGACCTCGAACGGCTGCGCCAGCTCCCGGTGCGCAGCAGTTCCACCGGGGAAACCGTGTTGCTGGCGGACATCGCCGTGGTCAAGCGGGCACTGTCCGAGCAGGAGCAGTTTGCGCGGTTCGTCCAGCTCGGACCAGACGGGAGGACAGCCGACACCGTCACGTTCGATGTGCTTCGTCAGCCTGGGGCCAATCTGATCGAAATCGGCCTGGCCGTGCGGGCTGTGGCCGAGGACTTGCAGAGAAACAGTCTGCCGCCGGACGCGGAGCTGGTCGTCACCATGGACCAATCCATCGAGATTCGGGACAACATTCGACTGCTCGTCACCAACGGGTTCCAGGCCGTGCTCCTCGTCTTTGCGGTGCTTTTCTTCTTCCTCGGAGTGAAGGAATCGATTGTGGCCGGGCTTTCCATCCCGTTGACCTTCCTCACCACCATGATCGTGCTCAAGTTGCTCGGATACAGCATCAACAGCCTCTCCTTGATGGCCCTGGTGATCGCACTCGGTCTCCTCGTCGACGACTTCATCCTGGTCATGGAGGGAATGCACGATGGTATCCACAAAGGCATGAAACCTTCCGAGGCAGCCCTGTACACCCTCAAAACCTACGGCGCCGCCTCCATATCCGGCTCCTTGACCACCATCGCTGCGTTCCTCCCCATGGCTTTCCTCCAGGGAATCAACGGTAAGTTCGTCCGCGTCGTCCCGGTCACAGTGGCCGTGACCTTGCTCATCAGCTATGGCATCTCCATGACCGTGGATCTGGCCGCCGGGGCGTCCTGGTTCAAGAAGGCCGAGGCCAACATCTTGACACGAACCACCGACCGCTTGCTGAGGGGGCTGTCCGAGTACTACTACCAGAACATCACATCACGGGCGTTCGGCACGCGGTGGAAACAGAGTCTGGCCGTGGCCATCTCGGCGGTCCTGTTCCTGGTGGGCGCCTACCTGTTCAGTTTCACCGAGCAGGTGCTCTATCCAGACATCGATGCTCAGACCATCGGCGCAACCCTCTACCTGCCCGCCGGGGCCAACCTGGACCAGACCCGGGCATTGGCCGACAAGGTGGAAACCATGCTCCGGGGAGAAAGTGACTATGTGGAACACTTCATCATTACCGCGGGCCAGATGTCCTCGCTCGCGTTCACGTCCCCCGAAGCGTTTCTCGAGCCGTTTCGGGGGGAACACATTCTGGGGATCTCGGTCGAACTGAAACCAGAGGAGGAGCGCGACCTCAAGTCCTACCAGTATGCCAAGGTGCTTCGAAGAAAGCTGGAAGCCATTCATCCCGGCAGGCTGGAGATTCACGAGAAACGGATGAGTCCCACCGGCGGTGCTCCGGTCGAGGTCATGGTCAGTGGTCCGGACCCGGCCCGGGTGGACGCCATGGCCGAGACCCTACGACTCATGATGCTGGACATCCCCGAACTGACCGGTGTGCGAGACAACCGCAAGGAGCACAGTGGAGGGTTCCGGATCGAACTGGACGACGAGGCGCTAAAGCATAACAACCTGAGCCGCACCGAAGCCCTCATGTTTCTTCGCTCGGCAATCGACGGCAAGGAAGCGGCCACCGTGGTCGAGGACGACAAGGAGATCAAGATCATGGTGGGCTACGACTGGCGCGACGACGGCCAGTGGAACTCCCCCTCGTCCCTGGAAGAACTCGAGGCGCTCAAGGTGAGCGGCATGTTCAGCTTCTCGCCGGTACCCCTT
The DNA here is from genome assembly GCA_964418585.1 of uncultured Gammaproteobacteria bacterium. Lineage (GTDB taxonomy): Bacteria > Myxococcota_A > UBA796 > JAJRTE01 > JAJRTE01 > JAJRTE01. The sequence goes on along the minus strand of CAYQMG010000175.1, from coordinate 54,797 downwards.
GCTGCGTTGGGTGATTTCAAGCTGAACACCTCGCCTTATGGTGTGAGTCACAACGATCGTCGTTACGCGGTCACGCTGGCGGCGGAGAATCGTAGCGGCAGCCCGGTGGAGATAGGGAAGCGGTTGGAAAAGATGATTCAGAAGAAGTTCCACCTGGAACCTGGGGAGCGAATCATGGTTCTGGGGGACAAGGCCAAGAACGAGGAGGCGCAGGGCGAGTTGCGGACCGCGCTTGCGATTGCGGTGGCCCTCATCTTCTCCATTCTGGTCATGCAATTCGGTTCGTTCAAACAGCCATTCATCATCATGACCGCCTTGCCCCTCTCCATGGTGGGTGTGTTCTACGGTTTTGCCAGCCTGGACCTGGCGTTCAGCTTTCCTGCCATGGTCGGCCTGGTCAGTCTGGCAGGGATCGTGGTCAATGACGCCATCGTCCTGATCGACACCATCAACCGATATCGGCGAAAGGGGTTCGACCCGGTGGACGCCTGCCGGACCGCGGGTCGAGACCGGCTTCGGCCTATCCTCAGCACGACCATCACCACGATCACCGGATTGCTTCCACTGGCATTCACGGACCCGGTGTGGCAGGGAATGTGCCTCACGATCGTGTTCGGGATCAGCCTGGCCACGATTTTGACATTGGTCGTCGTACCGGCTCTCTACTTGCTGATTGCCCAGAACGATGTGATCGAGTAGGCGCTGCGCCCGGGCAAGGACGGTCGTGCCGAAAGAGATGGCCGCGTCCAGTCGGGTTGCACGCCGAGAGACGTGGATACCCATGGAACTGTGGACGACAGTGCTGTTTATCGTAGGGATCGTTGCCCTGGTCGGCGGAGCGGAGATCTTGGTGCGAGGAGCGGCACGGCTGGCCGCGGCGTTCCATATCTCCCCCCTGGCAATCGGCCTCACCGTGGTGGCGTTTGGGACCAGCGCCCCTGAGTTGGCTGTCACGTTGCGTTCCGCCACAGGAGGAGAGTCCGGGATTGCCATCGGCAACATCGTGGGGAGCAATATTTTCAACGTGCTTCTGGTGCTTGGAATCGTCGCTGTGGTCTCTCCCGTGGCGGTCTCGAGACAACTGGCTCGGATCGATGTGCCACTCATGGCGGGGGCCTCGGTTCTGGCGTTTGTCCTCGCCATGGACGGGTGGCTGGGGCGGCTTGACGGTGCGGTGTTGGTTTTGTGTCTCGTGGGCTACAACATCTATTGCGTCCGGACCGGGCGTGCCCCGGATGTGGACGCGGATCTGGTCTCGGCCGGCCCGGTGGAGGGCGCGTCGGTCAAGCAACGGCTCCGGGACGTGGCCATGGTGTGCGCGGGGTTGGCCGGTCTGCTGGTCGGTGCGCACTGGCTGGTCGACGGAGCCGTGGCCTTTGCCACCTGGGCGGGTCTGAGTACCCTGATCATCGGGCTCACCGTGGTGACCATCGGCACGTCCTTGCCGGAGGTGGCGATCTCGGTGGTGGCGGTGGTGCGGGGTGAACGGGACATCGCCGCCGGGAACGTGGTGGGGAGCAACCTGTTCAACCTCCTGGGCGTGCTCGGGATCGGCGCACTGGTCGTCCGTGGTGGGATCCCCGTGCCGGTGGAGGCCGTGAGCTTCGATCTGCCAGTCATGGTCGCGGTGGCGCTCGCCTGCGTTCCGGTGTTCATCACCCAGGGGGAGGTCTCACGCTGGGAGGGTGGCCTGTTCCTCACTTACTACGTGATCTACACCCTCTACTTGATCCTGGCCTCCACGCACCACGATGCCATGGATACCGTCAGCCTGGTCACGTGGCTGTTCGTGTTGCCTGTAACAATTCTGTTGATCGTGATCTCGATCGTGCGTCATTTCCGGGCGCGCACACTGCGCACCACACCCCTCGGGGATAAGGAGACCCCGAAGGTGCTGAAAGAGAAGGTTCGATGAGTCGGTGGTTCGCGTTCGCCTGAACAGGCTTGGCAGCGTTGGCTGCTCTGGCTACTTTTCGGTGGCTACTTCTTGGTCTTCTTCGCCTTCTTGTGGGGGCGCTTCACGCCGTAGGTGCCTCGAAAGATCTTGCCGCGCTTGGTCCTCAGATCACCTTTCCCCATTGATTCCTCCCTGTGGGCTCCTCGAGTTCGATTCTCATGTGACGTGCGCGGCCCTTTGACCGGTGAAGTACGAATGGCGCACCACACCTCGCGACAGGCCAGCCTCCTCCTGGGTGCTCGAGGGGGCGACCGGCTCTCGTCTCCGGCCCGGGCCGTTCAATTCAACGCCCACCTTAGCCTGACCAGAAAAAAAAGCCAAGTCCGTTGCTTTCCTCGAGCCGTTCCGGTCTGTTTCCGATCACGCACAAGGACTTGCAAGATGTCTCACTGATCCCTTACGCTATGGGCAAGGGCGTCGGGGAGGTGAACCGTCGTCCGGGAACGTGGTTCGCATGCGGGGGACGGAAGAAGGGAGGGAACCATGCGGCGAAGTCCAAAACGATACGGGGGCCTGTGGCTGGCAATCCTGGTGACGACCTGGTCCCTGGGAATGGTCGTGCCGGCAAGCGGGAACAGCAGCGATCCTCCGCCGCTCATCATGCTCCTCACCGACTTCGGGTCCACCGGTTACATGCTCGGATCCCTGAAGGGTGCCATCTACAAGCACTTCCCGGGCGCCCGTGTCGACACCATCACCAACGACATTCGCAAGTTCGACGTGGACGAGGCGGCTCAGACGCTGGTGCTCTCCACCGCGGACTATCCTCCCGGGACCATCTTCGTGGTTGTGGTCGATCCAGGGTTGGGCCGGCCGCGCACGCCCATCGCCATGGAGACCGAGAATGGCCACATCTACCTCGGCCCGGACAACGGCGTGCTTACTCAGGTCGCGGTCCGTTATCGGGTCAAGCGGGTACATCGGATCACCAACCGGGCCGTCGTGCTCGCTGACCCGGCCGAATCCACTTTCATGAGCCGGGATGTCTATGGCCCGGCCGCAGCGGCTTTGGCTCAAGGTACGGTGAGCGTGGAGGGACTTGGGCCCGAGCACCCATCCCTCTACCTTCTCACCGCCCCCCCCGCAGTGGCCAGGGAGGGGAAAATCTACGGCACGGTGCGACTTGTCGACGGTTTCGGGAACGTTCAGACCAACATTCCGGCCGCAGACCTGGAAAAGCTGGGCGTCACAATGGGAGACCGTCTCGAGGCCGCCGTGGCCGGCAAGCGGTTCCAGGTCAAGTGGGTCAAGACCTATGGCGACGTGCCTCCGGGCAGTTGCCTGGCCAAGCGGGGCTCTCATGACGAGATGGTGCTGGCCGTCAATCAGGGAAGCCTGGCAGCAGAGATGAACATCACCAAGGGGGACGTGATCGTGCTTGGCAAGCCCTGACCGGAGATTTTGGAGCACAGGAGAGATCCGCCCCAAAGAGCAGGCTTTCGGGGCAAGCGAACACAGATGGTCTCGGGAACACGAGCCGGCGTGGGGAAGATGCGCCCCCTTCGATCCGTGACGCATATTTGTGCTTGAAGCGGACCGGCGCCTCGAGTAACATGAGCTACCGATTTCGTTTTTGGCAATTTCAGGGCAGGGCTGAAACGCGACTCAAGACAGATCTCGAACTCTGTCCATCTCGTCCCAACAAGAGGTGCAACCATGGCTGAAGGAGTCGGCTTTTTTGCGCGCTTGGGTAATCTATGGAAAGGTTTCTTGAGCCTGACGATCAAGGGTCTCGAGGAAGATCATCCCGAAGCGGTCTACGAAGCGGCGATACAGGATCGGACGAAGCGCTACAATGAGCTGAAAAAGGCGGTCTCGGGGCTGGTCTACCTGCGCAACAAACTGCAGTCCGAACTGGAGCAGAAGACCAAGGAATTGGCCGAGATCCAGGCTCAGATCCCGGTGGCGGTGGAATCTGGCGAGGACGAGGTGGCGCTGATCCTGATCGAGAAAAAGGATACGCTCACCTCGGAAATCGCCGGGCTCAAGGTCGAACTGGAAAAGGCAGAAGCCCAGGCGGACGAGGCGAAATCGGGCCTGATCGAGTTCCAGGGCGAGATCCAGAAACTGAAAGACGAAAAGGAGCGGATGCTGGCCAAGCGGGCCAGTGCGCAGGCACGTATCCAGATCCAGGAGAGCCTGGACGGGCTGTCCATGGAGGCCGACCTGAAGGCGTTGGAAGGAGTCCGCGAGAGCATCCACAAGATGGCTGCCGAGGCGGAGGTGGGCGCTGAGATCGGGGAAGAGAGCCTGGACCGAAAGCTGAAGGACATTCGAAAGAAGACAGTGGCTGCTTCAGCACGAGCCCAGCTCGAGGCGCTCAAGCGGGCGCAGCAGAACAAGGCGCAGGAAAGCACGGCGGGGACCGCCGTCCAGGCGCAGGTAGAAGCCAAGAAATCGTTGTGACCGGGATACCGTTTCATGCTCGGTGCCTTCGGGCTCGAACGATGCGGTAGGAAGGGGTGAAGGCGGAGGACGGGCAGGCGGGAGAACGTCGTGATTTCGGGGCACGAAAGGGGAGAGAGATGACGCAGCAGCCGTCTCCGTATCTCTATGCCTTGAAGGAGCCATGGCACGTCTTGTGGCTGGTGGTGTGGCTCGCCATCACGTTGGCCGTGGATAGCCATGCGGTGGCACTGGGGGCAGGTGGCGTGTTGGAAGCCTTCTACCTGTTCGGGTTCGCGCGTTCGTCTGCGTACGCGCGGCGGGTCCAGTTGAAGGCCATCCTGGACGCCAAGGCCAGGCGAAGCAATGAACTGGCCTTGAAAGCGGCCGAACTCCGCAAGGACACACGCAAGCGCTACCGTCGGCTGGAAAAACTATACCGGGAGGTCTCCAGGTTGCTCATCGAGGCTTCGGAGCGATCGGACGTGCCGCTCGAAGTGAGCCAGGAGACGCTGGACGAGATTCAGGAAAGCGCCCTCGAGATTTCCCTCATGCTCCAGCGTATCAGGGGGATTCTGGAGACGAGTTCCTTGCCCAAACTGAAAAAGGATCTTGCCGCGTGGAAGAGGTCGGCCGACGATGCTGGAGAGGGGCGGAGCCAGGCTGTCGAGTTGCTGGAGAAGCGCGTTGCAAGACTGGAGGAGTTGGCCGATCAGAAGGAAACGCTTGAGGGCCAGTTGAGCGCCATCGAACAGACGCTGCTCTTCCTGAGGGAGCAACTTGGAACACTCGACATCGATGCAAAATTGGCCACAGACGTGGCTGCTCTGGTGAGCAGCCTCGAGACCACCCGCCGAACAGTCCGCGAACTTGGGGCCTACCAGGCTGACGCCGCGCGTATCCGGCAGTGGCCCTGCCGGGGGACCCCGGTCGACCCTGTCAAAGGAGTGTCGAGATGGCAGTGACCGAAGACTCTGGTCAGGGAGGTGGCAACCCGTCCCAGTCTCCCGAGCCCGTGGTGCCTCTCTGGGCGGAAGAGGTGAGAAAGCGTTACGTGTCGGGAGAAGCGACGCTTTTCTTGCTGCATGGCAATGTCCACGACGTGGTGGCTGCACCTGACGGCTCGGGCCGGTTTGTCACGTTGCGAGAGTTTCTCCACCAGTTCCTGGTCCGAACCAAAGACGTGGTCGGATTCTACAACCAGTCGCAGGGCCTCACCTTCCCAACCGATGAAATGGAGGCTCAGTTTATCCGAACCGTGAATGCGGGCAGGTTGATCCATGGAAAACAGGAGGTCCACCCACCCGTTCCCAGGAACACGGTCGACGCCCTGGAACTCGTCGAGGAGTACATGCGGATACCCGGCACCCACGGCGCCATGATCATCGATTTCCTCGAAACCGTGGCGCCCGAAGGCAACATCGCATTCATGGGTGCGGACGACCGGGTCAACCTGGTCACACTTCAGCGGTGGGCGACGGATCCAGAGTTGGTCCGGTCGGACAGCCTTGTGGTCCTGGTGACCGAGAATGTTTCCGATGTCAACCGACGCCTTGTGACCAATCCGCAGCTTGCCCTGGTGCCGATTCCTTTGCCGGACGAAGAGGAACGGAAAGAGTTTCTTGATTACGTGAGCCGGAAGTACGGTCTGGAGAACGCCCGCTGGTTGGTCGACGTGACGGCCGGTCTTTCCAGGAATCAGATCGAAGGCATTTTCCGGCAAGCGTGGGAGAGCCGTCAACCGGTTTCCATGGCTCTGGTGCGTGAACGGAAAAAGGCCATCATCGAGCAGGAATGTCATGGTCTGGTCGCTTTTGTCGAGCCGAAGCACGGGTTTGACCAGGTGGGAGGCATGGGGGCGGTCAAGCGCGTACTGCGTCGTGTGGTCAGGGCCATCCACGGAGGCAGAACGTCCCGGGTGCCCATGGGGATTCTGTTTGTGGGGCCGATGGGGACAGGCAAGACGTTCCTGGCCGAGGCGTTTGCTCGAGAAAGCGGTTGGACCTGTATCAAGCTCAAGAATTTCCGGGGCTCCTACGTGGGGACCACGGAGGCCAACCTGGAGAAGATTATCGGGGTGGTCAAGGCGTTGGGCAACGTGGTGGTCATCGTGGATGAGGCGGATCGGAGTCTGAGCGGTGCGGGGGGGGAGAAGGACGGCGGAACCGAGAGCCGGGTGATCGCGCGCCTCAAGGAGTTCATGAGCGATACCACGAACCGCGGTCGGATCATCTTCATGGTGATGACCAATCGTCCCGACAAGCTGGATGCCGACCTGAAGCGTTCGGGCCGGGTCGATGTGAAGATTCCCTTTTTCTTCCCGGAGGATGCAGCGGCGCGGAAGCAGGTGTTCGAGGCCCTGTTGAAAAAAAACAAGATCCCACACCAGATCACGAACCTGGACGTGGCGGCTGCTGCCACCGAGGGTTACTCGGGCGCCGAGATCGAGGCCATCTTGTCGACTGCGGCCGCTATTGCCGACGACGATGGTCGGGATCAGGTCACCGAGGAAGACCTTTCCTGGGCCGTGGAGGACTTCATCCCATCTCGAGACACCGCAATGATCGAATACATGGAGCTGCTGGCCGTGTTCGAGTGCTCCTCGCGCAGCCTGGTACCGGAGCGGTACCGGCGCATGACTTCCGAGGAGTTGAATCGGCGAATCCGGGCCATGCGCAGAGACCTCCTCTAGACCACTGAGCACACCACACGAGCCAGGAGTCGACATCTGCCCGGGTCGTCGATGTTCCAGCATTGACGCCTGTGGCACAGATCCCGTATGATCAAGCAGGATGAGATGGCGCGCACGTCTCCGGGTACCCCCGGATATGACCACCGGAGCAGCACACCCATGACCCACATCGGCGGTCGCCGAGGCCGTTTCAACCCTCGACCGGCGCCCCACCCGCTTCGACGCCTGGCGCGCCGCGCAATCCAGAACGCCTTTCGGCCCCGGTGCATCCTGATGTATCACGCTGTGGTTCCTGATGGCACGCGGCCACGCCTCTGGTCGCAGGTGGAGATATCGACGTTTGAAGCCCAGATACGATACCTCGCCCGTACACGGCCGGTCGTTCGCGCTCGGCAGATGGCAGACCCTGCCTCTCCGGAAACGCTTCCGCCTGGTTGTGTGGCAGTGACCTTCGACGACGGCTACCAGAACAACCTGGACCTGGCATTGCCGGTGCTCGAACGCCATGGTGTGTCCGCAACCGTATTCGTGACCGCTGGGTTGGTGGGGTCCAAGGCCTTGCTGTGGCCGGACCAGGTGTACGAGCGCTGGCTCGGCACCGGGGAAGATGAGGGGACTGGGCTGGCCGAGGCCTATGCATTCGTGCGCTACCTCAAAACCTTGCCTGACGCCCGACGGCAGGAGGTGTTGGCGCGCAAGCTATCACGCCGAGGAGGCGTTCCAGTGGCCGGTCAGGATCATCCTCGCCGCCTGCTCGACCGTGTGTCATTGAAAAGGCTTGCTGATTCCCCCTGGATCGAAGTGGGATCGCACGGCCTGACCCACGCCCTGTTGACTCGAGTCCCCCCTGACCGGGCGAGGGAGGAACTGTGCGCCTCCCGCCGTCTGTTGCAACATCTGATCGGACAGCCGGTGGATCTGGTCGCCTATCCGGATGGTGCCTGGAATGGAGCCATCGCCGCGATGGCTCGAGCGGCTGGCTACCGCGCGGGCTTCACGACCCGGTTTGAGCGGATTCGTTCCGGCTTCGACCCTCTGGCCATTCCCCGGTATCCGGTGGGAGGCGACCTGGACCGCCGGGCGTTCGCGCAACTTCTGGCAGGACTGTTGGAGGTCCGTGCCCGGGTCCGGGGAAGCTTCCCCAGGATCCTGTGCCACCAAGGAGACCGATGAACCACAACATGGACAACATCATCTCACCACTCGTGGGCGAACAGGAATTGCACCATCGCGAAGCCGTGTTGGATCTGCTCGAAGCCGTGTTCGGCGAAGTTTCGGGCCGATGTCGCCGGGAAACCTACGACTGGCAGTTCAAGGAAAACGGGATCGGCGCCCCCAGTCGGATGTTGATCTACTGGTCGGAAGGACGACCGGCGGGAACCTCTGGGCTTTTCGATACCACTTTGTATGTGAAAGGCAGGCCGGTGCCGGCGGCGTTTTTCACCGACCTGGCGGTATCACCTGCGTGTCGTGGAAGGGGGGCCGGGGATCGGCTCACAGCCGCGGTACAGTCTGCCGGACAGGTGGTGACCATCGGTTTGGGTACCAATCCAGCGTCCAATCACATCATGCGGAAACGGGGCTTCGTCGAGGTGGACGGGGTCGTTCCCATGTTTCGCCTGTTGCGGGCCGAACGCCTGTTGCGGCGCCGTCTCGGTGAGTCGCCTCCCCTCTCCCTGGTTCAAGCCTGTCTCCATCTGGGCGCTCGTGCCGACACGATTCGATGGAAACTGTTCCGGCCGATTCGGAGAGCGTTGAGTCCAGGCATTCGAACGGTTGCTTCGGCTTTTTCCAGGAGCGGCTCCCAGGGCCGTGAGAGCGCGGGCGTTGCACGGCCGTTCCGGAGCGGGTACCGCGCCCCTGTTCAGGTTCGATCCGTGCAGGCATTTCCCCCGGATGTGGACCGCCTCATGCGTGCAGTTCCTCATTTTTGGAACATCACCTTCGCCCCGGACCACGAGGCCCTGAATCGGCGCTATCAGGCCCACCCGCTGCACCACTACCGACTCGAGGTGGCCTGGCGTGGCGAGGAGCCTGCCGGGGTGGCCGCCTGGCGGGCCTTTTCGGAATCTGGGGACCTGGTCATGGGCCATCTTTCCATGATCTACTTCATCCCCGGGGACGAGGAGGTGGCAGACGCGCTCGTGCTTTCCGGTCTGGACTGGCTGTTTCAGCAAGGGGCCTATCTCGTCAAGGCTCTGGGATGCGACCCGGCTCTGGTACGTGCACTCCGTAGGCACCTGTTCATTCCTCGAGGAGATTCCCCGGGATTGCTGTTCTACACGGCCGAGCCTGAACTTCAGCAGGAGCTTCGGACCCCGTGGCTCGTGCACCTCGGATGCAGCGATCTGGATGTCCGGTAGACATCTGGAAGCCGGGGGGAGGCGGAACAGGAGTCGGTTGGCAGATCGGACTTGAGAGTCAGGGGAAAGAAGGCGCAACACATGACGCTTCCTGTTGCATTTACTGTGAACGAACCTGTAGGTATCGCGCGAGAGGCGGAACCGGTGACAATCGGTGTACCGTTTGCTCGCGGTCGGCTTCGGGACCCCGGTGCGCTTGTGCTCGAGGACGGGTCCGGCCGGCCGATTCCGTGCCAGGCCCTGCCCTTGAATCGCTGGTCGGACGGCAGCATTCGATGGCTGCTCCTGTCGTTCCTGGCCGATGTGGACGCCCATGGCACGCTGACCGGCGTGGTTCGATTGCCCGAGACCTTTTCTCCTGTATCCAGCCCCTTGGTTTCCGGAGCGCCGCCGTTGCAGGTGGAGGAAACTCGGACCCATTTCCTGGTTGATACCGGCATGGCCCGGTTCGAGTTGCCTCGAGGCGTTTTTGGGCCGTTCAGCCGCGTTCTGGTTGGAGGCGTGGACCTGCTCGGCCCGGTCGGATCAGCCACGCGGCTCGAGGACCTTGGGGGCTCTCGAGTACCGTTTGTGGATACGTCCAGCATCGAAGTGCGTGGACCGCTCCGCACCGTATTGCGATTTGAGGGGGTGTACCGCCGGGACTCCGGTCGGGGGGACGGCCCGAGTTTCCTGGTACGGCTCGAGTTCTTTGCCGGGAGCCCGCGGGTTCGGATGGAGGTCGACCTCCACAATCCCGCTGCCGCGTGTCATGCCGGAGGGCTGTGGGACCTGGGAGATCCCGGCTCCTATCGATTTGTCGACCTCTCCGTGACCCTGTCCGTGGCACCCCCGGCTGAGCGGGTGGTGTGGAAGGAAGCCCTTGGAGGTCCGTGCAAAGAGGTGCGCTCCGGAGCCTGGAAACTCTACCAGGATTCAAGTGGGGGGAACAACTGGCGGTCGCCGAATCACGTGGATGCCGTCGGAGCCCCGACGGTGTCGTTCCAGGGCTACCGGGTCACATTCGAGGAACTGGATCGAGGGCGGCGGGCCAAGGACGGGTGTGCCGGCGAGGCGGCCCGGCGTGAGACGTTCGGGCTTCGTGCGCGTCCCTCGGTTCAGGTTTTCTCCGACCGGGGCTGGGTCGCTGCGACCGTGGTTCGGTTCTGGGAGAACTTTCCCAAGTGCCTCGAGGCGACGGGCGGTCGGCTCCGGGTGGGGCTGTTCCCTGCCGAGTGTCGCGCCGGCTTCGAGTTGCAGGGTGGGGAGAAAAAACGGCACGTGGTAGGGCTGTCATTTGGAACCGAACCGCAGGTGTCCACGGGCCTCGAGGCATTTCTGGCCCCATTGCAGGCCGCACTCGCGCCGGCGTGGGTGGATACGTCCGGAGCTGTGCCGTGGTTCATACCCGCGGAGGACGACCCGGAAGAACGGTACAAAGGCTATGTGCAGGGAGCCATCGAAGGGGCGTCTTCGTTCGCCTCCAAGCGGGAGCAGGTCGACGAGTTTGGGTGGCGGAACTACGGGGACGTGTATGCGGACCACGAGGCTGTGCACAGTCGGTCCGCGTTTCCCATGGTGGCGCACTACAACAATCAATACGACCTGATCTTCGGCGCCGGGCTCCACTTTCTGAGAACCGCGGACCAGCGCTGGGCCACCCTGATGACGGAGTTGGCCACCCACGTGATCGACATCGACATCTATCACACGGATCGCGACCGGTCGGCATACAACCACGGCCTGTTCTGGCATACGGACCACTACCTGCCGGCAGGGACGGCGACCCACAGGACCTTCACCCGGTTGAATCGTCCTCAACAGCGAGGTGCACGGTATGGCGGTGGTCCTTCGAACGAGCACAACTACACCTCTGGACTTCTGCTTTACCACTTCCTGACCGGTGACCCGCAGGGGCGGCAGGCGGTCCTGGAGCTGGCAGAGTGGGTGATCGCCATGGACGACGGAACGCGCACGGTGCTGGCTCCCGTCGATTCAGGTCCAACCGGATGGGCGAGCCAAACCGGGAGTCCGGACTATCACCGGGCCGGGCGTGGGGCCGGCAATTCGATCAACGCACTTCTGGACGGGTTTCTGGTCTCAGGAGAACGGCGATTCCTGGACAAGGCGGAACGCCTGATCGAACGCTGTGTGCACCCGGCGGAGCGTCTCGAGGATCTGCACCTGGACGAACCCGAGTACCGCTGGTCCTACCTGGTGTTTCTTCAGGTACTGGGCAAGTATCTCGAGGTCAAGTGGGAACTGGGAGAGCAAGACCGCTTCTTTCGCTATGCCGTGGCGTCTTTGCTTCACTTCGCAGACTGGATGCTGGTGCATGAGGTCCCGTATCAGGACGTCTTGCACAAGGTCCTGATCCCCACCGAGTCCTGGCCCGCCACGGATGTGCGCAAGGCCCACGTCCTGAACCTTGCGGCTTGCTACGCATCTCCTCAAAAACGGAGGGCATTTCGCATCAGGGCTGCGGAGTTGTTTCGCCGGGGACTCCAGGACCTCCTGTCCTATCCCACCTGCAACCTCACCCGGCCCATGACCATTCTGGTGGCGAACGGCGCCTACCAGGGCTACTTCGCGCGTCGGGGAGAGGACAGTTGGCGCGGGGAATCGTGGGCACAGGGCGCCTGGGCCGGCCGGCCGGACCCATTCGTGCCTCAGAAGCGTCGGGCGTGGGGGACATTGCGTGGTCGGATCGGGACCACGGCCCGGGAACTCGTCCGGATGATCCGGGAACGGGCCTGTCTGGGGCTGCGCTTCCTGCGTCCGTGACATCGGTGGCAGGCACGGCGGAGGCCGAGGAAAGCGGAAGCCCCGTCGGCCGCCTGGGGAGCGTGGACCCTGACATGCCCAAAGAAACCATTGACGGTCCCGAGACCATTCATATATCCTTGGCTTGACCGGGACGGCGTGTAGCGGCGTGGTGCGACAGGAAGTCGTTTGCGAAGCCAGCCCGGCAGGTTGGCCGACCAGGGGGAAACCATCCGCTCGGGGTCATGGGACACGAGCACGTCACCGGCCGTCAGTGGCCGACCTCGAGGCTTGGACGAACGCATGGCACTGATCAACTTTCAACAAAAAGAGATCGTCGTCAAAATCGTCTACTTCGGCCCGGCCTCATCCGGCAAGACGACCAATCTGCGGAAACTGCACGAACACATTCCGAGCAAGTTGGTGGGTGAGTTGGCCACCCTGGACACGGAAGACGAGCGCACACTCTTCTTTGATTACTTCCCCATCAAAGCCGGTGCTATCGGCCGTTACAAGCTGAAATTGCAGATCTATTCGGTGCCGGGCCAGGCCTACTACCGCGCGACCCGAAAAATGGTTCTCCAGAACGCAGATGGCGTGGTGTTCGTCGCAGACTCGCAGGCGTCCGAGATCGAGCACAACATCGTGGCCTTCTCGGACCTGGAGGAGAACCTCCGGGGATACGGCGTGGACATGGAGACGTTCCCGATCGTCATCCAGTACAACAAGCGTGACCTGGAGAACGTCCTCCCCACCGAATTCCTCGATCGAAAGCTGAACTTGCGTGGCTATCCCTATTGCGAAGCCATTGCCATCCAGGGAAAAGGCGTCCTCGAGGCGTTCAACGGGATCGTGGAACTGGTAACACGCCGGCTCCGGTCCGAGTTGAGTCGTTCGGAGCAGGGGCAGCCTCTGGACGGGGACTTCTTCCAACCTCTCGGCGAAGAACAAGACGACGAGGAGGTGGTCAGCAACCTCGTGCACCGGATTGCGGACCTGGGCGAACACGGCGAGATGGACCTGCGCGAGGCGCTGGCCGCCGTGGGTGAAGTGCCGCTTGAGCCGAGCGGCGGCCCGATGGCCGTACCCGGCCCGACTGGACCTGTTTCCCTGGCCCTGACACAGCTTGATGAGGAACCGCCAGGTACAATCACCATCAAGCTGGAGGGCAGTGGGTGGACCTATCAAATCGCCATCCCTCGAGAACGCTTCGAGGCGCTGGTGGAACCCGTGGTCCGCAAGGTCGCGCCTCCACCACCGGAACCGGTCCAGCGCAGGGGGTGGCTTGCGCCGCTCCTGTTGGTGTGGGTCGTCCTGCTGACCGGGTGGGTGGTCTGGCTTGGGCGGTGAGAACGGGCGGGGCAGCCCTGGCGGGAGGAAGACCTGCTTTGCTCAGGCGCCCAGGGCATCGAGCACGGCCTGGGCGTGTCCTTTCACCTTCACTTTGGGGTATACCTGAACCACCTTGCCTTCCGGATCGATCACGAAGGTGGTCCGGACCACGCCCATGGACTTCTTGCCGCAGTGCACCTTTTCCTGCCACACGCCGTAGGCCTCGAGCATCGAACGTTCAGGGTCGGAGAGGAGGGTAAACGGAAGGTCGTGCTTGGCCTTGAATCGCTGATGTGAGGCCACGCTGTCCTTGCTCACCCCTACGATCACTGCGTTCTTGCTCTCGAACTCGGACGCCAGATCCCGGAACTCCTGGGCTTCACGAGTGCACCCCGACGTGTTGTCCCTCGGGTAGAAGTAAAGCACCAGCGTTTTGCCTGCAAAGTCCTTCAGGGTCCGCTCCGTGCCCGTATCATCCTTGACTCGAAAATCAGGGGCTTGCTGTCCCGGTTCGATTGCCATCGCTCTCCTCGTCGAAAAAACCCGATGTCCTCACCGGGACACCGGGCAGATACTGTCTCACCTCGAGCGCCTACGCGAACAACGCCTTGGCACGGGCGTACCGCTTGCTCACCACCTCCCAGTCGACGTTGTCGAAAAAGGCCTTGAGGTAGCTCCCCTTGTCCGTCCCGTAGTCGATCATGAACGCATGTTCCCAGCAATCCAGCGCCATGAGCACCTCCTGGTCCACCGGGAGCCCGATGTGGTGCTCATACATCACGTAGTTGTGAAGCTTGCCGTCGCGCCGGTTGTAGGTCAACAGGACCCAGCCGGGGGTGGACGCTGCCGTACCCTTCACGTCGGCCACCCAGGCATCCCAGGAACCAAACGCCTTCTCCACGGCCTCGACCAGCTCCGGAGCCGGTTCGGTCTTCTTCCCGTTCAGGTTCTCGAAGTACTTCTCGTGCAAATAGGTGCCGTTGAACGCCACCGCCTCCCGGCGCTTCAGCTCCGAGAATTCCCCAAAAGAGTAGTTCGCAGCCTTCCGATCCGCGGTTGCAAGCTTCTCCTCGATCTCGTTGATCTTGGCCACGTATCCCTTGTAAAGCCCGAAATGCGCCCGCAGTTGCTTCTCCGAGATACCCTTGAGCGATCCGATCAGGTGCTCGAAATTCCTCGCTTCGTGTGCCATGCCTTGCCTCCTTTGCCGTGACGGTTCGTCTCCATGGATACGATGGAAAACAGCGGTCTGCACCGGGGAAGTCATCTTCCTCACGCTCACCCTGCTCCCGGCGAGTGACGCTCCGGCGTGACCACCGAGGTCATCCATACCTGTGCATGGTGTTAACACTACGCGCATGTGACACCAGGTCAACTGGAATCTTGTGATTGCGTAAGATGGCTAACACCTGGTGGCAACTCGAGGACAGGTGCTCCAACCCGCACATGAGTCACGCCCGGCTCAGGGAGCAAGGTAGCGCCACGACCCGTCCCCAACTACCTCGAGACGTGCTCCGACCGGAAGGCTGCCAGGCGGTGGGAGGGAGAGGAGACGGAACTCAGGCGTGGATATGCTGAAATCTTGTGATTCGCGGGAGCCGGAACCCGGGAGTGCTTCCAGTGGGACGGTCAGTCCGGCCGGTGTTCTTCCGGCTGCATACCATTCATAGAGTCGGCCCGTGGAAAACGGAGCGGCCACGCGCCCGCTGTCCGGGAGTGACGTGTGGACCCTTTGTGCCAGGGCGGCAAAGCGTGCCTCTTGGCGTCGCACACTGCGGACCGTCTGGTCGGCGACGAGTGCCTGTGCGAGGAATGCGGCGAGGAGCATGGTGCGCGCCCAGTGGTGTCCGTCCGGCTGGCTGATGGGCCTCTTCAACCATGCGCGGGTTCCCTGGGCCGCCGGCAGGGAGAGCATGCAAAGGGTGAGGGCCTGAGCGGGCACATCTCTGAATCGGTCGAACAGCACCCAAACGAAGATGGCGTGAACCATGGCGGCGAGGAGGACACGTCGGCCCTCGATCCAGGTGCCTCGCATGGCCAGGGCGATGCCACCCGCGATGGGGAGCAAGGCGAGTCCGAATGTAGTGGGCGTTTGCGTCAGGCGCAGCCAGGCTGCCTCGGCGACGCCCATTCCTGGCGGAGAGACAAGGACGCCTCGAACACCTCGGAGGTAATCGTCCTGGAGTCCCCACACGAGGAGGAGGAAAGGCGCGAGCGTAAGGAAGAGCAGCAGGCGCCACGAGGAGCCAGAGGCCCGGAACAGGAGGAAAGCGGGGAGGAGTCCGAGGGCGGTGGGAGAGATGGTGAGGGCGAGGAGCCATGCGGTTGCAGCGGCGACTGGTCGGTGGCTGCCCCAGAGGACGAGAGCCCAGAGTTCGGTGGCGATCAATGCCGGGTAGACCTCGGCTGTCGTGGCGGCGGCGAGCACGGGAGGGCATGCGGCTGCCCAGGCGATGCTCCATCCGGATGCGCGGCCGTCCGGGGCGGTCATGGCCTCGAGCCGCCAGAGTGCGACAGTGGCGGCAAGGGACCAGAGGAGTGAAACGAGGTTGAGTCGCCAGGCCGGGTCCCCCGGGAGGACGTGGACCAGGGGCATTGCGGTGAGGAAGTAGCCGATATGAACCGTTCGGAGGAACGGGTTGAGTTCGAGGATCTGGGTCAGGTAGGTCGCCGCGTCCCCATTGGAGAGCGTGGACCGGAGCAAGGTGCTGCTCCAGAGGGCGAAGATTCCGATGGTCCACCAGAGACCCCGGTACTTGCTCGAGTGTCCCCGGCCGCCAGGGGTCCCGGTGTACCGTTCGGCGGTTCCCCACTGCCCCCCTTCCTGGCTCATTTTCGCTCCACGGGTCAGTGATACACGATGACCTCGAGCTGGTCGGCCAGATTGGGGCTCGCCAGGTTGACCTTGTAGACCAGGTCTGACAGGGTGGCCGGCACGATGGCCAGGGACCGGAAATTCACCTCGGTCCATTCCTCGCTCCGGTCCCCATATTCCTGGGTGTAGATCTCGAAATCGCTCGGCAAATCTTCCACCGAGGGAGGGCGGAGGCCGCTGTCTACCCGGAAATACCAGGTATCTCCATCGGTGGTGGGCAACGTCCCGGAACGAATCAGCACCGAGATTTCTCCACCGTCGCTGACAAACCGTTCGTCCTCGTAAGCCAGCCGGCTCTGGTAGGTTCCCCCCTTGTTGGCACGACTCCCCCGGACACGATAGCCCTGGAGTGTCTCATCGTAGACAAAATACCACGTTTCGCCGCGGGTGACCCCCCCGCAGGAACTGGTAACGACCGAGCGTCCGGTCTCCGGATCCACGGCCGGCTGCGGATTGGATGATGCCCCCTGGTCCCCCCACTGCCATCCGTTGGAATCCAGGTGGGCACCTTCCGGGGTCGCAAACATCAGGCAACCGTCCTCCCCCTTGATTGCCCAGAGGTCCCCCTTGTACGTGGTAGCACCCACCAGGATCGATTGCCGCTGCGCCTGGTCTGTGGTGGCCTCGGGAATCTTCACCGCCACACGAGAACCTGCCAGGCCGCTCACCGGGCTGTACAGTTCGATCGCGTCCACCTCCGGGGTGAAGGGATTGATGTCAATCAACTCTTCGGTACGAACATCGTAGAGCGAGACCGATCCCACGTCTGCATTGGCCACGAACAGATGTTGATACCCCTCCTCGGTTTCGAGATCCTCCACGTAGGCCACGTCGAGATTGGGCAGGAACCCGGGCAGAGCCTCTGGCGCCAGGTCCGCGAGTTCAAGGTCGTAGCGATAGATTACCCCGGCGTCGGATGCGTCAGAGACAAACAGGCGGAGGTGGTTGGGGTCGAGATCCATGGCCATGGGACGGGCGTCCGCGGGACACTGACCCTGGTCGTCCAGGTCGGTGGGACAGAGGGTCCAGGTGTGTTCCACCACCGGAAGGTCGCGGGACGCCAGGGGCGCAAGATCCAATACGACCAGGTATCCCCGAGTGATGAACTGACCATCCTCCAGTTCCTCGGAAGCCTGAGCAGTGACGAACAATCGGCGTGTCTCCGGGTCGACCCGCAGGTCCTGGATGGTCCCCGGCATGGGGATCTCGCGGATTCCACTGTCCGTGCTGAACGTGAAATAGGCTCCGTCAGGCAAGGTTGCGCCCGGCGTGCTCTGCTCCACGACGATTTCGATCTCGTTGTCATCGCTCCAGTAGGTCTCCCCAATGACCGGAATCCGCTCTTGAACCCCGGAACGACTGCCTCGAACTACAAAATGGCCCACCCCTGCGTCGTAGACACCCGTCCACGTCTCGGTGGATGTCTTGCCTTCCCGCAGCCGAAACCCTGTGACCACGTACCCGGTCGCACTCCCGTCAGGCGCCCACACCTCGAGCACCCCGGCCGCCATGCCCGAATCCGCCACCGCACCTTGATTCTTCAATTCCGGAATGCAGATGGGGGCGCGGGGGATGAACCCGGTTTGGGGGCCGCAAACCAGGTCGCCTACCGGCTCCCCTGGCGTGCAGGAGGGGGCCGGGGGGATGCAGTGCGGCCCCCACTCGAATTGCGTGTCAAGATAGGGAACCACGAGCAACACGTTGCGTTCAGTGTCCGAAGCAAACAAGGTCACGTAGTAATTGGAAGGGTCCACGTAGTCCGTGGCCACCGCGATCTGCTCCACCAAGCGGTCGCGTCCAGTCGCAATGGGCATGGAGCGTATCCAGCTTCCTTCGACACGGTCTCGCAACGGCGTGTCGTGGAGGAGGTCCATCTTCACAATCTTGCTCGAACGGAAGTTGGTGACGAACCCCACCGGTACGTCCAGGATCTCGTTCGGCATCATGATGGCCACGTCGATGGGGCCGTCGAAAGACCGCCATGCCTCCTCGTCTTCGTTACACCCGGCCGCCCAGGTGGCGAGAAGCACCGGCACGAGACATCTACCAACAATCGACCATGACCCACTCAATGCTTCAATCCTCGATCTCGCGATTCTTCACCTTGGCCAGTACCTGTCCGAACGTGGGGAGGCCCGGGCCGGCGTCCACCCCGGCGGGGGTGGCGTGGGTCACCTTCTCCCGGTCCCCCCGGTCCTCGCCTCCGCCAAGATAGTTTGCGACCACCAGGTAGCGTTCGTCCGGGGACAGGGCGATGGCGACGGGCATTTCGCCCACGTCGCGGGCCACCGTCACGACCTGGCCCAGTTCTCCCAGGGTCAGGTCGATGCCGTACACGTTGTTGGCATTTGCGTTGGCCACCCACAGGTAATGGGCATCCGATGTCATGGCCAGCCCGATGGGCCCCACATCTCCAGCGCTGTCGGCACCCTTGTCCTCCACCGAGCCTCGTTCCAGGGAAATGGAGCCGAGCACGACCCCTTCCCGGAGACTCCTGGGCGCAGAAGTATCGGGGATCGCAGTGGCATCCATGACGACCACGGCATCCGGGTCTCCGGTGGTCACGTACAAACGGGTTCCGTCAGGGCTGAAGAGGCTTGAGCGCGCCCCGACCCGCTTGCTGGAGGAGCCGTCGAAGGCATTGGTCTCCAGGAAGACCATGGCCTCGATTCCATTGTAGTTGGCATCGAACATGACATCCGTGGAGTCGTCTCGAACGTCGAGCACGTAGAGGGCCGGGACGTAGCGGGCACTGACCACGGCGATACCGCAATCAGGCGACAGGGTAATCTCGGTGGCACCGATCCCGGAGAACGAGATACCGCCCAGGGAGGCGATTTCCAGGGAGATGGCGCCGTCTTCTGTACTGGACGCCGTCTCCACACCGCTCTCCGAGCTGAACACGACTCGAGTCTCGAAGGAAAAGCTGTCCTCGGCGCTCAAAGGCTCGAACACCTTGATCCAGCGCACCCCGTCACGGGATACCGCACGTCCGACCCGGTGCAGCGACCCCAGAATACCTTCGTACCACATCAGATAGCGCCCGGTTTCTTCGTCGAACACCACTTCCGGATGGGTCACCCCACTGCTGTCCCACCACCCGGCATCTCCTTGAAGCACCAGACCGTCCTCGAGCACATCGGTGCCCGTGTACCGGGTCCAGGCCCATGCCCGGGATTCCTCGGCCCCACTTCGATCCGGCTCGGACACCGCCAAGCCGATCCGGTAGTGCGATCCATTGTAGCCCGCGTACCACATGAAATAGCGGCCGCCCTCCAGACGCAGCACGCTCGGGGCCTCCACGTGGTCGTCGTCCCAATCGCCGCCCGAGCCGGTGGAGAGTGCCGGGAGCGCGTCCCGTGTCCAGGCAACGCCGTCCGTGGAAAAGGCGTGTCCGATCTCGTGCCCTTCAGCGGACTCGATGGTGAACCACATGTGCCACAAGGCGTCCCCTTCACCCGGCGGCAGAACGCTGGGTGCGCTGACCCCCCACCCGTCGTCGGAAGTGGGAAACGACCAGCTCGAAATACCTTGCCAGTCGCCGGATTCCTCGACGCGCATGGCGGCCCGAATGGTCGCAACGCCCTCCGGGGGCCGGGCCGTGTAAAACAGGTACTCGACCCCATCGTGCCGGACGAACTCGGGGTCGCTCACAGCCACGTCGTCATCCTCGGGCAGGGCCAGAGGGCTGTCCGCGTTGATCCAGCTCAGCGCAGTATCGTCTCGGGGGGTGGCCAGACCCACCTGGTCCCTCCCGCCCGGGGTCTTCCCGGTGTAGTAGAGATGCCGGGACGCCCAGTCGATCCCGGGAGCGCCCACCATGTAGGCGTCCCAGGCCGGGTCGTCAAAGGAAGCGGTGTCGGTACGATAGGTTCCGGATGGACCGGCGCCGAGGACATGCCCATGGAGTACCGTGAACTGAAGGGAGAAGTCGGCGACACTGCCGGTCGTGGACAGCAGGAGCGCCGTACTCTGGGTTGGGAGTTCGGTGGCGGCGAGTCCGAACGACTCTCCAGACAGCCGGAGGTTGTCGCCTGCAGTCATTTTCAGGATGGTGGGGGCGGGAGGGCCGCCTTCCCAGGCCTGGCCGCTGCCGAGGGTGGTCGTCACGTTGACCGGGTACCACACCACACCGTCGAACCCTCGTGCGTAGTGAAGCGTCCACTCGCTTGCAGTCTCGTTCCCGGCCGACACGTACCAAAGGCGCAACACCCGGCCGTCCTTGTCGATGGATGGACTCCGGATCGTCGCCTGGCCTGGGAGATCGAGCCGACCGTCCGCCGTACCCTCGAGATTGCCCGGTACGAAGGTGATCCCGTCGCGGGACTCGGCGTAGACCAGCCACGAGGCATCCTCTCCCTGGGCGACGAACCACATCCGATATCGGTCCAGGCTCGAGTCCCAGAATCCTGTGGCATCCAACTGCTCGAGGCCGACCACGTCGGCCGAGACCTCGGCTCCTGCAGCGGTCTCGAAGACGATGGGCTCCAGACCTTCCCAGGTCATGCCTTCATCATAGGAGACGGCTCGAGCCAGGGTGCGGATCCCGTCGGCGTCCCGCCCGGTGTACCACAGCATGAGGGCGGAGCCCTGTCCAAAGGCCCATGGAGATTCGACGCCGGTGGCATCGTAGGGTCGCCCAGGCTCCAGTACGTAGTCGTTGGCCGGGTCGCCGTCCTCGCCCACATCATACTTTTCCACCAGGGTGGCCAGACTGCTGCTCGTGTAGGCCAATCCGATCCGAGTTCGGTAGCGCCCCAGGGAGTCGTCCCAGCGGCGTCCTTCGTAGAGGATGATGTAGGACTCTCCACTGCTTCCGTAGCGGACCACGCTCGTCCGTCCGATGCCGTCCAGATCCCAGGCCAGGGATGAGGTGCCGGGGGAGAGTACAGGAGAAGCCGCGTTGGTGAGGAACTCGAGACCATCGCCGCTGTCGGCGAATCCGATGGACCCTCCGTCGCCGAGACCTTCCCCGCGGAACCAGGCGCGATAGGTGCCCTCGGACACGGAAACCGTCCATCGGTCCTCGGGAACCGAGGCCGTCACCGCCAAATCGGTCATCTCCGCAAACGAGGATACCTGCTGGTCGTCGAATGTGGCGAATGTCACGAGCCCGACCGTGTCCCCGTCGAGGACCTTCACAGGGTAGCTGTTCGTGTCCACCACCGAGACGTTGTGGGAGGTCTCGTTGACCACGTAAAGGAGGCCGTTGCACGAATCCCTCGGGGCCAGCGCCATGCCGAACGGATCGTGCTGAACCAGGATCGTATCGTCCCCCTCGGCAACCTCCGCAGCGGACCGGCCCTGGGTCAAGTCGAACGGAACCAGGTCGGTGGGGTCGAGCAGGTCCACGCCGAAGACCACGTCGTCGTCTGACAAATTGGTGGTCATGGACAGGCGATTCGACACGAATGCCATCTGGCGTTCCTCGTCGATGACCATCTTGCCGGCAAAATTCTGGAGGAAATACCCGTGTATTCCCTCCGGTACAATGTCGGACACGAGCCAGGTGGCAGGAATCACCTCCTCCCCCGCGGGAACATCGCCCAGTTCGCTGCGGAACGCGTCGAGCCGCTCCTCGAGCGATTCCCAGGGTACCGGGAGGATCGACCCGGTAGAAAAGTTCAGGTAGGCATTGGAGTTGACCACGTACAGGACCGTCTCGCCCTGGTCCTGGTGGAACTTGAGGTCGGTAGGAGCGGCCAGGCAACGCCCAATGCCGATGTCGCCGTAGTCGTAGACTCCGTCCGGGTAGTCTGCACACGGTCCCACGTCAGGGAGGTCGATTTCCTGGATGCAGGCGGAGAGGAGGGGGGGAATCAAGAGGAGGACCAGACCCAGACGGGTCGAGGTCGGGAGGATCCGGTCACACGTCTGCAACCGCCTGTCATGCCCTGTATCCGTTCGCATGGAGTCCATGGTTTCTGTCCCGTCCGTTCTCCGGGGTGGACGGCTGGTGGTGATTCCTCGATGTGGCTCGACCCGGCTCCCCGGCGCCGCCTGTCGAAAGGGATGAATTTTAGCACATTCAGGCCCAAACGGATCACGAACTGTGTCCGTGGAGGAAAAGAGTGGTTGCCTGAACCGGGTTGGCGGGAATAAGATAGCCTGAATCGACCATTGACATCGGTTCAGGTTCGACCTGTTCCCCATCAGCTCACGGAGGAGGACACGATGAGAATCCTGGTCTACGGCGCAGGTGTGATGGGCAGCCTGTACGCGGCCTGGCTCCAGGAGGCCGGCCACGAAGTGACTCTGGTCGCTCGAGGCGAACGACGCAAGGACCTCGAGAAGCACGGCATCCTGCTCGAGAACATGGCGACCTACCAGTTCACCATCACCAAGGTGGCGGTCATCGAGCAAGTGGAGGCGGACGCTGCATACGACCTCGCCATCGTCGTCTTGCGCAAGAATCAGGTATCGAGCGTGTTGCCGGTCCTGGCAGAGGCCAGGAACATTCCCGATGTCCTGTTTCTGGGAAACAACGCCGCCGGCCCGGACGAATACGTGGACGCGCTCGGTGCCGAGCGCGTTCTCATGGGTTTCGGCAACGCAGCAGGCTACCTCGAGGGCAAGGTGGTCCACTACATTTGCGGGCGAGGCACGGGCAAGGCGGCCATTACGCTGGGCGAACTCGACGGCCAGATGACCCCACGGCTTCAGCGGATCGGAGATGCTTTCGAAAGTGCGGGGTTCGAGGTGGCCTTCTCGGACAACATCGACGCCTGGCTCAAGACCCATGCGGCCATCATCAGTCCCATCGCCAATGCGCTCTACCTGGCGGGCGGGGACAACTATCGGCTCGCCAACACGCGCGACGGGCTCCTCCTGGCCGTGTGTGCCATCCGCGAGGGGTTCAAGGTCCTGCGCGCGCTCGACGTGCCGGTCACCCCCGCCTCTTTGCGGGCCCTCGAATGGGTCCCGGAACCGGTGCTCGTCGCCTGGGCAAAACGCCTCTTCGACTCCAAATGGGCCCGGATCGCCGTGGCCAGGCACGTCAACGATGCTCGAGACGAGATGAAACAGCTCGCCGATGAGTTCTGGGCACTCGCTCGAGCCACTGCCGTACCCACTCCGGCCATCGACCGACTCTACCAGTACGTGGACCCGAACACGCCCACGGTTCCAGAAGGAAGCGCCGCCATTCCCCTCGACTATCGCGGGGTCTGGGCAGCCATTACCCTCGCAGCCGGAGTGATTGTCGGCGGCATGATGTTGCGACGGCGAATGACTCGACGGCGGCAACTCACCGCCGGCGAGCAAGAGCGGCACAGGCACCGGGGAGGCGACGCCTGAAGGTCAGGGATGGCGGTCATTCTTCCCAGGGGGGAACCTGACGCTGACCGGTGAACAATGCTTCCTTGTCCCATACCCCGTCCGGGCAGTCGCCGATGGCCACCCCTTCCAAGGTGTCATAGTATCCATCCCCATTCGTATCCACGCCCTGCCCGTACACATCGTCCGAGCAATAGCAGGGCATGCCGCCCGCACAGGGGTAGTAGAGAGAAACGGTGAACTCGAACTGGTCTCCTTCCCAGCTACCCCAGCAGTGGTCCTGTTCCAGTTCGTAATCGTCGAATTCCCAGTCTGTGAACCAGCAAATGAGATCTCCGTCCGCATACTGGAACAAATCGTAGTAGGCTTCCATCTGATCCCAGACCGTGTCCCCCCAGACTTTTTGGGTCAGGAACGTCCCGGTGAACCCTTCGTTCATGTAGGGCTCACCACAGGTGTGGACGCCGAGCAAGACGCTCAGGGCGATGGGGATCACGGCCAGGGTCATGGAACAGCGCAAGTTCTTTTTCACGACAGGTCTCCTCTGCTGGAACAGGTTGTGAACACGGAGGAAAGGCTGTCACCTTCCCAGAACCTCCCGGGGACAATCTACCAGGATGGGCACGGTGCTGCAACGAGCTTCCTTCCGGGCGGCGACCGAGGGTTGAGTGCGATTGACCTTGGAGCCTGTGCGGGGCATACTCCACGGCACGCGTGAACACGTGCACGGAGGCAAGCATGGACAACGAATGGAAGCTTGAGCGGCTCGAGTCGTTTCATGGGCGGCGCGGCCCGCTGGTGCTGGCAATCATGGATGGTGTGGGAATTGGGAAGGGCGGAGAGGGCGATGCGGTGGCACTTGCCCGAACTCCGACCCTGGACAGTTTGCGGGAGAGCGGCCTGATGTGCACGCTCCAGGCCCACGGCACGGCGGTGGGCATGCCTTCGGACAACGACATGGGCAATTCCGAGGTGGGACACAACGCCCTCGGTGCTGGTCAGGTCTATGCCCAGGGGGCCCGGCTGGTCAACGAGGCCATCGCTTCCGGTCGGATTTTCGACTCGGACACCTGGCGCTGGCTGGTGGAGCCTTGTGTGCAACAGGACCGGGCACTTCATCTGGTGGGCCTGCTTTCCGACGGCAACGTGCACAGCCACATCGATCATCTGTTCGCTCTCATTGACGCGGCGGACCGTGCTGGTGTGCGCCGGTTGTACGTGCACCCGCTCCTGGATGGCCGGGACGTACCCCAGACCTCGGCACACCTCTACATCCAGCAGCTCGAGGACCATCTGGCGCGGTATGACGGACGGTCTGGACGACGGTACCGGGTTGCGAGTGGCGGGGGGCGGATGAAGGTCACCATGGACCGGTATTTTGCGGACTGGTCGATTGTGAAGCGGGGATGGGACGCTCACGTGCATGGGGTCGGTCGTGCTTTCTCGAGTGCGATGGAGGCGCTGGAGACTTATCGGGCGGAGCAGCCTGGGATTCTGGACCAGGATCTGCCCGAATTCGTGGTGGTGGAACAGGGGCGCCCGGTCGGCCGGATCGAAGACGGGGATGCGGTGGTTCTGTTCAACTTCCGGGGAGACCGGGCGATTGAGATCACGATGGCGTTCGAGGACCCGGCATTCGACCGGTTCGACCGGGGTCGCGTGCCCGAGGTTCGTTACGCGGGCATGATGCAATACGACGGGGATCTCAAGCTCCCTACCCGTTTCCTGGTTGCGCCTCCTGCGATCTCCCACACCATGGGGGAATATCTGGCCCGGAACCAGATCCAGCAGTACGCCTGCTCCGAGACCCAGAAGTTTGGCCACGTCACCTACTTCTGGAACGGGAACCGGAGCGGCATGTTCGATGAACGGTACGAGACCTATCACGAAGTGCCCTCGGACAAAGTTCCGTTCGACCAGCGTCCGTGGATGAAGGCGGCTGAAATCACCGACCAGGTCATCGAACGTATCCGGAAAGGGGAGGACCGGTTCATCCGGCTCAACTTCGCCAATGGCGACATGGTGGGTCACACGGGAAAGCTGGACGCTGCGGTGCTGGCGGTGGCAGCCGTGGACCTGTGTCTGGCCCGGCTCAAGGAGGCGGTGGAGACGGCGGGAGGCATCCTGGTCGTGACTGCGGATCACGGGAACGCGGACGAGATGTTCATGATCAAGAAGGGCGTACTGGAACGAGACGCAACGGGCCGGCCCAAGCCCAAGACCTCGCACACGCTCAATCCAGTGCCATTCATCATCCACGATCCGGCGTTCGATGGGGAGTACGGGGTGGCGTCCCTTCCGGATCGGCCGGGGCTGGGGAACGTGGCGGCCACCTGCCTCAATCTGCTCGGATACCGCGCGCCAGACCGATTCTTGCCCAGCCTGATCCGTGTGCGGTAGCAGCCCGGTCTTTGGGGCCACGGTTGCGAGTTGACATTGGCTCCATTCGTCCGGTATCGTTCGAGACAGCAGGAGAGAGGGGGAGGTGTGCGCCGGATTCGGCCATGAACGCGCCTCCAGCACGAGGATCAAGCGGCAGGAGCCAGGGGTGACCGGAAACGGAGCCATGGGCAGCACACGGAAGCCCGTCCATGGTGTGCGAGTGGTGGTGGGGCTGAGCGCTGCCATTGGGTTGGCCAACGTGTGTCTCGGATTCCGGGTTCTTGCCGAGGAATCAGGATCTCGAACCATCTACCGTCGGGTCGAGGACAACGGGACGATCTCCTTCACGGACAACCCGGAACGCTACGATGCGTGGGAAGTCTTCATCGAGGGGAAGTCCCGCTCCGGTTCGCGTTTTCTCGACTATCGCAAAAACTTTCACCGGTACGACGACGTGATCCGGAAACTCGGAGCTGAGCACAATCTGGACCCGGCCCTGATCAAGGCGGTGGCCATGGCGGAGTCGGCATTCAATCCGAACGCCTTCTCCCGGGTCGGAGCTCGAGGCCTGATGCAGCTTCTGCCTGAAACGGCGCGGTTGGTCGGCGTTCAAAACATCTGGGACCCCTACGAAAACCTCGAGGGTGGTACCCGGTACCTGAAACAGATGATGATGCGGTTCGGCAATCGTTCCCTGGCGGTTGCAGCCTACAACGCCGGTCCGAGGGCGGTGGCGAAGTACAACGGAATCCCGCCGTACCCGGAAACCCAGACATACGTCCGTCGCGTGGAGGCGTTCTACGAGGCGTTTCGCGAAAACGACCTGTCGTTCCCCGGATGGTAGGGAGGCGCACATGAAGCGGTTGACGGGCAGCCGGTTCTGGAACTCTGCAAACACCATCACCGTGGCACGCATCGCCGTCGTCCCGGTGGTGATGGTGCTACTCGCTCATGAATCGTTCGTCACCTGCTGGATCGCAGCGTTCCTGTACGTGGCGGCCTCCATCTCCGATATCGTGGACGGCTACCTGGCCAGGAAGTTCAACCTGGTGAGCATCATCGGCGCATTTCTCGATCCTTTGGCAGACAAACTGCTCGTGATCGGAGCTCTTACCATGCTGGTGCCCCTTGGACGCATGCCGGCGTGGATGGTCGCTGTGCTCATCATGCGGGATGTGACCATCACGGCGCTGCGTGGCATTGCGGCGAGTGAGGGGCTCATCATCTCCGCCAGCAAGTGGGGAAAGTACAAGACCACGTTTCTCGACGTGTCCCTCTGCTTCCTCATCGCGCACTACGAGGTCAACGCCGTGGACCTTCACACGGTGGGCATGATGCTCATGTGGCCGGCGCTTGTCCTTTCCGTCTGGTCTGGTGCCCATTACCTGTACCAGTTCTTCGTGGAAGCCTCCAGACACGAGGGAAGTCAAAAAACCGCTTGACAGTGGCCTGCGACCGGTACATAGTATGCACGATTTTCGCCGAGGCGCTCGGTGAGCGGTCATGCGGGAATAGCTCAGTGGTAGAGCATCGCCTTGCCAAGGCGAGGGTCGCGAGTTCAAATCTCGTTTCCCGCTCCAGGGCCGGCTTGACATCAAGTCGGCCTTTTTCTTTTTCTTCCCGCCTGCCTCTGCAGCAATTCGCGTGAAGGCATGCCCTGGCCTCCCCCTGCCCCGGGAGTCAGCCGGGCGGCCAGTGGAGCTGGCGCCCTCCGATGACGTGCACGTGCAAGTGAAAGACGCTCTGTTGCCCGTGGGGTCCGTGGTTGACCACGAGGCGATAGCCGGTCCTGTCGATCCCTTGTTGCCGGGCCACCTCGGCGGCGACGAGGAGGAGGTGTCCAAGCAGCCGTTCGTGCTCGGGTTCTGCCTCCGCCACGCTTCTCAGGGGGAGTCTCGGGATCACGAGGATGTGGACCGGGGCCTGCGGGTTGATGTCGTGGAACGCGATCGCCTGGTCATCCTCATACACGATTCGGGCAGGGACCTCACCTCGAAGTATCCGGCCGAATACCGTGTCCTGGTTCGTCATGGGTCCTCCCTGTGGGTCGAGTGCTGGGTCTATGCTTGAGCAGGCATGTGGGTTGCATTATACTCGGGAGCGAAGGCGGCTCAAGTCAGGTTCTGTCGACCAAAGGGAGCACCACCCATGTTTCATGCCGTCGTCACCGCCGGAGGAATTGGGGAGCGGTTCTGGCCGATGAGTTGCACCGACCGGCCCAAGCAGTTGCTGCGCCTGCTGGGCGACCGTTCCATGATTCGGCTCACCATCGACCGGTTGCTTCCCCTGTTTCCTCCGGAGCGCACCTGGGTGGTGACCAGTCGTCGGATCGGAGAAGCGGTCCAGTCGGAACTTCCAGACATACCGGCCGACCATATTCTCCAGGAACCGAGAGGGTGCAACACCGCTGCGGCCATCGGGTTCGCGCTCGTCGCCATTCGGCGGCAAGACCCGGACGCAATCATGATGGTACAGGCTGCGGATCACGCCATTGAGGGGGATCAAGCTTTCCTGCACACCTTGCAGGTGGCCGCCGACCATGCTCGAGCGTCGGGGAGGTTCGTCACCTGTGGGTTCGTGCCGACGCGTGTGGGAACCGGGTTCGGCCACATCGAGGTGGGGGAAGTTTTGGAGGTGCGGGACGGCCTTCCAGTTCATAGAGTCGTTCGGTTCGTCGAGAAGCCGCCTTTCGAACTGGCCAAGGCGTTTACCGAATCGGGCCGGTACTGGTGGAACAGCGGAATTTTTGTCTGGCAGGTCCGGAAACTGTGGGCCGCGTTCGAGCAGGCACTCCCCGACCTGGCCGCTCGGCTCGTCCTGCTCGAGGCTGCACTGGGGAGCGCTCGAGAACAGGAAGTGCTGGAGGCCGCGTATGGCGGACTCCCGTCCGTACCCATCGAGAAGGCGATTCTCGAGGCATCGGATAACCTGGCCGTGGTGCCGGGTCGGTTTCGATGGGCGGACGTGGGCTCGTGGGAGGGGTTGCGTGCAGTCCTTCCGCTCGACGAGGATGGCAACCTGTTTCGTGGCGACGTGTTGGCCATGGATACTTCGGACGCCACCATCGTGTGCGAGGACGGCACGGTCGCAGCTTTTGGAATTCAGGGCCTCGTGATCGTAAAAAGTGGGGACACCGTACTGGTGTGTCCTCGAGACCGGGCCGAAGAGGTGAAGGCCTTCCTGCACCGCTGCGGGCGAACAGAGATGTCGGGTTCCGGCCCTCGGACATCCCGACGGGGCCGGGACCGCTCCGATTGATGCGGCGGCTCCTCTCGCCGGGCAATTCTCGTGGCGGCACCTGAATGACAGGACTAGAATAGTCGTTTCACACGGGCGACGTGTCCGGGCGTGGTTGCCGGGCGCCTGTCCGTGCCCCGCGCGGTGGGCCGGCTCTGATTGAGGGCGGGCAGCGTTGGTGCGACGGGGGTATTGCGAGCACACGACGAGGAAGCGCATGATTCAGTCACTGATCGATGACATCATCCAGGCGGTTGTTCAGGTACTCCGCGAGCGGCATGGGGACGTGGCGTTGCCCGACCTGGTGATCGAGCCTGCCCCGCGTGCGGACCTGGGGGATTTGTCGTTGCCCACATTCCCCCTCGCCCGGGTCCTCCGCCAGGCGCCGGCCCGAATTGCCGCGGAACTGGCCGAGGCGCTCGAGGTGTCCTCCCTGGCGCGCGTGGAGGCAGCGGGTCCTTACCTGAACTTGACGTTTCGTCCCGAGGTGTTGTTTCGCGAACTGGTGACCGCAGTCAAGGAGAGCGATCCGCCCTACGGATTCTCGAGAGCCTTTGCCGGCCACCGGGCGATGGTGGAGTTTTCGTCCCCCAACACGAACAAGCCTCTCCACATCGGGCATGTTCGCAACATCGTGCTGGGGTGGTCCATCTGCCGTCTCCTGGAGGCGGTGGGGCATGAGGTCGTCAAGGTGTGCCTGGTGAACGATCGGGGGATTCACATCTGCAAGTCCATGTGGGCGTACCAGCATCTGTTTGCCGGGGAAACGCCGGAGTCCCGTGGCCAAAAAGGGGACCATTTCGTGGGGGACTGCTACGTGGCGTTCGGGGAGGCGCTGGAAAAAGAGCAGGAAGAGCTGAAGGCCCGGTTGGCTCGAGAAGGCGTCCCGACCGAGGAAATGGCCTCCCTGCTGGAATCCGAGTCACGGCTGGTTGCCGAAACCCGGGAGATGCTCCGACGCTGGGAGGCCGGCGACGAGGAGGTCCGCCGGCTGTGGCAGATGATGAACGAGTGGGTCTATGCCGGATTCGACGAGACCTACCGTCGGCTGGGCGTTCATTTCGACAAGGTGTATCACGAGAGCGATCTCTATCAACGAGGTCGAGACATCGTGCTGGATGCCCTGGACCGCGGCGTGGTAGTGCGTCGGGACGATGGGTCCGTGGCCATCGATCTGTCGAGCAAGGGGTTGGGAGAAAAGGTGCTCCTGCGCTCCGACGGCACCTCGCTCTACATCACCCAGGACATCGGATTGGCCGTCCAAAAATGGGAGGACTATCACCCTGAACGGTCGATCTACGTCATAGGCAACGAGCAGAACCATCAGATGAAGGCGCTGTTCGCCACCTTGAAGGCGCTGGGCTTCGAGTGGGCGGACGGGTTGCAACATTTCTCCTACGGGATGGTCTTCTTGCCTGACGGGATCATCAAGACACGCAAGGGCAACGTGGTGGACGCAGATGACTTGATGGACGAAATGTTTGCCAAGGCCCGGGAGAAGGCACTGGAAACCTCGACCGACGACGAGCGCCTACCGGGGCAGGCGGAAGTGGATGAACGGGCCCGCGTGGTCGGTCTCGGCGCCATCAAGCACTACATGTTGAAGTACAATCCGAAGAAGGAATTCACTTTCTTCCCCGAGGAATCGATCCAGTTGACCGGGGACACGGGCCCCTACGTCCAGTACACTCACGCACGTATTCGGAGCATTCTTCGCAAGGCAGATCGGATGGGACTTCGCCCCGAGATGGCCGAGGCTGCCGGCGGATTCGCCACACTTGGGAACGAGGACGAGCGGGACCTGGCCCGTATCCTGCTCGCCTTCCCTTCCACAGTGGCCGGTGCAGCCCGCACCCTGAGCCCCTCCATGGTCGCCAAATACCTCGCCGAGTTGGCCGCCGCGTTCAATCGTTTCTACCACAACCACAGCGTGCTCCGCGCCGAGACCAAGGCCCTGCAATTGGGCCGACTCGCACTCTCCGACGCAACCAGCCTGGTACTCGCTCGAGGCCTCGATCTGCTCGGTATCGAGGCTCCAGAGGTGATGTGACGCAACGGGAGCAGGCGTTCATCACGCCAGATAAACTCGAAGTTGGTCGGGTACATTGATCAGCGGAACAGGCGGGCGTAGGCCTCCAGTACGGTCTTGAGGCCGTCCCCCCCTGCTTCCCCATCCCTCGGCCCAGCGGTCATGCGTCGGGCAATGGCCCGGAACACACGCTCAAGTGGGCTGTCCCCTTCAGGTTCCTCCACGGATTCGGGCAGGGCCACGTCGAACTGGAGGCATTCTCCTTCCTCGGCAACCAGGGTGGCGTTGGCGTCCTCGAGCATGCATTGAACCGGTGTGTTGTCCTTGAGCACATACCCGCGAAACGACTTGATCCCGTTCGAAGCGGCGGAGCGCATGAGTGCCTTCAGCAACAAAGTCCCGATACCGCGCCGCTGATAGGCGTCCACCACCGCAATCGCTGCCTCGGCCACCTCGGGTTCCCCTTCGATGCGTCGATAGCGGGAACTCCCAATGGGGACATCGTTGGGCGCCTCGGCCGCAACCGCTCCCCAGGCCATGTGGTCCCGGTAGTCAAGGTTGGTCAGCACGTCAAGTTGTGCATCGGTCAGCGTACGGATCGGCGCCATGAAACGCCGATATCGAGACTCGGGCGAGAGTTGCTCCACACCTCGCCGGAGCAGATCCCGGTCCTCGGCGACGATCGGGCGAATCAGCACCTCGAGTCCATCAGGGAGTGTCTCGATTCGTGCTCGAGGAAACGCTGGGTGCGGGTCCGGTCGGGTCGTCATCACCGGGCAAGGGGCTCGAGCCACAATGCTTTCGGCGACGCTGCCGAGCAGCACGTGGGACAGTCCGGTGAGGCCTCGAGTGCCCATGACGATGAGTTGGGCGTCATGGGCCTGTTGCAGGATGGTGTGGCGAATACCACCGGGGGCCACAATGCCTGACAGCCGGTGCCGAAGGGACGGCGGGACATGGTTGATCAAGGTCCGCATGTCCTCGATCAAGGGAACCGGTGGGTGGCTTCCGGGGAGCGGGTCCCGGTGTCCGGGCACCACAGAGACGACCTCCACCCCTTCGGTGTCGGTTCTCCAGACGTGAAGAACTCGGACCTGCGCGTCAAGGTGCTCGGCGAGAGAGGTGGCGATGTGCAGGATCCGTGCGCAGGCGGGTGAGTACTCGGTGGGACACAGAATGCGCTCGACCTGGTACAGGGGGACGTCGGCCACAGGGGTCATGAGGTTCCCTCCACGTCGGACCACCGGAGCAGACCGGGACCGGTCTCGAGGACGAACCATGCTCCCCCGCGACCGGGAGACAGGTCCTTCTACCAGTCCGGTGCGAGGTCGCTGGCATCCAGCGGGTAGATGTAGGCAAGCTTGAAAGCCTTGCGCTTGTCTCCTATCTGTCCCTGAGCGGTGAACGCGAGCCACGATTTCCCGTCCGGCAACGTGACGACAAAGGTGTCTCCGTTGTTTTGGGTGCCGGTGGAGATGACCCGCGACCGGGAAGGATCGGACACCGAAACGAGTCGGATCGGGTTGAAATGCTCGGGGTCGTCTTTCACGGCAATGATTTTCTTGCCGTCCGGGGACCAGGTCGGTCCCAGCCGGTCGTTCGGGACGACGTTTTCCACAACCAATTTGGGGGTGGCTCCCGGCAGGGCATCCATCACGTAGATATCGTACCGCTCCTTGGCCGAACGGTTGGAGTAAAAGGCCACCTGTCGCCCGTTCGGGGACCAGGAAGGCTTGGTCTGAATCGATGGCCAGTTCGTCAACTGAACAATCGACCCTTTCGGGTCGGTCACGTCGTTGATCAGATAGAGGTTGTCGCCCCCTTTTGAGTAGTGCTTGACAAACAGCAGTCGTCGGCCAACCCGGCTCCAGGTCGGATACCACTCGGTGGACTCTGCATCGTCTGTTAGTTGCGTTGGGGGCAACTCGATCTTGTTGATGTCGATCAGATACAGGTCCCCTTCACCCGTCCTGGAAGACGTGAAAGCGATGAGTTGCCCGTCACTGGACCAGGCGGCCATGCCATCCGCAGCCGGGTGGGACGTGATACTTCCGCCGGCGGAAAGATAGATGTCGAAGTTTTCATCCCCTCCACTGCTGGCATATGCATAGAGGCCGGGCTGTTGGGGGGACCAGGCAAGCTCGTAGGTGACCTGGCTCTGTCCGGCACTCTTGCCGAAATCCATCAGCAGCCCACCCCCTCCCGACATCGCCTGCACCTGGTGTTCGCGACCGCTTGCGATCTCGTGGATATACAGCTCTATGACCCGGCGTTCGTAGTAGTTGACCTCGTAGGCCACGTGCTTGCCGTCCGGGGAAATGATGGGAGTGAAGCAATTGCCTTCGTGAGGGCCGGATATCCTGCGGGGAGATCCACCAGCGAAAACGAGCCCCGGTGCCATTGCGGCGGCCAACAATGAGAGCGTCCACATCCGGAATCGAGGTTCTTTCAACATCATGTGACACCTTTGGGATTTCCGAGATGGCTCAGAAAGTGAAGTTGACACCGGCCAGAACTTCCACGCGAACCGGATGAACCGCTGCCCCGTTCGCCCGGTATTCGATGGTGGTGGCCTCGTACCCCACGTAATGTCCAGTGCCATCTTCAACGGTGCCCACGAGGGCATAATGGGCCTGAACGCCCAGGTTGCCGGTGAGAATCGTGCCTGGCGTGACGCGAGAGTAGGCCACGCCTGCGCGCACGAGCGGTCCATGGATCCAGGACCCCAGTGTGGCCGAGATATTCCCTGCGGTGTCGTCAGAACCGGCGCACACGAGTACTTCATTCCCGGTTTGCTCGTCCACGGTGGCGCGACAATCGGAGAAGACCGCAGCCGGGCCTTCGCCGAGGCCGTATCCGAGGGCGGAAACGAGGGCGATTCGGTCCGTCACCCCCAGTCGGTAGGTGGCCAGGGCGCCATAGGTGACGGCGGCGTTCGAGGGGGTTCCCACGTCGTAGTTGAACTTGGTAAACAGGCCGACACCAAGTGCGGGAGTGATGGCATAGCTCGCCGTGAGGTCTGCCACGGCACCGCTCGTCGTTCCCCCGTCGCTGGAAGTGCTGAGGGCGACACCGGCGCCCACCCGAGCCTCGAGGGCGATACCGATTCCTTCGAATCGAGGCGGCGGCGGCTTCTTTGCCGGCTTGGGTTTCGAGTTCTCCTCGTTGAACCCGGCGTTGACCAACATTTCCTTTCCGCCCTCGACCACGAATTCCTGCCCGTAGAGCCGATAGCGACCGGACGGGAGGTACATGATCCAGGGCAGTGTGCGCCGCTGGTCCGCCAAAGGCTCCACCTTGGCCTTGTAGTAGGCCTTGACATCCTTGTCCAGGATCGGATCCAGGCGCTCCAGTTCCAGGTAGCCCTCCGAAAGCTCACCAGGACCCGCCTGAAACTCCACCTTGCCAAAATTGCGACGCAGGTATTCCAGCACATTCTGCGCCGCCTGCTTCTGGTCGCGGCCTCGAGCCAAGGTGCGCGCCCGCTCTGTCATCTTGATTGCACACCCGATGTCGTACTCACGAAAACACGACTGTGCGAGCAGGATGTGCGCCTCGTAGCTGGTCCGGCCTTCCGGGGTGGAAATCACCCGCCGAAGCTGCTTGATGGCTTCCCGGTACCACTTCTTCTTGATGTAGATCCGCGCCTGGTCCAGCGCAGTGTCGAATTCGATATCCTGGGCGTGAGCCACCACCCCCATGCCCACGGTCAGGAGCAGGGACCACGGTATCAGTCTTGCCAGTTGCCGGCGTGTGAACATGAGCACCTCTCGACACGGAATGCGACAATCGACTCCTTCCAGTCCTCCGGAGCAGCGCGTCCTGTCCAGGCCAGCCGGCCCTCCTACCCCGCCGGCGGGGTCAGGGGCGGTCCGAACGGCCCGTCACACTCGCCCGACCACTCGGATGATAGCAACATCGTGCTCGAGCGGGCAAGGACAATCTCTCCGCAACAACGTTCCTTCCTCATCTCGTTCCCCACTCGTTGATCGCATCGCCCAGAGAAAGGAGACCCAGGATCGTGATGAGAATGGCAGCGGCCGGGCCAAAGGCAAACATCAAATGTTCCCCTTGCAGCACATAGTCCTTGGCCTGCGCCAACATGTTGCCCCAACTGGGCAGAGGCTCCTGGACACCAAATCCTCCCAGGTATGAAAGACTGGTTTCTATCAGAATGACATACCCAAAAAGATAAAGCAGGTGCTTCAGAATGGGAGGCAGACAGTTGTACCACAAGATGTGATAGAACAATATGCGCCCGTCCGACAACCCATGCACCTTGGCGGCCTCGATGAATTCCGTCGAACGAAAGTAGATCACCTTCCGATACACCGTCTCCGCCACCTGGGGAAAGTAGACCACCCCGGTGAGCGCGGCAATGAGGTACATTCCCCCATCCACGATGGAGCAGACAAGCAAGATCAAAATGAACCGTGGGAACGCGGTGATCAGAGCCGTGAGATACCGGAACGCGCCAGCAAAAACGCCGCCGTAGTAACCGCTGAGCCCTCCACCCACGATGCCGCCCACCGCAGCCAGAGCACATGCGGCCAGGCCGGGAAAGTAGAATGCCTTGGTGCTGTGAAGAATCCTCAGGAGGATATCCCGACCCACTTGATCAGTACCCAGGGGATGCTCGAGGCTCATGGGGGCGAAGATCCGGGCCACATCCACGTCGGCGACCGGGTCATAGGGCCAGATGGCTGCATAAATCCGGATGAGCGTCAGGCTCACCAGAACAGCGATGCCGAAAGCGGCCTTGGGACGGCGAAGCAGTGTCAGAAGGTTCCACATGGCGAACGCGATCTCTCCTCCCGGTGTCCCGGACCCATGAGGGGCCGCCGGATCATTGTTCCCTCACCCTCGGATCAATTCCGACCTGGAGCAAGTCGCCGAAAAGGTGAAGAAACGCCACCAACGCGGCCACCAGGAACGTGATGGCGATCACCAGCGGAACATCCCGCAGGTTGGCGGCCCGCCAGATCATCATTCCTATCCCGTTGATATTGAAAACGTATTCCACAACCACCACCCCCCCGAGGAAAAACCCGGCCTTGTTCACGAAAATGGTGGTCGTCGGGACCAGAATGTTCGGTATGAAATGGGACCAGAAATTGCCCCCTCGAGCCCGCGTCGATATCATGAACTCCTGCCGGATCAACTGGTTGGCTTCCGCCTCGAGGTGGAGGAGCACATCGGACAGGGTCCCGTTGCCCACGGCCAGCGTGACCACCGCCAGAACGTACTTCAGCCACGCCTCCTCGCCCGGCAACGCAAACCAGGACGGCCGACCAATCACCCCGCGTTCGATCAGGACGAACGTCGGTATGTTGAACGCCATGATGAGCAGATAGCCCATGAGGAAAAGTGGAATGACCGAAAGCACGTGGGCGCTCGATCGAACCACCTTCTTGACCTTGGGGAGGCCGTCGAACTGAAAAAAGGCGATGAGCAGGAACGCACCAGCAAAGGTGGCCGCTAGAGCCGGGAGGATAAGCTTGGTCGTCTTCCATGCAGCAGGCCGGATCAGGGTGGAAACCCGGGCTCCCTGCCGGTAAACCCAGGATTCCCCAAAGTCCCCGTGCAAGACACCACCCCACCAGTGGGCGTATTGAGCGAGCAGCGGTCTGTCCAGCCCCAGCATCGCCTCCAATTCCGCCCGGTGTTCCGGCGTGTCCGTGATCTGGTCGATGGCGTCTCCGGGAACCGCCCGGGACAGGGCGATGATGGCAAGACTCACACCCGCGAGTACTGCAACGAAAAACCCAAGCTTGCGCGCAATGGTCAGAAGCGTATGGTGCATGGATGAGCCAGGTCTACTTCAACACCCAGTCGTCAATGAACGTGAAGTAGGCAAACGGGTGGATGGTCACGTTCTCGACGCGCGTCGAAATGGCCGAGTAACTGTCCAGAGTCCACAAGAAGATGTAGGGCAGATCCTGGTTCAGGATCCGGTGTACTGTGCGATAGATCTCCTTGCGCTTCTGCGGATCGATCGTCTGAATTCCTTCATCCAGGAGACGATCCACTTCGGGGTTGTGATACGAGACGAAGTTCTTGGCTCCCTTCGAATGGAACTGCTCGTATATGTCCTCCTTGGCGTCAAAGGTCCAGACGGCCAACACCATGTCGAACGCTCGGTCATGCCAGATCTTCTTCTTCCAACTGGCATCGTTCTCCCAACTGGGGTCAAGCTTGATCCCGGCCTTGGCAAGCTGGGTCTGAAGATTCAGCACCACCTCTCGAGCACTGTCCTGGTTCCTCGGAACGGTCAACTTGAATTGAAGAGGCTTCCCATTCTTCTCCCAGTACTGGGCACCCCGCGTAAATCCGGCCTCCATCAACAACTGCTCGGCACGAGCCAAATCCAGGTGTGCCGGCTGCACGTCCGGGTCGTGATTGTAGTAAGGACTCGACTTGACATAGGGACCGGACAGAATGTCCCCGGTCCCGATCGGCTTCAACAATTCCTCAATGTCGATGGAGCAGGCAATGGCGCGCCGAATCCTCGGGTCCTTGAGCAATGGGTTCCGAAGGTTGAACCCGATATACCACCACGAGTTCGTCTGGTATGGATAGAGTTCGATTTTTCGGTTCTCTTCCAAGGCCGCCACATCCTTGGGAAGAACCTTCACCACCAGATCCAGGCTCTCGTACTTCAGCAGGTTGGCCTGCTGGCTCTTGTCCGGGATCTCCTTCATCACGATGGCGGGGATGGATACCTGCTTGCCATAATATTGATTCCGCTCCAACGTGATGGAGTTGTCGTCCCCGAAATGGGTCAGGACGAACGGGCCGGTGCCGATGGGGCGGTTCTTGAACGGATCGTTCCGCTTGACGTAGCTACCGCTTTTGAACTTGTGGGCGGGCAAGATCTGGAAGTCGAGCCGTCGCTCGGGGTAGTCCTGGGGCTTCACGAACACCAGGTGCACCGAACGTTCCCCGGTGGCCGTGGCCGACTTGATGAATGCCACCTGCCGGGCGTTCGGGCTCAATGTACGCTTGTTTTTGTAGGCGTTGATCGTGAAGACCACGTCCTTGGCGGTGAGCGGTGTGCCGTCCTGCCACTTGATGTCACTCCGCAAGGTGAGGTCCATCGTGGTCCCGCCTTTCTTGAACACATAGTCCTGCACGAGGGAAGGGACCATCTGAAGTTCGTAATTCTCGCAAAACAAGCTGTCGAAAATCAGCTCGTTCATCCGGATCTCGGACATGGTGGTCGTGAACAACGGGTTCACGATACGAGGGGCGAGGTCCTCGGCATAGCGCAGCGCTTTCTGCGCCGCGGCTTCCTCGGCGGGAAAAATCAGCACGCCCAACGCAATAACCAGGAGAAGCGACGAAAGCCTTCTCGACTTCATATTGGAAACTCTCCACTAGACGGGCACCCGGGGCCACGTCAGTCCTGTTGCCCCGTTCGACCTGCCTGATCGACCGTGCCCAACACACTCAGGTTGCCCAGAGTCTCCTGGACGAGCCACATTTCCGGGTAGCGCTCCACCAGTCGATAGAAATAATTCATGGCCTCTCGATATCGCCCCAGGGAACAGTAGACCCGCGTGATATCCACGAACAGCCTGGGTTCATTCTGGTAGCTGAACCCCTCTTGATCCTTCTCCAACACGTGCTCCAGAAGGTAGAGTGCCTCGAGTCGGCGTCCTCGGCGTTCCATCTCGTGTGCCAGATTCCGAATCGCGCGCGCCACATCTGCGTCGATGACCTTGAGTCCGGCCACCGTGGTTGCGCCTTCTTCGGTCCCTGACTCCCTGGCAATCTTGCGGCCCATGTCCACCCACGCCTGGGCCAGGCCCACCGCCCGGCGAGACTGGACACGGTCCTCCCCCGCGCCTTCCTCGGGCAGTCCGACCTCGGCCGCGAACGTCCCATAAAAGCCCAGTGCTTCCGTCGACCCCCCTTCCTTCCCCTCGCCCGCCCGGTCTCGCGCCAGGTCTGCCGGCGTCGGGTACGAGGAGAACAGGAAAACCGGCAGCGTGGCCTGATCGATCGCTTGCGGCACCGGCTCCTCGGAAGGGGAAGCCTGCGCCAACACGCGTCCGGCCCGCATGCGATAGATCCCGGCTCCCTGGATGGTTCCCAGTGCCTCGAGCGCCTTCCGGGCGTGCGCCATCGCCAGGGTCCTCAACACCAGTGGGTCGTAGTACCGCCGGGTCACACGACCGGTAGGCAGCTCCACCTCCTCCACATGGTCCGGATCGCGGGCCTTCACACCGCCCAGTATCTTCAGGGCGCGGTCGGCTTCACCTCGGACCGTCAGTGCGTGTGCCAGATTGCGTCGTGCGTAGGGGGACGCGCCGGCTTCTTCGTCAGATCCGGGAAGCGGGCCGTCTGTCGGGCGGAGTCCCGCCAGAAGCCATCGAGCTTCCGGGAAACGCTCGATCTCAGCACTTGCCCACACCTTGGCCGCTCCCGCCTGATCGTTCCGAAGCTCGAGCGCCTCGCCTTCAAGCACCGCGGCCACGGCGCCGGTCATGGTACCAGAGACATCCGCCATGCCCCGGTACCGTGTCAGATGCTCCAGCGCACCCGCCGCGTCCCCTCGAAGCAAGGCGTTTCGACCGGCCACAAACTCGAACGTGGCGGTCTTGGGCACCCGGCCCGCGTTTTCCTCCCACATCGCCAGGTACCGGGCTTCGGTATCCAGGGCGAGCTGAAACACCGCGTCGTACAGTTCGGCCAGTCGAAGATGGCTTCGGCCAAGACCAATCCGACCCCCATCGGTCGTGGCTCCCTCAAAAGCCTCCACCGCCGCCGGATAATCCCGGCTATAGAATTTTACCCAGCCGCCTCGAGCCGGGGATTCGTCGAGCAGTGCCCTGAGTTGCCCGGGATGTGCGGCCAGGTAGGTGGCCCACGTGGCACGCAACTGGGCTTCCGCCCGGGCCTCGTATCCGGGCGACAGACCGGCGAGGTGCTCCGCTTCACGTTTGTCCTGGTCTGGAGATGGGCAGGCAGCCAGGGTGAGACCCAGCAAGCTCCAGACGATGGGAAGCGTGTGCCTCACTCCAGCCTCCTCTTGATTTTCTCGAGCTTCGTAATGTAGTCCTGGGCCATACGCACCCGGTCAGTTTGATCCTTCTTGGACACGTGGTTGATGTAACGCTTCCAAATGGAAATGGCCCGGTCCAGAAACTCGGGATCCTCCGTCAGGTTGAACTGCCCCTCATAGGCCTTGGCCTGAACTTCATACATGCGGGCGACACTCTGAAAATAGACCGATCGAGGAAAGCGCTGCTTGTATCGGTCCACCAGTTTGGCCTGCTGGGTGCTCTTGGCGTACTTCTTGGTCAGGAGATAGTATTCGGCCAACTCCAGGTTGTACATGGGGTTGTACTTGTTCTCCGGCAGCCTCATCAACTCGGTGAGCGCCCGGTAGTACTTCTCCTGGTCACGATTCTTGTAATTCATCGCCAGCAGGGCTCGAGAACGGGTGAAATTGGGGTCCGACATGGTGACCGCTTCCAGAGCAGCCACGTCAGAGGCGCTGAGTTTCCCCTGAGAAGCTCGAGCCGACACGGCTTCGAAATCGGCGAAAAGTTCATCTGCGGAGCGAGCGGGGACCACCTGGCTTGTTCCCGTGTCTGCGGGCGGCTCGATTTTGGCGACTGCCACAGGAGCCGGTGTGGCGATCACCGGGGGCGGGGGCGGAGGTGGTACCGGAGTGGCGCGCACCGGGATGGGCGTGGGACGCGGCGGAACGGGCGTCGGTCGGTGGGGGATGGGTGTCGGAGGAGGTACGTAGCGTGTGGGGCGGGGGGTCGGCCTTGTGTAAGTGGTCGTGTAAGTAGAACGGCTCGAACTCGAGGAGGATGAACTCGAGGTCGTGCTGTAGGTGGTACTGCTCCGTGGGGTGGCGGCCGCATGGTGCGTCGTGCTCGTGGGGCGTGTGGATGAGGAGGTTGTGTAGGTATGGGGTACCACAGGCTTGGTGGAAGCCACCCGTGTGTCAGGTTCGGTGCTGCTGGAACTCGAGGTATAGGTCCGCGACGGGAGCGTCTGCTCCGGGCCTCGAGCCACCGTTTCCCGGGTGTGGGTGTCGCCCGGCCGGTTGACCGACGAAGTCGTGGTCGATGAGGTGTCCGCCGAACCCTGCGGGGTTGCGCTCGCGGTCCCCTGATCTGCGACCATGCCCTGCTCCTCCACCACGTCCACGAGGGCATTGCCATCGATCACGCAGAAGTTCTTGGACGGCGGGTAGGTTCGACCACAGACGGGGCACACTTTCTGTTGTGCCTTGATCGTGTCTGCAGCCACAAGCTGCGTTCGGTCGTAGATACAGAACAGCTCGCCCTTGAAATACTGGCGGCCGCACTTGGGACAGATGCGCCTTTCCACCTTCGCCGTGTCGGTCGTACTCGAGGCGGTCGAGGTGTCGACCACGGTCTCCTTCTCGCCGCACCCCATGCCCAAACAAAGGGCGCCGCCGCCCAGTGCCAGGGTGAACAGGAGGGCCACGCGACGCAGGACGTGGCTCGGAACGTGCATGACGCCCATAGAAATATCCTCACCCAACGGGTTGCACTATTCGTTTTCCACCGACTTGCCGACACCGCTTTGAGTGCCGTCGTCTTCGTCCAACGGAACGAGCGGAACAGGCTCGTAGTCCTCGAGCTTGATGCTGTCCTCGATGAGGGTGATTGTGGGGATTTCCTGCACGCCCCCCTCGAATCGGAAGATCTGGGTGGTTTCGTGGTACCCGGGCTTCCAGGCGTTGATGGTGTAGTCCTGTCCCCGCGTGAGTGGAATCCGGTTTCCCTCATCGTCGTGAAGACCATCGATCTCGTACTCGCCCCACTTGTTCGAGATGAGTTCGCCGTTTCCGGGGCTGACCAGGATGGTCACCCGCTTCAGTGGCTGGTCGTTGCGGTCCACCACGCGCCCGTACATCAGGTCGCCGCTTTTGGCCACCTTGGCTCGCTTTTTCTTCTCCTTGCGCTGGGTTGCAGTCTCGTCGAAGACCAGACCGTCCTGGCGTTTCGGACACCCCGACAGCAGGATGGCCATGGCCAGACCCAGCAATAAAACGTCACGTTGCCAGCGGGACGTCCGGTTGCTCCAACAGGTCTCCATGGTGCGCCTCCCGCTCAATGGTTCGGTAGCTTCTTTCCACAGTTGCCACAGAATGCCGCGTCCGGGTCGTTGTCGGCACCACAGTAGGGACACTTGACGATGGCTTCCTGTCCGCTCTGCTGACCGTCCTTCTCCAGGTTGGCACCGCAGAAGCCACAAAAGGCAGCGTCGGCCGGAAGCACGTGCCCACAGATGGGACAACGCTTGTGCGCACTGTCCACGACCTCGTCCGTGCTCCGCACATGCTGCCAGTAGGCAAGCCCCCCGCCGCCCACCGCCAAAACAGCCACCATGCCGGCCCCCAACAGCAACAATCGCCTGCGGCCTCCAGGCCTGGCCGGCGTCGTCTGAGGAGGCATCGGCAGCAACGCGGTTCCATCTCCACTGTCCACCGTCTCGTCGAACGCGGCAGACGCACCGGCCGGTTTTGCCTCCGACGCCGGGGCGGGAGGAGGTGGGACCTCGCCGGCGGGCAGAATCCGTGTCGAGTCATCCGGAGCCGCAGCGTCGGGGGCAAGTTGGGTCGTGGGGGTCTGAGACGGCAGTTCCTGCTGTACCGTGGCGTAGGTGCCGATCCGGGTTTCCTCCGGATTGAAATCGGGAGGAAGCTGCGGCGTGCCCGCTTCCGGAGGAGCCGGCGTGCCGGCCTGGACGCTCGAGGGCACTGCGGTCGCCTCCCCGCCTTGCTCCCACGACAACGCCGCCGTCTCGGCCCCGCCCCCCGCACTTTCCCCCGATTCATACTGGGCCGGAGCCGGAGGCTCGGTCGCGTAGTCCGTCCCCATGGGCATCTCGAGTTCGGCGGCCGCCGCAGGTTGGGCTTCTTCTTCCACACTGGAAGGTACCTCCGGTGAGGCTCCCCCCCCATCCTCCAGGGACGGGCCCGGGATCTCCGGGGAATGGGTCGACGCCTCTCCCGGAGGAGGCGGGGCCTGAGGCGTCGGGACCGTCTGCTCCCTCCCTCCCTGCTCCAGACGTTCCTCCGGACCAGCCACCTCGCCACCCACAGAAGAACCCCCACCTTCTTCGTGCCGGATGGTGGCCACATCCCCTTCCCCCGACCCCTCCTTCCCAGAAACTTGCTCGGACTTGGGCTCGACATCCTCCCGGACTCCACCGGAACCCGCTTCCGATCGCTTCTCCGGCGGTCGCTTGCCCTGCTCTTGAACGAATCGCACCAACCGCGCAAAAAAGGTAACCAGCCGCTCCCGAGGATCGTCCACCTTGAGATAGAGCAGCAAACGTCGAATGTCCTCGGCCA
The DNA here is from genome assembly GCA_964418585.1 of uncultured Gammaproteobacteria bacterium. Lineage (GTDB taxonomy): Bacteria > Myxococcota_A > UBA796 > JAJRTE01 > JAJRTE01 > JAJRTE01. The sequence goes on along the minus strand of CAYQMG010000175.1, from coordinate 11,179 downwards.
TCATCCGGGCCGTCCGATACCGCTGCTCAGGGTCCGGATTGAGCGCCGTGGCCAGGATCTTCTCCGACCCGGGCAGTTGCCGCTGAGCCAGGGCCAGTCGTTTCGAGAAATCGGCTTCCCGGAGCCCTTCCAACACCTGAATCACGTTCTTGCCCGGAAACAACGGCTCCAGCGTCAACATCTCGAACAGGATCACGCCCACCGAAAAAATGTCCGAAGCCGCGGTCAGCCGCGTGCGCCCGGTGGCTTGCTCGGGCGACTGATACTGATAGGAGATCTTGACGTCCCCCGGACTGCGCTGCACCGCCTGCTCCATCACACGCGCGATTCCGAAATCGGAGATCTTGACGCCGCCCTTGATCGAAATCAGTATGTTGGATGGCTTCAGATCTCTGTGGATGATGTTCAGCGGCTCTCCGTTGAAACCCCGGGCAGAATGGGCGTAGTCGAGTCCGTCACAGATATGGGAAGCGATGTAGAGCGCGGCCGCAGGGGGAATCCGCACGCGGTACCGACGGGAGGACCGGAGGATGCGCCCGAGGTCGACTCCGTCGACATATTCCATGATGATGCAGTAGTCGTTGCCGTAGCGGATGAAGTCGTAGACCTCGACGATGTTGCGATGATGAAGTTGGCCACCGACTCGAGCCTCGGCGATGAGCGACTGGACGAACTGCAGGTCACTGGAGAGGTGGGGCAGAATCTTCTTGATGGCGACCGGCTTTTGGAAGCCCTCGGCACCTTCGATACGACCGAGATAGACCTCGGCCATGCGCCCGGTACCCAGTTTCTTGAGGAAGTTGTACTGACCGACCCGTTGAATTGGTTGTGACATCTCTCGTTGCCTCGAGGGGGAAAACCCTCCAGCCATGGCGCTGGCGGCCTCTTTGCCATCCCCACGTGTTTTCGTGGTTCGTCAGCGGGCTCGAGGACGCCACCGGCCGGTACACTGAGCCAGTATCGGTTGATACCGTTGATTTGTCAACCCCGTGGCGCTCACCATGTTCTATCACGGACACTCATGTCGTGACAGGGGCATTCGGCCTTACAGGGGGATATTTCCATGCTTCCGGCGAGGCACCACGTCCTGCTTGTTCTCCAGGACATCGAATGCGGCGCAGAGCCTGCGACGAAGGGAGGCGGGATGGAGGACTTCATCGACGAAGCCGAGTTCGGCGGCCTTGTAGGGGTTGGCAAACTTTTTGCGATAGTCTGCCACCAGTGCGGCTCGTTCGGTATCCGGGTCGTCGCTTCGGGCGAGTTGTTGCCGGAAAATGATGTTGACGGCCCCTTCTGGACCCATGACCGCGATCTCAGCGGTGGGCAGTGCGAAGTTGTAGTCGGCACGGATGTGCTTGCTGGCCATGACGCAGTAGGCACCGCCATAGGACTTGCGCATGATCACGGTCACCTTGGGCACCGTAGCTTCGGCAAAGGCGTAGAGAAGCTTGGCACCGTTGCGGATGATGCCCCGCCATTCCTGGTCGGTCCCGGGGAGGAAGCCGGGCACATCCTCCAGGGTGAGGAGGGGGATGTTGAATGCGTCACAGAATCGAACGAACCGGGCGCCTTTCACGGAGGAGTCGATATCCAGGCAGCCGGCGAGGACTGCGGGTTGATTGGCGACCACCCCCACGGAGCGGCCATTGAGGTGGATGAACCCGACCACAATGTTGGGTGCAAAATGCTCGTGCACCTCGAAGAATTCGTGGTCGTCCGCGATCTCCCGGATGGCGTCCTTGATGTCATACGGGAGGTTGGGGTTGGTCGGGATCAGGTCCACAATGGCGTCGGTGGACCGGTTGGGGTCGTCATCGGTCTTCTTGAACGGCGGACTTTCCAGGTTGTTGGAGGGGATGTAGGAGAGCAGCGTGCGGATCCCAGCAAGGCATGCTGCTTCGTCCGGCGCCGCGAAATGCGCCACGCCGGACTTCACGTTGTGGGTCTGTGCTCCACCAAGATCCTCCTTGCCCACCTCCTCGTGCGTGACCGTCTTCACCACGTCGGGACCGGTCACAAACATGTAGGACCCCTCCACCATGAAAATGAAGTCTGTGATCGCCGGAGAATAGACCGCACCGCCGGCACACGGTCCGAGAATGGCGGAAATCTGCGGGACCACCCCCGACGTCATCACGTTGCGAAGGAAGATGTCCGCGTATCCCCCCAAACTCTCCACACCTTCCTGGATACGCGCGCCACCGGAATCGTTCAGACCGATCACGGGGGCCCCCACCTTCACAGCCTGGTCCATGATCTTGCAGATCTTGCGCGCATACTCCCGTGACAGGGACCCGCCGAATACGGTGAAATCCTGGGAAAAAATGTAAACCAGGCGGCCATCCACCCGCCCGGTTCCGGTCACCACACCATCGCCGAGAAATTTCTGATCCGCCATCCCGAAGTCGTTGCAGCGGTGCAGAACGAACCGATCGATCTCCTGAAACGTCCCGGGATCGACCAACAGATCGATCCGCTCGCGGGCAGTCAATTTTCCTGCTTTGTGCTGACGCTCGATGCGCGCCTTGCCACCACCCTCGAGCGCCTTCCTGTTCTTCTCTTCGAGAATCCTCAGCTTTTCTTCCATGGTTTCCATGGTGACCTCCTCGGGGAAAGCCAGGGTTGGAAGGGAGGGTTATACTCCCCCTTTCGTCAAGGTGTCAACCGGGAAGCGCTTCGGACTCGAGGATGGGATGGGAAAGGGCCAGAATGGCACAGATCAGGGCACCGGGGGAGGTCACCCGCCCAGGGGCGTGGGGAAGATGAACCGGCCGGAGACGGCGTCGTAGACCGATAGGGTGGTGCCCAGCGTGGTCTCCGCACCCGTATCGTTGGCGACCTTGGCCGGGGCCACGAAGTAGACGTAGTTGCCATGCTGTACGATCATCGTGTTGCGCAAGTCTTCCACGTCACCCGGAGGTACGAGGCCGGTGAAGCCTGGAATGGCAAGGTCGCTGACCGAACTCGAGGTCATGTCCACAAATGCGGCATCTCGATCGGTCCACGAACTGCTGAGCGCAATGGCTGTGGTGGCGCTCGCAAACACCCCATCCGCAACCCCGTTCGGGAAAGAAATACCGGGGACCACGCGCCCCATCGACAGGTCCACGACAGTGCCTCCTCCCAGACCAGGCTGCTGATCACCGACCAACAGGTACAGGCTGTCCGAGCTGACAGCGACCGGAGTACCCCAGGTCTGGGCCGTACCGGAGGTGGTGTAGAGTTCGAAATCCTGAGAGAAACTCGGCCGACCCGGGTCATCCTCGGGCAGCGAATGCAGGGCAAGTTTCGTGTCGCCTGTGGATGGAGCACACCAGGTGGTTACCAGGAAACGGCCGTCCGGTGTCACCATGGGCTCCTGGCCCATCGAGTAGCCTTTGAGTGTCTGGATCGCGAGGCTTTGGGTCCCCATGGCCCCTGGATTGAAATCCACGAAGGTCGGGGCAGTCGGATCGGTGATGTCGAAAACCGTGATCAACGCCGACGCCGCTGTGCTGTCTCCGAAATTGTTCACGAAGTAGACATAGCCCCCATTCGGGTGCACGGCCATCAGGCCCAGATTCACGTTTACAAACGTCCCCTCGTTCCCGGTGTCGCTCTCCACCTGCGACATGGTGGCGGTATCCAGAACGATCAGCCCGGCCGCACCCGTGATGAGCGCGAATACGTACTTGCCGTCCGGGGAAATCTTGGCATACGGAGACCGGTTCACGTGTCCGATGGCCGCCCCCGAGTTCGGGGCCACCAGGGCCTGGATGGTCACATCCGCGCTCTTGGCCCGCGTGTCCAGATTGATCCCGTAGAACTTGTACGAGTTGGCAAACAGCACGTAGGCCTCATTGGCCACTGGCGACACCAGGATGTTCCCCGACTTGGAATAGTCGCCCGTGGCGCCGGTGTCGAGCGTGATGATCTGGCCTGTCGGCGCCGGATTGATCGGATCGGTCAAGTCCAGGAATTCCACACGCATGTTGCTCTGGTCCGCCGGGTTGCCGGTGAGCAAGATCCCGGTCTTGCCGTCCGGAGACACCTCGAAATCGTACGGCTCGAACACCGACACGATGTCGGTCCTCAGCACGACCAACTGGAGCACGAGGGGTTCGGAATACTCGCCGCTGTTGTTGATGGCACTCACGACAAGGTCGATGGTCCCTTCCGACGGGGTCCCGAGGTTGAAGTCCCACCAGTCGCCGTCCTGAACCCCCTTCATCGGGAGTGGAGGGGCGAGCCCGGCACCGGAAACAGAGCGAATTTCGATCCGGTCCAGGGTGGGGGTGGAACCAAATGGGGATGCCGTGAAACTCAACAGAAGGGGGGAGCCTCCCCGGACGTAGTCTCCATCCTCGAGATAGTCGATGTTGAGCAGGTCTCGCGAGGCCGTGTAGGTTCCCTTGAGGACGGCGGAGATATTGTTTCGATAAACGGTGATGGACTCCGTCACCGGCCCACCGGGTCCATCGGCCTCCACGGTGATCGTGACCTCGCCATTCGTCTCCAGGGTGGTATCCCAGTCGGCGGCAAGGATTGCGGGGTCCGAGTCGAGGTCCACCCCGACGAGTTCAGGGGGCGAGACAAAGCTCATGGAGGTGGCGGCGCCGCCGGAAACCTCGAGCGACACGACCTGGCTGACGGCCTGTCCGTCCTCCAAGTTGAACGTGATCTCCACGGTATCGCTCAACGTGGGAGTGACCTCGTCGTCGTTGTCGTCGTCAGCAACGCCATCGCCACCGTTGCAGCCTGTGGAGACGGAGAGCGCGACTGGCAGCAACAGGTACGGCAGCCGGAGGGACAGCGAGGAAATGAGTCGACTGTGCGGGTTCATCTGGTGAGCCTCCCTGGTTCGATGGTGACGAATCCGGCATGGCCAAAGCCAGCCTGGACCGGTAGCTATGATAGCCGAACTGTGCCAATCCTGCCACAGAACAGTGCCAAAAACGGCATCGCGTCGGCGCAAATATGTTGAAGCGTAAGGATGTCGTGCTAAGATCGGGGATGATGATTCGGGGTCCGGGCTGCGGTGTGTGCGTGGCGGTCAGAGTCGAAGCCGCCGGAGCGCCCGGCGTTCTCAAGGGTTGAAGGAGATGACATGAAGATGAAGGCGGTGGCAGAAGCGGGTCTTGCCATCTCGTTGCTGGCAGCCCTGTCCATCGGTTGCAGTGGCGATCTCACCACCGAGGCCACACCCAAGTGCCCCACGGTGGTGTCCATCACCTCGCCGGCAGAGGACCAGAATTTCAAACCGGGAGCCGAGATCCCCCTCATCGGGCGGATCGAGGAAAATCGGACGGCGGACCTCACCACGCTGGACGTGGCCTGGGTCGTCACCGGCACGCCGGCGGACGGAAGCCCGTTTGTCGCCCAGGAGTTCAACACCCATCCCCTGGAAACCGGCGAGGTGAAAAGTACGCTCCGCGACATCCCACTGGGTACCTTCACGGTGACCTTGAAAGGATTTGACACCGTCGAAGGAAAAGAGTGCTCGAGCATGTCCCGTACGTTTCACGTGGTCAACAATCCGCCCGAAATTCGAATCGTCTCCCCCACGGAGCGGCTGACCGTGAATCCCGGGGAGGACGTCGTGATCACCGGCACGGTGAGCGACCCGGATACCGACGACCCGCCGGAAAGTCTGACGCTCAGCGTGGAAGACGACCAGGAGCCGGGCCTGGTCTACTCGGTAACACGGCCCGAAAGCGACGGAAGTTGGACCATCGTGGCCTCATTTTCAACCCCGGGACTGCACAACAATATCTACGTATTCGCAACCGACACCGCAGGAAGCTCCGGTCGGGCCGGTCCCATCGAGGTCGAAGTGAACGAATGCGACCCGATCGACCGCGATGGAGACGGATACACCTCATGTCAAGGAGACTGTGATGACACCAATCAGGATGTAAATCCTGACGGGACCGAGGTATGCGACGACGGGATAGACAACGACTGTGACGGCCTTGTGGACGCGGGGGTGGATGCGGACGGGGACGGGTTCGATGCTTGCGTAACGGGCGAACTGCGCGATTGCGACGACAATATGGCCAACACCTATCCGGGCGCGAGTGAGTCTTGTGACGGGTTCGACAACAACTGCGACGGTGTCGTTCCAGACAGCGAAGTGGACGAGGATGGGGACGGATTCCGACTGTGCGGCAAGGACTGCGACGACACCGATCCAACCACCTATGACGGAGCGGCGGAGCAGTGCGACGGGAAGGACAACGACTGTGATACGGTCTTGCCCGTGGGAGAGCAGGACCTGGATTCCGACGGGGTGATGGCCTGTGCGGATCCGCCGGATTGTGACGATCGCAATGACCAGGTTTCCCCGTATGCGCCGGAGTTGTGCGGGAACCGAATCGACGATGACTGCGACGGGCAAGTGGACGAGGAGAGCGTCGCCGAGGACGACCTGGATGGAGACGGCCACGTGTGCGACGACTGTGCTCCCAACGATCCGAACGTGTACAACGGCGCGCTCGAGGGTGTGGACGAAGATGGAGACGGGATTCCCGAGTGCGACGGGATAGACAACGACTGCGACCCGGAGGGTATCATCGACAACGACACGTCGTGCATGGACGACGACGGGGACGGGTACAGTGAGTTGGATGGAGATTGTGACGACTACCAACCTTACACCTATCCTGGAGCCGTGGAGCGACCGGACAACCAGGACAACAACTGCGATGGTCAAGTGGAAGGTGTGCTGGATCTGTCGCGGAGTCACGTGAGACTGTACGGTACGCGGCAGGACGGCCGGCTGGGGAACTCGGTGGGAGCCGGGGCGGATGTGAACGGGGATGGATACCAGGACTTCGTGGTCGGAGCCTACAACTATGACATGGTGTCCGAGGTGAGTCAGGGGCGGGGGGCGGCCTTCGTGGTGTTCGGCGGGGACGATGCGGCCTGGATAGGAATGGAGGGACAGGACATCGAATCCCACGCAATCCTGCTCTACGAGGAAGAGGGAGGGGCCAAGGCTGGTTGGGCGGTCACGATGGTCGGGGACATGAACGGAGACCCTTACGGGGACTTCGCGGTCAGTGCCCCCTACCACTCGACCACCAAAGCCAACAACGTGGGCCGGGCCTACATCGTTTTCGGCACGTCGGACGGGTGGGGAACCAGCAAGTTGTCCGACTTCTCCGGGTCCATCGTGGAAGGCCAGGACACCCTCAAGGATTCCGCCAACACGCTGCTCGGCTTTTCTCTCGCAGGCGGCGGTGATGCCAACGGCGACGGACTCGACGACCTCCTGGTCGGTGTCCCATGGGAGACGAGTATCAATGCGACCGGGTTCCTTCTCATCGTACCGGGAAAGCAGGAGCGGTTCGAGACCATCGTTCGTCCATCCGACCTGTGCATGGTCGTTGGGCAGGTCGACCGGGCCACCGGGATCAGCGTTGCCTACTCCGGTTACAGCAACGAAGATGGGCTCGAGGACATCGCGGTAGGCACCTACCACGACTACACGTCGAGCCCGGGTTCGGTCTACTGGCTGACCGGGGACGCCAGTTTCGTCGAGGGGGGCCAGTTCACCTTTGCCAAGGAGGATGCCCGGGAGTACTACGGCACGGTGAATTACGACTATGTGGGAGACAGTGTGAGCGGCCAGGTGGACGTGGACCACGATGGGTATGAGGATCTGCTTATCGGTCGCCGAAACAGCACGGCCAGCGGCGAGGAGGAGGCCCCCCTCGCCTACCTGGTGTTCGGGCGTTCCATCTTCCCGACCACCGGCGAGATCGACTACGTTCCGGAGATGATCCGGTTCATGCCGTCGGCAAGCGGCCAGGACGAATGTCCCTGCCTGGTCCAGGGCATCGGAGACATGGACGGTGACGGGATCGACGACTTCGCCATCGGCGTGTCCAGGAACGACGAGAACGGCCACGACGCGGGCAAGATCTACATCTTCCACGGCAAGGAAAGCCGAGAAGCCTGGGGAACCGCCTGGGTGGACGACATCCTGGACCTGTCGGTCGACAGCGCCGACCTCATGATCCTGGGCGAGCACGAAAACGAACTGGCCCCTGGGGCTCTTGCGGCCGGGGACGTGAACAATGACGGTCGTCGGGATTTGATCGTGGGAGTTCCGGAGTGGACCGGCGACGACGGCGTTTCGGGCGGCCAGGTCTACGTCATATTCGGCTATCCGGCCGGGAAGAATCCCTCTCCCTACGATAGCGATTGAACTTCCGGGGCCTTGGCTGCGGTTCCCATCGTGCCTTTCGGTCTCTCGATACACTTCTTCCCACCTCCCCGGCGTCCATCTGCGCAGGGGACAACCCGAACGCCGCTTTGCGTCGGCGCAGTCGGGCCGATGGCGATCACGAGCGATCTCTGCCAGAATAGAACCCGATGGTCTCGACCATTCCATGCAAAAGGTCCCCAAGACCCGCACATACTCCGGGAGGATTTATGAGAACACGACTCCTTTTGTTGCCGCTGTTGGCGGCATTGATCGGTGCCTGTGAGACGACGCCCATCGACCCCGGCGTCGGTGGTCAACGCGGGCCGGCGGCACGGCCTGCGCCCCAATCCGGGATCCTGCTTGCCGGGGCGGCGCAGTCCCTGCTGGAACTTCCGGTCGGTGTGCCGCTGGCAGCATTTACCGGGCGTCTGGACCTGCTCAATCCCGAACCGGACCGTCGCACGTCGCCCTACGCCACCGAATTCGCCCCGTCAGCGGGGGTTCAAACTCGAGTTCCCATCAAGGTGATCTGGCTTCAAAACGGGGACACCAACGTGGTGTTGGTCAAGATCGACATTGCCTACGCCTTCGATGGCCTTCTGTTTGGCATCCAGGAGGCCATCGCAGATGCCACCGGGTATGACGTGATCGACCACGTGCTGGTGGCGACGAGCCACTCCCATTCCAGCTACGGAGACTTTTCGAACGACGCGGCCCTCTACCTGGGCTCTGATCAGTTCAACACCGAGGTCTACACGCGGATCGTGGACCAGGTCGTGGCGGTGGCGGAGCAGGCGGCGGCGAACCTGGAGCCCGCCTCCATCGGTGTGGGATTCGACCCGGAGTTCGATCCTGATGACCAGATCTACCGGGACAGGCGGGAGGAGAACGACGATCTGATCGGACCGGACGGCGAGGTGCTGGGCCACGGGTACAAAGAAGAACGCCTCACAGTGGTGCGTATCGACCGGTCGCAGGGGACCGAAACGCCGGACGACGACGAGCCCCTGGCGTTGATCCACAGCTTCCCCATGCATGGCACCATCATGGGGGAGAGCAACTCGCTCGTGTCGATCGAGGGTACGGGCCACATCACCCGGCGGCTGCAGCAAACGTTCGGACCGGACGTGGTGGTGATGCACCTTCAGGGGCCGGCCGGGGACGCTTCTCCTGCAGGATACCAGGACGACTTTGCTCGTATGGAGGTACTTGCCGAGTTGGCCGCACCACGGATTCTGGCCCTCTATGACGCCATTCCGACGGCGAGCGGGAACATTTCGGTGGAACTTCTAACCCGTTCCATCCACCAGTACCGGGACGAGATGCACATCACGCGGGGGGGGACGGTGGACTACTATTACACACCTTACACACCGCGGTACCGCGGGGACGATATCGTGTACGGGGAAGACGGGAAGGTGCTCAGCCCCATCGACGAATTCAACTCGGAGAACGGTGCCGCCCTGTGTGACGGAGACCCGAGCCTGGTGATCCTGGGCAAGGTGTTCGGGTGGGGCTCGGAGGTGCCGCCGTACAACACGTGTGCCAACGTGGATCCGATTTTGAAATTGATGGACCTTCCCCTGTTCGATTTCGACCTGAGTTGGACCACACTTCCTCTCAAGTCGGCGCTGAGCACCGTGATCAGCACCATCAAGCTGAGCCAGGTCCCTGTCCACGTGGCGGGCGGCGAAGAGGAGGTGGCAGACGTGGTGTTCGGGGTGTTCCCCGGAGAACCGACCTCACTGTACGGGGCCACGTACAAGAAAGAGATGCTCGATGCCTACGGCTATCGCTACGTCGTCCCCTTGGGCTACGCCCAAGATCACGAGGGCTATCTGTTGACTCTCGAGGACTGGCTCGCAGGGGGATACGAGGCGGAAATCAACCAGTGGGGACCCATCCAGGGAGAATACATCCTGGAACAGGTGGTGGCGCTCGGAAGCCAGTTCGGGATTGATGACCCTTCCATGCCCCCCACGGCCATCCCTCACCCGGACCAGGAGGCCGACTACTTCCCCTTCGACCCGGTGGTGCCGGATGTCACCATGGACGCAGGTGAGACGCTGTCCCGAGTTCCTTCCTACCTCTACACATATAACGACGTGATGCCCACATCTCCTCAGCCGGCGGCGAAAATTCCCCGAGTCACCGGTATCGCAACCTTCGTGTGGAAGGGGGGAGACCCCGCCGTGGACCTCCCGGTGGTGACGCTGGAGCGAGAAACCACCCCCGGGTCCAACGTATTCGAACCCGTGCTGGAGCCCAACGGGGAACCCTTGACGGACGCAGGGCCTGACATCTTGTTGAGCTACACGCCGGATCCCCTCCGGAGCGACGGACCTCAAACCCACTACTGGATGGCAACGTTCCAGGCTGTTACGCACAACCCGACCGTGGACTACAGCGCAGGCCTGCCACTGGGTCGATACCGGTTCCGCGTGGACGGCGTCGCGGTGATGTCCAACGACGTGGGCGCCTACCCCTGGAACACCTCGCCTTATCGGGTGGTGAGCCAGGTGTTCGAGGTCACTCGTCAGACCGAGATTCAGGTGTCGGCCTCCTACTCCGGAGGGACCCTCCAGGTCGAGGCGGCCTATCCCCCTGCCGACCAAGGCTATCGGCTGATCTCCATGGACAGTGGAAATGAGAAAGGGCCGAGTCCGCTCTGCCGCGGACCGTATTCCGAGGCGACCGGCACCATCTACGTGTACGACGAGGACTGGTTGCTTCTGTGGCAGAAAAACGGCGTCACGTTCACCACCAACTGGGGCAGCTCGAGTACCTCCATCGCCACGGCCGCGCTGGGGCCGGGGACCTATCATCTGGTGGTCGAAGACGTGTTCGGCAACAGCGGGGCGACGGACCTCTCCGTCACCGACTAGCGCGGGTACCGCGCTCACGCCCGGGGGCACTGACTCCTACTCCACCCTTCATCCTGGGCCTCCCCGGGGTCCCTGTCAGGACGCCATCCCCCCCAAAGCCACC
>CAYQMG010000174.1:0-7135 GCA_964418585.1 uncultured Gammaproteobacteria bacterium | reverse complement strand
GACCACGCCACTGTGCGACCCCGAAGCAGTGACCACGATGGGCGTTCCGGCATACGCATCATGAACCACCACCGACCCGGAAATCGTGATGTACGGAAGCGGCATCGGCAGTTCCGGCTTGCCCACCCCCTCAATGAGTATGTTCACACCGGACGCACCGTCCTCGGTGAGCGGATAGGGATTGTCCGGCGCCAATCCCGTGGGATCGGCCGGCTCGAACAGCCCGTTCCCGTCCGCATCCGCATACCCGATCAGATTGGTGCTCTCCCCGTAGATGTAGGCGCACAGGTCGTAGTCACCCGAATCCTCCCGGAAGTCCACGCCGAGGATGTCCAGGTAGTCGGCAGTGTAGGCCGCAACCGCCAAGTTGGTCGGCTGCTCCGACTCGTAGGTGACCGTTCCATCGAACGGCGCACACGGTCCGCCCGGCTCTCCGCCTCCCGGCCCTCCACCGCCGGGTCCTCCACCGCCGGGTCCTCCTTCTCCGCCCGTCCAGATCTCGATGTAGATGTCGATGTCCTCGATCGGGTCGTTCTCCACTGTGACAGGAGATTCCGACGCTTCCCGCACCATGTCCCGGGCCGTGATGAACGTGTCCCGGTTCGAATCCACCACGGCCATCACATACATCTGCCCCGCCCCGGACTCCACGTCGATGGAGTAGGAGCCCGGCGCCACCAGGGTCATCTTGCCTGCAGGGTGCGCCAGGTCCGAGGGATCCGGTACGGCGTAGACCACGATCCGACCCGCATACTGGGCATAGGTCTCGTTGTCGATCGGCTCTCCCGTCTCCCAGTCGACTGCAATGACCTTGCCGGAAATGGTCAGTGGCCCCGACACCGGGGTGGGGGAGGTCGAGACAGGTGTTCCGGTCTGGGGTCCGGGCGTCGCGGTGGAAGGCGTCTCAGTCGGTTCACCGCTGGCATCGTCGTCGTCAGGTTCCACCCACGGGGGACATCCCAACGAGGCTGTCGCCAAGCACGCTGCCATCCCTGCGACCACGTACCACTGCAACGGTTTCATGCTCCCTCCCTGCTTCCGCTGATTCGCTCCAACGCCTGGTTCCGAACGGTCTGTGACGAGCAGCGATCGGTTTCGAGCGACAACCCGACAGAAGGAGCATAACTGCTTGAAATTTCTATGTCAACACAAAACCCGACAGGAGTATACGGTTGTGCTCGTCATGGCCCGATCGATGTCGCACATGCCTGTTGTGAGGGGGGGCGGGGACGAGTCGGATCAGGGGTGTCTCCTGGGGGGAGCGGGGGGAGGGGGGCCGAGGGGACAAATGAATGTGTAACCTGTGCTGGAGGTGTTACGTTATGAGTATGAAGGACTGTGCTGTCCTGGACTGCCGTCGGCGTCGAGCCGGAGGTAGTTGCCATCAAGACCTGGAACGGGGGCGGGGGCGGGTTCCGGGTGTCCGTCGTCTACAGCCAAACCGAGGAGGTCGAGGGATGAACCTGCCACTCGAGCATGCCACACTGCGCTCCTTCCCCTGGATGGTCGCCCTGCTTGCCGCTGTGCCCCTGGTCCCACTCCCTGCCGTGGCGGCGATCGATGGGGACCGGGACGGATTCACCGCGGAGCAGGGAGACTGTGACGACAGCCGCGCAGATGTTTATCCCGGCGCGGCCGATCCTTCTGGTGACGGGGTGGATCAGGACTGCGGTGGGACCACCGGGCCCGAGCCGCACGTGGGTCTGTCGGACGCCTCCTACCGGCGACTGCAGGATGCCATCGAAGCCGCAGAGGCAGGGACGACGGTGTGGGTGGGTCCCGGGACTTATTTCGAGTGGGAGGTGTCGTTTGGAGGCAAGGACATCACCCTGGCCTCGACCCACGGGCCGGACGAGACCACGATCGATGCGCGGGGCAACGGGCGGTGTGTCGTGTTCGAGTCCGGGGAAAGCCGGAATGCCGTGCTTCGCGGGTTCCGGATCACCGGGGGTTCCGGGGAGCGGGGAGCCGGGATCAACGTGTACCAGTCGTCTCCGACGTTGGAGGACCTGGTGATCGAGGGCAACCGTGCGTCGAGCGGAGGGGGCGGGTTCAACTTTTACGGCGCGTCCCCGGTGCTGCGGGATACGGTGGTGAAAGGCAACCAGGCGCTGACGAACGTTGGGGGCGGCGGCAAGATCAACGCGTCGACGGGCGTGGTCCTGGAAGGCGTCACGTTTGCTCGCAACGTGTCGAAGTACGAGGGGGGAGGTCTGTACGTATCCGGTTCCCAGGTGGAACTTCGCGACTCGGTGGTCAAGCAGAATACGAGCGTGAAGGGTTGGGGGGGTGGTGTCACCCTGCTGCGAACCCAGGGCCTGGTGGGTGGAGCCGAGGTGACGGGCAATCGCGCGCTCAAGGGACGCGGGGGCGGGATGTATCTGGAGGACACGGACATCCTCATCCAGGGAACCACGGTTGAGAAAAACCAGGCGAGCCTGGGCGGCGGCCTTTTCCTGGAAGTCTCAGACCCGATCATCGACACCTGCTCGGTGAGCTTCAACGTCGCCACCGGAAACGGCGGTGGGATCTACCTCTCCTATTCCTCGCCGATGGTGAAGGGGAGCACCTTCAACGGAAACGTGGGCGCTTCCGGCGGCGGCGCCTACCTCGAGTTCGCCGGTCCTTCGTTCGACCGTTGCACCCTGGCCTGGAACACCGGGGCGATCGGGGGCGGGATCTACGCCCTCAGTTCATCGGCGACCGTGTCCCAGACCATCCTGCTGGAAAACGTCTCCGCCCTTGACGGCGGTGGCTCCTTCTGGATGGGGTCCACCCTGGACCTGTCGCACACCCTGTTGTCGCGAAACGAGGCGGTGGCTGGAAGCGGCGGCGGGCTGTCCCTCTGGTTGACCACCGTGGAGGCGGACAACGTGGCGCTCCTGGACAACTCCGCAGGACGTTCCGGCGGAGGAGCTTTCCTGAGCGGGGTCAGCGGCCACCTGGTCAACGGGTCGGTGGTGGGAAACGATGCGCCCGAAGCCGGTGGCGTCTACCTGTTCTCGCCGGGGAGTTCGGTGGCCCTCAAGAACCTGGTGTTGGCCTACAATACACCGGACAACCTGGGGGTGGACGGAGAGGTCCTGGCCCCACCCGACCTCACCTACTCGTGCCTCCACAACCCCGAGGGGATGAGCAACCACAACCTGGTCAATCTGGATGACACGAATGTGACGGTGGAACCCGGATTCCTCGAGTACGACGCCTCCGGATGGCCCACCGACCTCCATCTCGCCATCTCCTCTTCCCTGGTCGACGCGGGCGATCCGAGCCTGGACGATCCGGACGGAACCGTGTCGGATCCGGGCATGTACGGCGGTCCCGGAGCGGACGCCTGGGACCTGGATGGAGACGATTTTCCCGACTACTTCTGGCCCGGAACCATCGAGGACGCGCCTCCCGGCGTCACGGCTGCGGAGTACGATTGCGACGACCTCAATCCGCTGGTTCAGTCCTGTTTGTAGTCACACGTCTGATTCGTGGTGTCAGGGATAGAATCCGAGTCCGATCCACCAGCGAAGTTCGGGGTCGGAGCCGTCCCCCAGCACCTGCCTCAGGCCGACGTTCGGCTCGAGTCCGAAGTGGTTCGTGATCATCACCACCAATCCAACGCCACCGTACAGGGTGGAATAGTCGCCCGTGGTCTCGACAATCTCGCTGTGGCTCTCGTCCAGGACGACTTCCTGAGCCACCTTGAAGAAGTGCCATCCCGGTTCGACGACCGCGAATGGAAACAGACGTTGCGTGTAGGGGAAGTAGTAGCGCACGAACAGGGAAACGTCGTGGTACGCGGCCCGATAGTAGGGGTCCGAATCGCGGTTCAGCGTGTACCAGTACCGGACGCCGGGGAGGAGGTTGTCGGCGACGAAGTAGCCGAAGCTGCCGCCGAGGCTGAAACCCGAGGATGAGATCGTACCCCCCGCAGAGATGGCCGTACCCCCGCTCGAGGTGATCGAAACCCCGGCGGCCTGAGAACTGGAAGGTCGTACGCACCAGGCTGCGACCAGGAGCAGGCAGGTCACACCGACCGTAATCCGTCTCTCGTATCTCATCTGTTTCCTCCCGGGCACCCGGCGGCGTCCTGTCACTTCAGCACACGCTTCCACACGACGTTGCCGCTGGTGGGGCAACTGGTTCCATCGTAGATGTAGTCATCAGCACAGGCCTGGGAGACGTAGCCGTAGCCCGACGTCCCGTCCTTGAGGCAACCGACCGGCCGTCCAGGGGCGCCGCAGTTGGTACGCATGTCGACCGAGTCCCATCCCGAGCCCCAATCCGGTTCGGCCCCGCCGGCTCGGAGGGCCCACACGATGCAGATTCCAGCGTCCTGGTCGAATCCCTTGGCGACCACACGGCAAAAGTCCCGGACCTCGAGGGCGAGGCAAGCGTCGCTGCTGGGGGCCGTCTGGCGTGCGGCGAACATGCCGGCCCCGGTGTTGCCGAATTCGGACGAGGCGGTCTGGAAGTCGTAGAGTGTGTCGCTCCAGGTGTAGGCGGCGGATGCCCCGTCGTCGACCAGGCCGTTGCAGTCGTCGTCGAGTTCATTGCAGATCTCGGTGGCCCCGGGATGGATGTCGGAGTTCGAGTCGTCGCAGTCGAGGGCGTTGTCGGCGTAGCCGGGGAGGGAGTAGCAGGCGAAGGTCCAGAGGTCTGGGTCGCCGTATCCATCGCCGTCGTTGTCCCGGTACCAGGCGTCGGACACATCCTCGTCGATCCGGCCATCGCAGTCGTCGTCGATACCGTTGCAGGTTTCCTGGCCCGCAGGGTTGACGGTGTCGAGCGTGTCGTCGCAGTCGGAGTCATCCGAGACGTATCCGGGTGGCGCCGAGCAGGCGATGGTGACGACTTCGGGGTTGCCGTATCCGTCGCCGTCCAGGTCCTGGAAGAAGAGGTCGGTGCCGTCTTCGTCGATCTGGCCGTCGCAGTCGTCGTCGATGTTGTTGCAGGTTTCGGCGGCGTCTGGATGGACGTTCGGATCCGTGTCGTCGCAATCGGTACTGTTGCTCGAGTATCCTGACGGGGGGGAGCACGCGAGGACGGTGTTGTCGGCGTCGCCGTACCCGTCCGAGTCGCCGTCGAGGTACCAGGTGTCGCGCACGCCCTCGTCAGTGGTTCCGTCGCAGTCGTCGTCGATGTTGTTGCAGGTTTCGGTCGCCCCGGGGTGGACCTTCGGGTCGGAGTCGTCGCAATCGGTGTGGTCGTCGACATGGCCCTGGGGTTGCTCGCACCATTTCCCGAACGTGGTCGGGTCGCCGTATCCGTCTCCGTCCGCGTCCTGGTAGAATACCGACTGGGTGTAGGTGTCCACCGAAGGGTCTGCGTCGTCGGCGAGTCCGTTGCAGTTTTCGTCGAGGTCCGCGGGGTCGCAGACTTCGGTCATGTCGGGCCCCACGTCGGCGCGGGTGTCGTCGCAATCGTCTGCAACGGCCACGTATCCCGCCGGAGCCTCGCAAGCGTCCGTGGCTGCTTCGCTCGTTCCGTGCCCGTCGCCGTCTGCATCCCGGTACCAGGTCGGGGTCACGCCTTCGTCCGCGACGCTGTCGCAGTCCTCATCCTTGCCGTTGCACACCTCCTCGGCGCCGGGGTAGATCGTGGGGTCGTCGTCCCGGCAGTCGGCGTCGTTGGCCACGTAGCCCTCGGGCGGTGCGCAGTCCTCCAGCGTGGAGGATGCGTCGCCGTATCCGTCCCCGTCCGCGTCGGCGTAGAACACGCTCAAGATCCCCTCGTCCACGGCCCCGTTGCAGTTGTCGTCCTTGCCGTTGCACTGTTCGAGCGCCCCGGGAGAGACTGCCGGGTCGGCGTCATTGCAGTCCAGGGCGTTGGACACGTAGCCTTCGGGCGGCTTGCACGCCTCGGCAGGGGTGGACAGGTCGCCGTATCCGTCTCCGTCCGCGTCGGCGTAGTAGGTGATCGTGGCCCCCTCGTCCACCTGGCCGTCGCAGTCGTCGTCGATGCCGTTGCAGGTTTCCTCGGCACCCGGGTGGACGTGGTCGTTGGTGTCTCGACAGTCGACTCCGGCGTCTGCAGACACGTGGCCTTCGGGAGGCGTGCACGAGCGGACCGCGGTGTCCGGGTTGCCGTATCCGTCGCCGTCCAGATCCTGGTACCAGGTGTCGCCCGTATCCTCGTCCACCTGGCCGTCGCAGTCGTCGTCGATGCCGTTGCAGGTTTCCTCGGCACCCGGGTACACCGTCGGATCGGCATCATTGCAATCATCTCCGGCAGGAGAGGCCGGATAGCCGTCCTGGTCGGCATCCACCGGGCTCACTGCTTCGTCGATTTCGCCGTCGCAGTCGTTGTCCACGCCGTCCTCGAGTTCCAGTGCCCCCGGGTAGACCGTGGGGTTGGTGTCGTCGCAGTCCGATTCCCGGTCGACCCCGTCCCCGTCTTCGTCCGTGGGCGTGAGCGGTGTGGTAGGCTCGGGACTGACCCAGGGGGGGGTGGAGGCCGACTCCGGAGTGGGGGAGGGGAGTCGGACGGTCGGGGCGGGCGTCATTGTGGGCGAAGGTCCCGGCGATTCAATCCAGGGCGTGGCCGTTTCCAAAGGCGCCTCGGGCGTGCCAGGTTCGAGGGTCCAGGTGGGAACTGGTGTATCGATCGAGGGCGTCGGTGAGGGCACGTCCAGGTTTCCGGAGCAGGCGGACGCGAGGCATGCAGACAGGAAAGCCATCGCAATCGTTCCGGAACCGGGTCCCACGCGCACCCGGGCCGAGCCTGAAGCCAGGGCCGTTTTGCCGGGAAATACACGTTTTCGCTCCAACACCCACCACCTCCAGCGTATCACATTCCTCGGCATGGAAGGTTCCATGATACCGCGCGCCGGTCCGAAAATGCAACCGGAAAGCGGTTCCTCGGCACCCGGGAATGGTTCGGGCGAAATACCCACCTGCTCGTTGGTTGGATCGTTCCGCTGCGGCGCGTGAGTGGTTCGTTTTCCGCCGCAGGGGTGACAGGCAAAAGGCGAAAAACGGTCGGTCCCGGACACGTTCTCGGTTACAATGGCTCCTTTGCAGGTACGGCCCGCGGACCGGTACCGGGGCGCCGGGCCTGGCACACGGCTTCGCGCCGGCCCCGGGACCCATTCGGTTGGACAAACGGGAGCAGTCGTTGACGCTTGCACAGTGGTGGATAGCAG
>CAYQMG010000173.1:0-48040 GCA_964418585.1 uncultured Gammaproteobacteria bacterium | reverse complement strand
TATCGGTGAACGGAAGATAATTGAGTAGCCAAGTTTCAATCCCTGTTCTTCTGGATGTCGTTCTGAGGCGCCCGCGCTTTCCGCGGGCAGTCCCCGACTCGATTTGTTTCAATCCCTGTTCTTCTGGATGTCGTTCTGAGGCCTGGCGCGCTTTCATGATGTCGTTGACTGACCACATAGTTTCAATCCCTGTTCTTCTGGATGTCGTTCTGAGGCTCGTGAAGCGTTCGATGAATTCCGGCAATACATTCTGTTTCAATCCCTGTTCTTCTGGATGTCGTTCTGAGGCACGGTGTGTAAAATCCCCAGTCATCTTGACAGGAAATGTTTCAATCCCTGTTCTTCTGGATGTCGTTCTGAGGCAGCAACTTCGCCGATTATAGCATAAAATCAGGGGGTTCCAAGCAAAATTCAGCAGGTATTCTCGCCCGGAACCCCCTGGAGTTGCCTCAGTTCTTGGCGCCCCGCCAAGAGTCCGAACATCGATTCGGATACAAATTCGCTATATAGGTCAACGGGTTGGCGGCCTGGGCCGGCTAGACGCAGATATTTCTGTAACAGCAGTCCGCGCATCGGGCCCGAAAACGCGTGCGCGATGGTAGCCGCCCCGTCGACATGATGTCAAAGACCTCGGCGACAAGCCGCATCGCCTCCATTCTACCACGGTCGTCAATCGGTGCTTGAAGAAGTTGATTGCCTCCCCGCACGTAGGCCACGAAACCTCTATCCACCTGCACCCCGTAGGCTTCTTCGATCAACATCCCGTACAATGTAACCTGAATGCGGTGCGTCCGGAACATCTGCTCGGGCGCCCTGGTGTACTTGTAGTCCAGCGGGGCATACGTGCCGTCCTCCAGCTCCAGCACTTCGTCGACCACGCCACGGACGCGGAGCTTCCGTGAGGCCAGGTACACCGAAATGTCACGCCCCACAGCGCCAATCTTCTTCCGCAAGTACTCTCTGTTGTGTTTCTCGCGCCGCCTGTGGATCTCTCGACCCTTGAGAACCTTGTAACGCTGCTCCTCGAACTGCGGGATGTTCTGGACATGCAAAAACCAAGTGTATCGCCGACAGTAAACATGCTCTATGACATCCGAGGCCGTGATCATCGCCGTCTGCTCGGTGTCTTGCTCTGCCAACGGTGCTGAACGCTCAGCCTGGTCACCCCGTCGGCTCGGGTCCGGCGGAACCAGAGCTCCTGCTCCTGCGACACGGGTCTCAATCCGTACTCCCGAGAACTCGACTGCTACCGTATGGCCTTGTGGTCCCCGCTCGCTCCACCCGGCAGGTCCTTCGGCTTCCGGAAGCGCAGACATGGGATCGCTACGTCGTGAGAGGAGCGGTGCAGTTCCGGCGGTAGGTGCCTCGGGCGGCGGGAGCACCTCATGGGTCGTCAGTGACCGCGCCGGTGGCTGATCGCTCCCGGGGGCGGATCCTTCCTCCGCAGCGAGCGCGGGCAGCAGATCGTCACGCGTTGGGTGTTCCCGGGCCGTCTGCACAACAGAGACTTCCGCCGCGGCGACCGCGGGGGGTATGTCGTCGCGGGTCGGGAGTTCCCGGGCGGTCCAGGCAACAGGTGCTTCCGCTGCAGGACCGTTTCCAGGTGCGACGCAACACTGCGGACCAACAGACGTCCTGCGCACCGGCCCCGAGATGGGGTGATTCGACTCACTGGGGGCCCGGAGTCCTGTCCTCGCTTCCTCGCCTTCTCGAGCGCTCCAGTCGGCGATACGGGGACGCCCATCACCGCTCGGCGCTGCGCCGTCGTGACCTCCAGGAGGCCTGGCCTTTTCTCGAACTTCGGAAAGAGGTCGATCGGCACGCCTGAACCCTGCCTCGAACACCCACTCCTCGACCCCGCTGAAAGGCTCCTTGTGTTTCTCTGTGCGGTGCTCCGCGAATACCGGGGCTCGCCCCGTTCTCGAGTGTGCGTCGGCATCCCCCTCCTGGTGCCCGAGGCTCCCGCCCGTCCCCCGGAAAGCGTCGGCATCCCCCTCCTGGTGCTCGAGGCTCCCGCCCGTCCCCTCCTCGCCCGTGTGGTTCACCGGTGCGGCCCGACGCTCACGGCGGCCAGGCGCCGCAACGTCTGCGGGATCGGCCGCGCGCCCTCGATCCTTGAGACCTTCGCGACCTGGGGGCTCTTGGACTGCACCTTGTCCGGACTCCACAGAGGGGGTTGCGCAGTCCGCCCCAAGAGGCGCTCCCTTCTCCTCGTGCTGCTCCGATTCTGCCGGCGACCCGTCGGACCCGAGCTTCCCGCTCGTCGTGTTGCTTGAGGTTCTCTGGGAAAAGAATCTGTTCCACCAGCCCATGATTCAACCTCGTTCCTCGATGCCCCGAGTGGGTCGAACACCCGCTCCTGCTCGAGACTGCCGCGGCATTGATCTCCGTCCTGTCGACACCCTGGCCCAACTCGGTCCAACGCCCTCTGATACCTGGGGCCGCCGCGGCAGTCATCACCAAGCTGTCGGCAGCCTGGCCCGAGTTGGTCGCGTATCCACTGCTGCCAGGGACTGGCACGAAATGGATCACCGCGCTGTCGACGCCTGGCCCGAACCGGTCGAATGTGCATTGCGACACCAGCCCACGACCGCCCCCATTTCTCCAGGAGCCCCGAGACCGCTGCCCACGGACTCCCACCAGGTATGGCGTGCCCTCGCTTCCGGGACCGTGGAGAGCCGTCTCCTGTGTGCTCCGACGACTCCGGAAGATGGAACCCTGGACAGGCTCCGCTGCTCACGGATACTCCCACATGGTGCGGCGAGTCCTCGCTTCCGGCACTCTGGAGAGCCGTCTCCTGCGTGCTCCAACGACTCCGGAAGATGAAACCCAGGACCGGCCTCGAAGCCCCCACCAGGAGGACGCCGCGCGTGGTAGCCGTGTTTTCAAGGGCTCGAGCACCCACGCGGACCCGACATCGTCCAACATGGGGGCGCCGGAGACGAGTTCCTTCTCCTTTTCCAACGGCTCGACGCCCCACGCGGACCGACCCGGATCGCCAGTGGGTGGCGTCGTGAACTCGTTCGCTTTCCGTGGGGTCGAGCACCTGCGCCGAGCCGCCGGGCGCCGAAAGCCGGCGGCACCCCAGACAAGTTGGGTCGTCGGAGGTGCCTGGCGCCGGCGCCGCCCCGATCTCACCATCGGCGGTCTAGACGAACAGGGCTCGCACCTCGTCGGCCACGAGCGCCTTGTCGAACGCCTCGCCCAGGGCCACGACCTTCTGAAAGTCCTGCTTGCACATCGGGAACACGTAGAGCGAGTCCACGTCCTTGTCCATCCACGATTCGAGAGCCATGACCAGCTCGTCCAGGCGGTTCCGTTCGATGGTGCCCAGGAATACGGAAAGCTGCACGCGATACAGCCCGGCTTCCAGGCACAGCTTGGCCATCCTGGTTCGCGCCTTGTTCTTCGAGATGTCGTAGAGAATCCAAACCAGCGTTTCGTTCGCCTTCACAATGCCTCCTTCTCACAGACCGGTTCCTCTGCGCGCCGCGTGCGAGGGGAAGGTCTTGGTCGGTCCGGGCCTGTGCTCTCCCCGTAAGAACGCCCTCGGCGCGGTCCGCGTGGCAGCCCACGCTGCATTGCCGACGCTTTTTCCAGCCCGGAACGAGGCGTGCTCCCGCACAGCTCACTCCGTTGCCGCTTCCAGGCCCTCGAACGTGCGCGCCCGGCCGATGAGCTCGTTGGCGAGCCGGTGGCAGTCGAGCTGTATCACCTCCCGGCGCTTGACATTCCTGCCCCGGTACCGGATGGCCTGGTCCAGAAACTCGCCGAACCTCGTCATCAGAACCGCCTTGCCCTGCTTGTTGAGCGTGAGCCCGTTGTGGAGCTTGTCGAAAAGCGACTGGTTGATCTTCCGAGCCGCGAACAGGCTCAGCACACTTTCGTCCGCCCAGATGCGGTACCGTTCGATCAGGTCGAAGACCAGGGACGGCTTGGCATAGTGGTCGGTGTGCAAAAAGCCCACGTAGGGATCGAGCCCGGCGAGCATGCATGCACGCTCCACCTCGCCGTAGAGCACTCCGTATGCGTAGTTGAGCAGGCAGTTGAAAGGGTCCTTCGCAGGGTTCCGCGTTCGCGCCTCGAACCGGTACTTCTCCGGCAGCATGAGGTTGATGCTCCGCCAGTAGAAGCGCGCCGCCTTGCCTTCGATGCCCATGATGGTGCCCCGGACCTCGTCGAGCGTCCCCTCGATCGCCGCCAGCCTCTCCACCACCTGCCTCAATGCCTGGATGTCAGGGGTCAGCTTGGCCGAGATACGAGGGCGCCTCTTGCGTGCGGCTTCCAGAAACTTCACCTGGTTCTGCACCTTCTCGACCATCCAGCTCAGGGCCAACGCCAGCCCATCGGGCGTGTCGGCAACCCGAAGCTGGGTGCGCCGGATCGTGGTGGTCGATCCTGGGCGCCCATGCCACACCCGGCCGAACGGGTGCCCGCGTCGATCCACGAATACGATGTCGATGTTCTTCTGCAGTGCGAGCTCCACTGCGTCCGTGGACAGGCTCGCTGCGGTGGCGATGATGATGGATCGAACCTTGCGTGCAGACAACCTCCGGGTCTCCCCCTCCGATTTGATGGCGAACATCTCTCCAATTCGGTGGAGATACGCACCGTAGCTCGTGATAACCAGGTCCATGTCTTTCTGCCTCCTGTCTGCTCGCACCCGATCCCGCGCCGGTCGAAGCCGGCAGGGTGCTCGATGCCCGCCCCCGATATGCGTGCGACCGGTCTGCTCGCGCCCGGTCCTCCGGCCGAAACCGGCGGACACACCTCCCCCGCCGGCCGTGGCCGGAATCCGGCCCCCGTGCTCGACGGGAAGGACGGCCGTGATGGGTGCCTGAGCCTGTGCGAAAAAAGCTCGGTGCGTACCGGGGCCCCGTCCGGGCGGCGGTCCCGCTGGTCAGCCCGACATCGGGAACCCGCCGCCTCGTGCAACCCCGAGCTTCTCCTCCGGAACAAATAGCCCGTACCCCTTGGAAACCAGCTTCCCGATTCCCAGCCAGGGATGGAGCACGGCGTTGGTCTCGAGAGTCGCCCGGAAGCCAAGCATGGGAGTCCTCTTGTGCTGGACCGTCACCTCGCGGCAACGCAGGATCCGGGCCTCGAGACGTGTCTCCACCCGGCAGCCGAAGCTCCCGAGCATGGCCAGCACGTTCCCGATGAAGATCTCCTCGAGGATTGCATTCCTCGCCGCCCGGTTCCGGGCCTCCTGGTAGCGGCGGTGATTCCGCTGGTTCAGCGCGAGCCACGGGGTCAATGTCGTGTACGTTGCGAACGCCGTGCCCGCTCCGATCCTCGCGTGGACGTCCCAGAGCTCCCGGGCCTCGACCGGTTGCGGGCCACACCGACCCGTGAGCCGGATGTCGGGGAGAGCGTAGACCTTCTCCAGGGCGGGGAGCCCGTCGCCGACGCCGATTAGCTGCGGTATTCCGCGAATGACCACGTACCGCACCGAAGGAGCGTCCAGACGCCTGGAGCCCTCCACGTGGTGGTGGAGCACCCGGTCGTCGGGAATCATGGCGGTGATACAGCGCCGGAGCTGGTCGCCCGAGGAACGAAACGGCTCGGCCGTCTCGAGTACCAGGCACCGTGCGCGGACTTCCATGAGTTCTTCACCAGACGAACACCGATGCGTCTTCATCGAGGAACCCTACCTCCCTGTCGTAGTACTCCGGGCCTTCTGGATAGAGCGGCAGCACCTCCTGAGCCAACGGGACCCGCATGCGAACATCGATCAGCCGCTCGGAAAACGCACGCTTGATTTCCAGGAATGCGCTCCGGCCCTCCCCGGCACTCCGAATCTCCTCGTACCGCTCCCACAGCCGCTCGGCCTCCGGGTCGTCCTCGGCAAGCACGAAGTAGGTCTGGGTCGGGCCGGCGTGCTTGATGAGCCGGACGTTCCCCAGGGTGTCGAAGTCGAGCTGATTCAGAGCCTCCAGATACTCTTCTGCGCTCGCCGTTGCTGACCACATTCGCTGGAAGTACTGCTCACCAAGTGCCAGAAACGCCCCCTCGGCGATCTCCTGGTGTCCCTCCAGCAGCCGACTCGACACCTCGATCAAGATCGGGTCGTACACGAACGATCCGAAGGCCCGCCCCTGCTCATTGACCAGACGCACCACCTCCACCCGACCCTGCCCATGCTCCCCACCTCGATTGCACCGGCCCGCAGCCTGAATGATTGCGTCCAGAGGTGCAAGGTCACGGTACACCTCGTCCATGGAAATGTCCACACCGGCCTCGACAAGCTGCGTGGAAACCACCAGCCAGGGTTCGGCGCCGGTGCGAATCTTCTGGATACGACGCAGCCGGTCTCGAGGGGTGACGTGCGTGGAGAGGTAGACCGGATGAACCCCGAACCCCTCCACATCCCGCTCTCGGAACGCCTGATAGAGGGCTCGAGCCGACGATATGGTGTTCGCAACGATCAATCGGCTCCGGGACGGCTCCCTCCGGATTCGCTCCACAACCTCGTCCACGAACCCGTCGACCGAGAACGCATTCTCGAGCCGGGGAGCCAGTGTCACCCTGTGCAACCCGGCGTAGTGCTCCTCCTTGCGCCGACAGAGTTCCACCGCGTCGCCTTCCTGGAAGATCAACGGGCGGGTCGCCGTGAGGAGAACGAACCGGGTCCCGGCAACCTCGGCCCACGCTCGCAAACTGGCGCGCACGGGTTCCCACAGTTCTCTCGGAATCGCTTGAACTTCATCGAGCAGCACCACGGCGCCGGGCAACTGCATGACCTTCTTCAGCATGGTGTTGCGATTGCCGAGCAAGGCCTCGACGAGCTGGACAAAGGTGGTCACCACCACCCGGCTCTTCCAGCTCTCGGTCAGAAGACGTGAACGATCGGCATCGTATGCCTCCCCCTCGTCCCCCGTCCAGGAAGCCTCGGCCAGATGGTGGTGCTTCACCAGCATGCGCGAGTCGACCGTGACTCCCGCGTTCTCGAGCACCTCTCGAAATACGTCGAAATTCTGATCCACGATGCTCGTGAAGGGGAGGCAGTAGATGATCCGGGCCTGCTCCTCACCAGCCATGGAGGCGAGGGTCAAGGCGGTTTCGATGGCGGTCAAGGTCTTCCCCGAGCCGGTGGGGGCGGTCAGGGTGAACAGGCGCCGATCCTGGTGCCGGGCCAAGGTCTCGGCCACGTCCCGGTACACGTCATTGCGAAGCCGCTGTGCCTGGCCGACAGCCGGTTCAGAGAACCGGGCCTGCCGGTATCGGGCCACCGCGTCCGCGGGGATGCTCCCCTTTGCCTCGGGAATACGTCCGTACAGCGCCGCGTCCAGCTTGTCACTCCCGATGAGGAGAGAAAACAGGAGTTGCGCCCCCACCGCGTCCTCGGCCGTGCTGCTCCGCTTCAGTTTCCTCAGCTTGCGCCGCCAGCCCCGGGAGGGGAACAGGTCGACGACGCGGGAAGGCTTGGGTCCCAGGTCGAACCCTGGCAGGCCGAACTCCGGCAACACATGGTTCAGCCATCGACCAAACCCGTCCCAATCAAACACCTCCCACTGCCTCGCCAGGGGCTCCGAAGGCTCCTCGTCAGCCCGCAGCGCTTCACGCGTCAGCGCGCCGGGTCCCTGGTCTCCGGCCAGCACGTCCACCAGCGCACCGTGGTGACGAAGCACGCTCGCCACCGCCATCGCTTGCAACAGGTCCCCGGGAGGCATGTCCGGTCCTCGAGCCCTCCCCAGCACCCCGCGCGTGATGGCTGCTGAAATGGCCGCATGCCGCGTCAGGACGCCTCCGCGCCCATCCTCCAGCCGCCGCTGGAACCACGGGGTGGCCTTCCCGGTGTCGTGGCACAGGCAGGCCAGGAGGGCCACCTGGCGGAACCCTCCGGGAAGGCGAGTTCCCTGCCAGGCGCCCATGGTCCGGTCCGCTTCCCGCGCCACCTCGAGAAGGTGCTCTGTCAGTCGCCGCCCGGGATGGGACATGGCTTCACTGAAAGAGAACGTTCTCACCGTTCACCTCGAAGTAGCCCGGCACATCCGCCACGATGGGCCGCCCCTGTGTCTCCACCACGATCTCGTCGTAGCGCGTCACCTCCCGCTCCGGGGTCATCCTGGAGGCCACCCGGTAGCGGACGTATCGCCCCGACTGGTCGTAGCGAACCACCACGCCCTCACCGAGAGGCACCGTGGAGTGGATCATGACCCCCTGCGCAGGACCTCGAGCTTCCAGGACGAACAGACCGCGAAACGAGACGTCGGCAAGACATTGAGCCAGGCCCAGGCACGGCGTGTAGGCCGGTCGCCCGGACTCGAGCCGTTCCACCAACGGACCGACCACGTCGGGATCCGTGTGGGTGAAGTAGATGCGGTATGCGACGTCCTTCAAGAACTCGTGCGGAACCTGGATGTGCGCCAGCCCCTTCACCCCGGGCCCCGGCCGCTTCAGGAAGTAGCCTGCCACCCGGGTGTCGATGAAATTGAGCCCGGCACGAAACTTCTGCACCGGCCTGAGGAGCCGAATACCCACCCGCACCTCACGCTCCCCAATCCGCGACAGGTACTCGCGCTTGTCGAATCCGGCGATGGCCCCGACCAGGCCGAACACGGCCGTGGGAGGAGGCACCGGGTAGCTGACCGGGGACATCACCGCGTAGGGCTTTCGGAACAGCGCGTATGGACCGCGCACGTCGAATACCACCACGTTCATGATGCGTTCCACACGTTCAAGGAAGTCATCGGGATCCCGCGCGCAGACCATTCGAGCGGCTCGCCGTTGCGAACCAGGGCCAGCTCGGGCACCGCCAGGTACTCCACCGCTGCCACGTGGTCCGCATTGGCCTCCAGAACGGAGAACAGGGGCGTCACATCCAGGGCATAGTCCCGCACGTTGCGGATCTTGTGCGGGTCCAGCGAGGTCTCGAGCGTGATCCTCGAGGCCAGGTCGCCCAGCCGGAACCCGTCCCGATAGCGGATGTGCACCAGGAGCAGGGGCCGGTGCCCCATCTTGCTCCGGCTGATGAGGTCCTCGGTCCCCCGCCACAGGCCCTCGAGGAGCAGCGCCCGGTCCTCCTCGCTCATCTCCGTCGTCTTTGCGGCAATCTCGTTCACCACGCCGTACGCAGCAATGCAGGCATAGTGAACGATGTAGTCCTCCCGGAAGGACTTCTGCGAACTCTTGCCCGTCGAGGCGAACGCCGCGGTCCCCTGGATGAACTGGGTCGACACGGGGTGGAGCGACCGGTTGAAGCCCGAGAACTGCACCGGACCGGTGAGCGTGAGGGATCCTCCCTTTTTCTGCGTCACCTCGAACGGCAAGGTCGAGCCGAAGCAGCGCACGTCGATACAGTGCTTCAACACCACGGAGCGCATCTTGCTCTCCATGACCCCGGCCGGGTCGTCCTTGCTCACCTGCGCCTCGGCGAAGAAGTCGGTGGCCCGCCCCTTGCCGTCCCTCAGGAACCCCTCGTCGGTGAACGTGTCGCGGACCAGGATCTCCAACCCCTTCCGGTTGTACCAGTAGTCGCGAATGGTTCGCTTGATCCGGACATCGGTGACCGTGACCACGCCGGTTTCAGGGTCGACTCGAGGCTTGTTCTCGTCCATCGGATCCCCGTTCGGGTTGGCATCCCGGACCTCGTACACGAACAGAATCTCGGAACGGTCAGAAATCGGTGCCATCGATTACTCCTCCTTTTCAGAAGCGTTGTGGTTCTCGCCCTCTGCCTTCGCAGAGCCCCCGATATGGAACTGAAGATTCATGCCCAGGACGAAGTAGAACGTGGCCTCGCTGTCGGTGAGAGACCAGGTCGGCACAGCGTCGACCCATTCGTGGCTCAACAACTCCCGCACCTGGTGGGCATAGCCGCTCTTGCCGTACTGCTCGAGCTTCGCCTGCACCTCGGGCATGAGGTCCCGCAGGTGATCCCGGGTCAGCTTGAGCCCGCGAAGCTTGTTGAAAAACGGGGTGGCGCTCCGCTCCTGGTACTGCACTCCCAGGAGAATGTTGACCAGGGCCCCGGTCAGAAATGCCACCCGGCGATCCGGGGTGGCGAACGTGTCCTGGTGGGCCTCGAAGTAGGCCCGGTACGGATTCATCGAAGCATCATGCTGCATGGGAATCACCTCCGGTTTGGGAATGATCTCGAGCTCTTCCAGGAATCGAACGTAGGCGAGCGCGGCCGCGGTGGTGTAGCTTCCAAGCCCCTCCCCCTCCTTCTTGTAGACCTGAAGGATCCGGTCCACCACGTCCTGGAACACCGCGTCCCGGTCGAGCGTTCCGCCACGGAAAATGGCGGATACGACTGCCAGAAAGGCAAACTCCTGGCCCTGGTGGGCGAACTCGCGCACCCGACGCATGGTCACCGTGACCGGCTTCTTCCGTTCGGAGAACCAGGGGTCCCGCTCCACCTTCCGCTTGGCATTGAACACTTGCTGGATCCGGGAGGGGAGCACCTCGTCGATGTCCGCCTTCATCTTCCATTCCGCCGCCTGCCCGGCGTGGAGAAAGATCATCTGGAGCGTCAGCAAGGCGCGTCCTCCGAACTCATCGGCGATCATCTCCAGGATCTCGTTCTCGTCGTCCGTGATGCGCGCCAGGGTGTGCCTCCGCAAGGTCGCACCATCCGCAGCCAACGCTGGAGCCTGCCCCTTCTTCTTCTGGAAGGACCTCTCCTTTTTTCTCGCTCCCAGCGCCTTCTCGACGAACTCCCGACGGATCTCGTCCTCCGAGGTCCGGGGCAGGAGCAGATAGGTGCTCCCCGCCGCCCGGTACTTCAACACCTCCTGAGACCTGGAGAATCCGTAGTTGATCAGGGCGGCGCAATCGAGACAGATCGGAACGTTCCGAACAGGTCGGGTCCGGCCGAAACCGCCCACCACCATCCCCGGCTTGTTCAGGTTGTAGCACTTGATCTCGTTGAAGTTCCCAAACACCTCCCGATCCGCCGACCCGCACACCTGGCACGCCACGCCCTCGGCGATCACATCTCCCGGGCTGGCGTTCTTCCCGTACTTCTCCCGGATCCCCTCCATGGCCCGCTCGATGAGAGAAGGCACCTCGTCAAGCATCCAGACGACCTTGTCGCCCCGGCTCAGGCCCAGGGTGAGGAAGACGTTGTGCGGCTCGGTCTTGCGCGTTCGCTTCACCGTCAGTGCGCGCGCCGCGGTGACCGTCTCCTCGATGATCCGCTCCTCGTCCTCCTCTTGCTGGCCGACCGAAATCGCCCACGCGCCCCATTCGGTCTGGCCACGCTCCATCAGCCATGGCCCGATCTCCGCCGCAGTCCGCAGGAGCCGCCGAACCGTTTCGGCCTCCTTGCCCGACATCTTGATGATGGGAAGGGGCCGCGTGGGGGAGTTGTTGCCGGAAGCGTCCTTGTACTTGATCCGGGACGCCTCCTCGGCCGAAAAACTCTCCGAGTCCACGCGCAGGTATCTGCCTCGATCGTCGAACACCAGGACCACGCACCGGTCATAGCCCGGCCCGAGCGGGTCGAGCAGAAGCTCCCGCGGGTCCTCTCTTCCCTCCATCTCGGCAAACGTCCTGCCGAGGTCTCTGAATGCCTGGTACATCCTCGTCCTCGCTCTTCGTTGTGACACGCACCGGTGCCTGCTGCCATTTTCCGGGACTGTTCGTCTTTCTTCTTGCTCTCCACCTCGAAGAATCTGACAGGATTCTCACCCGGGATTGGTCGCGCCGATTCTACCACATTTCCATACCCCACCCTATGGTTTGTTTCAGCTCTCGTGCCTTGTGCACG
The DNA here is from genome assembly GCA_964418585.1 of uncultured Gammaproteobacteria bacterium. GTDB lineage: Bacteria > Myxococcota_A > UBA796 > JAJRTE01 > JAJRTE01 > JAJRTE01. The sequence goes on along the minus strand of CAYQMG010000173.1, from coordinate 36,324 downwards.
TTCGGCATGACTGTTTTGGTCCGTGGTCCTCATTTTCGGCCCACCCTCTGCCATGGCGCACAAACCGGTCTGGTCTGGTACAATCGGCAAACATTGTTGCGTCGGTGGCTGGTGACCGGCGTCTCACCGGGGCACGGAGGGCGACCCATGACTCGACGGAAGGCGTGTATCCTCGTTTTGGTGGTGACCGTGATTCCAGGTCCATGGCCGGCCAGGAGTGGGGAAAAACCGCAGGCTCCGACCTCGCCGCCCCTGGTCCTGACCCTGGAGGCGGCGCAGGAGGAGGCACACAGGCATGCGCCGGAGGCGCTGGCGTGGCTGGCGGATCTGTCCGGATTCGAGGCTCGAGCAGCAGATGCCCGGCGAAGTTTCCGGGAGGACCCGACGTTCGCCATGGTATCCCGTCCGCCTCGATTTCTCCAGAATCCGAACGATCATCTTTGGGACGTATCCTTGAGTGTACCAGTCAATCCCTGGAGGACTCGAGTGCCGAGGCAGGAGGCGGCGGAGCAGCGGCTGGAGGAGGCTCGGCGATCCATCGAGGAACAGTTCCACATGCTGGATGAGCAGGTGGCGCGTGCATTTGCGGACCTGGCGCTGGCTCAGCGAGCCTCGTGGCGAGCCGAACGTCTTGCCGCCCTGACCGAAGAATGGGCCAAGGGGACGCAAGCCGATCGGGGGAAACCTTCCAGGGAAGGACTTCGAGCGGATCGGGTGCAATTCGAGGTGTGGCGCAGCCGGGTGCAGGTCATTGACGCCCACACCCGGGAGGCTCGAGCCCGATACCATCTGGCGCGTCTCCTGGGTCGGGCTCCCGACGCGCCCATCCAGGTGGACGACAGTTTCTCGGCGCCGCACCTGCCTCCTGAACCCGACTTCGAGGCCCTGGTCGCCTCGCATCCTCGAGTCGTTGCCGCCCAGGCCGCCCTGTCGGCAGCACGGGCGGAACGCATGCTGGCGGAACGCATGGTGCGGCCCGCCCCGGTGCTGGGCGTCAGCTATGGCCTTGGTCCGTGGGGGTTCCTCGAGGACTATCTGGGCACCGCCACGGTCAGCACGAGCGCGGGGCCGCCTCAAATCGCCTTTACCTTGCTCCTCTCCTTGCCCTTGTTCGACCGCCAACGGACCTCTCGCCTCGAGGCGCAGTTGCGAGAAGGTCAGGCGGCGGTCCGGTTGCAGGCGGCGAGGGCCGATGTACGTCACGACCTCGAGGTGGCATGGTCGAATCTGGCGGGAGCATTCGCGACCTTGCAGGCGTTGCAGGATCTTCCTGAAACCCTTCGACAGGATGTCGCCCTGGTAACGCAACTCGATGCCCGCGGGATACTGGCTCCAGGAGAGAGGATAGACGATCTTCGGGCCATCGAGGCGGCTGCAAGCATGTTTGACGAGGCTGTCAGGCAATGGCGCTACGCCACGGCCGCATGGGTCCGTGTGACCCATGCCTCTTTCCGGGTCGAGGACGACGCCCAACGAGGGGACCCCTGAGCCCTCCGGGAAAAACCTTGAGACCGGTTCCCGGCTGGGATATAGTCAAGAGAGCATGTTCTGTCTCCCACACCTCCCTGGGTCGAGATGGCTTCCGGCGAACGTTTCGGCAAGTATGTGTTGCTCAACAAGATTGCCGATGGCGGCATGGCGGAAGTGTTTCTGGCCGTGGTGGAAAGCCTGGGAGGATTCCAGAAGCGCGTGGCGCTCAAGAAGATTCTCCCGTCGTTCAGCCGGGACGAATCGTTCGTGCACAGTTTCGTCAACGAGGCCCGGATCTGCGGCCAGCTTCACCATCCGAACGTGGTGCAGGTATACGGATTCGACCGAATCGGAGACTACCTGTGCCTGGCCATGGAGTTCATCGAGGGGCTGGATCTGGAGCGGATCATCACGCACCGCCTGCTTCACCGCAAGCTCATCCCCCCCTCCATTGCAGCCGAAATCGTGCTCCAGATGCTCGACGGCCTCGAGTACGCCCACACAGCCACGAGCATGGACGACGAGCCGCTCAACATTGTCCACCGGGATTTGAAGCCTTCCAATATCCTGATCGACCGGAGTGGGATCATCAAGATCGTGGATTTTGGTGTGGCCAAGGCGTCGACCAACCTGTACAAGACGATGAACGTGGGGACGGCCAAGGGGACGGTCAGCTACATGTCTCCGGAGCAGGCGTCCGGGAGAATGGACCTGGGCCCCCCTTCGGACGTGTTCGGGGTGGGCTCCATTTTGTACGAACTCCTCACCCTGCGCCGCTTGTTTGACGGGGACAACCTGTTCATGATCCTCGACGAGGTCCGGTCTGCCCCGTTGGAAGGACACTTCGCCAAGATTCCGCGTGAGGTCCCCCGCGGGTTGGTCCGGGTGCTCCGCACGGCTCTCGAGCGGGACTTGTCCCGACGGTACCCGTCTGCGGCCGCGATGGCCAAGGACATCCGTGCGGTCTTCCCGGACCTGCAAGGTCCCACGCTCCTCGCCCGCTTCGTGGAAGAACTCTGTGCCGAAGGGATGAAAATCGCGGGCCTGTCCGACCCGGAGGACGAAAGCGGGACCGCCACCAGCGGTGCTGCGGAAACCCGACCGGATGTCACCGTCAATGCGGAGGGCGGTTCAGATACCACGGACCGCCTCGGCAGTTTCGACCTGGCCCTCCTCGGCGTGTCCGACCCGTCCGGCCCGACCGCCCCGGCGCGACCCCGGGCCACGGTGGACCTGTCATCCGGCCGGGAACCCGGCGTCCGCATTCCCCGGGAAGATCTGGCCACGGTGCCGGCCGAAACAGGGCCTGACCACAGCCCCACCTCTCCCCCTCCTTCAACGCGGAAACGCCGCCCATCGCCCGCGTCGGTACTTCGTTCCTCCACGGTCGGAACAGACAGCCCGGACCCGCTGCCTGAGGAGGAGCAGACCCCGGTCGAAGCCCGATCGAACCGCGCTTCAGCGCCGCCGGAACCCCCGCGCGATGTTGACGAGGAGGTGACACCCGTAACCCGCAGGCGGACGGGTGCTCCGGATGGGCTCTCCTCTCAATCCCGGTCGCCCGTTCCTCCTGTTCCGGCCGGGGCCATGGGGCCGACGCCCTCCGTTGCACCGGTTTTCTCTGAAAGCGCCCAGGATGCCGCCCCCACGCCGGCTCCGGTCACATCCTCCCCCGGGCACCTGGTCTCCAGCCCTGAAATCGATCTCCGCACGTCCCCTGCCTCCGCCCCGACAGACGAGGTCCCTCCAACAGGACCCGACTCCGAACCGTTTTCCGAAGAGGCTTCACCCGGCTGGGAACAGGACTACCAGGGCTTCGACGACTCCCCCCCGCAGTCGCCCCCGGAAGGCACGTGGGAAGAAATGGCCACCGAGATGCTCCCAACCTCGAGCCCAGACCTCACCAACGCCGCCGACTGGCTCTCTTCTCAACCCATGGTGCCCCTCCAGGAAACCGAGGGCGGCTCCCAGACCGAGACACTTCGCGAGCCCCTCCCCGGTCCCCTTCCCAACGCCCAGGTCGAAAGCTTGCTCGACCAGCCACCGACATGGACCGAGGCGGAGCAACAGCGTCCATTCGGAGCGCCTCTGGAGCGCGTCGTGCCCGAACCGGACATCCGCAAGGAACAGTCCCGGCGGGACCGCCTCCGGCAACTCCGCACCATGCGGACCATTTTGACGCTGCTGGCCATCGTGTGCCTCGGGGGAGCTGTCTGGACCTTCCTGGGACTGGAGCCCACCATCCCGGAACTTCTGTTCGGCCCGACCCGGACTCGAGTAACCTTCCGGGTGATCGACCCCCCTACGTGGGGAACACCCGTGTTCCGTGGAGACCCACCGGTCACCGCGATCGAACCAGGGGTTTTTCGCGTGGACCTCGAGCAAAAGGCCGCCTACGAACTCAAGATCGTCGGACCTCGTGCTGAAAGCCGGGAGACCTATACGGTCGTGATCGACCCGGACGACCCCTCCACCTGGAACATTCGCCGCCATTTCACCATGCGGTCCAGGCGATAGCGGGAAACACCTGCTGGCCAGCCTGACTCATGGACTGTTCACAAAAATCATCTCTCCCACGAACGTGCCGGGCACCGGTCGAGACGTTCCATCGGCCGATGTGACCCGGGCAATCACGCGGGCACGGTACCGGTACGTGTACGGCCGGGCGATGAAGGTGCTGATGACGGCCCGCACAAGCGGGTTGAGCGGTGCCAGGATGTACTCCTTGCTCAGCAAGTTCGGGCTGGTATCCAGTGCGAGTTCCACTTGCACGCCGGGCCCCTGCACCACCGCCCGGACGTGCCCCGGAACCTCGTACCCGCTCCACGTGTCGAACACCGCACCGGTCAACTCGAGTGCCTGTTTCCCGGTCACAAACGCTCGCCGGGAACAGGGAACCCGGCCTGAATCCGACCCGGTTCCGTTCGCGTCGCCCGTTGCAACGCCACTCGAGCCTCCCTCACATTCATTCTCGAGTACGACTGTCACATGATGAATCGTCTTTCGGCCCCGGTCGTTGGGGGTTCGGAACGTGGTGGCGGCCATATACAGGGTGTCCGAAAAGAAACGATAGCTCAACCAGAAGTCGGCCAACTCGTGAGCCCACAGGCTCTGCGCAGCATAGTCCAGGTAGACCTGCCCCGTCGCTGTATGCTGGACCCCGTCGAGAGTGTACCGGCCCGTGACCGTACCCCAGGGCACCAGGAGCCTGAGTTCGAAGTAGCCCTCTTCCCCGAAGTGCACCCGGCCGTCCCCCCGCCTGAACCCCGGGATGGTCGCGACAAAGCTGAGATCCACGGACAGCCGACCAGCTTGGTCCGACCGAGGCAGGTCTGCCCGCAGCCGATATGCTCCTGGACCAACCTGCTCGAGCACGTTTCCCCCGCAGGACACTCGAGAATTCGAGACCTCCAGCCGGTCCGAGGAGAATTGCGCTTCCCCCAGGACCTCACGGCCGTCCGGTCGGTAGAGGTCCACCGCCACCGAGCACTCGTGGGGACTGGGCAAATTGGTCAACGGCAAGTTGATCAGCAACGTGCTGCCATCCTCGAGCTGGATCCAGGCGGAGTAGCTCTCCATGAAAGCGCGGTCTGTGCGATACTGGGGTGCAAACGCTCCCTCGGGCAGACCTCGAGACATGTCCTCGGGACTCGCTCCTGGGAACACCCGCAACGGTTCTGCAGCGCCTGCCCCGCGTACCATCCAGAGGGCCGCTGCGACACACCACAGTGCGCACGGGAGACCGCGGGACCGACGCGGAGCTGCACGAATCGGCCGCGAGGCGCTCCTGGGACGGAATTTCTCTGGCAGATGGCACATCAAGCTTCGGCTCCTCACCGTTACCGGACCGGGACGGCATCCATCTGCACTTTCCTCGAGGGCGCTCCGAAAGTCAAGTCCGGCCTCAGGGAGGAGTGCCCTGGCCGAACCGGTTCGGACGCCCCACTGTCAGACCGCTCGAGCGGCCATTTCGATATTGACGCCCCGGGCCGTTTCGCGCACCCTTCCCAGGACGAACGTTTTTTCATGAACCCGTACCCTGAGGTCTCCATGCCCATATCCACCCCTGCGGCCGGGCTGGTCAACCCACGAATCGAGGCACCCCCCGGCCAACCTGTCGCCCTCGACTTGAAATCTCTGTACCACATCCGGGCCATTGGAAGGTTCGGCTGGACCGCCGATTCGAGCGCCCTGGTATTCGAGACCGACATCGATGGCCGCTTCAACTTGTGGCGCGTGCCGGCTCGAGGGGGCTGGCCCAAACAGCTCACCCTTGAGGACGACCGGACCATGCTCGAAGACGTGTCCGAGGCCGGACGCTGGCTCGTGTACGCGCAGGACAGGCAGGGGAACGAAAAGCCCAACCTGTTTCTGCTGGAGACCGCCGGCGGACCGCCGATTCCTCTCACGCAAACCGAAGGGATTGGTTACGAGACCGTGCAGTTCAGTCATCGGGGCGACCGGATTGCGTTCGCAGCCGAACTCGAGGCACCTGGCGCGTATGGCATTCACCTCCTGGACCTTGACGGCGATGTTCCAGAGACGAAAAGCGATGGTGCCTCATCAAGTGCACCGCGGCTCCTGGTACCTTCGGGCGGCAAGATGTGGTCGGTCGGCGCCTGGTCTCGGGACGACCGACAGCTTGCGCTGCACCAGACCTCAGATGGTCTGCACAACGGGGTATTCGTGGTCGACCTTGCGGGCCGGCTTCGGGAGTTGCTTCCAGACGACGGGGAGCATCTGACCGATGTGGTTGCATGGGGTCCGGACGGAGAGACCCTGCTGGTGAACTCCAACCTGCACCCGGGCGAGCAGGTCGCGCCGGGAATTCTCTCGGTACGGGACGGAACCATCCGGTGGCTGGTGGATTCGGCCTGGGAGACACAGGCTCTGGACTGGAGTCCGGACGGACGCTTCATCGCCTGGACCCTGAACGAGGCTGGAAGCGAACGGCTTTACCTCCGGGATCTCAGCACCGGTCGTGACCGACTGGTGTCGCCCGGGGCCGGCGTGGTGGGCGGGGCAGCATTCAGTCCAGACGGTCAGGCCCTGGCATTCCGTTTCGGCGCCGCGGACCGACCGGTGGACCTCTGGGTTCTTCAGTCCAACCCCAGGCCCGACCGGATCACCGAGGCGTTCGTCGGTGGACTCTCTGCGGACCAGATGGTGCGACCATTGCTCGTCACCTATCCCGGCAAGGACGGGACCCCCATTGCAGCCTTCCTCTACCTGCCACGAGGCGCGGATCGACGCCGTCCTCGAGCCGGTATCGTGAGTATCCGGGGCGGACCGACCGCGCAGTCCCAGGATCAGTTTGCCCGCACCATCCAGTATCTGGTGTCTCGAGGCTACGTGGTTATCGACCCAAACTACCGCGGCTCCACAGGGTTCGGACGGGCATTCCAGGAGGCCAACCGGATGGACCTCGGGGGTGGAGACCTCGACGACATCGTGGAGGCGCGCACGTTCCTCGTCAACACCGGCTTCGTCGCTCCCGACCGCGTGGCTGTCGAAGGCGGATCCTACGGTGGCTACCTCACCCTCATGGCCCTCACCAAGGCCCCTCGACTCTGGGCGGCCGGAATCGCCATCGTGCCCTTCGCCAACTGGTTCACGGAGTACGAGAACGAGGATGAAACCCTCCAGGCTTTCGACCGCATGATGATGGGCGACCCCGAAAAAAACCGCGACCTCTGGATCGACCGCTCCCCCTACTTCTTCGTGGACCGTATCACCGCCCCGCTCCTGATCCTCGCCGGGGCCAACGACATCCGGTGCCCCGCCAGCGAAACCCGGGAGATCGAGGCCCGTATCCGGGCTGCAGGTGGAACCGTGGATGTCAAAATCTACGAGGATGAAGGACACGGGTTCATCAAACGCGAAAACGCCATCGACGCCTTCCAACGTCGCGTCCGGTTCCTCGAGACACACCTGCCCGTGTTTCCACGAACCTGACCTGCCCCCCCAATCAGTCGGGCAGCGGCACCTCGATGACCTCCCCTGGCACCCCTGCTTGAATCACCGGCGATACCTCCCGGGCCAGGCGATCGATTCGGGCCACCTCCTCCTCTCCATACCGGGGACTGAAATGGATCAGCCGAGCCTCCCGAACTTCTGCACGGACCGCCATCCGCGCCGCCCGAACCGCCTCCAGGTGGCGCTTCTCCTCCGCCTCCCGCGCATGCTCCGGAAGGTACATCCCCTCGAGCAGCGCAAGATCCGCCGAGGCCATCAACCGATACAGCCCCTTGCAAGGCGCAGTGTCGGTACAATACGCCACGTGACGCCCTCGTCTCGGCGGCCCCATCACCTCGTCCGGCGTCACAACCACACCATCCGACGTCGTGACCGATTCCCCCCCCTGGAGCCGGGCATAGGCCGGTCCCGGCTCCACCCCCAGTTGCCGCGCACGCCCGGGATGGAACTTGCCCGGTCGCTCCACCTCCTCGAGACGGTACCCGAGGCAGAACACCGAATGGTCGAGTGGGTGGCAGTAAAGACGCACCTGCTCGTCGCGAAAAACCTCGAGAAGTGACTTGCCGGGACGAAACGCTTCTGATGGCCCAGCCGTTTCGCACACGATGGACTTCCGTGAGGCACGCCACCCCCTCTCCTCATCCTGTCGCCCTCTGGACGCACCGGTCCCCCCGGGGGCAAACAAGGAGGCCGGCACCTCTACAATTCGTACCGGATAGTTGATAAAACAGTCCAGATCTTCCACCACGTGCTGCACAAAACGCCCCAGGCCTTCCGGCCCCACCAGCACCAGGGGTCCAGGCTCCTCGATCTGCGCGCGCAGCATGAGCAATCCGGGCAAACCGAGGCAGTGATCCGCGTGAAGATGCGTGATCGCAACCAGGTCGAGGCGACCCACCCCCACGTGACAGGCCTTGTACGGCACCTGCGTGCCCTCCCCACAGTCGAACAGATAGGCCCGTCCCCCCACGCGGACCGCTGCGCTGCTGAGAAACTGACCCGGCATCGGCATGGTGCCCCCGGTTCCGAGAATGACACACTGCATGTTCGATACTCCTCTTCGCCTGACTTCCGCCAGACACCCCGGCGACCTCCCTCTTCTTCTCCAGACCTCGAGTCGCGAAGCAACCGTCACTACACGAATCTTGGGAGGCGGGCTAGACTTCAAGAGTAGGCGACCGGTTCGACAGGTGCAACGAAAACTCCAAGGAAAGGCCCTGTTTCACAACTCGCTGACTACGCTCTGCCCGTCCCGTGGAAGGAGGTCCCCATGACCGCGACGCAGCCACCAACCCGACACGCCCGACGCCACCATCCAGCCGCCTCGAGTCTCATTCCTCTGCTCCTGCTCCTGCTCCAGGCATGCCAGGACATCCCCGAGGACGATGACGGCGCCACCACCTTCACGCCGCAACCGGGTGTTGCCCAGCTTGCTGTCAGCCCTGATTCACTCGACTTCGGCGAAGTCTTCCTCGGTGCAGAGGCAGAACAGACCATCACCATCACCAACACCGGGGGCGCAGACCTGGATATCTCAGTCACCCTCGTCAACGACGGGGATGGGGTGTTTGCCATCGTTTCCGGCGCAGGGGATACCACCCTCTCTCCAGACGAATCCATCCCGGTCACCGTGTCGTTCGCGCCCATTCTCGAGACCGGGAGCGAAGGCACCATGGAAATCGTGTCCAACGATGAAGACCATCCTCAATGGGAAATCTCCCTTACCGGCACCGGCGTGATCCTGGATGAAGACGGCGACGGGTACTCCCCTCCAGACGACTGCGACGACGGCGATCCAACCATCCACCCGAGCGCGCCTGATGTCTGTGATGGGATCGACAACGACTGTGACGGAGACATCGACGAGGATGAACCAGCGGTCACCAGCTATCTGGACGCCGATGGCGATGGCTACGGGACTGCGGACGGCAGTACCGAGGAATGCTCGGTTCCCCCGGGCTACAGCCTGGTCGCCGATGACTGCGACGACAACGACGAGACCGTCTACCCGGGTGCCTCTGAGACCTGCGACGGCAAGGACAACGACTGCGACGGGCTGGTCGACGAGGATCTCGATTGGGTGACCTACCATGCCGATGGCGATCTCGATGGCCATGGAGACCCCGAAACCTCGGCGGAAGGATGTGCTCCACCGCCAGGATTCGTCGCCTCCGGTGATGACTGTGACGACACCAACCCTGTGGTCTACCCAGGGGCGGACGAACTGTGCGACGGAGTGGACAACGACTGCGACGGCGAGGTCGACGAGGACGTGGTCATCTCCGCCTACTACCAGGATGGTGACAACGACGGCCACGGCAATCCGGACGAGTCTGTTCAGGCCTGCACACCTCCGGAAGGATACGTGGACGCGGGCGACGACTGCGACGATACCGACCCCGGCCGTTTTCCCGGGGCCAACGAACTGTGCGACGGAGTGGACAATGACTGCGACGGCGAGGTCGACGAGTCGGCGTCCGGTGCGCCCACCTGGTATCTTGACGCGGACGGCGACGGCTACGGCACATCGGACGCTTTCACGGAGAGCTGCGATGCACCCGAAGGATACGTGGCCCAGGACGGTGATTGCAACGACGCGGACCCGGCCTATCATCCCGGGGCCCCCGAAGATGACTGCTCCGACCCCAATGACTACAACTGCGACGGATCCACCTCGTTCGCAGACGGCGATGGGGACGGGTTTGCTGCCTGCGAGGAGTGCGACGACGCCGATCCCCTGGTGAATCCGGCAGCCGAAGAGGTGTGTGACGGCCGCGACAACGATTGTGACGGCTCCGTGGACGAGGATGTGCTGACCACCTTCTACCCGGACCTGGACAACGATGGATTTGGAGACGGATCGAGCCCGGTCCAGCAATGTCCGCCCGCGCCAGAGGGATACGTGGCCGACGATGGTGATTGTAACGACCGGAACTCGCAGGTCTTTCCAGACGCCAGCGAGGTCTGCAACGGCCGCGACGACGATTGCGACGGGGTCATCGACGAATCTGGTGCCGTGGGGTGTACCTCTGCCTACGTCGATGCAGACGGCGATGGCTGGGGTGGCGACGAAGTGGCATGTGCCTGTGGCCTGGGACTGGGCTACACCACTCGCACCGGGGACTGCGACGACACCAACGTGCAGATTTTCCCCGGCGCCGTGGAGCAGTGCAACGGGGTGGACGACAACTGCGACACTGTGGTGGACGAACCGGGCGCGCGCAACTGCGACAAGTACTATTTCGACGAGGACCAGGACGGGTACGGCCTCAGCGCCGACAGCCAGTGCCTGTGCGAACCTGCCGGGGCCTACACCGCCACTGCCGGCGGTGATTGTGGGGACACGGATCCAGACATGTTCCCGAACAATCTCGAGCATTGCGACGGCAAGGACAACAACTGCAACGGGCAGGTGGACGAAGGGGTGAAAAGCGTTTTCTACATCGACGAGGATGGTGATGGGTACGGTGCCTCCTACGGCACCACCGAAGCCTGCGATCAGCCGGACGGCTACACGACTCGAGCCGGAGACTGCAACGACTTCAACGAGGAGATCTTCCCGATGGCTCCCGAGCAGTGCAACGAGATCGACGACGACTGTGACGGTCGCATCGACGAAGATCTGGACACGATCACCATCTACATGGACGGGGACGGCGACGGCTACGCCCCGGAAGGGGCGCTGTCCCAGGAGAAGTGCGACGTGGCTGTGGGGTGGACCACCGCTCAGGACTGCGACGCGGACGGACAGCCCGACTGGGACTGCGACGACACCCGGTTCACCGCCCACCCCTGCGCCGAAGAACTTTGCGACGGGGTGGACAACAATTGCAATGGCCACATCGACACCCAGTGCCCCACCGGTTGTCCGGGGACCTGGCCGGTCATCATGAGCCTGCCGAGCCACATGCCGGCCCGCCTGCTGGACCTCAACGGAGATTCCATCGAAGAACTCCTGATAATCGATCAGACGGGCAAACTGTTTTCCATTTCCTTCCAGGGCACGCCGTCCCCTGTCTGTCCCTCCCTCACCTTTGCCACCGGGTACGGCAACAAGTTCTCCTTCGCCGTCGACCCGGCCCTGGGGGCGTGGAAATACTACCTCGTCCAGGGCACACGCATTTATGACCTCGATACCTGCACCGAGGTCCACGGCGCCTCTGGTGACGTGGCAGCATTTGGCAGTGTCGGAGATTTCGACGGCGACGGCACCCTCGATTTCGTGGGTCACGGCGAGATGACTCCAACCATCTGTGTCAAGCTTTCCAGCGTCGGGTTCACCACCCAATGCGCCTCCTCGCCCAATGCCAAGGTGTACGATGGATATGTCTCCACCTGGGACGTGGATGGAGACGGCCTGGCAGAGATGGTGACCATGCGCGGCAGAACCTATCCCGACACCTACGACGACGGCTCCATCGACGTATGGGGGATCGACAACGGAACCCTGACCCTGGAGGCCACCATCGATTCCAGCGAAACCGATTTCATCGGCTCACACATCAACGGCATGGACGTGGTCGACTGGTACGGGGACGGATTCGGTTCCATGCCCGTGCTGTTTGGTGGAAAGGTGATGGATCTGGACACGGGCCACGTGGTCGACGCCTATGACGGCGGGGCAATTCCCAACCCAAGAACGTTCGACCTGGATGGAGATGGACAACTCGACGGTGTCGAACGTGGGGTACTCGTGGACCTGGACCTGGACGGGATTCCTGAATCCTTGCGCTCCAACGGCAACCTGATCGAAGTGGTCCGAAACGAGCCCGACCTGCCGGTCATGGATGGGTGGCCAGTCTCGATCGGCACTGTGACCTGGAGTGTGCAACCGGTGGCCGGCGACGTGGACAACGACGGTCGCCTCGACGTCTTCGTCCCTTCCGTCGAGGGCGCCATCTACTGCTACCGCCTCGGCGAGGGCTCGGCGGATTTCACCAACGTGATAGAACGGGGCGAACCAGAATGGGTCAACCGAACCATGACCAAGGACGCGCTCGAGCCCAACGACAGCTACGCGACGGCGGCGCCGCTTCGTTTTCCCACCAAGGAACTTCGCGCCTACCTGACCTATGGCGACACCGACTATTACCACTTGCCAGGCGTGTCCGGGCTGTACATCCACCTTTACAGCCCCGATGGCCTGGACTACGACTGGGCCTGGACCAATGAGGACGGCTCCATCACCTATGCCACCAGCACCCGCGGCCCGGGTGAAGTCGACGCCAAGGCGGTGTGCGTCTCCTGTACCCAGTCGGTACCCTCCAGTTACATGGTCAAGGTCTACCCCAAGGACCCGGAATCCGACTACTCCAACACCCGCCCCTACGTGCTCAAAATCAGCCGTATCCCCTAGTACAGCCCCCCGCTCGACCTGGGTATCACGGAGCCTCTTCCCCTCCAGTCCGGACCGTAACCGCTCCCGGCAATACCAACCCGGGTACTTCACGCTTCAATCGCTCTTCGACCCACTCTGCACGCGCCGTCAACCCCAGAGCACGGTAGTAGTCGATCAGGTACAACGCCGCGTTGGCACCGAGGAGCCGGGCATGCTGCGAGCCTGTGCGGTCGCCAGAGAACAGGAGTCCTTGCAGGCGAACCGGCTCCTTCCGCTCCTCCTCGAAACAAGGGCGAACATCGTAGAAGCCCCACCCGGGGGCTGGAACCGGACACAACATCGCCGCCGACACAACATCTTGATCCCTGAACTCCACTCGAACAGGACGATCCACCTCCCGTGCAAAGTCCCCCGCCGGTCCCAGTGCGCGGTGCAGCCAGGCGTCCCCTCGCCCCGTCCGGGCCCGAAACCACGGATGGGTCAGCAGAGACCGTGGAAGCACCATCACATCCGGCCTGACGTGCTCCACTTCCTGAAGGTACTGAGTGACGAAGGTCGTATCATTCCCCGAAACAACCAGCAGGGCTCCAGGCGGAAGTCCCTGAAAGGCCGTCATCCCCAGTTCCCTCGCCTGGTAGTCTCCGGACCGGTCCGAAGGTCCCAGGCTCAAGAAAAGCACGGGAATGAATCCCACCGCAAGAGCCAGACCGCCCGTCCACGCCGCCCCACGCAATCGACGCACCCACAGGCTCAGCGCAGCCGCTCCAACGCCTGCCGTGGCCCACATCACGAGCATCGGCAACGCCAGGTACCCCAGCAAATCCGGATTCTCTCCGTAAACCTTGTTCTGTGGCACCACCGATAGCAGCCCAAAGCCCACGAAGACCACCGGCACCAGCGCGTCTCGATATCGCCCGGAAAGCAGAAGCCGAATCACACCGACACCGGCGAGCACCAGGCCGACCGGCCCCAAGTAGTCCAGCGCCAGCCGCCACACCACGCCTGCGTTGTGGCCAAGCAGGTCACCTGTCAAGGGAGAAAAGTTGTGTTGAAACGAACGGGCGAGGATCGTGTCGAGGAAACCGGCATACGTCCGGCCGTCGCCCCATCCGTAGCCTGGATGGCGAAAGGCACGAACCGGTATCAACAGCACCGTGGAACACCCGGCCAAACCACCCACCACTCCGGTCAGCCACGCCCAAGGGGTCCACTCGAGCCGCCGGGCCAACACGATCACCACGGCAGACAGGAACGCCAGACCCGCAAGAAGCGGGTGCACGGCCAGATCCAGACCCCACAACAACCCACTTACACCTGTCCAGCGCGCATCAAACCCGGACGAACCGGCCCCAGCCGCCACCAGGGTGATCGTTCCAGCCAACGCCAGGAGCAGGTGCAGGGCGTACACCTCGGCGCGAACACTCTGGATCCACGTCGGATAGCCCAGAAAGCTGGCAAGCACCACCAGGACGGAGACCGCGATGTGGAGGACCGGCCCCAGGTCCGCTGCCACCTCCCGCACCCACCCCAGGACCAGCCGACCAGCCACGAATGCGGCCGCCGCACCAACCAAAGCAGACAAAACGCTCAGCCGGAATCCGATGGATCCCAGCGGAACCAGCGTGATCAGCTTTCCCAGCAAAACGAAACACGGCTCCCCGGGCGCATGGGCAGGTACCAGATGATGCGCTGCGGCCACCAGTTCCCCACCGTCCAGCCAGTGCACGGTCGGACAGGCGGTGGCCACGAAGACCCCGAACAACCCCAGGGACAGGAGGGCAAAAACAAGATTCTCAATGCTGCGTCTTCTTCGGAACAGGGCCGCTCTCCTCGCTCGACCGGTCGCTACCCAGGCCGAACTCCTTGCGAATACGCGCCCTCGCTTCGTGGTACACGCTGCTCCGGATCAGTCCGGTCTCCGGTTCCAGCACGTACTCGCCACCATACGGATCCTCCGGCCACTTCCCGAAAAACGTCTCCCCCTGAAGGTCCTTCAGATGGTCCGGCGGCCTGTGATGAACACTCAGGTATTCCGCCAGGGCACGCTGAATCCGCATCGCACCCTCGTCGTGCTTCACCTCCAGAATCTTCACCTGCACCGTCCGGTATCGCAGCGAACCCGGTTCCAGCATCTGGAGCTGTTCATCCAGAAACAGCAACGCCGCCTGATTCTGCTGGGACCGATCCATCAGAGTCGCTGCCAGATTGCGCAGGTAGAACGGCGCGTTCGGCCGCGTCGCAGCAAGCCGCATGTATTCCGCCGCCTTGCGCACATCGTGCTTGAACTCCAGGTAGTTCATCGCGATCCCGAACGGAAGGAAGTACTCGTCCGGAATGTGCACCATCCCCTTGCTGAACACCAGGTTGCTCTGATCCACACGTGCCCCACCCACGCGCAGCATGAGTCCCCCATACTTGTGGAAACTCACATCCAGCGGATCCAGGTCAGTCGCCAGATCGATGAGCTGGTACAACCAGTCATACCAGCGCATGTCCTCCGAGAGCTGGTACTGCTCCCCAAACAGGGCGATCCCACGAATCCATAGAAAATCTGCAACCAGGTTGTCGTACCCCAATGTCACAACCGATAGCAGCTTGCCGGACGGCACAAAACGAAGCGCGTCCTCCACCTGAACCCTCGAGGTGTTCTCGTGCAACACGCGCTGAATCCGGTAGAGCGGCCACGCCGCCACCAGCACCACCACGAACCACGCAATCACCATCCTGGAATGTCTGCGGTTCTTCATCACGACCACACCCTGGCAAACAAAGTTCACCTTGAACACGCAGCCTCGAGCACGACAGCGGGCGCGTCCCGGGCATTTCGGTCGCCGGTGAGGCATCCGGCGCGGGGCGATACCCGACGCCCAGGCTCAACCCTTCCCGGGAGAAGTCGGAGAACGACCCCCACGGGTCGACGCCACACCACCAGGACCCGGAGAAAACGGTGCCTCGAGAACCATCTTAGGTACCAGGGAAGAGAAGTCAAGGCAGGCAAAAAAAAGGAGGGCTCGACAACCGGATCGAGCCCTCCATCGCGTAGCACTGCTCGCCGAGTCCATGAAGCCGCCTCCGCCACCTCCTTCATGGACCGACGAACTCCGGTCGGCCTCAGTAGACAGAGTTCGGGCTGTTCATCGCCGCCTTGTAGAACTTGTCGGCGCTGTAGGCAGCCGTGGTACCGTCACCATCGATGTCCGAGTAGGCCTGGGCCGAGAAGTTCTGGCTCACGGACGTACCGGTGTTCACGTCCACCCGGTAGATACCACGAACCTGACCGTCGGCGATCCACCCCAGAAGGTCCCAGTCACTGCCGTCACCGAAGGACGCGCCAAAGTCCGTCTGGCTCTTCTTGTGCACCGTCGCCGCAGGCTTCGGCTGGCACGCAGTGAACTGATCCCATTCGTGCTCATACGCCTTCTCGGCAGTCCGGATCGCGTCCACGTTCGTCGGAAGCTCGGACCGCTTCGCCCGAAGCTGCATGGCGACGAAGTTC
This sequence comes from uncultured Gammaproteobacteria bacterium, assembly GCA_964418585.1. Taxonomy (GTDB): domain Bacteria; phylum Myxococcota_A; class UBA796; order JAJRTE01; family JAJRTE01; genus JAJRTE01. The sequence goes on along the minus strand of CAYQMG010000173.1, from coordinate 20,044 downwards.
GGAATTGCGATGGCAGCCAGAATACCGATGATCGCCACCACGATCATGAGCTCGATCAGCGTGAAACCCTTGCTTCCCCGAAAATCGCGAATCATTCTAGACCTCCTCTAGCACTGCATGTTGCTCTCCGGCGTTCGTGACTGCCAGACCGCCAAAACGGTCGTGCAGCGCCCCGTCGCGCCGTTGCCACCTTTCGGCCTCTCCAAAGTAGCAATGCATGTGCCATCCAGACCACCCAGCGAAAAAATGACGGCAAAAAATCACGTTGCTAGCAATTTCGCCCAGTTACAAACTAGCACTCAAAATGGAAAAAAATGAATGCCCCTGGACCCGACACGGACTTTGCCCAAATCCCGCCAAAAAACGTCACTCCAAACACGAAAAGTGACAAATATCGTCACCCCCAACGCCGCTCACATCGACCCGTCGCCATCCTCGGCGTCAATTCCGTGCTTCTCCAGCCGATACCGGAAGCTCCGGAATGTGATATTGAGAAGTTTGGCAGCCCGTTTCTTCACGCCGCCACAGCGCTCAAGAGCTTGCAGAAGCATCTGCTTCTCGAACTCGGCCAGAGCTGCGTCCAGGTCCAGCCCGGAAGCGGGCAACTCGAACGCCCGGGTCCGCGTTGTGGTACCGACATGCTCCAGGAGGGTGGGAGGAAGGCTCGAGAGACGAATTTCGTCACCGGCCTCGAGAGCCACGGCGCGCTCCAGTACGTTGGCCAGTTCGCGCACGTTGCCCGGGTAGTCATAGGACATGAGAACACGCATGGCGTCCGCCTCCACTCCTGCGATCTGCTTCCCGTACTCCTCGGCAAACTTTCCCAGGAAATGCTCCACCAGGAGCGGCAGATCCTCCATGCGCTCTCGAAGCGGCGGGAGGTTGATCTGGATGACGTTGAGTCGGTAGAAAAGGTCCTCCCGAAACCGGCCGAGTCGCACTTCCTCGGCCAGATTGCGGTTGGTGGCGGCTATCACCCGGACATTGACCCGGATGTCCTCCACCCCCCCCAGATTCTTGAACGTCTTCTCCTGCAGGGCGCGAAGCAGCTTCACCTGCGTGTTCAAGGGCATCTCGGCGATCTCGTCCAGAAGGACGGTCCCTCCCTCCGCGGTCTGAAAAAGCCCCGGCTTGTTCGTCACCGCCCCTGTAAAGGCGCCCCGCTTGTGCCCGAACAGTTCGCTTTCGATCAGTGCCTCGGGAATGGCCCCACAGTTGACCGCAACAAACGGAAAATCCTTCCGGTTCCCGTTGTAGTGAATGGCTCGAGCCACCAACTCCTTGCCGGTACCCGATTCGCCGGTGATCAGCACGTTGGTATGGGTGTCCTGAACCTTGCGGATCAGGTCGTAGACATCCAGCATGGCCGGGGAACGGCCCACCAGGTTGGCAAAACCGTACCGGGTGGCGAGTTCGCGCCGAAGCAAGCGATTCTCGTCCAGCAACCGCCGCTTCTCCAGGGCATTCTTGATAATGATTTTCAGCTCGTCCACCTTGAACGGCTTGATGACGTAATCGAAGGCACCGAGCTTCATCGCCTCCACGGCACTTTCGGTGGTGGCGTAAGCCGTAATCAAGATCACCGCCGTCGTGGGTGAGACGTCCTTGACCCGCTTCAACACACCGAGACCGTCCAGACCCGGCATCGACAGGTCCGTGATCACCAGGTCGAACATGTCCTGTCCGATCCGAGCAACCGCCTCTTCCCCACTCGCCACCGTGTCCACCCGATACCCGCTCTTGCCCAGCATGATCGCAAGGAATTCCCGCATCGACCGCTCGTCGTCCACGATCATGATCCGCGGCCGCTCGCCTCCCATCTCGTCCCCTCCGGCTCCCTTCTGCCTCACCATCGTGCCCAGACTCCTTCCCGGCCTGCTCCTTGCTCCCACCTGGGAATCACGGCCCCCGCCCCCCCAGAGCCCCCTCCACCCCATACGCCCACTCGGCCCGCCCCCTCCCCGTCACGCAGACGCCGCGCCCTCCTCCTCGGTGCCCCGCGCCGGAAGCACCACCTCCACAACCGTTCCCACTTCCTCCCGCCTCCGCACCTGGATCACCCCATCGTGGGCCAACACGATCTTCTCCACCACCGCCAGACCAAGCCCAGTCCCCCCCGATTTCGTGGAAAAGAAAGGATCAAACACGCGATCCACAATGTCCGGTGGTATCCCTGGTCCTGTATCCATCACCGACAGCTTCACCCACGGTCCCGGCTGCCGCTGAAATGTCTCCAGATCCTTCGTCTCAACTCGGATCTCTCCCGCTCCTCCCACCGCTTCCGCAGCATTCAAGAGCAGGTTCCAGAGTACCTGCTCCAGCTGCGCAGCATCCCCTTCCACGACCCCTGCGTGCCGATACTCGCTCACGAGCGTCACATCCTGGGTGAAGCTCGGGTTGAGACGCACCCCCTGAATCACGCGCTCCACAAGGGCCTCGAGGTCCACCGGGCGCCGGGTCACGGGCTGCTGGCGGATGTACTGAAGGAAATCCGTCAACAGCTTGTTCAATCTATCCGTCTCCCGCAACACGATGTCCATCAATGCCTTCTCCTCACCCTCCGGCTCCAGTTCGGCACTCAACACCTGGATGGAACCGGAAATGGAGGCAAGTGGGTTGCGGATTTCGTGGGCCATACCGGCTGCGAGCCGTCCGATCATTTTCAATCGTTCGTCGCGCTTGGCCTTCTCCTCGAGGTACTTCAGACGGGTGTGATCCTCGAAAATGAGGATCTTCCCTATCTGCTGTCCATCCGGGTCCAGGAGGGGGGAAAGCGCAAAAATCAGATGGAGCGCCCGACCGTCCGCCCCGGTATGGCGCCGCTCCCAACGCCGGGCCACGCCATCCTCGGTGTCGGGGCCGCCTGCGTCGAGTTGTTCGGCGGTTCCCGGGAACAGTTCGTCGACGTGTGCACCGTAGATACTGCCATCGGCCCCGGTGATCTCACGTGCTGCGCGATTCAAGAAGGTGATGCGGTTGTTCTGGTCCACGGTCAGGAGACCGCTGCCGATGTTTTCCACGATTTTGCGGTTGAACTCTTCCAGTTCTTTCAGGCTCAACTGCTCCTCGAGCAGCGCTTGCCGGGCCCGCTTGAGCTGCTCAGCGAGGTAGGAAGCCAGGAAAGCAACCAGGAAGAACGCGAACACGTTGATGATGACGTTGTAGAAAACGTAGGACATGTCGCTCAGGAGCAACTCGGCATCCGGAGACGACGGCAAGTATCCTCGAGCCTGCAACATCACGAGGACAGCATACATGATCCCGGCGAGGGCGGCGGCGTAGACGGCGCCGGTGGTATAGAGTAGGTAGCTGGCGGAGATGATGGTGAGGAAGTAGAGGAAGCTGAAGATACTTTCCACCCCGCCGGTCAGGAGGATGAGTGGGGTGATGAAGAGGTTGTCGAAGAAAAACTGGACGTAAGCGAACAGCCTGAGGGAACGGATACGACGCAGCAGGATGGCGTAGAGTGCCGAGCACCCGTACATGCCGATGATGAGGGAGTAGATGAGGGGGATCTCGGATTGTTCGACCCCGGCCCGGATCTGGACCACCAGAGTAGATCCGAACAGAGCCGTGGCGACCAGAATCCGGACAAAAATCAGCCACTTGAGCTTGGAGAAGAGGGTACCGGGGGACGTGTCGATCTCTTCCGGGGGATAGCCGGTTGCAGGACGCTCTGCTGCCTGGGTCTCGGTCATGCCGCGTCAGTGAACCGCGCTGGCCATCGTGAAGATGGGCAGGTACATGGCGATGACGAGACCGCCGAGCACGACGCCGAGGAAGACCATGATCATGGGCTCGATCATGGAGGTCATGGCGCCGACCGCAGCGTCCACCTCGTCGTCATAGAAGTCGGCGATCTTGCCCAACATGGTGTCCAGTGCGCCCGTCGCCTCCCCCACCGAGATCATCTGGCTCACCATTTCGGGGAACACCTTGGATTCGATCAGTGGCTCCGCGATACTCTTGCCTTCCGAAATACTCTCGCGCGCATTCAGGATCGCCTTCTCCACCACCTTGTTTCCTGAAGTTCTGGAACAGATCTCGAGCGCGTCCAGGATGGGCACCCCGGAGGAGATCATGGTACCCAGGGTGCGGCAAAACCTTGCCACCGAACTCTTGATGATGACGTCTCCGAACACCGGCGCTCTCAACAAGACCGTGTCCACGATGTAGCGCCCCTTGGGCCACCGGTAGAAGGTGACGAACGCGATGACCACCGCGATGGCGATTCCGACCACCACGAGGAAGTTTTTCTGAAGCCAGTTGGACATGTCGATCACGATCTGGGTAGGCGCCGGCAGGGCGCTCCCCATGTCGGCGAACATCTTCTCGAAAACAGGCACCACCTTCAGGAGCAGAACCGCGACCACAGCCACGGCGATCACCACGATGGCAGCCGGGTAGACCATGGCGCTCTTGATCTGCTTCTTCAGCTTGGAGGCCTTTTCGATGTAAGCCGCGAGTCGGTTGAGAATGGTGTCGAGAATACCACCGACCTCACCCGCGGCCACCAGGTTGACGTAGAGGGTATCGAACGTCTTGGGATACTTCTTCAGGGCGTCCGCGAAGGTGGACCCCCCTTCCACCGTCTCCTTGATGACCTTGAGCTGACTGCGAAACACGGGGTTCGGAGCCTGCGCGGCCTGGATTTCCAGACACTGCACCAACGGAAGCCCGGAGTCGATCATCGTCGCGAACTGCCGGGTGAACACCACCAGGTCCCGCTCGCCCACCCCGCCTCCGAGGAAGCCCGGAAGCGGAATGTTGATCTCCATGGGCTTCTTCTTCAGCTTGGACGTCTTGATCTGCATCGCACGCAGCTTGTTCTGCGCAGCGCTCTCGTCCACCGCTTCGATCTCGCCCCGCTTCATCTCGCCGGACGCTCCGACTCCTTCGTAGACGAACGTTGGCATGGCGCTTCTCTCCCTTGAGTTTCTCTCGCTATATCATACTACCATATCGGATTTTCCGGGCAAGCCCAAGATGGTTTTCAGCGGCTTTCGCGCTCAGGAAGGGGAGACGAGGCGGGCGATCAGTCCATCATGGTGACACGCATCACTTCGTCGAGCGTGGTGACACCGTCCCGGAGCTTGTCCAGGGCGCAGGTCCGCAAGGTCCGCATCCCCATACGGATGGCTTCCCGTTTGATCTCGAGGGTCGAGGCGCCATTGAGGATGTACTCACGGATCTCGTCCTTGATGGGCAGCACCTCGTACAACCCGATTCGCCCCTTGTACCCGGTGTTGTTGCAGGTGCGACAGCCCACGCCACGATAGACGGTATAGTCATCGATCTCGTCCTCGGGCACCCCCAGGTCCACCAGGGTCTGCGGGGTAACCTCGGTGACCTCCTTGCAGTCAGGGCAAACGCGACGGACCAGACGCTGAGCCTGGATCAGATTGACCGAACTGGCGACCAGGAAAGGCTCAACGCCCATGTTCAACAACCGAGTGATGGTGCCGGCAGCGTCGTTGGTGTGCAGCGTGGAGAGCACGAGATGGCCGGTCAGTGCGGCCTTGACCGCGATTTCTGCGGTCTCGAAGTCCCGAATCTCCCCCACCATGATGATGTCCGGGTCCTGACGCAAGAAGCTCCGGAGTGCAGACGAGAAGTTCAGTCCGATTTCGTCGTGCATCTGCACCTGATTGATACCCGGCAAGTTGTACTCAACCGGATCCTCGGCCGTGGAGATATTCTCGGTGGTCTTGTTCAGCTCGGTCAAGGCGGAGTAGAGGGTCGTGGTCTTCCCGGACCCGGTAGGCCCCGTGATCAGCACCATGCCGTACGGTTTGTAAATGGCCTCCTTGAAATCGGCCAGCGCCTTGGTGTCAAAGCCCAGCTTGGTCATGTCGAGCTGCAGGGCCCCCTTGTCCAGCAGCCGCAGCACGACCTTCTCGCCCCAGATCACCGGGCAGACCGAGACACGGAAATCCATTTCCTTGCCCCGCCCCAGCTTGAGCTTGATCCGCCCGTCCTGGGGCAACCGCCGCTCCGCAATGTCCAGGGAACTCATGATCTTGATTCGAGACGTGATCGCATTCTTCAGCTTCAGCGGCGGCTTCATCACCTCGTAGAGCATCCCGTCGATGCGGTACCGCACCCGCATGTGCTTCTCGTAAGGCTCAATGTGTATGTCGGACGCCGACTTCTTGATGGCATCGACCAGGATCAGGTTCACCAGCTTGATGACCGGAGCCTCCCCGGCCGTCTTCTCCAGATCCATGATGTCGATGTCTTCTTCTTCCTCGGCCACATCGATGTCTTCGTCGTCGAAGTCCATCATCACGTCGTCAAACGAGACATTCGCCGTATAGTACTTGTCAATGGCCTCCACGATGGCCGCTTCCGAGGCCACCACCACCTCGATGTTGTACCCGGTCAAGAACTTGATGTCGTCGATGGCAAAAATATTCGATGGGTCCGCCATGGCGATGATCAGCGTGTTCCCCGACCGATTCACCGGAATCACCTGATGCTTCGTCGCCACTTCCTTGGGAATCAGCTTGATGATTTCCGGCTCGATATCGTACTCGTAAAGGTTGATCGAAGGGATACCGTATTGCTTCGAGAGAAACGCCGTGAGTTCGTTCTCCTCGATGAAGCCCATCTTGGTAAGCTGGTACCCAAGCCTCCCCCCACCGCTCCGCTGCTCCTCGGCCGCCTTCTGAAGTTGTAGCGGGGTGATGAGCTTCTCACGAACCAACAGCTCGCCAAGTCGACCAGGGTCGTTGCTACCATTCGACATGGTTTCCTCTCAACAACACGATTGTCTGACGAATGCACAAGGGAATGAACCGTTCGACAACGGTCTCAGCCTGCCTTCCGCCCTCGAAATGGGCTGCACAGACGCCAGCCGCCAGTGCGCGGACCGAGCGCGCGTCCAATATTCCACCTTAGCCCGCAGGTCTATTTTGTCAAGCTCTAATAAGAAGTTGAGTCCCGTCAGTCAGAGATTGCACCGAAATTGCAATTTTGAAGATTACAGGTCCGGCGGCACCCGGCCACCTCCTGCCTCCGCAACGCAGCCTCCCGGCCCCACCAGATCGAAGCCAGGTCCGCTTTTCGCACGTTCCCAATGGGTGCAAGAAAGTAACAAGCAAGCACGTCCCCCCGTGGATTGAACGAGATGTCACGGAATCCGGCCCGGCAACTCAGCCCATTCGGCTGCGTGGGCGCACGGAAATAGCCCCGAAACGCCTGAAGCTGAGCCTCCTCGTTGCACACCAGGTCCCCGCGCCGACGCATGGCCACCAACCGATCGATCGCCCGGTCCACCGCTTCCAGATCCCGCGGCAACAATGGATTCCCCTCATGCCACCCGGGATCGTACGCCTGCCCAAAAGGCTGGTACACCGGCTGGAACACCACTTGAAGCCCTCGAGACGCACACAACGCCAACAACTCCTCGACCTCGGGTACCAATTCGCGGTGCAGGATCGACGCCACCACTACCCGCGGTCGCGGCACTCGAGACAGCGCATCCAACGCGCCCATTACCCGATCGAACAAACCAGCCCGGTTCCGCAACCGATCGTGCGTGGCCGGTCTCGCACCGTCCAGCGACACATACAGGATGTCCAGACCCGCATGCTCGAGCCTCCGGGCCATTTCGTCGTCGATGAGCCACCCGTTCGTGTTCGCGCTGACGGTCATCCCCTCGGACACCGCAAATGCAATGAGGTCGACCAGGTCGTCCCGAAGAAACGGCTCTCCTCCCGAGAAATTTACCGACATCCCCGGCCCGCCCAATGCGGCCAACTGTACCAGCACGTCCTGCCACTCCTCGGTCGTCAACTCCTCTGCCGCAGGACGACGCCAGATGTCACACTGCCGACACGAGAGGTTGCACCGGTCCGTGGGACAAATGTGCGCCTGCACCGGCCGGCCGGGATCGCCGTACAGACGCACCTGGGCTCGAGCCCGCAGTCTCCATTCGGCCAGTCGACTCCACGCGCGCCTAGCCATCGGGTGCCCCCCTTGCAGAGGCGATCTCCTCGAGCGTGATCCCTGTGTAGTTGTGCGAGGCCGGAATAAAGCACGATCGGCACAACGGCAACGCACCATAATCCCCGTCCGCCACCTGCCGCCGCCACCGCGCAATTCGACCGTCCCCGAACCAGAGCACACTGAAAGGAGTCTCGAACACGTTGCCCAGCAAATTGTCGAAACGGCTGTCCCTGGTGCACGTGGTCAGGCTCCCTTCCCAACCAATCACCGGGCTTTTCCAGAAACCGGAACAGGGCTGCCGAACCCCCTCCATTCGCCTGTTCAGAACCGGCTCCCCGTCTCCTCGTCCAGGCGCTTCCGACAACAATCCCAGTCGAGAAACCACCCGCCGGTACACCCGGTCCTGACGCCGCTGCTCCTCCGCTGTCGGACAGTCCAGGCTGCGGAAAAATACGGCATCCCCTTCATATCCCCACGGAACATGATAGGCATGCGCTCGAGCGCCCAGACCGTATCGACCGAACATCGCCTGCCAGTGCGACAGGAAGGTGGCAGCCTCCGCCTCGTTCCGATCACTCACGATGAACTGAACCACCACCGCCGGCCGTGGGAAACCTCCCCGGGTCCGAAAACGCACCAGCCGCTCGATGTTCTCCTCCACCCGCGCAAGAAGAGGCCGCCCCTTGATCCTCGCGTAGGTCTCCCCTTCCACCGCGTCGACCGAAAAGTGCCACCGCTGCGGAATCCGGTAACGATTCACCAGCGCCGCAGCCACACGGCGATTCAACAGCGTCCCGTTGCTGTGAACCTCCACCTGCCCGAACAACGCCTCCACCCCAGGCCACGACACTATGGTCTCGTACACCTCGGAAAAGCCCGGGTGACAAAGGGGCTCCCCAAGCCAGAACAACACCAGATTGTCAAACCGCGCTCCTACCTCGCCCAGATCCTGAAGCAGCGCGCGAACCCCCTCTGCGGAAAAGTCCCCAACCTCCCGGTAGTGGGTATGAGCCAAATCCGACCGCGCACAGTGCCGACAGCGAAGGTTGCACCGGTTCGTCAACTCCAACACAAGGTAACTGCCCGCAAGATGAAACGGCCGAACACCCACACGCCCTCCCTACGGCACCAGAAAACTTTCGCCCGTCACACGCTCGAATTCGTGGAGCGAGTGGTTGTAGCAACCGTTCCGACACCCCTCCCGGACCAGCCGCTTTCGAAATGCGTCGGCCTCTGGACCGGTCCACAGGTCGATGAGCCCGTGTCGCCTCAAGTCTCCCACGGCCATCTCTTCGTGTTGCCACACACAACAGGGAAGCAATTTCCCGCTCACGGTGACCCCGAACTGCTGCACCAGGCCCAGGCAACGCACCGCACGATCCCACCCGGCATGATACTCGAGACCGGTCAGGTAGTATTGCTTGCGTTCCGCATGCCTGGGGTCGTGGCGAGCCAATGTGTCCACTGCTTCACGGTAGATTCGTCTCGAGTCGTCATCGCGGAGTTGATACCTGGGCATGCCGTTCACCGGCCAGAACTCGAACCCTGCGCCGAGGGACGTGGCGAGTTCGTGGACAGCCAGGAGCTGGTGCACGTTGCGGTTGGTGACCACGAAGTAGACCTGGACCGCCACGTTGCGATCCCTGAGCTGTTTCACCGCCTCCACCGCCCTGGAAAAGGTGCCCGGAACTCCTCGAAGGTTGTCATGCACGGCCTCGAGTCCGTCCAGGGAAACCGACACCGAGCCCACGCCGCTGTCCACGATCCGGTCGATCTGACGCGAGACGAGCAGTCCGTTCGTGGTGACATTGGTTCCCATGCCCGCCCGACTTGCCCGGTCTACCAGGTCCCAGAGGTCGGGATGGAGCAGGGGTTCTCCCCCGGTGAACACGACAGTTTCGGTGCCCAGGGCGGCTGCCTCGTCCAGGAGTCGGTGCGCGAGCACGGTGTCCATTCGAGACGAGCCTCCTCCCTGGTCACAAAAAACGCAGGACAGGTTGCACGCTTCCACCACATTCATGATCATGGTGGGACGAACACGCTGCACGACATTCCCGGGCAGGTGGGCCATTGCCACTTCCATCGGGTCGAGCGTCGCCCGGTCTCGTGCCCGGGTCCCGGTGGCCCTGGTGGGCACCCGCTCCGGTTCGGTGCGGCTATTGCAGCGAGCCTGCTCGTCGACGTTCGCCCCCGATGTCGCCCGCCCGGTTCCGTGGTCCAGGGGCTTGCCTGACGCCGAACCGCCCCGGTCCGTACCAGGAATCGGTTTCCGGTAGCAATCGAGGTAGGCGCGGCAGACGTGGTTCCAGTCCAGGGCCTGCACGAATGCCCGTCCTGATCGAGCCAGCATGGCGGAACGTTCGGGATCGTGGAAGAGCCTTGCCACAGAGCGGGCGAACGTGTCCCAGTCGGAGGCGATCTCGATCTCCTGGCCCGGGCGGACCGGGATGCCCTCGGCCCCCTTGGGCGTACTCACGACAGGCAGTCCGGCGGCAAAGTACTCGAGGATCTTCAACCGGGTTCCGCCCCCATCTTCGAGGGGCACCACGGCCAGGTCTGCGGCGGCGAGATGGGCGGGGAGGTCCTGAACCACATCGGTGAACACGATTCGCGGGTGTGCATAGTAGCGAGGTGGATTTGCACCACACACCAGCACATGCGCGGTTACGCCCAGCCGCTCCAGCCGAGGGAGCAGTTCCTCTGCAATACGCTTCACGGCGACCGTGTTCGGCCAGTAGTTCAGCGTGCCGTGGAACACGAGAAGGAAAGCGTCCTCCGGCACCCGGTACCGTGCGCGGATCCCCACCCCGGAGGCAAACTCGAACGCATTCAAGTCCACCCCGTGCGGAATCACCTGCACCCGCTCGAGCGGGACCCCCAGAGCATGTACCCGATCCCGGTCCGGTTCCGAGACCACGATCACATGGTCCATCAGGCGAGCCACGAAACGCTCCAGAAGGCGGAATCGCGCGATCACCTCCGAAGGAATCTCAGTGGTATCACGAAGCCGGAGATACTCGACGTTGTGCTCCACGAGGGCACACCGGCCTCCAAGGGTTCGGGCCGCGATCCAAGCCGGTACGGCGTATCCAGGGAACTCGGCCTGGTACACCTCGATTCGGTACCGCCACCCCACGTAGAGGACGCGAAGCCAGAAGTCGGGGTCCACCATGGCCTGGTAGAGAAACTGCTCGTCGAGCGGGTATCCGATTCGTGACAGAATCCAGCGCAAGCCATCCCAGTACCCTGGGAGTTGCAGGCGAGCGCCAACTTGTTTCACCAGCGGCGGAAGGTTCGTGGCACTCAGCAACGCCTGAGGATACCGACGGCGCGCGACCTTCCCTCTGACCACGTGGTAGTACCAAAGTCGATCGTTGGTCACGACCTCGACCGTGGCCCCAAGCCGGGACAATCCGCGGGCGGTTTCCATGATCTTGACCGCGGCCCCATGCACCGGGGGCTCCAGATCCGGCCGGGTGATGATACAAACTCGAGTCGGCATCGGCAGACACGCTCTGCTGTGTATCCGGTCGCGCTTCCTGACGCTGGAGACGCCCGGTCGGGCATTCCCCAGAGGTCTTATACGGACTGCCGCCAAAGACGTCAAGCCAGGCCACGCGGCCTGAGCACGGTGGTCAATTTCTTGGGAGGACGAGTTCGATACGGAGCCGGTTGGTATCGAGAGGGGACTGGGGGTCGAGCGTGCGAGCGAGCGCACGTGCAAATGCAGGAGCGTTGACTCCTTTCCAGGTTCCGGCCAATCGTCCCATGAAGTCGCGATGGGGGCGACCCTCCCGATACGCAGGTTCCCTGGGTGGATGACGCAGGTAACGCTCGGAGAGTTCGACGTCCGGGTCCACGAGCAGGGTGGTGGAGTAGTACACGAGGCCCAGGGGCCGGTAGATACAGGCTCCACCGACCTTTCGGTCCCCGATGGCCATGTCGGAAATGCCGCGCTGTACCACGCCCGAAATCCCCATACGCTTCAACGCGTCCACAAGCCATTCCGATATGCCGGCGAACTCAGCACGCCCGCCTCCGAACCCTGCCCGGGCAACCACCAAGGAGAGGACGACGTTGCCCGGATCGAGCACGACGGCACATCCTCCGCCTCGCCGACGCAACACGGGGACACCGTCCGCCACCACTCGATCCAGGTGCAACTCCTGTTCCGGCTTGCTCCCCCGGCCCAGCACGACCGACACGTCCAGCACCGGATAGATCCGAACCCTGGGCCGACCGTCCGCACGCACGGCACCGAGCAGGTCCTCGTCCCGGTCATAGTTTCCAATGGCCACAGAATCGACGGTCACGGTTCCTCCTCTCGCAGGGCTGCGGGGTCCAGATCCGCCGCCGTGGTTCCGTCCAGATACGGAATGAAGAAGAGGAGCAGCATCCCTGGCACAGCCGCCAGAAATGTGAAGCCGAAATAGAGGGTGTACCCCATCCACTCGGCGAGGAACCCGCTGGCAACCCCGGCGAGGGTGAAGCTTACGCTCATGAGTGCGGTCAAGATGGCCATATGCGCCGCCTTGTAACCGGGTCGGCAACAACGCATCATGTAGACCATGAAGACCGCGGTCCCCAGTCCCGCCCCAAAAGCCTCGACCGTGATGACCACCGTGAGCAGGGTGAAGTTCAACGTATCAGGGGTTGCATGGCCCAGGTCCACGTAGTAGTAGGCCACACCCATGTAGAGAAGCTGCAACACATTCTGCATCAGGACAAAAGGCCACAGCCATTTCTCGAGCCCGTCCCGGCCGATGAGGTATCCGCCGAGCATGGTGGCGGTGAGCGAAGCGATCACCCCCACGGTTCCCCCGGCCACCCCGAACTGTTCCATGGTCATGCCGATGTCACGGAGGAATGCATAACGCATCTTGAGGAGGAATGACTCGCCGGCCCGGAACAGGACCACGAAGGCCAGGATACGTCCGACATGTTTCTGTGCGAGGAAGTCGACAAACGCGGCCGCGTAGAAGGAGTCTCGAGCCTGTATCCAGCGTCGAATCGGCCCCTGTGCGGCCAGGATCGCGAGAAGCACGCCCAGGAAAGCCAGGGCGATCCACTCCGAGACCGAGATCTTGTGCAGAACCGGGATTGCCTCGAGAACCCGCGCCCGCATGGCCTGAACCGGGTCCAGAGACCAGGCCACCCAGCCTGCAAGGACCAGCACGGACAGGCCGACCAGGCCTGCTGCTGTCTGCCATCGACAGGCGGCTCGCACCAACTCAACCGGCGGCAGCCCGGGCTGCTCCACTCGAGGCAGCCATCTGGCATGGTACAGCAGGACCACGGCCATGACGCCGCCCACGAGCAAGAACCCGACCGGCCAGCCTGTCCAACCGATGAGCACGACCAACGGGCCACTCACCACCAGCATGGCCACGCGGTATGCGGTGACACGGTATCCCACGAAACGAGACTGCCCCTCCTTGTCCAACGCCTCCAGGTAGTACCCGTCGATGGCGATATCGTGCGTGGCGGATACGAACGCCAGAAGCAAGAAGGCGACGGAGGCGAGGAGCAGCACGTTGGGCAAGGAGACCGCGAGACCGAGGGTCAAGATGAGCGCCACGATCGCGACTTCCATCCACAGGAGCCAGGCTCGCTTGGTGGCGTATCGGTCCAGGAAAGGTCCCCAAAGGAACTTCAGGTTCCAGGGAAGGTGGAGCAGTGCAGTGAGGCCGATGGCCTTCAAGCTGGCGCCCAGTTCCTTGAACAGCACCTCAGCGAGGGTGTTCACCACCGTATAGGGATAGCCCTCGGCAAAATAGGTGGACGCCACCCAGACATGAGGGCTCGAGAGCTTCCTCTGCTCGCCACGTTCCATCCGGTTCGACCTCGCTGCTTGGACGACGGGTCTCAGGATAGTCCATTCTTCGGTGGGTAGGAAACAAAGTTCCTCTCGAGATAGAGCTTGATTCGGCTTTCTGGGCGTGCTATCAAGCCATGATTCGCCGCACACCGCCATGCCAGGTCCGCGAACGGCCTCCTGGACAACGGAGGTGCCATGAGCCGACCCATCATCCACACCGATATATTGCTCAAGTTCATCCGGACCGGTGCGCGGGCACGGGCCGAGAAACTGCTCGACCGCATCCATCCGGCGGACATCGCGACTCTTCTGGGCAAACTGCGCCCGGCCGAGGCCCGGGAACTCATTGACCTGTTGTTCTCTTCCCGGCAGGCAGGAAAGACCCTCTCCGAGCTTCCTTCGGAGATGATTCCGTCGTTCCTGGAACTGCTCAGCGACGAGCAACTGGCTCAAATCCTTGGGCGCGTCGCTCCGGACGACGCCATCTTGCTCCTCGACGCCCTGGACGTGACCCGGCAGGCCCGGGTCATTCCACTCATCGACCCCACGCGCCGGGCCGAACTCGACCGATTGCTCCGATATGAACCGGGCACCGCGGGGAACGTGATGACCCCGCGCTTTCTTGCCCTGGAGCGAACGGCGACAGCGCAGGAGGCGATCGATGCCATCCGGACGCTGGGCGAGCAGGTGGAAGCGGTTTTCTACCTCTACGTGGTGGACCAGAAGGGGCGGCTCGAAGGCGTGGTTCCGATTCGCCGCCTTGTCGCGTCGCCTCCGGATCGCTCTCTGGAAGAGATCATGATGCCCGACCCGGTGTCCGTTCCCCCGGACGCAAGCCAGGAGCAAGTGGCCAATGTCGTCGCCCGGTACAATCTACTGGCGGTCCCGGTGACCGATCCGGATGGACGCCTCCTGGGCATGATCACCGTGGACGACGTGATCGACGTGATCCAGGAAGAGGCCACCCAGGACATGTACCGCCTCGCAGGCCTGGACGAGGAAGACCGTGTATTCAGCCCGATTCGAACCTCGGTGAGGAAACGGATCCCCTGGACCGCCATCAATCTGGGTACGGCCTTCCTTTCTGCTTCCGTGGTCGGATTGTTCGAAGGAACCATCGCCCAGAATGCCACGCTGGCGGTGTTCATGCCTGTGGTGGCCGGGCTCGGGGGCAACGTGGGCTCCCAGACCCTCACCGTGATCACTCGAGGTATCGCCCTGGGCGAATTCGAGTTCGAGCGCACGTTCCGGGTCATCCTCAAGAACATGGTGATCGGCATGACGCTCGGCACCTGCGTGGGACTTCTCGCAGCGATCATCGCCTGGCTCTGGAAGTCCGACCCGTCCATCGGCCTGGTCCTCTTCCTGGCCATGATCGCCAATATGGCGATCGCCGGGATCGTGGGAGCTGCCGTCCCGGTCATCCTCAAGCGTCTCAAGAAAGACCCGGCTCTGGGCGGAAGCGTACTCATCACCGCCCTGACCGATTCCTTCGGCTTCCTTTGTTTCCTGGGCCTTGCCCACCTGATCCTCGGCATTTTCTGAGGCCCAGGTGGCCCGCATAGACGGGGTCGAACTCGATGGGAACGATCCTCCTCCTCACGCCACCTTTTACCCAGCTCAACGCCCCGTACCCGGCTGTACCGTGCCTGACCCGGACCCTCACCGCGCTCGGATACTCCGTCCGACAGGCCGACATCGGGCTCGAAACCACTCTCCGCCTGTTTTCGAGTGACGGGCTTCGACGCGTCCTCCACGCTGTCCCGGCGGGGTCGGCCGCCTCCCCTCGATTGTCCTGGGCCCTCGCCATGGCAGACCGACTCATCGACGCCATCGACCCCGTGGTGCGCTACCTGCAAGGCCTCGACCCGACGCTCGCCCATCAGATATGCCACCACCGCCTGCTCCCGGAAAGCCCCAGGCTCCAACGACTCGAGGAACTCGACTGGGCATTCGGGACCCTGGGCATCACTGACCAGGCCCGACACCGCTGCACACTCTTCCTGGAGGATCTCGCAGACCTGGTCACCGAGTTCCATGCGCCACTCTACCGGTTCAGTCGCTATGGTGAGACCCTCGCGACCGGCGCAACCCGGTTCGCCCCGATTGCCCGGGAGCTTGCCCGGCCCCCAGGACTGGTCGAGTCGTTTATCGGGGAGGTGGTCGAGAAGACGCTGAAGCAATACCGTCCGGATCTGATCGGGTTTTCCGTCCCGTTCCCAGGTACCCTGCTCGGCGCGCTCCGTGCGGCCCGGGTCATCAAGCACCACCACCCGGAGATCCCCATCGTTCTGGGCGGGGGCTTTGTCAATACCGAACTCCGGGAACTTCAGGCACCAGCCCTCTTCGACCTGGTCGACTTCGTCACCCTGG
This sequence comes from uncultured Gammaproteobacteria bacterium, assembly GCA_964418585.1. Taxonomy (GTDB): domain Bacteria; phylum Myxococcota_A; class UBA796; order JAJRTE01; family JAJRTE01; genus JAJRTE01. The sequence continues at coordinate 3,903 of CAYQMG010000173.1, read as the reverse complement.
ACGACGGAGAGGAACCGTTGGTCGCCATCCTCGAACACCTGGCGGGAGTCCGCTCTCGCGAAGACCTGTGTCGCACCTTCGTGCGCCATCGCGGGACGGTCCGCTTCCTCCGAGGCCCCACACCCGACCTGGGCACCGCGCCCAAAGGGTTCCCTTCGTTCGAAGGCCTCCCCACCCGGCGCTACCTCGCAATCCTGGACCTGCTGAATCCCACACACCGCCTCTGGTCGGACGGCCGATGGCACAAGCTGCCGTTGGCACACGGTTGTTATTGGAAACAATGTGCGTTTTGTGACACCACCCTCCCCCATGTCGCCGACTTCCGCCCCACCCCCGCACGCGAACTGGCAGACCGCATGGAACGCCTGGTTGCGGAAACCGGCCAGACCGGATTCCACTTCGTGGATGAAGCAGCCCCTCCCGCACTCCTCCGACACCTCGCCCTCGAGATCCTCCAACGAGGGCTCATCGTCTCCTGGTGGGGAAACGTTCGGTTCGAACGTGCCTACACCCCCGACCTCTGCCGTCTCCTCGCCGCATCGGGCTGCATCGCGGTCACCGGCGGACTCGAGGTCGCTTCAGACCGTCTGCTTCGCCTCATGAACAAGGGCGTCACCGTGGAACAGGTGGCCCGGGCTGCAGCCGCATTCACCGGGGCCTCCATCATGGTTCATGCCTACTTGATGTACGGGTTTCCCTCCCAGACACTCCAGGAAATCGTGGACGCTCTCGAACGTGTGCGGCAACTCTTCGACGAGGGCTTGATCCAATCCGCGTTCTGGCACCGGTTCTACGCGACCGCCCATTCTCCCGTCGGCCGGAACCCTGCAGCGTTCGGCATCACCCTCACCGGTCCACCCCGGGGAGACTTTGCCTGGAACGACCTCGAGTACCGGGATTCGACAGGGTGCGACGCCGATCTGTTCGGACCGGCCCTGGACACCGCACTGTACCACTACATGCTCGGGGAGGGGCTCGACCGAGACGTGCGCACCTGGTTCGACCGTCGTGTCCCCCGCCCTCGAGTTTCGAGGCACGCCATCCGACGGATGGTGACGCAATTGGGAGATCGAGACGAACGAACGGAGACGAAGCGGCACCTGGTCTGGTTGGGCGGACGAGTGGTGATTGAAGCGGACTCCTCCTCCAGATCCAGAAAAAACCACCGGGTGCACATCGCCGGTCCCGGGGGCACACGCACGTTTCGCCAAACGGGCCCGGTGGCTCGGTGGCTCCAGGCAATCCTGGACCAAAGCCGACCTCGAGGTCGCGGTACTCGGGCCTACCTCACCCTCGAGGAGGCTTCCCGGCGTTTTCCGGGTGGAGAGAAGGGGTTGACCGCTTTCGCCGACGGGCCGTGCTGGCGCTGGCTCCGGGAAGAGGGCTTGCTCCTGGTGTAGCCATGTCTCGGGAGCCGCAATCGCGACTCGACACGACCTCCTCCGGCGGGAACAGGCGCGACAGGTCCACCCGCCGCCACTGTCCGGGTGCCAGGTCACCCAATTCGATATTCATGATCCGCACTCGGCGTAGTCGGACCACCCGATACCCGCACGCCTCACACATGCGCCGAATCTGACGATTGCGCCCCTCGGTCAGCACCATCCGAAACGCCCTGGCGCCAAGACGCTCCACCCGGCACGGCCGTGTAGGACGCCCGTCCAGAACCACGCCCTGGGCGAGTGTCTTGAGCAAGCTATCGCCGAACGGCCTATCGACTCGAACCACGTACTCTTTCTCGTGATTCTCGGCCGGATCCAGGATTCGTCGACTGATACTGCCGTCGTTCGTGAGCAGGATGAGGCCACTTGAACTCTGGTCGAGCCGGCCCACCGGGAAAACGCGTCCCGGATAATCGATGTAAGACATGATGTTGTTGGGAACACGCTGATCCGTGGTCGTAACCACGCCAGCAGGCTTGTGGAACATCAGGACTACAGGTGGTGGCGCCGAACCCACCGGGACACCGGAAACGCACACCTGCGCACCCGGTTCGACCTGAGAACCAGGGGCGGCCACTTCGCCATTGATGGTCACCGCCCCAGCAGCCACCAGTGCGTCCGCCTGCCGGCGGGAGCAGTGCCCCACCCGTGCGAGGTACTTGTTGATCCGGACCGCCCTCGAAGCACGGGACGACGTGTCCAGGCCCTGCTCATGTTTCTTGCTCATGCAGCGCTTCTTCCCCTTGACACCGAAGTTTCCAGCCAAGCCACGAAGCACAGGGAATTGTCCCCAGCTCAAAAGAAGTTATATATTGTCGCGGCGTATCCCACGATGTCAACGCCGGGTGCAAGAACGAGCGCCGTTCCGATCCGGCGCCATGGCCCATAGAGGAGACGACCCCATGGACGCGCACAAGCTGCTCGAGATCACGTCGGAAACCATCCGAAGGACGGCGACCGACCGAGGGCTCAACCTGGTCGCCTACTCGGGCGGTGTGGATAGCACGCTTGCCACCGTCGTGGTCCACCGCCTGTTTCCCCTCCACACGATTGCCGTGCTCGGCGTCTCCGCTTCGGTCTCGCGCACCCAGTTGGAACAGGCCCGGAACCTGGCGAACAAGCTCGGTTTCCCGCTCGAGGAGGTCACGACCGAAGAAGGAACGCTCCCGGCCTACGTGGAGAATACCGGTCTGAGTTGCTACCACTGCAAACAGACGCTATACAAGGCGCTCGAGCAACTCGGCGCCACGCTGCTCCGTCGTCGCGACAGGACCCGGGCCCCGGTGGTCCTGTTCAACGGGACGAATCGGGACGACTTGGAGGACCCAACTCGAGTTGGCCTGGCTGCAGCCCGGGAACATGGCGTGATCAGCCCCCTTGCCCACTTGACCAAGGAGGAAGTGCGTATCCTTTCCCGGCACCTCGGGATCCCGAACTGGCATGTTGCCGCAAGTCCTTGCCTCCGATCCAGGCTCCAGTACGGCGTGGTCGCGACTCGAGAGAACCTGGCCCGGGTCGAAGCTGCGGAGGCCGAGGTACGGCGGCTGCTCGATCTGAACCCGGAAGACAACTTGCGTGTGCGCCACCTGGCCGGCGACGTGGCCCGCGTGGAACTCGACCCTCCTCGACTCCCGCGGCTCGAGCAACGCTTTCCGGACGTACAGGATGCCTTGGGGCGCCTTGGGTTCAAGGATGTTACTTCACGCCCGTTCCGTTCCGGAAGCCTCAGCTTCCTGGTGTAAAGAAGGTCGGTCACCAAACTCCTTCCTGACCCAATACGATGACAGGAATCCGCTTGCTTCCGGCCTACTCACGCCGAACGAGGCCCCGGTCATGGATCTCACAACGCACATCTCGCAGATTCCCTGGACCTGGCCCACTGAAAGGCCAACCGGCCGTTCTTCAAGCCGGAATTGGGACAACACCTCCTCAGGAGGGAGCCCACGGAGCCGCTCCTCGGGGTCGAATCGGGACAGGATCTCCTCGGCTGGAATCGCCTTCACCACCTCTTTCAAAAGGTCTCCCTTGTAATCCTCTACCGTGTAGGGCATGGTCACTCGCTCCGCCTGGTCGTTCGCATAAAGGTGCGTCACCACCGTGCTCGTGTCCGGATTCTTCCACCGGTAGTTCACACGACCCCGAAACACGCGCTCCGGGTCCCGTCATACCCGCTTCCTGCTCCTTCGTAAGGGGGAACATCCAGGGAAAATCCCGCGCACCGCGTAGTCATTGCGGTCGTCCGGAATTCCAAGCGAGCGCGAGAAACATCTGTTGCTTGAGGGAGAGGTCCTTTTCGAGTTCGACCCGGTAGCTGGTTCCGTGATAGAGGTCGGTGAGTCCAAGCCCGAACAGGCGGTGCCATGGGATCATCAGGTCCTCGTCAAGCGTGTTGAGCAACGAGCATGCCAGAAAATGCATGAACCGGCAACCGCAAGATGCTGTATCTGTCACAGGATGTCAA
>CAYQMG010000172.1:0-24849 GCA_964418585.1 uncultured Gammaproteobacteria bacterium | reverse complement strand
GCACCGGAACGAAAAAGGCGCCGACAGCCGCCACTGCCACCACGGCATACAGGCCGAACGCAAGCCTGCGCGGACCAGGCGCCGCCCGGACCTCCTCGTCCACCACGGTGGAGGCCACCGAGACGCGCTCGGTCATGATCTTCTCCACCTTCTCCGCGCCCAGGAACGCGCCCACCGCCACCACGGCGATGATCAACGCCATGAACTCCGGCGGAATCCCCAGAACCTGGTAGAGGAAAAGTTGTCCCTTGTCCCCGCTCAGATAAAAAGACTCCAGCACGGGGTACATCTCGCCAAACAGCAACGTCCCGAGCAGTACGCCCACCACGGTCAGGAGTCCATCCAGATTTCCGGAGGCCGTTCCCACAATCGAGGTGCCAGGACAGTAGCCCGACATGATGAACCCGGCCCCCAACAACAGTCCTCCAAACAACATGGGCCACACGTAGGTCGCCGATACCGCCCCTTGCGACAACGACAGAAGGTCGATCACCCCCAGTGCCCCGGCCAGTACCACGCCCAGCATGGCCGTGACAATGGCGCCGAACATCACCTTCAGCACCGTCATGTCATACAGGTAGAACTGGGCAGCCAGCTTGGGGGCACGCCCAAATCCTGAACGCTCCAACACGTATCCAAAACCAAACCCGATGGCAAGCCCCACGACCAGGCCCACCTCGCGATATTCTCCCACCAGGGACTCGATCGGCAACATCATGTCCACTCCCTCCTCACGAACCAGGCCATGGCATATCCGCCGGCAAACACCGCCATCATGAAAATCCAGCTCCCGGCAGACATCAACGCACCACCACTCAGAGCCTGGCCCGACGTACAACCACGGGTCAACCGCGCGGCAAACCCCATCATCACTCCGCCGCTCAGGGCCAGGATCAAGCGCACCGGAACACTCACCCGCGGGCCACGACGCACCCCCAGCCGCATTCGACCCGCCGAGTAGGAGGAGACCACACCGCCAAGAAACACACCGACCACCATGAAAATGTAAAAGTTGTCCAGAGCACTACGCCCACCAGCCACCACGTGGGAAAAATGCGCATTGCTTGCCACGTGCTCAGGAGCCACCGACTGGAGCGCCGCCACACCAAAACGGTACACAGCACCTGAAGCGCCCAGCCCCTGCCCCATCACCAGGAAGGAGGCCAGGAGCACCAGCCCCAGGGCCACTCCACCCAGGTAGGGATTCCAGAATCGTCGTTCCTGGTTCTCCATCACAGACCACCTCCGTTCAGAGCAGGAAAAAGAGATGTGGCTCCAGCCCAAGCTCGGGCTTGAGCACCTTGTACTTCCTCGACCGCAATAGCTTCGATACCGTGCTGTCCGGATCCGACAGGTCCCCGAATTGCAACGCAGAGGTCGGACAGATGTCCACACACCCAGGCTTCTGACCCTTCTCCACACGGTGCAGACAGAACGTGCACTTGTCGATGTACCCCTCGCTGTGCACGTACCGCGCATTGTACGGACACGCCGCAATGCAGGCCTTGCAACCACTGCACTTGTAGTGCGTCACCAACACCGCTCCCCCCTCGGCCACGTGGCTCGCACCCGTGGGACAGGCGGCGACACAGGGCGGATGCTCGCAGTGGTTACACCGCTCCGACCGATTCTCCTGATAAAGGGTAGGAAACACGCCTCGAGTCTCGCTGACCACCCAGTCACGAAACCCCTGCTCGGGCAAGTCGTTCTCCGCCTTGCACGAGAGTACGCAAGCCTGACACCCCACGCACAGACGGGTGTCCATCGTCATCGCATATCTCGGTGATTTCATGTCGTACTCGCTGTTGCTCGTTCGATACGCACGAAGTTGACGTTCATTCCCGTCCCGCCCATGATCGGGTCGACCTTGTAGCGGGTGACCAGTTCACTGTCCGAAGCACCTCGACCACGGGCGAAGGTGAGTCCCTTCGAGGTGTGGCCGAACCCATGCACCATGTAGACGCAGTCACCGCGAATCCGCTGGGTGACCTTGGCCTTGATGGGGCGAGACCGGACGCCGTCCTGGTTGACCAGCACGACCTCGTCGCCGGTCTTGAGGGGTCCACCGAACCCGGGCAAGTCCTTGGCCACATCGGCGTTGACCCAGACCTCGTTCTCGGGATCGGCGAGCGAAAGGAAACGGTTGTTGGTGGACCGGCCGAAGCTGTGCACGGGCGAACGTCCGAAAAGGAGCCGGAACATGCCTGGCGGCGGCTCCTCGGGCGCCCGGAACACGGGCATGGGGTCGTGACCCAGCATCTCGAGCGGCTTGCTGTACAGCTCGATCTTGCCGCTTTCGGTGGCAAAGGAGAGGGCCACGCCTTCCTCCTCGGTCACCGGCGTGGGCTTGCCACGGATCACCCCGGTCCGCTTGAGTTCGTCGCAGTCGTATCCGCCGGCCTTGATACGGGCCATCGCATACTCCACGCTGTCCTTCCAGGGAAAGTAATCGGACAGCCCCAACCGCCGGGCCAACTCCCGCGCGATCCACCAGCCGGGCTTGGAATCGTACATCGGCTCCACCACCGGCTGCCGGACCGCGATGTAAGGCTCCTTGTACCGGGCCACGTGCAGGTCGTCGCACCGCTCGAGGTAGGTACACTCCGGCAGCACCACGTCGGCCCACCCGGTGATCTCCATGGGCAGCACGTCGATGGAGACGATGAAGTCCAGTTTCTGAATGGCCTCCTTGGTCTGCCTCGGATCAGGAAGAGACTGCAACAGGTTGGTGCCATACACCATCCACGCCTTGATGTCGTAGGACGACTTGCCCGGAATCGTGGCGTCACACAGTCCAGAGGCCAACGTCTCATCCGCAAGAGGATAAAGGCTCGGGGGCCGATCCACCTTCTCCTTGGGCTTGTAGGCATAGGCGGTGTACGGGAACTTGGGCAACGACATCTTGGACGGCAAAAGATAACCACCTCGCCGCCCCCAACTGCCCAACAGCGCGCCAATGATGGCCATCGCCCGAATCCGCTGCGTGTCGTCCCCGTACCAGGTCGTCCTCCGGCCCGGATGGATCAACGAGGCTGGCCGGAACGAGGCGATGAAACGGGCCGTCTCCCGAATAAGATCCGGCTTGATCCCCGTGTGCGGATAGGCCCACTCCGGCGTCTTGTCCGCCACGTGCGCCTTCAACTCCTCAAACCCCGTCGTGTACTTCTCCACGTACTCCACATCGTACCGCTTCTCGGTGATGATCACGTGCATCCAGGCCAGCAGCAACGCAATGTCCGTCCCGGGCTTGATCGGAAGCCAGTAGCGCGCCTTGCCCGCGGCCGTCGAAAATCGCGGATCCACCACCACCAACTCGGCACCTCGAGCCACCGCCCGGGCCATGTCCTGCACCTGGGTGTTGTGCATGTTCTCCCCCAGGTGAGACCCGATCAAAACCAGGCACCGCGTGTGCTCGATGTCTATCGCTTCCGGTGACCCCAGACCCTGCCCAAAGGTCAGCCAGTAGCCCACCTCTCGAGGCCCTCGGCACTGGGCATAGGACGGCGCCGCAATGTTCGGTGAACCATACGCCTTCACCAGATGGCTGAACCAGCTTCCGCCAAAACCATGCGTGAACAACGCCAGTGCCTCCGGTCCGTAGGTGTCCCGCACCTTCAGCATCTTCTCGGCTACTTCGTCCAGCGCAGCCTCCCACGATACCTCCTCAAATACCTGCTCCCCACGCCTGTCTCGCCTCACCAACGGACGCTTCAAACGATCCGGATCGTACAGCAACCCCGTGCCCCCCGTCCCTCGAGGACACAGCTTGCCACGCGACAGCGGATGCGCAGGGTTCCCCTTCAGCTTCGTCACTCGCCCGTCTTTCACATGCGCCAGTACCCCACACTTCCAAAAACACAGCTCACAGAACGTCGGGACCACCTTCGTCCCTTCCGTCCCGGGATCGTGCACGGGATCCTTGTCCAGTCCCCACCACCGCGTCGTCAATCCGCTGAACGCCGTCGCACCCACGGCTCCAGCTCCGATCTTGATGAATTGCCGGCGATTGACTTCCATTGAATCTCCCTACACTTCATGCCGCCGACAGCTCCGAAGGCAGTCGACGAGCTGGTATAGACTCGGCTCCGATATCCGGTACACCGCCAGACCGTTCACTCGAGTCACTTCCACAAGACCCCGCATCCGCAGGATCCTCAGTTGCTGAGATACGATCGGTTGAGCCACCCCCAAACGCTCCGACAACGCACTCACATGCGTCTCTCCCCCCGTCAACACCGCCACAATCCGAACACGGACTGGATGACCAAGCGCCTTCAGAGTATCGGCCGCTCGTACGGCTGCTTCAGGCTTCTCGAGGTCGATCACAGCAACTCCACTGCGAGACATGTAAAAATTTTGTATGGAATGTATCAAAATCTTAATATATCAATATTTCTATAAGTCCACGGCACTTACTTTGCATTTACGCCGCCCAAACGTCAAGAAAAAATCTACCACACCCATCGTGTTTCTCATCGACAGCTCAGTCCGCTCTCGATGAAACCCAAAGGATGAGGTCTGGTTTGTCCCGTGTTAACGCGAAATTACACGCACCTCAGTGCGCCGGTTGAGCCGTCGTCCCTCGTCCGTGTCATTCGAGGCGACCGGCTCGAGTTCCCCGTAGCCCTTGGCTGTGACCCGCTCCAGGGGCACGCCGTGCGCGGCCAGGTAGTCCCGTACCGCGTTCGCCCGGGCGCGGGAAAGGCGGAGGTTGTATGCCTCGTCTCCGCGTGCGTCGGTATGTCCAGCCAGTTCGATGACCATGGTGGGATGCTTTTTCATGACTGCGACCAGTTCGTCGAGGGCGGCGTAGGACTCGGGCTTGAGGGTGGCCTTGTCAAAGTCGAAGTAGACGTTCTCGAGGCGATAGGTCTCCACGTACCGCGTGGCCAGGGAGACCTGGACCGGGATCTCCATTTGATCCACATCGCCGACCGCGTGCTCGCCGGCATCGAAATCAATGCCGTTTTTCTGCACCAGAAGATGATAGGTGGTGGCTCGAGGAAGATTGAAGACGAACCGCCCGGCCGAATCGCTGACTCCCTGGTGCTGGTCCCCGGTCTCGACCGCGGTCATGGTGATGATGGCGCCGGACTCCGGGTTCCCGTGCTGGTCGACCAGGGAGACGACCACGATGGCGGTACGACTCGCCTGGGTGGCGGTGGCTTTTTCGAACGCGGCTCGATCGAGGATGACTTTTAGTGTGAGACGGAAGGTATCCACCTGCGGGATGGTCTGGGTTCCGAGGTCGAACGTAACCCCGTACTTGTCACACAGAACATGGTAAGTGCTCCCCTTGGGCAAGTCCAGTTCGTACTGCCCGTTGGAATCGGTCCTCAACTCATAGCGCTTGCCCGAGGATTGCTCGAGAAGCGTGACCACCGCGTCCGGTTCGGGTTGGTTCAGGCTGTTGACCACGGAGAGGATCACGTGGGCGTCCGGGATGGGAGCGGCCACCCGGCCTCCATCTGGAGAGGAGACCACGGTGGCCTGGACGCTCAGCCTGAGGGTGTAGTTGAGGGGAGCGCCCGCCACAGGGATCTGTTTGGGACCGAAGCGGAAGCGGGTGGGCCCGACGTGGCATGTGACGTCGTAGGTTTTCCCCTGGGGAAGGACGACGACGAACTCACCGTTGTTGTCGGTGATGCCCTCGTGGGTCTCGTCGAAGCCGACACCGACGAGGCGGACCTGGGCTGCGGGGATGGGGGTGCCCTGGAAGTTCTTGATCACGATGAGCACTCGCGCCTGGTCGCTCCGGAGTTCGCCGGCGAGCGTGAGTGTGCCGGTGGCGAGGAAGGTGGCGAACAGGAGGATCGCGCCGGGCCAACGATGATGGCGAGTCAGCCGGGTTCGACGGTCTATGCGTTCCCGCGGTCCACGTCCCATGTCGTTCCACTCCCACGTTCAGCGTGCCAGTGTCTGTTCGATCGAGGTCCGGAACGCCCGGATGTGGGCGGGTCCGGTACCGCAACAGCCTCCGATGATCGCGACGCCGAGTTCGGTCAGCGTGGCCACGTGGCGGGCCATGAACTCGGGGGATTCCGGATAGATCACCCCGTCCGGAGTCGCCTGAGGCAGTCCTGCGTTGGACTGAATCATGATGGGCAGGCGGGAATTTGCCCGAAACTCACGAGCGATCGCCACCATCGCCTCGATGCCGTTCCCGCAATTGGATCCGATTGCGGTGGCGCCGGCCTGCTCCAGGCCCCGGATCACCTCGGGAATCCGGTTGCCCATGATGGTGAAGAACCCTCGAGGTGTGCTGTCGAACGTGAGGGTGGCGAACACAGGGATGGTCGCGGACACTTCCCGCACGGCCTGGATGGCGAGACGGGCCTCCTCCAGGTCGGTCATGGTCTCGACACAGATGGCGTCGGCTCCGGCCTGCACCTGGGCGCGTACCTGTCGGCGAAACGCATCGAGCACGGTTTCCGGGTCCGTGTCTCCGTAGGGCTTGAGGATTGCCCCGGTGGGACCGCAGGACGCCATGACCCAGGCACGGTCACCGGCGACCGCCTTGACCGCCTGGACGCCGATGCGGTTGATCGTCTCGGTGTGCGCCTCGAGCCCAAAGTGAGCGAGCCTCAGCGGGGAAGCGCCAAAGGTGTTTGTGCCGAGGATCTGAGATCCAGCGTCCAGGTAGGCCCGTGCGATGGTCTCGAGGAGTTCGGGCCGTTCCAGGTTGAAGGCTTCCGGGCACGCACCGGGGCGAAGGCCATGTTCCATGAGGAACGTGCCGGTGGCGCCATCGGCGAGCAGAGGACGCGCGTGCTGGATGGCGTGGGCGAGTGTGTGTTTCATTGGGATGTCCTCAAGCGCGGTGGAACAGGGGGAAGACCCTGGCGTGCTGAAGACCCGGGGCACCGGGGCAGGACAGGGTCTGGCGGGCGCCGCGGCCCCCTTCGGGTTTCAGGCCGAGGCCATCAGCGCCTTGACGCGGTCCACCGCATTGGCTGCATCGTAGCCATAGTCGTCGGCGCCAATCTGTTCAGCAAAGTTTCGGGACACAGGGGCGCCCCCCACAATGACCTTGATCTGCTCCTTCAGGCCCCGTTCGTTTACGATGTCCACCACGTCCCTCATCACTGGCATGGTGGTGGTGATGAGCGCGGAGAGACCGATGACGCGGGCTTTCTTGGCCACGGCCACGTCGACGAACTCGATGGGGTCCACGTCGTTGCCGAGATCGATCACCTCGAATCCCGCCCCCCGGAGCATGGTGCCGACCAGGTTTTTTCCGATGTCATGCATGTCCCCCTTGACCGAGCCAATGACCACGGTGCCGAGCGAAGGCACGGCGTCACCGATGAGCAAGGGTTTGAGAAGCGCCATGCCTGCATTCATGGCTCTGGCGGCCAGCAGAACGTCCGGGAGAAAAATCTCGTGGAGTCGAAACTGTTCTCCCACCACGTTCATCCCGGCAATCAGCCCCTCGTTGAGAATCCGCTGGGGCGCCACAGACGCCTCGATGGCCTGCCGTGTCAACGCCGCCACCTGCTCGTCGTCCCCCCGCTCGAGGGAGCGTGCGATGTCCTTCAAGAGATCCATGACCACCTCTCCGTGTGCTGGTGTATGAGCCGTTCTCTCCGAGAGCCCACCGGTGTCAGCCTCCTTGCGCGGGGTCCTCCCGATCCGGAAGCCGATCCATGCCTCGACGCACCGCCTCGGCCTCCATCAAGCGGATCAGGTCGCGGCGGGATTCCTCGGGCAACCTGGAGGGCCGGGCCGCACGAATACGCCGTTGTACCTCCCGGGAGGCGCGCTGCTGAAGCGTGAGCCCCCCCTCCTCGAGCCAACGCGCCTGGTTGGCCCGGTCGATCACCGGGCCTGGATAACGGATTTCCTGCTTCCAGTACTTGCGGGTGTGGTCTGCGATGAGGAGGTGCTTGTCCCGCAGGAGTTCCTGGAACAGGGGAAGTGCCGGGAAATCCTCCCTGGGCACGATCCCATCGATGAGTCGACAGGTCATGCCGCATATCTCGTTGTCCACCACCAGCTTTTCCAGGCTCTGACACGATTCGAAATCGAGCATACCCGGTCCGGACACGTTGTTGATCCCGGCCAAGGCTGCCAGCGTGGCCCCCATGGACGACTCGAGGCCGGCCTGGGCGTCCAGTTGCTTCGCATCGCTCAGCGAGATGTAGGCCTGGGTGGGCATGCCGAGAAACTTGCCGATCTCGTTGTAGGCGCAATCGACCATCATGGTTTCGACCGCGCCCATGGGTGTGGTTTCATAACGCACGTCGAACACGGCCGGGGACCCCCCGTAGAGCATGGGTGCGCCGGGCCTTGCGAGCTGGCATATCACCACACCGCTCAAGGTCTCCGCGGTATGCTGGATCAGGGTCCCGGTGAGGGTGACCGGGGCCATGAATCCGGACAGAGGCATGGAAATGAACTCGACCGGGATACCGTGCCGGGCACAATCCACCAGGTTCTGCGAGGTGACGTCGCTCCACTTGATGGGCGATGTCGGACAGCAGGAGAACACCGTGAGCGGCCGCGCTTCCAATGCCTCCCGCGTGCCGCGCACGGCCAACTGGAGATCGCGCATGATTTCGAACGCCTCGATGGTGAATGCACCGGTCACCACCGGTTTTTCGCAGTAGAGCAGGCTGAGGAAAAGGCGGTAGCTGTCCGAAATGGTCTCTGGAACGTCTGCGGGGATAAACGCAGTGGCCTGGGAGGCGAGGTTCTCGAGTTCCCCGACCAGCCGGGCATACCGAACATAATCCTGGGTGGTGGGTTTGCGTATCACGCCGGTCTCACCGTCGAGGATGTTGATGGCGGCGGACCCTGGAGTGAAGTAGACCCGGTCCCCGGAAAAATCGTGGGTCTCATTCCCCAACACGTCATAAAGCTTGAAAGATCGAGGCGCGGACTCGAGGGCGCGGTCCACCAGGTCGTCTCCTATCCACGCCCGCATGCGCGTCGTGTCGATCCGGGCGCCGTGATCCCCGAGAAGGTCCAGCACGGCACGGTTGTGGATCTCCACGCCCAGCTCACGCAAGATGTCCCGGGCCTCCCTCACGATCCTCTGGATCAGGTCGTCGTCCAGAAACCGAATGCTCGGTCGCATGTCCACTCCCGTCGATTCTGACCAGGGCCGCCCCGTTTCTCCTCGCTCCACACGGCACGGGCGGCGTTTGTGCCTGTAGAACCGGCAAGTTACCATTGACAGGAAGGGGAGACAAGGGAAAAAGCGGCCAGGATGTCAGAGTTCCAGCACATCTCCCATTCCCCGGGATTCCGCCTTGCTTGCCATGGCTGCCAGGAAGCGGGACCGGAGCAAATCCGACATGAACGCCTTCTTGACCGGAGGCAGTCGAAGGAAACCGCCCACCAGCCCACGAAGGAACCGGTGGGACAATCGGTTCGGCTCGTCGAAAAGCTGGTTCTGCAGCGTCCCATGCTCCAGGGACTGGAGGATGATCCGCTCGAAAATGTTCTCGGGATAGAGCACGCGCTGCGGTCGAGGGTCCAGGTGCAGCGCGCCCTCGGGACACCTGAGCGCACACACGCCGCACCCCAGGCAGATCGACTCGTCGACTCGAGGCGCCTTGCGCTTCTTGCCTCTGGGTTCCACCATTTTCTCCATGGCGATTGCGTCGATCGGACACGCCTGGTAGCACTTGCCACACCCTGTACAGGTATCCTGGTCGATACGGGCGATGAAGTTGGACGTGACGATGGTTCCAGCATACCCGTGCTTGCTGACGCCGGTCAGCGCGTGACAACAGCAGCCGCAACACTGGCAAATAAAGGTGGCGTTCTTCTGCACGTTGTCGGCGTTGAAGACCAGGCCCATCTCACGGGACGCGGCCAGGATCTCCAGGACCTCGCCCCTGTCGGCCCGACGGGCGAATCCACGCCGGACCAGAAAATCGCTCGCCGGACCGAACGAGAGGCAGGTGTCGAGAGGCACGTCGCAGCCCCTGGTGCCGGTATGTTGTTTCTCGTGCCGACACGAACAGGTGGAGATCGACAGGTCGTCGAACTGCTCAGCCAGGGAAACGGCTCTCTCATAGTCGAGGATCTCGGCGTGGGCCTGCTCGCTGAGCGCTTCTTCGTGCGGGATCGTGCGCATGACCGAGACCTGTGCGCCCCCGGCGACGTTGGCGGCGTAGAAATCGTGTTGCTCCGAGAGGTACTCGTGGAACAGGCCCGCCATCTTCCGCGGGTCGACCCCCTCGGGCACACGCATCATGGTGAACTCGTAGATCCCGACGACCATGGGGGAGGGAACATAGTAGGTCTTCCCCTTCAAATCCATGTCGACCACCAGGCCCTTGTCGCACAGACCGTCCAGGATACGACGGAGACGCGCTTCTGGATACCCCGTGACCCGCTGCACACGCGAGAAGGTGGCGACGCCGAACGGCATCTTGACCACCACGTCGGCCTCCTCTTCCGAGTAGAGTGTCTCGAGAATGGCCCGGAGCGTCTCATTCCATGGGCACCGGGTGGTCAACCCATCGATCTTCCGCCCAAGAGCGCGATAAAGATCCTTGCCTGCCAAGTGCCCCATGTCTCGCTCCTTTCCCCGCCCTTCCCGGCTCCTCACCCCCGGCCGGGACGGCAGGATGCGCCATCAGGCGACCGGGGGCATGGAAACCTTCTCTCCCCTGCCGCCGGAGGGACCCACCGTGACCACCCGGTTGCCTCCCGCCCGCTTCGCCGCGTACAGGGCCTGATCGGCCGCCTCCAGAAGCGCCCCGGCATCCCCATGGTGCTCCAGCGAGGCCACACCGGCACTGAACGTGACCGCAAACCGCGCCTCCGGCGTGCGATAGGCCAGGCTCGAAAAATCCTCCCGCACGCGCTCCAGCACGGCCGAAGCCGCCTCCAATGGGGTGTCCACCATGACCACGACGAACTCGTCCCCTCCGTACCGGCCCAGAATGTCCGTCCGGCGAAGCCGCTGTTGAAGCAATCGGGCCAGCCGCTTGAGCACCCGGTCTCCCGCCTGGTGCCCGTGCGTGTCATTGACCCGCTTGAACCGGTCCACGTCAATCATCGCCAGCACCAGGTTGGTTCCCTGCCGTGAAGCGCGACTCACCTCCGTGACCACCCGTTCCTTGGCGTTGGTATGGTTTAACAACCCGGTGAGACTGTCTCGAGTCATCAGAGCCCGGAGCATCCGGTACCGCTCGGCACGACTGCTGACCGCGGACGCAAGGAAGATGGGATCGATGGGCTTGCTCAGAAAGTTGTCTCCCTGCTGCATGGCCTCGATCTGGCGTTCGACCCGCGTTTCCGCCGACAGGAACACGATGGGTACGCTGATGTAGGTCTGCTTCTGCCGGATCACAGAAGCCAATTCGATCCCGGCCACCCCTTGCAGATCCAACTCCATCAGCACAATCTCGGGATTGAAATCCGCCATGGCGTCCAGGGTGCGCATCGGGTCCACCAGGGTGGTCACCTTCATTCCGGTATCCATCATCACCGATGCGTAGGAGCGGGCTTCCAGTGGATCCTTCTCCACCAGCAGCACGCGGTAAGGCTCGGTGTAACGCCGCCCAGTCACCTGGTCCAGCGTATCCACCAGAAGAGCGTAGTCGATGGGCTTCAGCAGATAGGCCACCGCGCCCATCCGGACCGCGGCCAGCCGCGAGGCCATGTCGTCCCGGCACGAAACCACGATGACCGGCACGGCGAGTTCCTTCCTCAAGGACTCGTCACCCCAGGCATGGCCCGCCCCGTGCTGCACGTCCAGGAGAACCGCACTCGGCAAAGGTTCGGCCTCCCCGACCAAACCCGGATCAGACACGGTCTCGAGACGATACCCGAAATGCCTCAGTTGAAGCGCCGTCTCCTCGGCAAAGGCCGGGTCCGAGCCCACCAGTGCCACCACATCCTTTCGATCCGCCGCAACCCGGTTCGACACGTGGATATCCTTCCCGATACTGACCTTCGGACCGAGACCGACCCGATCCCCCCGACGCTGCACCACCGAGGGGCACCGAATCAACCGTTTCGACTACTAAAGCAGCTTCCCGAAGGACGTGCAACTTCCTTTTGCTCGCCCTTCGTGGTACTACCATCCCCACACCCGACAGAGACCTGCCGGCTCGGACACGCACCTTCCACTGCATGTCCTGGACGCCACAGGCCTGCAAAAACTTTCCAGAAACAATTCGAGGAGATTGACCATGGACTCCACCGCCCTGCTTCAGGCGCTCAAAACAGGCGTGTTTCTCTCCATTGCACGC
The DNA here is from genome assembly GCA_964418585.1 of uncultured Gammaproteobacteria bacterium. Lineage (GTDB taxonomy): Bacteria > Myxococcota_A > UBA796 > JAJRTE01 > JAJRTE01 > JAJRTE01. The sequence continues at coordinate 12,634 of CAYQMG010000172.1, read as the reverse complement.
TTGACAACCCCCTTCTATCGCCTCATGTTCCTGGCCAGTGCGTCCCGCCACGGCCTGCTCCGCCGCCTCGCACTCACACCGGCACCGCTGGAATCCATCGCTGCAGAGATGGCCCCGGACCCGACCACCCATGAGGCACTCCAGGCCTGGCTCGAAACCGGAGTCACCCTCGGTGTGCTCGACCACTCCATCGAAGGATACGCGCTCCGCTCCAGCCTCGCGCGGAAACTCTCAGGACTCGACTTCGACCCGTTCGCCGCCTTCATCGAGGAGGTTGCCACGCTCCACCACCGCCTGATCCTCGATACCCCCGCGCGCCTCCTCGAAGGCAAGCTCTGGGAACTCGACGACCAGGACGGGCCCCTGATCGCACGTTCCTCCAGGATCCTCGAGCCCATCCTCCGCTCCCTGGTCCGGTCCCGCACCCCGCACACAGGGCCGACCCGACTGCTCGAGGTGGGATGCGGCTCCGGGACCTATATCCGCACAGCCTGCGAGGTCAATCCCGAACTCACGGCCCTGGGGATCGAACTCCAACCTGACGTGGCTGAACAGGCCCGCTCCAACCTCGCGACCTGGGGATTGGACACCCGGGTGGACATACGATCAGGCGATGTGCGCGACCTGACTCCGGAACCGACCTTCGACCTCGTCACCCTGTTCAACAACATCTACTATTTCCCGGTGACGGAGCGCTCCAGCCTGTTTCGCCACCTGCGCGGCTTTCTCAAGCCGGGTGGGCGCATCGTCGGCGCCACCCCCTGCCACGGTCACGGCCCCACCGTCGCCGCACTCAACCTCTGGGCAGCCTCCACTCGAGGTTGCGGACGCCTGCCCACTCGAGAGGAACTCTCCCGCCACCTGCTCGACGCCGGCTTTGTCCAGGCTCGAGTGCGCGCCCTCGTCCCCACGACGGGGTTCCATTCGTTCGAGGCGACACGTTCCGACCGCCGGGTATCCCCCCGACGGTGAGGCATTCCATCCTCCTCCAACAACGGGGTAGGCTCGCCCCCCGCTGGTACGCCCCGGTCTCCGCCCACGCCCAGGCCCCCCATGACCGGTCCCAGAAACGACCGCCAGACCCACGCCGCGGTCGCCATTGCGGGTCGTCTCTGCTATACTCCCCATCGCATGCGTGATGTCTCGAGACTTCGGACCGCCCCTGGCCGGACAGGCCCCGGTCCGAACTGCGCAAACCGAGTCCGGCTGTGTTGACGTGGAGTGCACGAGAGCGTGAGCGGTGGCAAGAAGAAGGTGGACCTGCCCTGGACCCGGAAGCTGCTTTTCGGCCTGCTCGCAGCACTCCTGGTCCTCGGTGTCGTCGAGGGCGTCCTCCAGATAACCCTCCGAGAACTCGGTCGGGTGTCCATCCCCGCAGAGTCGGTCGAAATCCACGTGCGGGGCGGCATGGCCTACGACCCGGACCTGGGATGGACCTGGAGCCAACTCCCTACCCCGGCGTTCGGCATCAACAAAGACGGATTCCGGCACCCCGACGTGGCGCGCAACAAACCTCCCGGAACGTGGCGAGGGTTCACCATCGGGGACTCCCAGACCTACGGCGCCGGCGTGGACGCAGACCAGACCTACACCGCCGTGGCCGAACAAATCCTCCGCAAACACGTCGCCCATCCCGACAAGGTGGAGTTGATCAACGCCGGTATCTCAGGCTACACCTCGCTTCAGGCACTCAGGCTCATCGAAAAAAAACTCCTCGACTGGGACCCCGACGTCATCGTGATCGATTGCAGGACCTTCGACTCCATTCGTGAAGGCCCCCTCGGCGCACCATCCCAGGGCGTCGCCACCATACAACGGCTCCTGTTCCACAGCAAAATCTACTACCTCCTGCACTTCGGGATCGATCGGCTGAGGCCCATCCAACCTCGCCGCATGCACGGTGACTCCGAAATCAAGGGCGCAGGACGCGAACGGTTCGGCAACCACGAACACATCGTGACCCTCGGCAAGGAAAAAGGCTTCGGGGTGGTCTTCCTCGACTACCCCTTCTGGGAACCGGAAGGCGACCGTATCGTCTGCCTCGCCCCCCCCGAAGAACTGCCCAAAGGCCAGGTCGTGGCCCGAGGCTGCCTCGCCCTCCAGAAAAGCGGACATCCCCCCGCCGACCTCTTCCTCGACAACAACCACCTCAAACCCCTCGGTAACCGGATCGTCGGGGAGGCCCTTGCACAGGCCATCCTCGCGTCGCCCCTGGCGCCAAAATAGCATTCGGCCATTTTGTCCGATCGCGGCAAACCATCCCGGCCATTCTGACCAGATCGCTCCCTACTCAGTTCCATCTGCCTGAAAATACTTGACTATTCTCTCCCCCCTTGCGCCTTCACCGCGCCGCCCTCTCCACCCGTTCCGGCCCGGGACTGCTCCGGAAAAAATGTCCGATCCCGCGAACCGGCCACGACGCCTGGAACGCTATAACCCTCCACAATTCCTTGATTTTCCCGAACTCCAGAAGACCACGCGCCTCCAATTCGGACAAAATGACCACTCCGACTGCAGGTACCCCGAAAAAACGGTCAAAATGTCGCAATCCTCCCCCAGACCGTGTAGAAAATCCGCCACTTTCATCATGCCCTGGACAGCCCACCCGTGTCCGGACGTTCGTCGTCCGATCCATTCCGTTCCCACTGTCCGACCTCAAATCACAAGAAAAGCAGCGGCTTAGAAACCACGCTCACGCGGTGGGCTCCTCGAGGCCGATGCTGCACACGTGACGTGCGATCTTCGACCGTTCCAACCGCAGCACTGGAACGCAAATTGCATATTAACAGGGCAGCAACCGCGAACGCTGGGCGCAGGGTGGGCGGAACAGGAGGCTGATATGTTCACCGGCAAGGGTGTCAAGAAAAGTTGGATGGTTGCCACGGCCGTGATGGCCATCGGATGGTTGCCGGCAACCAATGCTGCTTCCTCGACAAGCGTGGAGTTGCTGAATGGAGAGGGGGTCACCATCCTGGCCGTGGATGGCTTTGACATGCCGACCTCCCCGGTCCACGGCGTGTCTCCCACGGACAACATCCTGGACGGCTCGGGAAGCCTGGCAGTGGCTGCCGAGGACATCCAGGCTGCCTTGTGCGCGGCAGCAGTGACCAGAAGCATCGTCATCAGCCCGACTGACAACATCGTCATCAGCCCGACTGACAACAAGGACGAGGATGGTTACCGGGTTTCCTGGGACGCCGAGGCGGCGGACCGTTTCGAGGAGGTGTGCACCGGGGACGGAGAGGGCTGGGTGGTGGTGACAGCGGATTCCCAGATGGCGGTTCTGAGCATGGAAGACCTGGAGCAGGGCTGGGTGGTGCTGGACGATCAGTCGTCGCTGACGGCGGAACTGGTCTTCGCGTTGCTGGACCGGGGCGTGTACATGGACGAACTCGATCTGGACGCGGTGCACGAGACTGCGGCGCGACTGGTGGGGAATGAGAAGGCAGTGGCCAGGGCGTTCGCCCTGCTGCCGTCCATCGTGCGTGACGACTCGGCGTGCCCTGCCGACGACGAGGTCCTGGCCCCACTGTGTGAAGTTCTCCACTGAATCGCGGTATCGCGCCCTCCCCTTCCCCTTGTCCTTCTTTCCGCCTTTTCCTCGTGTGGAGCAATCGATGGGCGGATGAGCAGTCACCAGCCGCCTGGGTGCTTGCCGCCCAAGGGTGAAAACCGCGAGCCGCCCGGTTCATGCAGTACGAATGGACTCCTGGACCACGCGGGCGAGCACATCCAGGTCGAAGGGCTTGGTGAGCATGCGCGTGCCCACCTCCTCCACCGCGGCCCGGACTTCCTGGGTGAGGAGGTCCCCGGTGATGAACACGACGTGAGAGGCGAGTTGTGGGACCTCGAGCTTGATCCACTCGTACAGGTCCACGCCCGAGACACCGCCGGGCATGCGAATGTCGGTGATCACCAGGTCGAAGGCCTTTTCGCACAGGATTCGCTTGGCCGCGACCCCGTCGGAGGCAGCGTCCACATCGTATCCCAGGCCTTCCAGCACCACGGCGCAGAGTTCTCGAATGACCTCCTCGTCGTCCACCACCAGGATACGGCCGCCGGTTGGCTTGAGCGGTTCGGGCGTTGCCCCCGGGATCTCCTCGGGGAGCAGCTCGTCGGCGACTTCTCGAGGCAACGTGACGCGAATCACAGCGCCGTCGTCACGATTCTCAGCCACGATGCTGCCGCCGTGGCTCTTGACCACGCCGTAAGCCACACTCATCCCCAAACCAGTGCCCTTGCCCACGGCCTTGGTCGTGTAGAACGGGTCGAAGATCTTCTCCGGCTCCGCGATCCCTCCCCCGTTGTCCGCCACCTCGATCTGGAGCACATCGTCCTTGAGGAGGGAAGAGGAGACACGAATGAGGCCGCGCTCGGGTTGGCGCTGCTGGATGGCGTCGAATGCATTGTTGAGCATGTTGAGGATGACGCCCTTGAACTGGAAGTTATCGAGCTGAATCACTCCGATGGCTGGGTCGTAATGCTCCTCGATCGTGACGTTGTTGACTTCGAACTGGTACCTGCGCAGGTCCACAGCCTCGGACAGGAGTTGGTTGAGGTCGGTTGGCGTACGTTTGAACTTGTCCTTCCTGGAGAACTTGAGCAGGTTGCGGATGATCTCGGCGCAGCGCGTCATCTCTGAAGTGATGTGGGAGAGCATCTTGCGCTGTCGTTCGCTCAGATTTCCGGTCATTCCGAGCATCTGGGCGAAGCCGAGTGCGCCGGTGAGGGGATTGTTGAGTTCGTGTGCGATGCCGGAGACCATCATGCCCATGGCTGCCATTTTGTCGAGGTGTCGGACCTCGGACTCGAGCACCTGGAGCTTCTGCCGCTCGTTCTGGAGCTGTTCTCGACTCTCGCGCACCTCGATGCGGAGTGCCCGGTGGGCCTTGGCGAGTTGTCTTTGGGCGTCGCGAAGGCTGCGGTAGAGCCGTGCGTTTTCGATGGCGACCGCGGCCTGGTGTCCGAAGATGTGGAGGAAGTCGAGGTGTTCCTCGTTGAACTTGGCGAACTTGCCGCGGTTTTCCACGGAGAGGACGCCGATGAGGCGGTCTCGAGTGACGAGGGGAACGGCCATGACCGAGCGGAGGCCGAGTTCGTTGGCGCTTTTGCTTTCCTTCATGACCGCGTCGCTGAGGGCGTCGTCGAGCCGCAAGGGCTTGCGAGTTTCGATCACGGTGCGTATGAGGGTGGAGGATGGGGGGGTCGGCACGACGGAGTCGTCGTCTGCCCGGGCGAGAGAGACCTTGACCTCCCACTGGCTCGAGGTCTCTCCTGGACGCAGGTCGCCGTTGCGGCTGGTGGCGATGAGCACCAGGTGGCCGTGGTCCGCCTCCATGAGTTCGAGCACGCGCTCCATCATGAACGGGAGCAGTTCATCCTCGTCCAGCGTGGCGTTCATCCGCCTGCTGACCTCGAGCAAGGCCTTCATGCGGGCGGTCTGCTCCTCCTCGATCTTTTCGACGATTTTGCCGATGTCGAAGAAGCTCGCGGGGTCGTACTCCGCAGAAGGCGATGTCGCCTCGTCCCTCTCCTCGGGCCGTTCTGCCTGCTTCTGCCTGTCAATCCCGCTCATGGAACTCCCCTTTCCGCATGATGAACCTTCGCCCCGCACGTTTGCCTTCGTGGTCTCGACGAACCGCCTGAATGGCCTCGTCCAGGGCCCTTCGGACCGCCTGTCGCCGCGCGTCCGCCAGGTAGACGGTCTTCAAGTGGTCCGGGATCCGGTGGTGGCAAGCCTGGAGAATCTCCATGCTCCGCATCAGGTGACGGCAGGCCTCCCTGGGACGCCCGGAATGGAGCGCCACCCGGCCCTTCACCTCCCAAAGTTGCCACATGAGGTCCGGGCTGATGTGCTCCCCGGGCTTCGGCGTCATCTCGTTCAGGCGGGCTTGCACGGCCTCGAGGTCTGCGCCTGGGTCGGCGAGCGCCACCCGTGCGGCCACCACCTGGGACTGGAGCCGAAGCGGATTCTTTTCCAGGGGTTCGGCAAGCCGCACCGCCTGATTGACCATCACCTTGGCCCGCTGGACGTTGCCAGCTCGAAGTTCGTTTTCTCCGAGTGCGCACAGCACGTCCGAAAGCCGCTCCCTGTTCCCGACCTCGACGGCCATCCGCCGGGCCATCTCCAGGTGCTCCCGCGCCCCGTGCACGTCGCCTCGAGCCGAAGCGATCACTCCCATGATATGATAGCAACGCATTTTCCGCAACTTGCTGCCCGACTCCCGCGCCAGCTCGAGGGCCTGGGCGGCAGCGGCCCGGGCGTCGTCCAGGGCGCCGAGTTCGTAGTAGAGGATGGCCAGGTTCTGATAGGATACCAACAGCCCCCCCTGGTCTCGAGCGCGCTGTTGCAGCTCCAACGCGGCCTCGGCACACTCGATCACGTCCGCGTACGCCCCGCTGAAATGGTGGATCAGTCCCAACGTCTGGAGCGCCCGGGCCTCGCCCTGTGCATTTCCCAGACGCCGCCATTCGGCCAGGCTCCGCTTGCAATAGGCCACCGCCGTGCGCGTGTCCAGCAACCCCCAGGTGGCCAGCCCGAGTCGCTCCAGGGTGTCGGCCACCCCCTCCACGTCGCCCAACTGCTCCTGAAGCTCGAGCGCGTCCAGAAAGGCGGACTGGGCTTCCCGGTACTGGTCCTGATAGTGGTAGACCTGACCGATGGCCTGGATGGCGGACGCGATTCCAGGCTTGTGTCGCGCGCGGCTGTAAAGCGTGCGGGCTCGTGTGTAGTGCTCGAGGGCCCGGGGGTAGTCGCTCTTGTCCTGTGCGCACCTGCCGAGACGATAGGCCACAGCGGCCCGGATCTCGGTGGCGGACCGGGACTCGAGCCGCGCCAGTGCCCGCGTGCAGGCCTGTGCTGCGTCGTCTGGCTTTCCCTGCCTGAGGTAGACATCGGCGATACGAGTGAGGATTTCCGCACCTTCCTCCGCGCCTGAGCATTCCTGGAGAGCGGATTCGAAATGCTCGAGGGCGGTGGACACATCGCCCCGGCGCAGCGCGATGTCCCCCAACAGGTTCCGAACCCGGGTGCGTGCCTGGGCGTCCCGCGCCACGCCAGGGTCCTCGAGCAATGCTCTGGCCTGCTGGATCGCTGCGTCGTAGGACCCGGTCCAGGCGTAGAGATGAGCGAGGCGCTCCCGCAGGTCGGTGAGTCCGGCCGTGCCCCCGTAGGCGTGGCCCAGCACCTCCAAGCTGAGGTCCCGAGCACGCTCGTACAGTTCCACGGCCCGCCTCACCATGAACTGCTTCTCGGCCACCCGTGCTCCGGCCAAGGCGTAGCCGAGCGCCTTGGCCGTGTCCCCGGCCCGGGTAAAGTGGGCGACCAGGCAGCCAATCCGGTCCAGATCGTTCATGTCGCCCACACTCTCCCGGCGCAGGCCTGCGCGGCGGTGCATCTCCACCGATTCCTCCTCGGTCATCAAGCCCTCGACGATCTGGACCAGCACGTTGTGCCAGAACCAGTAGCCGCTGCCATCGTCTCGAAGGATCTGGCAATCGGCTGCATCTTCGAGGCCCTCCAGGCAGTCGACGCGATCCTGGAGGGTGACCGCGGCAAGGTCCAGGGAGGTCGCCGGGGTTCCCCACACAGCCAGCCCCTTGAGCGCTGTGAGAGACTTGGGACTCAGGGCGAGGATCTGGGCACGAAAGGCATCCCCCACGGCACGCGGCAAGTGATCCCGCTCGATCAGGTCCTCGAGACCCTCCGCACTCCGCGCCGACTTCAGCACCTCCTCCACGAACAGGGGATTGCCCTTGGTCTGCTCCCGCAAAGCCGCCACCAACCCCCGCGGGGGATCGGGAACCCCCAGGTAACGCGCTATCAGGGTGCCCACTGCTCGCTCGTCCAGGCCGGACAACTCGTACCAGACAGCCTCACCCGTGGCCAACGGCAAGGCAGCCAACATCTCGTCGACCGACGCCTGGGACTGGCCCGGGGGCCACGAGGTGCCCACCAGCAATGCCGTCTTGCCCGAAAGGTACCGGTCCAGGTGCCGGAAAAACTCCAGCGTCTCCGGGTCGGCCCAGTGGAGGTCCTCGAACACGATCACCATCGCCTGGTCCCGCCCCAACGCTTCCAGGAAGCTTCGCGCTGCATCGAAAATCCGGACCATCGCCCGCCGCGGCGTCAGTCCCGCGTCCTGGTGCGCAGACCGCGTCATGGTTCGATCCGCCAACACCATGCGGAGGACCTCCCGCTCCGGCGTGATCAACTCCGGACACTCCTGAACCAGCGGACGAAGGACCAACCGTGCACCGGAAAACGCATCCGAGTCCGCCTTGCAACTCGCCGACACGAACCGGAGTCCGGCCACCTGAGCACGCTGCTTCAATGCATTCACCAGCCGGGTCTTGCCGATCCCGGGTGGACCGGTGAACAACACGGTCCGGGGCACGCCCGGGGTTCCACCCCGGCCGGCAGCCAGCGCGCCGACCCATCGGTCGAGCAGCCGCAACTCCGGCTCGCGCCCCTCGATGCGGCTCGTTCCCAGCGTTCCCCACATTCGCGCTCGAGACTGCCCCCCGACCACGCTCTCGAGTTCGGCCATGATTTCCGTGGCCGTGGGGCGGGCGTCCGGGGTCTTTTCCAGAAGGCGTGCCACCACCCGGGCGACCGGAGGGGGCACGCTGTCCGGCAGCGGGGGAGGCGCCTTTTCCAGGTGAGCCCGGGCCAGGCCTGCAGCGGTGTCGGCCGAAAACGGAGGGGCGCCGGCCAGCATTTCATAGTAGACCAGGCCGAGTGCGTACATCTCTGAACGCTCGTCCGGCCGGCCGCCCATGCTCAGTTCGGGGGCCAGGTACCGCACGTGTCCCACCGCACCCGCCGCCTGCTCCCGGGGCACGGCCAGGCCAAAATCCAGTACCTTCACCCGCAGGTCTCGACCAGCCACATGGCTGTCCGTCACCAGTATGTTGTCCGGCTTGAAATCCTGGTGCAGCAAACCCTGACGGTGGAGATACCCCAGCGTTTCTGCGAGCTGAAGCATCAGCACCACTCGAGTGGCCATGGGCAGTCCGGCCGCGACACGAAGCAAGGGCGATCCCACGACCAGCTCCCGGGTAAAAAACGGACTGCCCGGTTCCAGGACCCCCTCTGGAGCACCCGGGATCGGAACCCCGTCGGTGTGCCGCACGTACCCGAAATCGTGGACCTGGACCAGGTTCGGATGGGCCAGTTCGGCCAACGTGAGATACTCCCGCGCCAGGTGTCCCCTCCCCTCCCCACCGGCCGGCGTATCCACCGCAGTCTTCAGCGCAAGGTAGTGCCCCTTGCGCCGGATGTCCTCGGCAAGGAACACCCGGCCCATCCCTCCGCCCCCAAGGGTGCGCCGCAAGATGTATCTCTCGTTGACCACAAATGTCATTGTCTCTTCATATGCCCCATTCCTGCACGACCGGCAAGCTATTTGACCCCTCTCCACTCAAACGTGCCAGATCCGGCAGCAGCCGCCCCCCTTTCTCCGACGGTTGCGCCCCCTCCCCTCCCATGGAAGCTCCCTTACCCACCGCTGGACGCCCGTAAGCACGAGACGAGCCCTCGAGGCAGCGGCCGCCACACCGGCATCCAGGTCCGCAGGCTCCCGGGACAAGAACACCGCCGCGCCGTCGGGCTTCCCCCGTTCCCCGAACCGCAACGACATTCCGCGGTTGAAGATGGGCACCGGCCTTGCTATGATGGAAACCGAACGCGAGGGGTCGCGGCGTTCACCGGTTCGGGCAGGCGCGGAGTGGCATGCGACCCATCGAGAGGCGGAGGCGGAGATGAGACGGTTGAGCCTTTTTCTGATCGTGATATCGGGTCTGCTGGCCACGGTTGGGTGCTCGGAACCTCAAGATGTCGAACCCACCAGGACCTTGACACCCACCCCGGAACCGACCCCCACACCAACCCCACCTCCCACGCCCATTTCGATCGACGCCGCCTACCACATCACCTCCATGACGGTGGCGACCAGGAAGAGCGACGCGGTGGACATCGACGGCGACGGGAAACCGGACTACGGGCTCGAGTCGGCGTTGAACGAGACCGTTCACTTCATGGTCGGCCTCATCGACGCCCTTCTCGACGAACTGGTGGACGCGGGGCTGGTCCCACCGGAAGCGTCGCTTGCGGTCAAGACCGCGGCGCAGGCGGCGCTCAAGTCGGCGCTGAATGTGGACACGTTCAACGAAGGGCTGGCCACCATGCTGCAGAAAGAGCACTGGGTGCAGGTCCTTGCCTCGACCGGGGAGACCGAAGTGGAGCTGACTTTCTTCACGTCCACGCCGGTGGGGGGTGGCTACTCCACCCTGGGTCCTCCCCTGGGCGATCCGTTCGCCGGGGGATATGATCAGGATACCGGCGAGGTGGACGTGTCCGGCGGCAATGTGACCCTCTCCATTCCCCTGGTGTCCAACGGAAGCCAGGCGCTCACCACCGACTTCAAACTGATGAGTTGCCGGGACGTGCAGTCCTATCAGCCGGATCGAGGCCTCAACGACGCCATCCTGGGGGGTGCAATCCCGGTTCAGGCCATCGTGGACACGGTGGACAAGGTGATGGGCATGGTGGGCATCCTCGGCCTCATGCCCGACGACATGGTGGAGGAGATGCAGCACGACGTGGAAACGTTCGTGAACGGCCTGGGCGATGTCACCGTGGACGGCAAGGACGCCGTATCCATCAGCCTGGTCTACACCGGCGACCTCACGGACGTGTACTGATGGACCGGGCCGGACCCGTGCGCAGTCACCTGGATGCGGTCTTCACACCGCCGGGACCGGGTTCCATGTAGGCAATCGCACACAGCCGATTCATCAATACCAACAACTCGTAGTGGTTGGGATCGTCCACGACCTTCCCGTTTTCCACCACCAGGGCGGCTTTCTTCCCGCCAAACTCGGCGCCGATCCGAAAGTTCCGATCGTTCTTCCGCTCCAACGATAGTGTCCACGTCATGACCACCCGCCCGAGATAACGCTCGGAAACGACCACCTGCATCGCGGCCAGGTCTCCGTTCCGGGTCCGGTAGGCAATGTGAATGGTGTCGTCCGCGATGGTGCACTCGTACACTTCCCCGTCCTGCTCGCCCACTGCGAGCATGTCTGCAAGCTGATAGACCCGCTTGCTCCGGTACAGGAGGTTGTTGGCCAGCGCCAGCGGCTCGATACCTCCCCCTCCTCCAGCCCCCGGCTGCCGCAGCATGTCCGCCTGCAGGTTCACCTGACGAATGATCTCTGCCTTGCGCCTGGCTGTGGCCAGATCCACCTCGGACCGCGCCATCTCCACGCCTCGAGACCGCCCCGCGGCAGGGTGGGCCGGCAGGCTCGAATCCCTGGCGGCCTCTTGATCCGCCGAGTCGACCGCGGCCACCGGTTCTTCTTTTTCCCCCACGCCGGCGACGGGTTCGCGTGGCGCAGGCTCCTGCCGGGTCTCGACCGGATCCGGCTCCCGGGAAACCGACCCGGCCGACAGGTCCGCAGGTCGGACCTGGGCCACCACAGAGGAAACACCCGCCGAGGACGCCTCGCCCTCCGCATGGGCGGCGTTCTCCCCAGACGCCTCGAACCCCGGTGCGTCGAACACGACCGCCACCGCATGGTCCGGGTGGTCCGCCTCCAGGGCTTTTCCATACGCAACCAGCGAGTCCACGGTCTGGAGACTGTTCGCAAGCAAGGCCACGGCTTCGCCCAACACCTCGACGGCCCGGGCGTGCATGTCCTTCACGGCCTGGTACAGGTTCACCACATCGTGCACCGTGGAGCCTCCGGAACAATCACCCGCCCCTCCGCTTCCCATGCAGCCCTCCCATGCTCGAGCGAGCAATTGCTGCCTGCCCATGAGGTCCAAGAGGTCCCGATGGTGCACCAAGGTCCCCTCATCCCGGGTCGCAACCACCAGGGACCGCGTGTGGAAAAACTCGTACAGGGACGACTTGCTGCAATCCACCCCGCGGGCACGAACAGCCTCGAACTCGGCCAACACGGCGTCTGCAACGGCATCCTCGAGCCGCCTGTCTCCAGCAGGAGGCCGAAGCGCCAGGGCGCGCCTGCCGTGCTGGACACTCAGCCGGGCGATGGAGGCCCGGGTGGCTCGAAGCACGGCGACTTCCTCCAGGCGCTCTCCAAGCACCGCAATCATCTCCGGCATGCGTTCGGGCGAAGCCAGGGCAATCGCCTCGAGCAGGGAATCCTGTTCCGCCTGATGGGCCTGGGCCTGCTCGAGCACGGCCCGCGCCTGGACCAGGCGCGCGTATTCGAGCTTGACCTCGTCCGGCAGGTCCGGGGAGAGGAGAGGCGCCAGGTCCGTTGCTAGCACCGAGACCTCGGCCTCCACCTGCCGATCCGCTCCATCCTCCGGTCCGGTGCAGACCACCTGAAAGGCAGCGGCGAGCTGCTGGACCGCTGCAAGTGGCGCAGTCGCCCCACCGGCGTCGAGGGCTTCCCGGGCCACGACCGGGTGTCCGAGCGCCACGAGTCCTGCCAGGAGCAATGCCCGGGTCGTGACGGCCCAGGGTCGGCGGTGTGCCGCGCGAGAGATTCTTCCTGTATCCATTATGTCATCCCTTCCACGAGCCCCAGTGGTGGAGGCACCGTGTCCAGCGTCGCGTTCGCGGGTTTCAGTTCAGCCGCTCTCCGCGGAACAATTACAGTA
>CAYQMG010000171.1:0-19729 GCA_964418585.1 uncultured Gammaproteobacteria bacterium | reverse complement strand
CAGGCCGCCCTGGTCTCCGGTTTCCCGGTCGTCCCCACCTTCTATCTCGTGACCAGTTTCGCCTTGATGGTCGTGGCCTTCGTGAACCGCCCATTCGAATCCTCGGCAGCCCTCATCACGGTCGGCGCAGGATGGCCCATTTACCTGCTCTGGTCCCGTCGCGTCAGGTCGTCCGGCCGGGGGGCGTGAAGCGTCCGGATGACACGCCCGTCAGCGCTTTCTGAAAACGCCTTTGCGCCTGGTCGTCGCCTCTCCTTGTCTGGAATGAATACCTGAACGGACTGCTGGATGAATCGGGGAGGATGGCAGCGGGCGTGGTTGTGCTAGCATGTCGAAACCGTGATGCATATACTGTGTCAAGGTTGACATAGCATGTTGCCATCCTTGGCATGCATGGATGGTTCCCTTCGTTTCCAGGGGTACAAGGAGACCCATGTTGGGACAGGATCAGGCGTTTGAACCACGTACGCTCGTCGAGTTGTTGATGTCGTATGAGGGGCGAGACGGCCCTCGCCTCGTGCTGGTGGAGGAGGAAGGGCCTGACCAGGTACTTGGGTTGGGCCGGCTCCTGGGGCGGGCGCAACGGTTTCTGGGCAGGTTGCAGGCTCGGGGCGTGGCACGGGGAACAGAACTCGTGCTTCAGGTCCCGGAACTCGAGCACTTCCTGGTGGGGTTCTGGGCCGGCGTGTTGGGGGGCATGCCACCGGTTCCTGTGACCCCAGCGGCGAATATGGGTTATCTCCAGAAACTGGTCGGGGTGCTTCAGCGGTTGCACAATACCCTGGTACTCACGACTCGATCTGCGCTGGCCCGGCTTCAGAGAGTTGGGGGGGATGTACTGGCTCCCATTTTTTCCTCATTCCAGGATCGAGTGCTGTTCGTCGAGGAGACGCTTGAGGAGGAAGCCGACGGTGTTCCGTGGGATCCGACACCGGAGGATGTCGCGTTCATCCAGTTTTCTTCAGGGTCTACCGGCGACCCCAAGGGCGTGGTGCTCACGCACGCGAACCTGGTGACCACGGTGCAGGCGATGGCTCGAGCGATTCGGGCGGGTCCGGATGATTCGGCGTTGAGCTGGTTGCCTCTCACCCATGACATGGGCCTCATCGGGCTTCATCTCACCCCGGTTTACCAGCGGGCTGACCACTGCCTGATGGCGCCTCGAGTTTTTGTGCGGGACCCTTTGTCCTGGCTGGACCGGCTGTCGCGCTACGGAGCCACGGTGACAGGCTCTCCTGATTTCGGGCTTCGAATGGTTTTGCAGGCACTGAGGGGAGCGGACGGTCGGAGTTGGGATCTGTCCAGGGTGCGGGTGTTGTTCAACGGGGCCGAGCCGATCTCGCCGAAGGTGTGTCGTGCGTTCCTGGGTGCGTTGGCGCCTCATGGATTGTCGTCCCGGGTCATTGTCCCCGGGTATGGACTGTCCGAGGCCACGTTGGCAGTGACTTTCGGGCCTCCGAATGCGTCGCTGCGAACCCGGGCGTTCGAGCGGTCGACACTCGCCCCGGGGCGTATCGTGCGGGAGGCGAGCGGGGATGAGCGCGGAGCGGTGGAGCTGGTGGATCTGGGCCGTCCCATTGAAGGGTGCTGTTGTCGCGTGGTGTCCTGGACTGGAAAGGAAGTGGGGGAAGGAGAGGTCGGGCGGGTTCAGGTACGTGGGCGGAACGTGGCCAGGGGGTACTATCGAGGACCAGGAAAGGAGGAGCCCATCACCGACGCGGAAGGATGGCTGGAAACCGGGGACATCGGTTTTCGTCTCGAGGGCGGTCTGTTTTTGACGGGTCGAGAAAAGGAAGTGATCTGCCTGAATGGGCGCAATCACTATCCTGCGGACCTGGAGCGGCTTCTGGAACCGGTGATGGGACTGCCGCCCGGTCGCTACTGCGTGGCCGGCGTCTTCTCGTGGGAGCGGATGGCAGACCGGGTGGTACTTTTCGTGGAAAGCGATCTGCCTGTCGAAGCGCTGGAAGCGCTCCTGGAACGGGCTCGAGCCCGGCTGGTTCAGACCATCGGACTCGACGTGGATGCCGTCGCCAGTGTCGGGCGATTGCCACGAACGACGAGTGGGAAACTGCAACGTGGCCGTGTCGCCCGCTGGTTCACCCGTGGGAAGGTCACAGGCAAGGTGGAAGCGCGTGGGAGCGCGCCGGGTTCGGAGGTGGAAGGGACGTTCCGGGAGGGGGACGGCGATGGCACGGTCGCGCTGCTTCGGTCCCTGTGGGAGCGGGTATCCGGCGGTATGCCTCTCGAGTCCACGGCTTCTTTTTTGGATCAGGGCGTGGACTCGGTGTTGCTTGCCCGGCTTCAGGCAGAGTTGGACCGGTTGTGGCCGGGCAAGATCGGGGTCGCGGACCTGTTCGTGTACCGGTCTGTGGAAAAGCTGGCGGCCTTCATTGACAGTGGGTTTGCACGCCGGGGGCGGGTCGGACTCATCTTGCACACCCGGGTCCCCGGTGCTTCCCGGATTGCGTCGGCAGGAGAGGTATCGGGAGCCGCGTTCGAATGGGAACTGTCTCCGGTGGCTGCCCAGGGGCTCGCTCGAGTGGCTGAGCGTGTGGGCGGGAGCCTCGAGGACGTGGTGATGGCGGTCGTCGCCGGAGTGCTTGCCCAGCTTGGAGAGGTGGACGAGGTCCCCCTTCAGACCTGGGATACCCGTGGACCCGACATCGCCTGTGTCACCATTCCCGTCCCCGCAGACGCCCCGTTTGAATCGTTTCTCTCTCATGTCGTTGACCTGCGTCGAGATACAAACCGGGTGCTGGTGGTGGACCCGGGTCGGGTCACGCCGGTCGCGTTCGAAGTGCCCGAAGACATGGTTTCGGTGCTGATCTTGCGCGCACCGGGCACTGCTCCTTGGCCGGAAGCGGCGAGTTGTTACGATGTCGTGCTCGGCGTACAGGAGCGGGAGGACCGCCTGCAATTCGTCCTCGAGTATCGTTCCCGGCGGGTGGCCCGAGAGGTGGCCCGGAGGCTGTCCGAGTCACTGGCGCTGGCGCTGGACAGGGTGGCAGGGAGCGCAGGAGAGCAGGCCCAGCAGCAACGAGAACAGGGGGCGGTTCCGGAGTGAAGGAGGAAACAGCATGACACGGGTGGCGATGTTGTTTCCCGGACAGGGCGCCCAGGTGCCCGGGATGGGTCGGTCGGTCCACGATGCCTTTGAGCCGGTACGAAGTTTGTTCAAGCGGGGTGGGGAGGTTCTGGGCATGGACCTGGCCGGCCTCTGCTTCGACGCAACGGCCGAGGAACTGGCACGTCCGTCCAACGCCCAGCCCGCCTTGCTGGTGGTCGGCTACGCCCATGCAACTGTGTATGCCGCGCAGTATGAGATCGAACCGGTCGTGGTGGCCGGGCACAGCCTGGGGGAGTATACCGCACTTGCATTCGCTGGGGCGCTGTCATTCGAGGATGCCTTGCTGCTGGTGCGTCGTCGTGGCGAGTTGATGGAGCAGGCCGACCCGGAGCGGCGCGGGACCATGGCGGCTGTTCAAGGTCTGCCCATGGCGGCGGTGGCTCAGGCTTGCGACAGGGGGGCGCACGGGGAGGTGGTGGTGTGTGCGAACCACAACGCCCCGGACCAGGTAGTGATTTCAGGCCATCGCAGCGCCGTGTCGCGCGTTTCGGAGCGGCTGGAAGCCGAGGGCGCCCGCGTGGTGGCCCTGGATGTGGGCGGTGCCTTCCACTCCCCACTCATGGCCCCCTGTGTCGGCCCGCTGGAACAGAGCCTCCGTGACGTGTCCTGGGCAACGCCCCGCGTTCCTGTAGTCTCGAGCGTGGATGCCCGGGCACATCAGGATGCGGAGGGCTGGGTCGAGCGTCTTGCGCGCCAGGTCGTGGCCCCGGTCCAGTGGTGGGACACGGTGCAGGCGCTCGAGGCATGGCCTGTGGACGTGGCCGTGGACGTGGGGCCCCGGAAGATTCTGGCGGACCTTGTGCGTCGCCATTCGGTGGTGGTCGGGGCCCACAGCCTGGCGACTCGAGAGAGTCGTCGCGCACTGGAGCAGCAGCTTTATTCTTCGCATTTTTCGTTCTTGAAGCGAGCCATAGGGGTTGCCGTGTCGGTGCCGAATCGGAACCAGGACGACGACGCCTATCAAGAGGGCGTGGTTGAACCATTGCGGGAACTCCGGGCTCTCTACCGTGCGATTGTCGAGGACGACCATCCGATTCTGCCCGCCCATGCGCGGCGTGCCCGGACCATTCTGGAAACCGTTCTGGCCACGAAGCGCGTGCCGGAAGAAGAAGCTCGAGACCGTGTCGAAGCGCTGGTCCGGGAAACAGGACTCGAGACGTTCTTTGCCGAATGGATTGACCGATGAATCTGAAGGAGTTGATGGAACCTGTATCCCCACCGGGTGCAACGCCCTCATCCTCGCGGGTGGCGGCTCGAGAGGGGCACCGGGTCGCGGTGATCGGAGTGGCCTGTCGATACCCAGGTGCTCCGGACAAGGAGCGGTTCTGGTCGTGCCTGCGGGACGGCTGGGATCCGGTGGGTCCATTTCCAGAGTCGAGGCGGGCGGATGTGGAGCCGTTTTTCGAATTGTTCAACTCGTTCAGAGACCTGAAACTCGACTACGTGCCCGGGGCCTATCTCGAAACAATCGACCGGTTCGACTATCGGCGGTTCAAACTCTCCCCCAGGGAAGCCGCATTGATGGATCCTGCTCATCGCCTTTTCCTCGAGTGCGCTGTGGCCGCCATGGAGGATGCAGGGTACGGGGGGGAGGCTCTCGCTGGCTCCCGCACGGGGGTCTTCGTGGGGTTTGCCCCCGATTTCCGGGCCTGTAACTACAAGGACATCCTGTTGCAGTTGGACCGGAGCCTGGCTCCCCTCGTACTTCAGGCCAACCTTCCTCCCATTTTGCCAGCCCGCATCTCCTATTTTTTGGACCTCCACGGCCCGGCCGTGTGTCTCGATACCGCCTGCTCTTCCTCCCTCGTTGCAGTCCACCTCGCTTGCCTTTCCCTTCGTCGCAAGGAGTGCACCTTCGCACTGGCTGGTGGTGTCAAGCTCAATCTCCTGCCGCTGGATACAGACGTCAAGGTTGGTATCGAATCAGAGGACGGTTACACGCGACCGTTCGACGACGGCGCGAGTGGCACCGGGGTAGGGGAGGGGGTGGGTGTCGTGCTTCTGAAGTCCTACCATCAGGCCCGGCGAGATGGAGACCACATCTATGCAGTGATCGAGGGGAGCGCGGTGGGCCAGGACGGGCGCTCTGCAGGTATCACGGCTCCGGACCCGGACGCCCAGGCCGACACCCTGGTCCGTGCCTGGGAGGACGCGGGGATCGGTCCTGAGGACCTGGACTGGATCGAGGCGCATGGCACCGGAACCCGGATAGGTGACCCCGTGGAAGTAGCCGGGATCACAACGGCGGTGAGACGGCTGAGCAATCGACGGCAGTTTTGTGCGATCACGTCCTTGAAAGGGAACCTCAATCACCTGTTCGAGGGATCAGGGATTGCCAGTCTGGTCAAGGCGTGCTTGAGCCTGGAGCACGAAGCCATCCCGCCCATGATTCGGTTTGAGACCCCCAACCGCACCGTGGACCTGGCGGATAGCCCGGTCTACCCGAACCTCGAACTCCGCCCATGGCCTCGAGGCACGCGGCGTCGCCGGTGTGGTATCAGCGCATTCGGCATGAGCGGCACGAATTGCCACCTGGTGCTCGGGGAAGCGCCTCGAGAAACGATTCGTCCTTCCCGGAAAGAGGCTGTGGAGGTGTTCACTGTGTCCGGACTCGACGGGGGACGCCTGCGGGCCTTTCTGGTGCGCTACCGGGACCATTTCCGTAGGAACCGCACGCTGCGTCTCGAGGATGTCTGCTTTACCGCCAATACGGGTCGGGGGCACTACCGGTCTCGAGTGGCGGTCTTGGCCCGGAGTCTGGAAGAACTGGAGCACAAGCTGGCTCGATGTCTCGAGGAGGGAGTGCAAACCGATGTCGCCCGGGGGGTGTTTGTCGGAGGCGTGGACGGGGACGGTTTGGGAAGTGGAGAGGCGGGTGCCGGGGACTGGCCGAAAGACCTGGCGGCACTGTGTCGGCGCTACGTGTCCGGGGAGGAGGTCGACTGGAGGCGACTGTACGACGGACGGGAAGTTCGGCGCGTTTCCTTGCCGCCGTACCCCGGGGAGCGGTCGCGTTGCTGGTATGAGCCGCCCGAAGACATGCTCGACGCGTGGCAGCAGCGTCGGACCGTGCTTTACGAGGCCGCGTGGTCGGAAGCCTCGAGGGACCGGGAGCCGGAATCGGTCCAGGATGTGTTGCTCGTGGCCCGGCCTGGCCAAGCGGGGATCGTGGATGAGGTGGCGCAGGCACTGGGCGTGCGAGGCGTCAGAGTGCACCGGTACACGGTGGAGACGGCCGACCACGCCGCGAGTCTGGTGTCCCGGCCCTGGTTCGCCGCGGTGAGTCACATCGTGCATTGTCAGGTACTGGACCTGCCACCTGAGAGGAACTGGGCCGAGCACCTGGAACTGGAGCGCTGGGGCGTGCGCAGTCTGTTTCATCTTGCCCGGGCGGTCGGGCGTGCGGCTCGAGGCGCAGTGACGCTCGCGGTACTCACCGATGGGGCGTCTGGGGTGGGAGGAAAGGCGCCGGTACCGAGCAAGGCTGCGCTGGCGGGCATGACGCGGGCCCTGGCTCGAGAAGAGGAAACCTGGGACTGCCGGGCGATCGACCTGGTGGGGGCGGTGGGTGTCGAGCGAGTGGTTGAGGAGATCCAGACTGAGGACAAGGCGGTATGGAGGACGCTGACCGGGGGTCAACGGTTCGTCCAGGAGTTTCGGCCTGTGGTACTGGAACCGGGGCGGGGCCGACCTTTGCGTCTCGAGGAGGACGGCGTTTACCTTATCACCGGGGGGACCGGGGGACTTGGTGTGGAGGTCGCACGCCACCTGGCGGAGCAGCACCGGGTCAATCTTGCACTCCTGAGTCGGCACGGTATGGTCGACCCCCAGCAGTGGCCCCGAATCATTGCGGCCGGAAACGATCCACGCCTGGTTGCCAGGGTACGCAGCCTTTCCCGGGTGTTGGCGCTCGGGAGTCACCTCTCGTTTCCGGTGGCCGACACCGCGGACCCGGAGGCGATGGCGCAGGTTCTGGAGAACTTGCGCGCGCGGTATGGCCGTATCCGGGGCGTGGTGCACTGTGCCGGAGTCCCTTCTGCCCACCTGCTGGTGCAGAAGACAGAACCATCGTTTGAACAGGTGGTCTTCCCAAAAACACGAGGCGGTTGGCTCCTGGAATCGCTCACTCGAGAAGACGACCTCGATTTCTTCGTCCTCTTTTCCTCGGTCGCTTCCCTTTTCCCCGCTGTGGGGCAGGTGGACTACGCAGCGGCAAATACCTACCTCGACGCCCTGGCCCATCGCCTTGCCGCCGCGGGAAAACGCGCCCTCGCCATCGACTGGGTCGCCTGGAAAGAGGTGGGCATGGCCGCGGACACCGGTGTTGCAGTGGACACGATTTTCAAGGCGCTGGACCCCTCGGAGGCTCTCCAGGCCTTGCAGACCGCTCTGGACCATGGGCTGACCCACGTGCTCGCAGGGCGGCTCAACTACGACGACGAACGGATCCGAATGATCGAGCGTCAACCGCTGAACCTCGCTCCGGCCATTGCCAGGCAACTGGCACGGCGACAACACGGCCGGCCCGTCCCGGTCGGCCCGAAGGCGGATCGGCGGCCGGCCCGGCCGGTTCGCCTGGTCGGGCGGTCCGGGGACGAATACACCGACACGGAACGAGTGCTCGCCGCAATCTGGGGTGAATCGCTCGGATACGAGGAACTGGACGTGGAAGCGGATTTCTACGACCTGGGTGGAGACTCCATCCAGGCGCTTCGGATACTGAACCGGATTCGCGAACGTTTCGGAATCCACCTCGAGATGACCGACGTGCTGGCATGCAGAACCTTGAAGGCGGCTGCCGCGCTCGTGGCCGAGCGGCAGGCTGCTTCGGCAGGGGAGCCTGCGGCACCCGCCGCCGCGTCCCACCCGACCACGGAGCCGGTCACAGCCCCCCTCTCATCTCAACAAAGGAGAATGTATGCGCTGTATCGCATGAACCCCGACTCGGTCGCCTACAACATCCCGGTGCTCTACCGGTTGCAGGGAACCCTGGACCGGCCGCGATTTCAGAAATCACTGGACGCCCTGGTCGCCCGTCACGAGGCGCTCAGGACGTGCTTCGTGGAAAGAGAAGGTCGCATCGTCCAGCAGGTGTTGCCCACCTTGTCCACCACCATCGAGACGGTTCAGGGCGAAGACGCAGTGGCACAGGTGGCGCGATCTTTGCTCAGGCCTTTCCGTCTGGACACTCCTCCTCTTTTTCGCGTGGCTGTGATCGAGGGGCCGGCAGACCACACCCACGTCTTCTTCGACGTGCACCACATCCTGGCAGACGGCGCCTCCGTGGCGGTATTGCTCGAGGACCTCGCTGCCCTCTATGCCGGGGTGGAACTCCCACTGGTGCGTGCTTCTTACCGCGACCATGTGACCTGGCAACAGAGCGAGGAAGCAGGTCGACGGTACTCGACGCAGGAACGCTACTGGAAAACTGCGCTCGAGGCCCACATCACAGGCGTTTCGTTGCCGCACGACCCGGTCGAGAAAACATTCGACCCAGGTGCGGGCCGTCGATACCGCTTCGACGTGCCACGAGAAGAGGTTGAGCAGCTTCGTCACATCACCAGGCGGGCCGGAACTACCCTGTTCTCCCTGCTCCTGGCCGCCTATGCCGTTGTGCTCGCTCGGTACGCCCGCGATCAGGTGGTGGCGGTCGGTGTACCCGTGTCGGGTCGCACCGACGCCCGGTTCGAACGCACTGTTGGTCTGTTCGTCAATACCGTGGTAGTCACGCTGAAGCCCCGCATGGAGCTTGGGTTCAAGGATTTCTTGCAGGAAACCTCGGAGGTGGTTCGGCAGGTGCTGGCCAATCAGGACTATCCCTACGAGGAGGTGGTCAGGCGCTGGAGAGCCGCCAGAGGAGCGGGGATGGAAACCCCGATCTCGACCCTCTTCGTGTTGCAGAATCAGCCTCCTCACCCCATCCGAAGTGGAGACCTGGAACTGGTGCCGGTGGACTTTGATCCGGGCACAGCCAGGTTCGACTTGACGGTGGAACTCGTTGAAACGGTGCCTGGACTGACCGGCTGGGTGGAATACCGGAAGGCATTGTATCTGGAAGACACGATTGCACGGTTCGTGGCTGCCTACCAACGGGTGCTGTCCGAAGTTGGGCGTGACCCATCGATCCAGCTTGGTGCACTCGCCTCGGCCGACGAAGTCGAGGATTCTTCCGGGCCGGACCTGTCGGATTTGACATTTGATCTGTGAGCGGAAGTCCGGGGTCGGGAACAGCAATACCGAGCCTGGAGGTTGATGATGGGGGGATGGAGCGAGCAGATGGGAGGAGGACGAGGTTTCTGGGAGGATTATCTCTCGGAATGGCCTGGGTACACGCGGATTCCTGCGCACGAGCGTTCGACCTGGGAGGAGCGCGACGTGTCGGGGCCGGCGGAGCTTCGGTCGAGCGGGGTGTCAGATCCTGGCGAGGTGCCGGGTCGAGTCCGGGCCGAACACAACTTGCCTCGAGAACTTTCCGGGCGCCTCCATCGCGTGGCTCGAGGCTCCAGGAAGGGCCTTTTCGTGGTTCTTTCCTTTGGGACGGCCTGGTTGATGGGCAAGTATGCCGGTGCAACGCGCGTCGGGATTGCGTGTCCCCCTTTTTCCGATTCGGCAGGTGAGGAGATCCGCCGGGTGAAGGGCCTTCTGCTCCCGCTTCGGTTCGATTTCCGGATGGCGGAATCGCTGCGAGAGGGCCTCGCCCGGTGGAAATCCGCGGTGGCCGGTCCGGTCAAGCACCAGGCAGGCGTTCCGCCCGAGCTGTTTGGTCGGTCCGAATCCCTGTCCCTGAGCCCCATTGGTTGTCTTGTTCGCCTGGTCGGCCTGCACGGTCCTTCTGCTGAAACCTCTCATTTTCCAGATGTGGACGTTGGCTTCGAAGCCGGGGATGACCTCATCACCATTCGCCTCGCATGTGCGGCTTCCCGATTCGATGAGCCTGCTGCGGCTGCCTTTGCCCGGTACCTGGAGCAGTTCTATCGGGTGCTCGTGGAACGTCCGGAGACTGCATGTGGGGATGTGGAGATTCTTTCCCCTGATGAGGTGGCATGCCAGGTGGCATTCTCGAGGCCGAGTTCGTGCCGATCGGGACTCGAGACGGTGCCGGCCATGTTTGAGACGCAGGTGGCACGGCGGCCGGCAGCACCGGCGGTGGTGTATCGAGACATCACGATTTCCTATGAGGAGCTGAACGAGCGGGCCGACAGGCTGGCAGGCCGGCTATTGGAGGCCGGCGTCACCCTCGAGTCGGTGGTGGGGATTCTGACGCACCCCTCTGTCGAGATGGTGGTGGGAGTGGTGGCAGTGCACAAGGCCGGAGCAGCCTATCTCCCCCTCGATCCAGCCCACCCTGAGGAACGGAATGCCCGTATCCTGGAGGATGCCGGGGTTCGTTGGCTTCTGGCAGGTCCGGACGTGGTCCCCCCCCGGTTTTCCGGCCAGGTGCTGGAATTCCAGCAACTCGAGGAAGGGCCGAACAGGAGAAGTCGCGCGCGCGGGCCGGGAATCCGGGTATCGGGGAACCAGGCGGCCTATGTCATCTACACTTCCGGAACCACCGGGGTGCCCAAGGGGATCGTGCTGGAACACGGGTCGCTTGCCAACCTGTGCCGGTGGCACCTGCGCACGTTCCACATGGGGCCTTCGGACCGGCTGGGCAAACACGCCGGTTTTGCTTTCGACGCCTCGGTGCACGAAATCCACGTCACCCTGGCTTCCGGCGCTGTGCTGCACGTGCTCGACAACGAGACCCGGATGAGCCTGGCACGAACCATGGCTTACGCTCGAGCGCACCAGTTGACCATGATGTTTCTGTCGACCCCGGTGTTTGAGCGGTTGGTGGCGGCCCCCGATCTGGCCGTGCCCCGGCATATGCGCCTCATCATGACCGGAGGTGCGCGTCTGAAACGTTACCGGAACCTCGGTTGTACGGTGGTGAACCTGTACGGTCCGGCCGAGGCGACGGTGGTGAGCACCTGGCATCGGCTGCAGGAAGGGGAAGAGCCGATCCCGATTGGACGCTGTATCGATCACGTTGCGGTGCGTGTGCTCGATCCGCGAACGCGCCGCCTTCAGCCTCCCGGTGTACCTGGAGAGATATGCGTGAGCGGAGCGGGCGTGGGGCGAGGTTATCTGGGCCGACCCGAGGAGACCCGGAGGCGATTCATGGAGGATCCCCTGGCGCCGGGAGAAAGGATGTATCGCACGGGGGACCTCGGCCGGTGGCGGAGCGATGGGGTGCTCGAGTTCGTGGGGCGCATCGATCAGCAGGTCCAGGTGGACGGTGTTCGGGTCGAACCCGGGGAGGTTGAAGCGGCGCTGTTGGCATTGCCGGGGGTGGAGCACGCGGTGGTGGTTCCGTATTCGGAAAAAGGAGAGGAGGCGGGTCTTTGTGCTTATGTGGTGGCGGACATGTCCCTGGATCCGGCGGAGGTTCAGGGCAGGTTGAGAGCGTTGGTCCCAGCCCCGATGATTCCCCGCCACATCGTGCAGTTGGAGGAACTCCCATTGTCGCCCAATGGCAAGGTGGACATGCAGGCTTTGCCCGATCCCCGCTCGATCCGACCTTCGTGTACGCTCCCGGAAAACCCGCTCGAGGCCTCCCTGGTTTCCCTTTGGGCCGAGGTGTTGGGACTACCCCCTTCAGAAGTGGGTACGAACCACACGTTCCTCGAGTTGGGCGGCCGGTCCCTCGAGATGGTGGAATTGCTCTCCCGCCTCCGGTATCGTTTCGGGGCAGACGTGCCCCTCGAGGCCCTGCCGGGCGCCACCGTGCGATCGCTGGCGCAGCATGTGGCGGTCGCGTCGCGGACAGATGTTCCACCCATTCCCAGGGCTCCGGAACAGGCGCATTACCCGACCACACCGCAACAACGGCGGCTCTACTTCCTGCACCGGTTCGTCGGGGAGGAGAGTACGGTCTACAATCTCCCGGCTGCTTTCCTGGTGGAAGGCCCCCTGGACCGCGAACGGGTTGCCCGCGTGCTGAACGACCTGGTGGCTCGTCATGAGAGCCTGCGCACTGCGTTCGAGCCTGCTGAGCAGGGACCGGTTCAGCGGATTCTTGATAACGTGGCGGTCGAGGTGGAGGACCTGGGGGAGACGGAACGTTCTGATGAGGACGTGGCCAGGGCGTTCGTTCGCCCATTCGATCTCGGCCGTCCCCCCCTGATTCGATGTGGCATCCTCTCCCGGGCCATGAACCGCCACCTCGTCCTGATCGACGTACACCACATTGCGTGCGACGGGCGTTCCGTGGAAATTCTGTTGCGAGAATTCGTTGCCGGCTACCTGGGCCAGAAGGTTCGGGTGCCGGCGCTGCGCTACCGGGACTATGCCGTGTGGCAGGCGGCCCGGATGGAGGAGGAGGCGCTGGATCGCCAAGGTGCCTATTGGCGCGGACGCTTTGCCGACGGTATTCCGTTGCTCGAGCTGCCGATTCCCGGTGCGCGGCCGCGAGTCAAGCGATTCGTGGGGGGCGTGGTCTCAGGTTCTCTCTCCGATTCTCTCGTCGGCGGCGTTCGAAACCTCGCCTTTTCACTCGGTACGACGCCATTTACGGTCATGCTCAGTGCGTTTGCCGTGGTTCTTTCGCGGATTGCGGGGTGCGAGGATCTGGTGATCGGAACGCCGGTGCAGGGGAGGACCCACCCGGACCTGCTCGGAGTGGTGGGCATGTTCGTCAACATGCTGCCTGTCCGACTTCAGGTGTCCCAAACCAAAACGTTTCGCACCGTGATCGAGCACGTCCGGAAGCAGGTACTCGACGCCCTGGCCAATCAGGAATACCCGTTTGAGCAGTTGGTGGAGGACCTCGCGCCGCCTCGAGATCCGGGAAGGAATCCGTTGTTCGATTTCGTGTTCGTCTTGCAGCGCACCGAGCGGCTCGCCCTCGATCAGCGCGGTCTCCGGATTGCCCCGGTTCCGGTGTCAGCGGGCGTGTCGAAGTTTGACCTCACCCTGACGGTGGAAGAGGAAGATCCGCAGGGTTGGCACGTGGAGTTCGACACGGACCTGTTCGATGAATCGTATGCTGGAGCCCTGGGTCGCTGTTTCGAGCAGGTTCTCGAGACCATGTCTCGTGACCCCGATTGTGCGGTGGGTTCGGTGTCGTGGACCGTGCCAGACCGGGATTTCCGGGTCATCCGGACCGTGGCGTGGGAGGAAAATGATGTCGGCCCTGGAGAGACCTTGCTCGATCGACTCGAGACCGCCTGGTCAGACACGCCCGCTCGGGTGGCAGTGGTCGACGGTGAGCGGGTACTGAACTGGGAGGAGGTCGATAAGTGGTCCAACCGAATCGCACGAGCGCTGAGTACTCGCGGGGTGGGAAAACAGGATCTGGTGGCGGTGTTGACCGGGCGATCGGTGGAATCGGTGGTGGCCGTGCTGGGCGCCTGGAAAGCAGGGGCCGCCTATCTTCCCATCGACCCGGGTTACCCCGAGGCACGAATTCGTTTCATGTTGGAAGACAGCGGGGCGCAGCTCATCTTGACCGGGGAGCGCCTGGGGCCGCGGGCCGGATTCGAACTACCTTTTGTGTCGGTGAGCAGCGACGAGGTGTCTGCCATGTCTTCCGCGCCGCTGACCGGGCGTCCCGTTCCCACCGACCTGGCTTATGTAATTTACACCTCGGGCACGACAGGGAATCCCAAGGGGGTCATGGTTGAGCACCGAAATCTCCCCCACCTGTTCGATATTGAGAGAGGAATGTTCGACTTTGGGCCGGACGATGTGTGGACGATGTTCCACAACCTCGCCTTCGATTTCTCCGTGTGGGAGATGTTCGGCGCCTTGAGCACTGGTGGGAAACTGGTCATCGTGCCTGATGCGCTCACCGTGGACCCGGAGGCCTACGTGGAATTGCTGTTGCGTCACCGGGTCACCGTGCTGAATCAGACACCATCGGTGTTCCAGACCATTGCCAGAGTGATCGAAAACCGGTCACCGGACGAGGTGGCGCTCCGTTGGATCATCTTTGGAGGGGAGGCATTGCTCCCCTCGCGCCTTGCACGATTTCATGAACATTTTCCCGGTGTTCGGCTGGTGAACATGTACGGGATCACGGAGACCACGGTGCACGTGACCGCCCGGGAGATTGGCGAACAGGAAATCGAGCACGACAGTCCTTCGATCGGACGCCCGATTTCGGGCGTCACGGCCGAAGTGGTGGACGCCGCAGGGATGCCGCTGCCCCCCGGGGTGGTGGGGGAATTGGTCGTGGGCGGGTGCGGGGTGGCTCGAGGCTATCTCCATCGGCCCGAGTTGACCGCAGAGCGTTTTGGTCCGGGGCCCGGGCGCATGGGGCGGGTTTATCGTTCAGGGGACCTGGCCAGGTGGAACGGTGCCGGTGAACTCGAGTACGTGGGACGAAAGGACGAGCAGGTCCAGGTGAGAGGGTACCGGGTAGAGCGTGGCGAGGTGGAAGCTGCGCTTCGAAACCTTGACGGGGTCATGGACGCCGTGGTGTTGTCCCGGGTCTCCTCGGAGGGAGCGGGAGAGCTGGTGGCCTACCTGGTCATGTCGGAGGAGTGGTCGACCCGTGGTCTCCGTGTCGCCTTGGGACGGACCTTGCCCGGGTTCATGATTCCCTCGGCCTTTTATGCCGTGGACCGGATTCCTGTGACATCAAACGGGAAACTCGACCGCGAGGCGCTTGAGCATGCCGGGCGGCTCCTGGGTACGGGCACCGAGTTTTCGGCGCCTCGAGATGAGCTGGAATCCCAGGTGTTGGAGCTATGGCGCGACGTTCTGGACAACCCGCATGTGGGGGTGGATGATGGGTTTTTTGATGCGGGCGGCAACTCCATGCGGCTCATCAGGCTCCATCGTGAGCTGTCCAGGCTTTTTCCCGGGACACTTCGCCCAGTGGATATTTTCCTCCATCCCACGGTGCGCGGTCTGGTGCAACACCTTCAAGCAGGGGAGGAGCCCGGACCAGGGGCGGTCCCGGAAATCCTGTCGCACCCCCACCCCGGAAAAAGAGAGGACTCGGATGCGGTGGCTGTGATTGGATACGCTTTCCGCGTGGCCGACACGGCCGACCCCGAAGCTTTCTGGAAGCGCCTGTGTCGGGGTGAGGATTTCATTCGCCCTTTGCCGGAACGTCGGCGCCGGGACCTGCTCGATGCTGCACAGGCGCTCGGCGTGGATCTGGATCCGGGGCGTTTCCGGGAGCTGGCATATCTCGAGGAGATTGACCGCTTCGACCACGCCCTGTTTCGGATCCCTCCGAGGGAGGCGGTGTTGATGGACCCCACGCAGCGTCTCCTGCTGGAAACAGCATTCGAGGCCCTGGAAAACGCTGGCCACGGAGTGGCCCGAATACGGGGAAGTCATGTGGGTGTGTTCATCGGGCACAGTCCGGGATACTGGCGGTACCAGGACTTGCTCGCCCGCGTGGCCCCCCGGGAAGGGACGCGGCTGGTACCGGGCAATTTGCCCAGTATGCTCGCCGGCCGTCTCGCCCACCTGTTCGATCTGAAAGGTCCAGCCTTGTGCGTGGACACGGCTTGCTCCTCGTCTCTGGTGGCCTTGCACCTTGCAGCGCAGTCCCTGAGAAGAGGGGAGTGCAGGATGGCTGTTGTCGGTGCCTGCAAGGTGGATCTGCTGCCGATCGAGACCGGCGTGTTGAGCGAAATCGGCTCCTCGGATGGCAGGACCAGGACTTTTGACGACTCGAGCGACGGAACCGGCGGCGGAGAGGGCGTTTTCGTGTTCGTTCTCAAGCGACTGCAGGATGCTGAGCAGGACAGGGATCGAATCCGGGCCGTGATTCTGGGAACCGCGGTCAATCAGGACGGGCAGGGGATCGGCTTGACCGCACCAAACGCTCGAGCACAGGCAGATGTGATTGCTTCAGCCTGGGAGGATGCGGGCGTGGACCCCGAGCGCATATCGTACATCGAGGCCCACGGCACCGGGACCAGGCTCGGTGACCCGGTGGAGATCGAGGCATTGGGACTGGCCTTTGGGCGGTACACACAGCGCCGTCAGTTCTGTGCCGTGGGATCGATCAAGGCGAACCTGGGGCACCTCGATACCGCGGCCGGGGCGGCGGGGTTCCTCAAGTGTCTTCTGGCTCTCGAGCACCGGGTTCTGCCGCCCCTTGCACATTTTCGATCTCCCAACCGGGAGATCGCATTCGAAAATTCCCCGGTGTATGTGAACGACGAAGTACGGGCATGGAATGGGGAGGATGGACCTCCCATTTGTGGGGTGAGTTCATTCGGACTCAGCGGCACCAACTGCCATCTCGTGCTGAAAGGATACGAGGCGACCGCGACGCGAGAACCTCAGGCCCGGTCACTCGAACTCTTCCTCCTCTCGGCACGGTCCCGAACGGCACTCCGAACGCTTGCGAAAGCCACCGCCGCCGCCCTCGACACAGGCGGGGTGGACCTTCATGATGCCTGTTTCACCGCAGCCTGTTGCCGTTCCCATTTTCCGTGGCGGCTGGCCGTGGTGGGAAGAAGCTCGAGCGAGATCGCAGAGGCATTGAGCGCGCATGCTCGAGGTGCAGAACCGCCTCCAGGGACAACGCTCCGCGTCGGCGTTCGTGCGGTCGCACACGCACCACAGGTCGCGGGGGGCCACTCATCGAACGGCACGCCGGGAAAGGAGCGGGAAAGCAAGCTGGCAACCGTCCAGGCCGAGCACCTGATCGCAGCGTGGCGGGAGAAACGAGAAGGACGTGACCTGGCGGACCTCGCAACTCTTTACGTGGCTGGAGCAGATCCGAATTGGGACCTGTTGTTCGAGGAGAGTGAGGGGTCGAGGGTTGCGTTGCCGCCAGTTCCTTTCGAGCGGGTTCGAGCCTGGCCGGACAGGGGGTCAACCACTTCAGGCGTTGAATCGAGGGGGGCGATGTCGGGGGCCGTCGGGGAGGGGGGGCTTGGGATCCTTCTCCAGCGCTGTGCTGTCCGGTCCAGGGATTTTGATGTGTGGGAATCGAAGTGTCGGCCCGACCGCCACTGGCTGTTCCGGGAGCACCGGGTTGCCGACCGGTTCCTTCTGGTGGGGACCGCTGTCATGGATCTGTTCCTCCAGGTCGGGACACACTACTTCCCCGGTCAAACGGTAGAGGTCGAGGATTTGGTCCTGGTGCAGCCTGTGGAGTTCGTAGAGGACGAGGATGTCCACATCCAGGTTGTTGTTTCCCGGCGCAGGAAGCACCTCGAGGTATCCTTGCTTGGACGTCATGGGTCGCATGAGTGGGCGACTCATGCCGAGGCCACGGTTCGAGGGAGTGACCGGGGACCTGTTTTTGCGGCCGAGGCTCTGGTGAGCAGGCTTCAGCAGGAATCGGAAAAGGATCGTGAGCGCACGAGGGTGCACTCGAATCTGGTGGTGGTGAGTGACCGGTGGGATCTGCTCGATTGGCGTGTGACCGGAGCAAAGGAGTCCGCGGCCCACCTGTCGGTTTCGTCGGAGTTTGAGGAGGAACTCTCCGCGTTCCGGCTCTACCCACCTCTGCTCGACGTGGCCATCAGCTTCCCTCTCGAGCGGGAGGATGGGTGGTTCCTTCCTGTGACCTGTCGGGCCGTTCGCGTATTTCGCGATCTGCCCCGGAGCGTGTTCTGCCACGTCGTGCCTGGCGCAGAACCTCAGGAGGAAACACGGTCGTTCGACGTTCAACTCATCGCCGAGGAAGGCGAGGTGGTTGCGTCGTTGGAAGGCGTGACTTTCAAGCGCGTTCGAGTGCAACCTTCGACAGATCTGGAATACTTCGCCAGGACGTGGGCGCCTCGTGCCGGGTTGCCGCCCGGGCCTCCTGAGAACCGGCACATCCTGGTGGTGGGGTCAGACCGGCTGGTGACTCGGTCGGTCGTTCAGGCGCTCACGGAGGCAGGCAATCAGGTCACCTGGGCAATGCCAGGCAGCCGGTACGAGCGAATGAGTATGGACCGGTTCGTTGTCCGGGACTCGAGAGAAGATTTCGAGACCCTGTTCCAGACCACAGGTACCCCGAGCATGGTTCTTCAGGTGCTCGTGGCCGGCGAACGTGTGGTGCAAGGCTCGGCAGGAGAGGAGGTCGGACACGCTTCAGCGGAGCATGGGGAACCGCCGGACGCGATCAACATCGCCTTTCAGCTTGTGCGGACCCTGGAAACCGCCCCGGGGGGCATGGGTGGGCGAGTCCTGTGCTTTGCCGCTCAGCAGGTGTACCGGGTCACGGGCGAAGAGCAGGCGCTCAACCCGGACGGAGCTGCCCTGTTCGGGTTCGCACGCTCTTTCAGATTGGAGTATCCCGGAGTGCAGACGCTCTGTCTCGACTTCGCCGAATCTGTACCGGGAGACGCACTTGCCGCGGAACTCGGGGCCGGCTCGGTGGCGCCTGTTCTGGCCTGGCGTGGCGGTCGTTGGTTCGAGGAGCGATTCGACAGGTTGGACCTCACCGAGGAGCGCATGCCGGCCCTGTCCGGAGCCACTGTATTGATTTCGGGCGGCACATCCGGCATGGGCCTGGTCCTGGCTCGGCGACTGGCTGAGTTGGGTGTCGGAACGCTCGTTCTCCTGGGCCGGAGACCTCTACATGTCGGGGCGGACGGGGCGGAAACAGAGGGAGGCAGGGTCCAGTCATCCCAGGGGAGTGCGGGCGGCGACCGTTCTCCCGACCCTGGAGAGGAACGGCGTCAGGCGGTTCGAACTGTGCTCGAGATCAGGGCAGCGGGGTGCAACGTTCTTTCTTACGCCGTGGATGTGGCAGACGTGGCTGCCCTGTCGAAAGTTCTGGCGGACGTGCGGGGGAAGCACGGTTCCATCGACGGGGTGGTTCATTGTGCCGGAGTGGCAGGCGAGGGCGCGCTGGCGCTGAAGAGTCTCCGGGTGTTTCGAGAGGTGCTGAGGCCCAAGGTCGAGGGCACCCGGGCGCTCGACCTGCTGACTCGAGGCGATCATCCGCGCTTTTTCGTTCTCTGCTCCGCCTTGAGCGGCCTGCTTGGAGCAGCAGGACAGACGGACTACGCAGCTGCCAATGCATTTCTGGACGCCTACGCGGATCATCGGTGCTTGGAGGCGGGTCCCACGGTTTCCATCGCATGGCCTGCGTGGCGCGAAGTGGGGATGGCGGTTCGGCACGGCGTGGAGGTGGACGGGCTTTTCTTGGGCCTTACCACGCGCGAAGGTGTTGCCGCATTTGAGCGTATCCTGGGCATGGGGGTGTCCCACGTGTGTCCAGGTCGGGTCAATCCGGCGGCGTGGGGAGCAGCAGGCGCCGGTCTCCTGGAACTGCTTGCCGATCGTGTGCGTTCCACCCTCTTCCTTCCGGCAAGAGGGCGCAACCATGGCCGGCACGAGAAGCGGGGAATGCCCAGCCAGGGTTCGATTCGACTCACTGGCCGACCGGATGGTCGCTACACTGACCTCGAGCGTCTTGTCGGAGAGCAGTGGGCCGAGGTGCTCGGGTACGAGGAACTGGACATCCATGCCACCCTCTACGATCTGGGCGGAGACTCGATCACTGCGGTCGGAATCGTCAACCGGGTCAACGAGGTACTGGGACTTGGGGAGAGCGTTGCTGCCCTGTTCGAGGCTCCGAGTATCCATCGGTTCGCCAGGTACCTCGAGGCGCGAGCCACGGCGGAAAAGACGGTTGGCCCCGGG
>CAYQMG010000170.1:0-41862 GCA_964418585.1 uncultured Gammaproteobacteria bacterium | reverse complement strand
GCCTTGAGCTTGGTCTGGTGCTCGGTGGCGGCGAACTCGAGTTCGAGGACCTCGGCGTCGATGAGCCTGGAGATGAACAGCCTGGCGGTCTCCGGGTCGTTCATGAGGTACTTGAAGGCTGCGTCATAGATGGGGTTGGCGATACGGATCTTCACCGGAAGCCTCGGAATCAGGAAGACTCAGGGAAGGCCGGCTCCTGTTGTGAGCACGGCCGGGCACAGGAAACCACAAGGTATGACCACAAGATAGGCTGGTTGGAGGATATAGTCAAGGTGTGGGGAAGTGAAAGCAGGCGTGAGCCGTTTTCGGCGGCGTAGGCGGATGGCTGCCCCGCCGGAGGCCTGCCGCCGAGAGGCGGTGTTTGCGCGAAGCGTGAGCCAGCGCTTTGACCCATCGAAACAGGCGCCGGAACGGATAGGAAGGCGTCCCAAGTGACGATCTCGAACAGGTCGAGGGAGCCTTGGACCGCGTGTGAAGCCCGCTTCGAGAGGCGTGTGGCCCCCCGGCGGTGGGGGGGTCGGATTGAGCGGGCCGCGGAGGGGGCCGGGGTTCCGATGGCCCCCTCCGAAAGGGAGGAGCGGACTGGTACCGTTTGGAGCCGGAGGAGAACCGGTTGGCGCCTTCAGCGATGAGGAGGACCGTGGCGTCTGCGGCTCTGATGAGCTGGTCAGCAAACGAGGGGTATTCGCGCGCGACGCGTGACGGACGGTTCATTTTCTGGAATACTCGTTGTGGCGCGCGCTTTGCATACCTGCGCGCCATTCCCAACTCTCGAGAATGAATTCGATCTGCCACGCTTTCCCCTGGTCCAGCTCGAAATCCGGGACTGCCGCGCACCATCGCAATTCCGAGGAACGGTCACACGGGCCGGTCCAGGCTCTGGACCACCTCGGAGGGGCACGCACCTCCTCGCACGGTTGCCCCCTTCTTTTCGTGGTCGAGAATGAGTTGGGTCTGCTCACGAGAGGGCTCAGTGGTCCGCAAGATCTGGTTGGAAAAAAGTGTTTGACTTCCCTGGAGGCCATGTTAATAAGTAATCAATCACTAACTTATGAGGCGAACGATGGGCCGGCCCAGGCAGGTATCGGACAGGAAGATTTTGGAAGTGGCCCGTGCATGTTTTCTGGAGTTCGGGCCGGGGGTATCGACGACGGTGATTGCGGAGCGACTGGGAGTATCTCAGGCGGCGTTGTTCAAGCGATTTGGGACCAAAGAAGAGTTGATGTTGGCGGCGCTGGCGCCGGATGGGGGGTTGCCGTGGGAGGAACGGGTTTCTGCGGGGCCGGATGATCGGGATATTCGGGAGCAACTGGTGGAGATCGGGGCGGAGGTTCTGGAGTTTCTGGATCGACTGGTTCCGTGTATTGCCGTGTTGCGTTCTGCGGGTCTGGGGCTTGAGCGGGCGCATGTGCAGGATGATGATGCGCCGCCCATCCGTGCGCAGCGGATGCTGGTGGAGTGGTTTGAGCGAGCGGAGGCGCGGGGGCGCTTAGGGCCGTGTGACACGGAGGCGGCAGCGACGGCGTTTTTTGCGGCGCTTCAACTGAGGGCGTTCATACGACATCTGGGTGGAAAGGCGTTGTTTGCAGAGAGTCCGCGGGCGTACGCCAGGCGGATTGTGGAAACGTTGTGGGCCGGGATTGCCCCGACGGGGACGTGAGGAGAGCGACGTGTATCGTCGAGGCGTGTTGTCCTTGGGAGGGATTTTCAGAGTGAGCTGGGGGCGTGCAGGGTGGTTGGGGCTTGTCCTGTTGGGGCTGTGTGCGGCCCGATGGGGGGTGGCCCTGGGAGGGAGCGGGGAGGTGCCTTTCGACCTGCCGACGGATCGTTTCAGTGGCGGGGATTCGGACCCGGTGGGGAGCGAGCCGTGGTGGGGGGATGAGGGGGATGAGGGGCTGTCGTCGTTGCTCGAGGAAGGGGTGACCGGCAACCATGATCTTCGGGCGGCGTGGGCGAGGGTCGAGCGTGCCCGGGCCGGGGTTCAGCGAGCCACGTCGGCGTTGGTGCCGTCCATCACCCTGGACGGGACTGCGAACCTTGCCCCGACCGATTCATTGGGATTCATGTTTGGGGGGGGAGGGTTTTTCTCGTCGCCGGACGCGCCTGCCACCTACACGTCGACCACGGCCACGGTCGGTGCGCGTTGGCAACTGGACCTGTGGGGACGGCAGATTCTGCAGCGTCGTGCCAGTCTGCTGGAAGAAGCGGCCGCGGCTGGAGACATGGAGGCGCAGGCTTTGGCGTTGGCGTCTCGTCTGGCCAACGCCTACTATGACCTGGTGGCGGCCCGGGAGCGCGTAACGATCGTGGAGCGGCAGATCGCGTCGAATGAGTCGTTGCTGGAGGTAACCGAACTGAGGTTTCGGCAAGGGGAAGCCACGGGTCTGGACGTGTTGCAGCAACGGCAGCAGCTTGCAGCGACTTCGACTTTCCTTCCAGCGGCTCGAGTCCAGGTTCGGCTGGCGGAGCAGCAACTGGCGGTGCTGGTGGGTCGAGATCCTTCGTCGGCGCAATTCCAGGTAGTGGATCACCTGCCCGACCTGGGGACTGCCCCGCGGGTGGGGCGTCCCGAGGATCTGTTGCGCAACAGGCCGGACCTTCGGGCTGCGCTGTCCCGATACGAGGCCGCCTCGGCCCGGGTTCGGAGTGCCCGTCGCACGTTCCTTCCCACCTTGGCGGTGTCTGGACAGGCAGGCAATCAGGCGCTGTACATGGATGAATTCAACGACCAGTGGTACTGGGGCGTTGGTGCGAACGTCTCGGTCCCGCTGTTTACCGGCGGCGCCCAGGTGGCCGCGATCCGGGAAGCTCGAGCCGCCGAGCGGACAGCGTATCATGCGCTGTACCAGGCGTTTTTGCGTGCGGTCCAGGAGGTGGAGACCGCGCTGGCGCAGGAGTCGGAGTTGCGAGCCCAGTTGGAGGCGTTTCGGACCCAGGTGGAAGCGGCGACCCTTGCCCTTGACGAGTCGCGTTCCCGATACATTGCAGGTGTTGCAAGTTACCAGTCCGTGTTGACGGCGACGAATGCGTTGCAGCAGGCGGAGTTGAACGCACTGCAGACGCACCGGCAGCTTTTGGGGGCGCGGATTCAGCTTCACACGGCCTTGGGCGGTCCCTGGGTGACGGCGTTGAGCGCGAATGATCGAGAGGGGACGGAATGAAACGATTGCGACAGGTTCTTCTCCCGTTGTTGATTCTTCTGGTCGGGGTTCTGATCGCGGCCGGGTTCATGGCCACGAGGCCTCGAGCCGAGCGCACGGAGAGCGAGGCGGAGCCTCCCTTGGTCCGGGTGGTTCGGGTGGAGCCTGGACCGGCGGACGCCCGGGTACAGGCCTCTGGGGTGGTTCAGGCTGCGCGCCAGGTGTCGGTGGTGCCCCAGGTGAGTGGGCGGATAGTGAAGCAGTCGAAGAAGCTTCGACCTGGAGGTCGGTTTGTCGAGGGGGAGGTCCTGGCGCGGATTGATCCGCGGGACTACCGGCTTGCGATCCGGTCCGAGCGGAGTCGGGTTCGGCAGGCGGAGCTGGAGCTGGAGTTGGAGACGGGGCGCCAGTCGATAGCGGAGCGGGAGTGGCGTTTGTTGGGCGACGAGGATGTGGGGGATGCGCCGCCTCTGGCACTCCGGAAGCCGCATCTGGAAACCGCGAAGCGGAAACTGGAGGCCGCACGGAGTGGGCTGGAGCGTGCGAAGCTCAACCTGGAGCGCACGTGGTTGCGTGCTCCGTTCGACGCGATGGTGGTTTCGGAGAATCTTGAAGTGGGTCAGGTGGTGGGTCCGGGCGGTCCGGTGGCGACGCTGATTGGGACCAGGGAGTTTTGGGTGATGGTCTCGGTTCCTGTGGAGCGTCTGGCCTTGCTGGACGTACCGGGGATGAACGGCACCGAGGGGTCCCGTGCCCTGGTGACACAGGATCTGGACGAAGGGACTCGAGTGACCGTGGAGGGTCGGGTGATCGGCCTGGGCGCGCAACTGGATCCACAGACCCGCACGGCGCAGCTTCTGGTCGCCATCGAGGATCCGCTGGAGCAGGCGGCGGGTGGCGTGCCCATCCTGCCGGGCGCGTTCGTCCAGGTGGAGATCGTGGGGCGGACCATGGACCAGGTGGCGGAAGTGCCCCGCCGTGCCGTGGTGGACGGTGACTGTGTGTGGCTGGTGGATGCGGAGGGCAAACTCACCCGGCGGAAGGTATCGATTGCCTGGCGCGGGGAAGAGAGCGTGTTCGTGAGCGGCGGGCTCGAGGCGGGTGAGCGGGTGGTGACGACGCCACTGGCGTTGCCTGTGGAGGGGATGCCGGTTCGGATTCAGTCCATGCCTGCCGGGACCGGCAACGGGTGAGGGGGTGGTGATGTCGGAGGGAAAGAGGAACCGAGAGGGTTCAGAGCGTGCCGGAAGCGGAGCCGTGGATGGGGGTGGTTCGGAACGCGGTCTGTCTCGAGGCGTGATTGGCTGGATGGCGCACAACAGTGTGGCGGCCAACCTGCTCATGTTGGTCGTCCTGGGCGGTGGGTTGGTCGCCCTGTTCCAGCTCAAGCAGGAGGTGTTTCCCGAATTCGATCTGGACATGGTGACGGTTCGGGTGGCCTATCCGGGTGCGAGTCCCGAGGACGTGGAGCAGGGGATCGTGCTGGCCGTGGAGGAGGCGGTTCGTGGCGTGGACGGCGTCAAGCGTGTGACCGCCACGGCCCAGGAAGGGGCCGGTGTGGTCAACGTGGAGTTGCTGCTCGGCGCCAATCCGGATCAGGTTCTTGCCGACGTCAAGAGTGCGGTGGACCGGATCGTGACGTTTCCGGAGGAGGCGGAGAAGCCCGTGGTATCCCTGGCCACCCGGAAACGGGAGGTGATTTCGCTCATCATTTCCGGGGACCAGGATCTGCGCACGCTCCACGCCATCGCCGAGGAGGCGAGGAATGGACTGCTCCGGTCTCCGGATATCACCCAGGTGGAATTGACCGGGGTACCGCCGCTCGAGGTGAGCGTCGAGGTGCCGCGTGAGACGTTGGAGAGCCTGGGGTTGACCCTGGAGGAGATCGCTCGGCAGATTCGGGCGGCCTCGTTGGAATTGCCGGGGGGAACAATTGAGACCGACAGCGGACATCTGTTGGTCCGGCTGGCGGATCGGCGACGGCAGGGCCCCGAGTTTGCGGACATCATCATCAAGAGCACCCGAAACGGGGCCGAGGTGCGCCTGGGAGACGTGGCCACGATTCGGGACGGGTATGCGGACACGGATCAGGCCTCGTTCTACAACGGAAAACCCGCGGTTCGGCTCACCGCCTACCGGGTAGGGAAGGAAACGCCGACCCAGGTCGCCACGGCCGTGCGCGCTTATGCCAGGAAGCTCGAGGCATCGTTGCCGGACACGGTCAACGTCGCGGTGTGGGGAGACCGCTCCACGATTCTCCAGGCCCGCATCGACCTGCTGGTGAGCAACGCCCTCTACGGACTGATCCTCGTGGTGATCGTGCTCGCCATCTTCCTCGAGGCGCGCGTCGCTTTCTGGGTGGCTCTCGGCATTCCCGCATCTTTCATGGGGGCGTTCCTGTTGATGTCCTGGGGCGACCTCTCCATCAACATGATCACGCTGTTCGCCCTGATCATCACCCTCGGCATGGTGGTCGACGATGCGATCGTGGTCGGAGAAAACGTCTACGAGAAAATCCAGGCCGGCGTGCCCCGCCTCAAGGCCGCCGTGCTCGGCGCTCGAGAAATGGTCGTCCCCGTGGTCTTCTCCGTGCTCACATCCATGGTCGCTTTTTCCCCCATGTTGATGGTGCCGGGCGTCATGGGAAAAATCTTCCGCTTCATCCCCCTCGTGGTCATTTTCGTCCTCGGCGTCTCCCTTGCAGAATCGTTCCTCGTGCTTCCCGCCCACCTCGGTCACGGCCGGGTCCGCACCGGCGGACGGCTCAGCGCATGGTTCGACCGGGTGAGACTGCCCGTGACCAGGGCGTTCCGCACCATGACCGTGGATTACTATGTACCGCTCGCCCGGGTCCTCATCCGCCATCGGGTGATGACCATGGCTGCCGCCATCTCCCTGCTCGTCGCCGTGGTCGGGCTGGTGGCGAGCGGGCACCTCCCGTTCCGATTCTTCCCCAAGCTGGAAGGCGACCAGGTCACGGTGACGGCCCGGTTCCCATACGGGACCCCCATCGCCCGCACCAACGAGGCCCGACGCGCCTTGGAAGCGGCGGCGAACCGTGCGATCGAGCGCGCCGGAGGCAAACGGATCGTTCGCGGCATGTTCACGCGGCTGGGCGAGGGAGGGGAGGGGCACTGGTCGGCCGGTGAGATCGGAAGCCACCTGGTCACCATCGAGTTGGACCTCGTGCCCACCGACCAACGTCCGGTTTCCTCCCAGGCGTTCGCCGAAATGTGGGAAGAGGAGGTCCCCGAAATGCCCGGTCTGATCTCCCTGGTCTTCGGTGCATCCTACGGACCGGGCGCCGGGGCCGCCGTCGACGTACAACTCTCTCACACCGACATGGGCGTGCTCGAGCAGGCTTCCGAAGCGCTCGCCGGTGAACTGAGAAGCTACCCGGGCTTGACCAACATCGACAACAGCTTCGCAGCCGGAAAACCCCAGCTCGATTTTCACCTCCTGCCCAACGCGCGCACCCTGGGCCTCACCGGGAACGACATCGCCCGCCAACTCCGGTCCGCCTTCTTCGGCGCCGAGGCGTTGCGGGAGCAGCGCGGTAGAAACGAACTCAAGGTCATGGTCCGTCTCCCAGAACGCCAGCGCCGCTCCGAGTTCGACCTCGAGCAGTTCCAGGTCAGGACCCCTGCCGGATCCCTGGTCCCTCTCAACTACGTCGCCGATTTCGACCGCGGACGCGCGCCCACCAAAATCCGCCGTGAGTCAGGGCGACGTATCGTGAACGTGTCCGCCGAGTTGGCTTCCGGAACCCGGTCATCTCGCGAAATCCTCGATTCCTTGACCACCGGATTCCTCCCCCGGTTGCGGGACCGGTTCCCCGGGCTGGATGTGACCTTCGTGGGACAACAGCGAGAGCAAAAGGAGACCTTCTCGAGCCTGGGCCGAAACTTCCTCCTCATCCAGTTCGTGATCTTCGCCATGCTCGCCGTGCCGTTCAAAAGCTACATCCAGCCCATCGTGGTCATGTCGGCCATTCCTTTCGGGATCGTCGGCGCCCTCCTCGGTCACGTCGTGATGGGGTACGCGGTGGGTCTCATCAGCATCATGGGCATCGTGGCCCTGACAGGCGTGGTCGTCAACGACTCCCTGGTGCTGATCGACACCGCGAATCGCCTTCGCGCTCAGGGACTTTCCTCCAGGGACGCCATCGTTCAGGCAGGCATGCGCCGAATGCGACCCGTCTTCCTGACCTCCATCACCACATTCCTCGGCCTGGCTCCCATGATCTTCGAACCCTCGGTGCAGGCACGCTTCCTCATCCCCATGGCCATCAGTCTCGGGTACGGGGTGATGTTCGGCACCGTGATCGTGCTGATCATCGTGCCCGCACTCTACACCTTCGTGGAAGACATTCGCGAATGGGCCCGGGGCCGGAAAGACGTGGAGGCGCCGGCAACGGTCCCGACCTCTCCACAACCCGCAGGGTGAGGGCGCCCGGTGACTACTCCTCTTCCGGAATCACTTCCCCGGGCTTGAGATCCTTGATCTTGCGGGCAGGGCTTCCGCGCCAGAATTCATAAGGCCCGATCTCGGTGTCCGGGTAGACCACCGAGCGCACCCCGATGAGCGCGTGGTGTCCAATCTTGACCCCGGGGCAGATCATCGACTCGGCCCCGATGACCGCGTGGTCGCCGATCTCCACGCGCTTGAGCATCAAGCCGCGGTTGTCGTAGAAGTGCGCCAGCACAGTGGAGCCGAATCCAAACTGCACGTTTCTTCCGGCCTTGATGAAGTACGGATCGAGCAGGCGGCAGGTATCACCCAGGTTGGTCGAGGGCGTATCTGGACCGAACAGGCGCTGGTACGCCAGGTTGAAGGGGGGCAGCTTCACCATCACCGCAGGCAGTGCACTGGCGAAGGGTGCATTGTAGCGGAGCTTGGTCAGCAGCGTGTTGATCATGAACAGAATGGCTTCTCGAGGAGGTTTGCCCCCCGGTTCGTTGGGGTAGAGGCCTTCCTTGGGCATGGGGATGATGATGCGGAGGACAAGGAGTCCGATCAGGTACCCGTAGTAAAAGACGAGCACCGCCAGCAGCACGACCCCGACCCACTCGACCGGGTGTTTCAGGGAAGGGTCGAGGGCGCGGTAGAGGAGTGCTGCGGGCAACAGGCCGCAAGCTATCAGGGAGAAGAACATGATGAGGTAGAGGGTCAAGAGCAGCTTCTTGCCGATGTCGAGCTGCAACATGCGATCGCGAATGTCGAGCTGAGGCTGTCGATCCGTGGTTACGCGGTCAGGGTGCTCTGCCATGCATCACCTCCCGGGGTTTCGTTCGGTGGTTGTACGGCGAGGAACCGGGCGGACTGCCCGGGAAATCGCCGTGCCATGAACTCATGATAGTTGGACTCGAGGGGGTTGGCAAGACAGGTCGCCATGCACGGCAGAGACCCGGTGTCGTTTTCCCCGCGTCGCGCGTGGTGCGGACCGCATGGTGCCATCCGGGGTGGGGTGGGGCAGGGGAGCACCGGGTCTGCCTCGGCCCGGACGCCAGCACGATCCTGCCTGGCCCCCTCGCGGATAGACGCTGGGTCGAGCGGGTAGGCCTGACCCTTCGCGGCCCCTGTGCCGGACTCCGGGGCACGGGGCTTCCGCATCGGGTCGACAGGTCGATCACCGGAAGATGTCCCGCACCAGTGTGTAGGTGGTTCGTGGCAAGCTTTCCCAGGACGCCGCCCGGTAGTACCGGCCTCGTCCCACTGTGGCGAGGCGGCGGCACAGACCGCGATCGAGGTCCTCTTCCCCCAGGTGGACCACGTGTAGGCGCTGGAACCTGGCGGCGAGCGGCGTGGGATCCCACCCCACGTTGTACACACCGTCCGAGAGCAAAACTCCGGCTCGGCTGGCGCTCGACGACCGTCGCTGCTCCCGTAGCCCGGCTTTCAGCCCGGCTTCCAGGTGGGTGTAGCCTCGAGCCGGCACTTCCAGCACCCGTTGTACGAACGTCTTTACCGGCACTCGATCCCCCAGCCGCTTGAGCACCCGGGCGGTGGAATCGAACGCCACCACCCCCAGGTCGGACATGGGGAGCCGCAGAGCCATCACCGTGGCGGCCACGGCCAGGATGGCGATTTTCTCTCCGGTCATGGACAGGCTCATGTCCAGGATCAAGGTGATGTCGGTTCGTCGGGGTTCACGGACTCGAACCCGGAGCCGCTCCGGATCTTCAGGTCGCTCGAGCAGGCCTGCGTCCACGCTGGCGTCCAGATCCACTTCGCCAGCCGGACGCTCGGGCCAGGAATGCACGGCCTCCGCGGTGGGGTGCGAGGCGTGGCGGACACAGGCGATCGCCCGGCGGAGCACGGCGGCGACTGCGGCATCGCGCACCGCCTGACGCGCGCGTGGCGAGGATGTGCGGGCCAGCACGTGACGATAGGACACGGCTGCCTCCCAGCCGGGCACTTCGACCCCCTCATCGTGCCCGGTTCCTGCCAACGGAATGAAAGGTGATGTGCTGTCTCGAGGATCGTCGTAGGCCACCGTGGCCGAGCGGGACAGGTCCTGCGTGGGCCGCTTCAGCGGTTTTTTTTTCCAGCCGCAAGTTCTCGAACCAGATCCTCGCTGCCTGTCGCTTCCGTGTCCTCGAGTTCAATCCGGGTGGGCAAGGCGATGGCAGCCGCTCTCGTCAGAGCATCGTCACGGTCCAGTTGCCTCGCGATCTCCACCATCGCAATGGCTGCGCGCACCGAAGCCCCCCGCAGCACCGAGGGATGTTCCCGGGTCGCTCGCACCATGCGAACCGCTTCCACCACAAGGTCCTCGGGCACAGATCCTCGAGTCCGGCGTCGGACGATCTCCCGCTCCTCCTCCTCGGACTGGTAGTCGAGCACCACAAGCTCGAATCGGTCGAGCATCGCCTCGGACAGATGCCCCGTCGCCACGAACTCCCGCGGATTCATCGTGGCGATCACGGCGAACCCGGGGCGTGCCACCACCGAATCCAGTAGCGGGACCACCAGTCGGCCTTCGTCCAGGACCGGGAGGAGCACATTCTGAACGCCCTCAGGCATCCGGTTGAGCTCGTTGATGAATAGAACACCGCCCCGCTCCATCGCCTCCACCAGCGGACCCTTGAGAAAGACCCCCCGCCGGTAGCCGTCACGAAGTACACCCGGCGGGTCGAAATGGCCGACCAGTTTCTGCTCCGTGAATCGCCCGTCGCCGTCTACACGGAATACCGGGCGTCCCAGTGCGCGCGCCACGGCCAGAGCCAGAACAGTCTTCCCAACCCCGGCCGGCCCCTCCAGAAGCACGTGGCGGCCCGCCGCCAGGCAGGCACGAATGGCCTCCAACTCCGCCACCCGCCCCACGATACCATGGTCGACCTGGACCGCACCGATGTCGAAAACACGCCTTTCCGCCATCACCCCTCGTCCCTGTGTCGGCTCCTGCACCCCCCAAACGGTTCCT
Source organism: uncultured Gammaproteobacteria bacterium (assembly GCA_964418585.1). Lineage (GTDB taxonomy): Bacteria > Myxococcota_A > UBA796 > JAJRTE01 > JAJRTE01 > JAJRTE01. The sequence goes on along the minus strand of CAYQMG010000170.1, from coordinate 31,296 downwards.
CACTTTCTTAGCCGGAACTCGTCCACCTCGCAACTCCCTTCCGGGCACCGCCGCCGTTTCTCATTGTGCTCCCGGCAAGATTCGCTCTATATTGAACCACTGGCCGTGCGCCCCGTTTCCACCGCCCGGACTCGGCTCCTCGAGCCCTCCAGGCAACGTGGAACCAGAGGCTCGGCGCTCGCGGCCCACCACGGACAACAGGTCGAGTGCCAGGCAGAAGGAGAAAGCCCCCCATGTCGAAAAAGCTCGACATCCCAGACGAAGAGGAGCAGGCGCTGTTTCGGGAGATGGTGAAAGAGGTCACCAGGCGACTGAGACCGGACCTGGTGCCCGAACCCACCCCCTCGCCCACTTTCCCACGGGTGGGCAGGAACGACCCGTGCCCATGTGGAAGCGGACGCAAGTACAAACGGTGCCACGGAAAAGATCTCTTCAAGACGAACCGATGAACGGCGAGGTCTCCCCCATGTCGTCGTGGTCTTACAGCCCCAGTGCGGGCCGATTGCAGCACGAGACGGTCGCCATCGTCCTGGGCGGAGGACGGGGCACCAGGCTCTTCCCCCTCACCCGGGACCGTTCGAAACCGGCGGTGCCCCTGGGAGGGAAGTTCCGGTTCATCGACATCGCATTGTCGAACAGTATCAACTCCGGGTTGCGTCGCATCTTCGTCCTGACCCAGTACAACTCGGCGTCCTTGAACAACCATGTGGCGTTCACTTACAAATTCGATTCCTTCTCAAAAGGATTTGTCAGCATCCTCGCCGCCGAGCAGGGGTACGAGGACGACCAGGGCTGGTTCCAGGGCACGGCCGACTCGGTCAGGCGCTGCTTTCGCTACCTGGGCGACCCGGCGATCCGGGACGTGCTCATCATGCCGGGCGATCACCTTTGCCGAATCGATTTCAACCGGGTGATGGCATTGCACGATGCGCGTGGCGCGGATGTCACGCTGTGTGCAGCGGTGGTATCACGGGAGGAGGCGGCGAAGTTTCGGGTGCTCAAGCTCGCCGACGATGGGCATGTGCTGGAGTATGCGCGGAAACCGACCGACCCCGCCGTGTTGGCCCGTTTCCGCCTGGCGCCGGAGGAGAAGCACCGGTATGGCGTGAAGGGCGGCGCCTCCGAGGAGGGCTACCTGGCCTTCATGGGGATCTACCTGTTTCGAAAAGAGGTCCTGTTTCGGTTGTTGAACACACGCGACGATCAAGATCTGGGTCGCGACACATTGCCGCGGCTCCTCTGGTCCACGAAGAGCTATTGTTACGTGTTTACGGACTACTGGCGCGACATCGGGACCATCCGGAGCTTCTACGAGGCGAGCATGGACCTTACCCGGGAGGACCCACCGTTTCGGTTTCAGCACCCCGAGGCGCCCATCTACACCCATGGTCGATACCTGCCTGCCAGCCGGATCCACAACACGGTGATGACCGCGGCCATTGCTGCGGATGGAACCGTGATTCGCGAGGCCCGGATCGAGCACTCGGTGATAGGTGTCCGGGCCCGGATCGAAAGTGGGACCCGGATCACCCGTTCGGTCATTTTCGGTGCCGATGCGTTCGAGACCCGGGAGCAGCGCGCCCACGCGATCGAGCGGGGCGTTCCGCCGCTCGGAATCGGTCCGAGGTGTGTGATCGAGCGGGCGATCATTGACAAGAACGCGCGGATTGGAGCGGATTGTCGGCTGGTGAACGAGGCAGGCGTGCAGGAAGCGGACGGAGAGAACTATTACATTCGAGACGGGGTCATCATCATTCCCAAGGGAGGAGTGCTCGCCCCGGGGACGGTCATCTGACATCATGGCCGGATGGAATTTCGACGAAATCCGGCGCAGTTTCGAGGCCGACCTGGCCAGAGGACGCGCGTCGGGTGCTCGAGCGCACAAGCGGAGCCGGATCCTGGCCGCCGCGACCGAGGCGTTCGTGGCACACGGATACCGCAAGACCAGCGTGGAGGAAGTCGCTCGAGCCGCCGGTGTGGCCAAGGGAACCATCTACCTCTACTTCAAGACAAAAGCCGACATGCTGATGGCCGCCTTGGACGTGGAACGGCGCCGGTATGCAGCGGAAATCCTCCCATTGTTCCGCGAGGAGGTGGAACCCCGGGAACGCCTCAGGGGCTACGTCGAACGAACGTTGCGCCTGGCCGCCGAACTCCCCCTTTTTTCCAGACTCCAGGGCGGAGACCGGGAACTGCTCATGGTCCTCGACGAACTCGACACCAGTATCCGGTCCCGCACCCTCGAGGTGGGCATGGACCTCCTGGTGCGCCTCATCGACGACGCCGCGTCCCCGCACACCTGGTCCCCCTCCGAATTGCGTGACCGCGCCACAGTCTTGATGGGCATACTCCTGGCCGGCGGCGGCCGGGACGAGGTGGCCAGGCTCGAGATGGCTCCCAATCGCTTCGCCCGCGTCCTGGCAGAAGTCATCGTGGACGGTCTGGCCGGAAAACCTCATTGACTCTCCCCCCTTCCAGGACGGGCGCTTCTTGTCCCTCCCGCCTGCTCGAGCAACCAGGGTCGCACCGGAACTGCAAGAAGCAATTGCCAGGACCAGTGGAGACAGGTACACTGGAATCAGCGGGTATCTGGCGCGGACAGAGTATGCGGGAGCGCAGATGGAGCGGCGGGAACAAGATGTGATCGAATCCATCAAGCGGACTCGGCGAACTCATATGTTGATTTCCACCGTTCCCCTTGGCGTGCTCGCCTACCTCCTCGCCGTGCACGTCTTCCCTATCTTGCAGGAGCAGGGCGCCGACCTCCTGATTTTCTGCATGATGGCTGTGCTCGTGCTCACCGTGTTCCTCGCAATCCTTGGGTACGGCGTCACGCGCCGCGAGGCAGAACGGGTGACGGTCGCAGTGCGGGAAGCCAGGCAGGCACTCTTTCACGTCCTCAACGCCTGTACCGAGGTGGCAGGCGCGCCTGACGAGCAGCAGGTCGTCGACCGCATGGCTGCCGGCGCGCGCAGTGCCGTGCGGGCTCGAGCTGCGCTCGTCTGGATTCCCGGGGATGGGGGACTCCGTGTCGCTGGCACGGCCGGGGCGCGGCAGCAGGACGTTCGGGTCTCTCTCGAGGCCGGGCGGGGTATGGCCGGGCGCGCGGTTCAGGCCGGCCGACCCGCCCGGAACGTCACCCTCAGTCAGGCCGACAGACTCGTGGACGAGGCCCTCGGAATCCACACGTTGCACGCCATCGCACTCCCCTTGACCGACCCCGACGGCGGGGTGAGGGGCGCATTGACCCTCCACGATCGGCGTGATGGCGGCCGGTTCTCCAAGAGCGACCTCGACATCGCCGTCGCCATCGGCTCCGTGGGCGCGCTCGCGCTCGCAAGGCTCGGACTACACACCCAGCAGCACCGGACCTGCTCCGTTCTTCCCGCTCTCATCGGAAACATGGTCGACGAGGCATTTCTCTGGTCGGGACATTCCGCCACCGTCGCCCGGTGGTCTCTCGCCATCGCCGAGGAACTCCGGCTGGACGAGGTCTTCAGGGAACGGCTCGGGCTCGCCGCACACCTCCACGACATCGGACTCCAGCACCCGGTCGGGCGGGACCCCGCCGCTCAGGAAGCACTCTTCGCTCACCCGAACCGAGGTGCAGACATCGTGAAGGGCATGGAACCCTGGAGAGCCTCCGCCGACTTCATCCGCACCCATCACGAGCGCATGGACGGGCGGGGATACCCGGGGGAGAGCGCGGAATACAACATTCCCCTGGGTGGGCGGATACTCGCCCTCGCCGAATGGTGGGACGAAGTCACCAATCCCGCTTCTCCCCTCCGCCGCTTCAGCGAGGCCGAAGCCCTTGAGTTCCTCGAAAAAGACGACGGCAAAGCGTTCGACCCGCCCATCGTCCGCGCTTTCCGCGACGTCATGATTCGACAGGAAGGCGCGTGAGCCCGGCTCGAGCAAGGAATCACTTCGCCACCCCTCCTTGACCCGATTGCCCGTCCCTCCACCGCTGCCGCCCGGTCCGCTCCCGCGTTCGCCAGACTGCGCTCATCTCGTTTTTCCACAGGGCCCCCTCAAGAGGTTGCGCCACGAGTCGATTCGAATGCCATGGACACGCAGCGTGAGGAGAGCACCGCTTTTGTGAACCTGCGGGATCGATGCGCCGGATCTGGTCGACCGGATGGGTTTCGACCGTTGCTCATGAGCCCGTGTGTGCCTGGCAGACAAATTCGGAGTATCTTGTCTGAATTAACGGACATGCCGTTTGGTGCATTGTGTGATGAGTTGGACAACGGCTGGAAACATGGCTGGATTCCATGTGCCTGGAAAGGCATGCATTGTGGAATCTCCTCTTGACCGGGAGGGGGGTATCCCGTAGCATGATCACAGGACCTTTCTCTCCAGTCCCGGGAGTCTGACCGGGATTTCGGTGCCTGGCAAGGGCTGGAATCATCTCACGGGCGGTCGTGCGATGGGTCAGCCGGTCGGAGGCGTGATGCGAACAGTCAAACGGACCATCTGGTGGGCTTGCGCGGTCATTGCGGTGGGCCTGGGAGCCGGGTGTGTGGACGCGCCGGACGAGGAGAAGGAGGAACTTCCCTCCTCCACCTACGACCCGGTCTGGTCACCGAACCCAACCACGGATACGCCCGTCACCTGGACGCCGGGTGGAACGCCCACGCCGGGCGCCACCACCCCGGCCTACTTTCCGACCCCGCCCTTGTCGGACTGCGTTCCCGAGGAGGAAGTTCCTTACGACGGGGTGGATCAAGACTGCGACGGGTTCGACCTGGACGACGTGGATGGGGATGGGTATGTCGCCGAAGTTGCAGGGGGAGACGACTGCGACGACGAGAACCCGGACGTCCATCCCGGAGCCAGCGAAGTGCCCTATGACGGGGTGGACCAGGACTGCGACGGGAGCGATCTCGTGGACCAGGACCACGACGGGTATCCGCCCCCCGAGGCTGGCGGGGACGACTGCGACGACCTGGATCCCGACGTTCATCCAGGCGGGCACGAGGTGCCCTACGACGGGGTGGATCAGGATTGCGACGGAGTTGACCTCGACGATCTCGATGGCGACGGGTTCGTGGCCGTGGAGGCGGGGGGCGATGACTGCGACGACGGCAATCCCACCGTCTTCCCGGGCGCCGAGGAGATTCCCTACGACGGGATCGACCAGGATTGTGACGGAGACGACCTTTCCGACCTGGATCAGGACGGCCATGCCGCCCAGGAAGCGGGCGGAGACGACTGTGACGATCTGGATCCGGAGATCCACCCGGGTGCCGAGGAAGTATGCGACCACGTGGACAACGATTGCGATGGCCTCATCGACGAAGGTTTCGATCAGGATCACGACGGACACCTCGTGATCGAGGGCTGCGAGACCCAGGGCGGAGATGACTGTGATGACACCTGGGGATTCACCTATCCGGGTGCCGAAGAACTGTGCGACGGGCGAGACAATGATTGCGACGGCGAGGTCGACGAGGGCTTTTCCGACCTGGATGCGGATGGCGTCGCTGATTGTCTGGACGACGACAAGGACGGCGACGGCTTTATTGCCGTCGATGACTGTGACGACACCGACCCGCTCACCTATCCGGGCGCCGAGGAACTGTGCGACGGGATAGATAACAACTGTGACGGGGCCGTGGACGAAACGTTCCCAGACCTGGATCAGGACGGTATCCCCGATTGCCGGGACGACGACGTGGATGGCGACGGCTACAACGGGACCGACGCAGACGGCGACGACTGCGATGACTTCGACCCGGAGGTCAACCCCGGTGCAGATGAACTCTGTGACGGAATCGACAACGACTGCGACGACCTGGTGGATGAAGACGCGGTCGATCAGGGCACCTTCTACGAGGACGCCGACGGAGACGGTTACGGGAATCCCGCGGGTGCCACCCTTGCCTGCTCCCGTCCAGACGGTCATGTGACCAACGACTCTGATTGCGACGACGCCGACGCGGTCACCTACCCCGGGGCCGACGAGGTTTGCGACGGGAAGGACAACGACTGCGACGGGGATGTGGACGAGGGCGTGCAGAGCACGTTCTACCTGGACGGGGACGGAGACGGGTACGGAGCGGGAACGGAGACGACCGAGGCGTGCGCGGCCCCCGGTGGCTACGTTGCGGACGGAACGGACTGCGACGACGGGGACGCTGCGGTTCACCCTGGTGCGCCGGAGGTGTGCAACGAGCGGGACGACGATTGCGACGGGCAGGTGGACGAGGGAGTGGAGACGCCGTTCTACTGGGATGGGGACGGTGACGGATTCGGGAACAGCAACGTGATGAGTCTTGCCTGCACGGCGCCCGCGGGATTCGTGGAGGATCGAACGGACTGCGACGACGGGGACGCTGCGGTTCACCCTGGTGCGCCGGAGGTGTGCAACGAGCGGGACGACGATTGCGACGGCCAGGTGGATGAAGGGGTGCAAACCCTGTTCTACCTCGACGCAGATGGCGACGGGTTCGGAAACGGGAGCCTGACCATTCTGGCCTGTTCAGCGCCAGCCGGCTACGTATCAGACCGTACCGACTGTGATGACAGCGACCCGATCACCTATCCTGGCGCCGATGAGGTTTGCGACGGGAAGGACAACGACTGCGACGGGTCCATCGACGAGGGCGTCCAGTCCCTCTTCCACGCGGACGCCGATGGCGACGGCTACGGCGACCCCCTCGTGTCGACGCCCGGCTGCACGCCTCCTGCCGGATACGTTGTCGACGACTCCGATTGCGATGACGCCGACTTCTCAGTCCATCCCGGCGCCGAGGAGGTCTGCGACCAAAGGGACAACGACTGCGACGGCGAGGTGGACGAGGGGGTCACCACGACTTTCTATCCGGACAACGACTCCGACCTGTTCGGGGACCAGAATCAGCCGCTCGAGCGGTGCGAACAGCCCGAGGGGTACGTCCTGGACGGAACCGATTGCGACGACAGCGACCCTGCCGTCAATCCAGCGGCAGACGAAGTGCTGTGCAACAGCATCGACGACGATTGTGATGGTGACATCGACGAAGGCATGTACTACGAGCGTATCCCCGGATACCGCTTCGAGCCCACAGGACCGGAAAACGGGTGCGTCATCGAGGAGGCCGACCCGCCCCTGGACATGGTCTGCTCCGAGGGCATGTGCGGCGGTACCTGCATGGCCTGGAGTTTCGTCGAGTACAAGGCTTTCCCACCTCCGGGCGGCCGGTACGAGTTGCGGGTCCGCCTGGCCGATATTCTTCACAACTGCAAGGACACGTTGCTCGCCAGCTTCTACATCGACAACTTGCCTGTCGCCACCTTCCAGGGCGCAGGTGTCAACGACTGGGTAATGACAGACCCTGTCCCCTTCACGTCAGGCTCGAACACCACCATCATCAAACTCCGCGAGGAAAACGACGCCTGCTGTGTGTGTGAGGGCAATTGCGACGCCTCTTGCGACCCCCTGATCCCTGACCTCAATATGTACATCGACTATGTCGAAGTCCGGCAAGTCTGCCCTTGACCCACCCCCCGTCGACCCTCCGCTCGGCCTCTCAACATGGTCGTTCGCTCCGGCAACCTCCTCCCCCATCATGGAACTCACCAGGAACATGCGATTGCACCGTTGTTCGAGAGCGCCCATTCTTCTCGATGCTCATTCAGAGTCCGCTCGAACGACCTTCCTGCACATGAAAAAGAGTTGACAGTACCTGTGAACGTGTTCGAAAGTGAACCATGTTCATAATTCATCACAGTTCAGATCTGGACCAGGTTCATTTTTTGAGGAACAGATGCCGGGATTGAGAGAAAGGAAGAAGCAGCAGCGGCGTGAACGGATTCTCGGGGTCGCCCTGGATCTGTTTCTCCGTGACGGGTATTCACGCACATCGATGAGAGACATTGCGGCCGGTGCGGACGTGGGAGTGGGGACGATATACAACTATTTTGAGTCCAAGACAGATTTGTTGGCTGCTGTGTTTGAGCGCGAGACTGCCGTGGGCCTGGCAAGGGGCGAGGAGGTGTTATCGAATAGCGGGCTCGACCCTCTGGAGAAGGTGAAGGCGTTGATGTCCCTGTACGTGCGGATGATGGTGGGATATCCCCTGGACCTGATCCGGGAGGCCATGTTGGCGACGCGGTTGCGGCCCGGTCCGATGACGAACCGCTTCGTTCAGCTTGACATGGAGGCGATGGCCCAGCTCTCACGCTTGCTTGCGGATCTTCAGCAGGAGGGGGCCGTGAGCGGGGAGTTCGAGCCGAACGAACAGGCGATGGTGTTGTACGGGATCGTGTTGACCTGGCTGATGATGGCGATGATGGCGGAGGAGCCGGAAGTGGATCGGATTGAGGCGCAGATTCTGCGGCAGACCGAGTTGGTATTTCAGGGATTGGCGCCTCGCCGCGGTGAGCCGTGGTGCCGGCCCGGACCTGGAGGGGGCCCCCCGGAAGGGGGCGAATGAGTGGGCCGGGAGTGAATTGGCCGCGAGGAGCCACCTGATCGACCTGTCAGGGAACCTCGATCCGGGGGCGTGTTTTGGGAGGAGGGAGGGCGCATGAGAGAGAAGCTGCTGGAATGGCTGGTGAACATGGCGCTCAACCGGCGCAAGACCGTGGCGGTGGTGACCGTGGTCTTGACCGTCGTGTTGGGGGCGGCGTCCGACCGCCTGGAGATCGATACCCGATGGCAGGCTCTCATGCCGGAGTCCCTGCCGGTGGTGAAGGAATTCAACCGTATCGATCAGGAGTTCATGCAGCCCGGGAACATGGTGGTGGCCATCACAGGTCCTGATCCGGTTGAATTGGAGCGGGTTACCGACGAGGTGGTCGATGTTCTCGAGCGTGACCTCGTGTCTCCCCCGGGCGCCTCAGTCGAGGAGGTCAAGCGAACGCAGCGTTATGCGCGGTACATTTACGGCCGCCTCCCCGAGGATTGGTTGCGGGATCATGGACTTCGACTGGTTCGCGCCGAGGACCTGAAGCGGATGGTGGACATCTTTCGCGACCCGCGCCTGGTGCCGTTCCTGTCTCACCTCAACGATGATCTGGAGGCCGAGTACAGCGATTCGGATCAGGTGGCGAATCAGGAGCGGGAGGTTGTGGGCGTTTTGGGTGCGGTGGAACGTCTGCTGGAAGACCTGAGTGCTGCAGCGATGGGCGAGACGCCCTCGAACGGGGTGGAACGAGTGGTCCGCGACCTGACCATCGGTCGGCCGTACATGTTTTCACTCGATGACACCATGTCGCTGGTGATGGTGGGCTTGGCGCTGCCGACCGACGAGGCTGGAGAACTTCCACTGGTGGATCGGAGGATTGAGGCGCTGTTGGCTCCGGTTGCGGCGCGTCACCCGGAGTACCGGATTGAGCGCACCGGGGTGACGGCCATTGCCCGCGACGAAATGGATTCGGTGGGACCCCAGACCATGGCCATCACAGTGGCTGCGATGGTCCTGATATTCGTGCTGCTTTCCTACAATTTCAGGAGCGTGGTGACCCCACTCGTCGCCCTGGTGCCCATTGTCCTCGGCATCGTCTGGACCATGGGCATCATCGCGTTGGTGCTGGGCAGTCTCAACATGATCACGTCGATGATCATGGTGATCCTTTTGGGATTGGGAATCGACTTCACGTTGCACCTGGCGAGCCGCTTTCAGGAAGAAGTCGGTGCAGGCAGGAGTATTCGTGAGGCCCTGGAACGCTCCCTGGGGGGGACGGGCAAGGGGGTGTTGACAGGAGGCGTGACCACCGCGATCGCGTTCCTGACCCTGATGGTCTCGGAGATGCGAGCCATTTTCGAGTTCGGGTTTTGTTCAGGCGTTGGTGTTCTGATGACCATTGGTGCGACGTTCTGGACCTTGCCGGCCATTCTGGCGTGGCGTGCCGAGCGCTGGCAACGGAAGGGGCGCACGGTACGACCTGCTCCGGAAATTCATTTGCTGGGATCCGTGGCTGCTTTCGCGTCACGTATGCGCTACGGGGTGGTGGGCCTGGCCGTGGTCATCACCGGATTCGGCGTACTGGCTGCCCGGTCGCTCGAGTGGGAATACAACCTCATGAATCTGGAACCGGCCAATCTCCGGTCCGTGGAACTTCAGGACGAGATCGTGGACAAATTCAGGCTGTCGATAACCACCGCCATGGTGACCGTGGGAACCATCGAGGAGTCCCGTCGGCTCCGTAAGGCGCTCGAGGCCAGGCCCATGGTGGGCGCGGTGGATGATGTGTCGGCCTGGGTGAGTGGACCCGACTACGAGGAGGCGAGACCACTGATCGCGAAGCTGCGCAGGGCGGTTTCAAGGAAGTTTCCTCCACTGCCGCTGGCGGAACGTTCGGGAACGGGGCGTGTCGGGAGAGGAGGGGGCGATGGGGGGAGACCAGGCGGACACCCAGCCGCCCCGGCAAGTTTCGACAGCGTTTCTGCCGGCGGTATGGGCAGCGCAGACGGTGTTGTGGCGGTGGCGCGCAACCGGGCGACTCTGGTCGAGCAACTCGACCGTCTCTGGGCCAACCTGGTGGAGATTCAGGCGTTGAGCTTCACCGGTGGACAAGATGGGGTGGTGGAACGGTGTCGGCGGATCGTGGGTACGCGCGAGCAACGGTCCGCGGGAATGCTCCGGAGATTGGTGGCGCGGCTTGACTCGGGACGCCAGGTGGACTGGCAACGACTCGACGCCTACGTATCCCGTTTCGGCCAGGTCATGAAGGCCCAGTTGGAGGCCATGACCGCACATGACGAGCGGGTCACCCTGGACATGATTCCGGAGGCCTACCGGGCGCTCTACCTGAATCCCACCTCCGGCCGGTTCCTGGTGCACATCATGCCGAGGAAGAATCTGTACGAACGGGAGGAACTGGAGCGGTTCAGAGCCATGACCGACAGGATAGCGCCCAATGCCACCGGCACACCGCACCTCATCCTGGAGATGAACACGCAGACGTTGATAGAGGGGGAACGAGCCATGGCGGTTGCGGTGGTCGTGATCCTGGTTGTGCTCCTCCTGGACTTCGGTCGCCCCTTGCTTGCGGCCATCGCCTTCCTTCCCCTCTTGCTCAGCCTGGCATTCACCCTCGTGGTCATGTGGCTTTCAGGGGACAAACTCCACTACGTCAACACCATGGCCTTGCCGATCATCATCGGCATCGGCGTCGACGACGGGGTCCACTGGCTTCACCGGTTCTTGCAGGAAGGTCGAGGGCGCCTACGGGTGGTCACCAACAGCGTGGGACGAGCCATGCTGATGACGTCCCTCACGACCATGATCGGATTCGGAAGCCTCATGGCTTTCAGCATGAGGGGGATGCAGTCGCTTGGGAAGGTCCTCACAATCGGTGTCGGCTGGTGTTTCGTGGTGTCCATCACCCTGGTTCCAGCCATGGCCACGATGTTCGAGGCCCGTATCCTGGGAGGGAAGAACAGACCAAACAGGGGAGGAGACTCATCATGAAGCAGGTACTCGAGACGGCTCGAAATTCGACCTACCCGGGTGTGGAAAGCGCAGTCTCGTTCCAGACCCCTGCGTCACGCCCCATACTGGCGGCCGTGTTGGTATTGTGTCTCGGTGCGGGAGCGGGTCAGGCTGCGGACCCGGACTCGGTCACCCCCATTCTTCGCCAAGTGGAGGATGCGGCGACCTTTCATACCGCCTATGTCGAGGGGCGTGAGATCATCCGAACCAGCAAAGGAAAGGAGCGGACCCTTGTGTTTCGTTCCTGGGCTGTCAACGATGGCGACAGGCAACTCATCGAGTTCATGGAACCCGCAGACATCCGCGGCCAGAAAATCCTGATGACCGACGATGGGGACAACATCTGGATCCACAATCCCGAAACCGGACGCACGCGCAAGCTGGGGAGCTTCATGAAGAGACGGCGCCTCATGGGTACCGATTTCACCTACGAGGACCAGTCAATGGCCAAACTCACCGAGAAATACCAGGGAAAGGTGGTGGGAGAAGCCCGGGAAGGAGGCTCCGCCTGTCAGGTGCTCGAACTCTACCCCACGCCAGCCGGACCCGGGTACGGGAAAATCGTCGCCTGGGTGGGAAAGGATGACCACGTCATCCGCCGTATCGACTACTTCGAGAAAGCCGACGATGAGAAGCCTTTCAAGCGCCTCATTGCAGAGGACGTTCGGGAGATCCCTGTCGCTGGACCGGAGGAGGACGGGGGGGCAAGGACCATCAGGTTCCCTTTCAAGATGACCATGACGAACTTGACGACTGGCTCTCGAACCGTACATGAGACCATCCGCGCCGAGTTCGGAATCGAAATTCCGGCCGACAGGTTCGACCCCGAGAAGCTCGGCGAGTGACGTGGGAATCCATGCGGAACACGGGCGCTGCACGGGACAACTGCAACACCATGACCATACGACTTCTTCTGTTCGATATCGATGGAACCCTCATCCGTACCGGTGCCGGGCGTGTGGCGCTTGAGCAGGCCATGGCAACGGTCTTTGGGATTCAGGGGGCGCTCGAGGGGATACGGATGGCAGGAAACACGGACCTGGAAATCGTGTCCCGGGCCCTGGCGAGACACGGAATGTCGGTTCCTTCGGACCTGACCTACCTCTGGTCGGTCAATGGGAAGGCGTTACGCCATGTCCTTGGGCAGGGCTATCCACTCGAGGTGCTTCCTGGTGTCGAATCCCTGCTCGAGGGCGCGTCCGCCACTCCGGGGGTCCACCTGGGGTTGGTTACCGGAAACGCGCGGACGACCGCCCGAATCAAGCTCGAGCAGGTCGGTCTATGGCAACGGTTTTCCGTGGGAGGATTCGGAGACGAGCACCCGGACCGGGCCGATTTGATTCGTCTGGCGTGGACCCGGGCGGTTGAACGATGGGGGCCGGTGCTCCAGGGCGCCGGTGTGGTGTTGATCGGGGACACGCCTCGAGACTTGCGAGCGGCCCGTCGTGCAGGCGTGCGCGCCGTGGGTGTGGCGAGCGGATTCTGCTCGCGGAAGGAGCTGGCGAGGCATGCTCCCGACCTTCTCCTCCCGGACCTGGCCGTCCCGGATGGGCTCGAGCAGATTCTTGCCCTTGCCGACCAGGAGTGAGTCTGGCAGGAGAGTGCGGATTGGCCGCTGGTGTCGGCGAACTGTCATCCCCGGCAGGCGCGGCCTTGGGAGTCGTGCTCGGCTCGCTACTCCACGGGCATGTAGTCGTTTTCGAACCCGGGTGTCACCGCGGTTGTGAACATCCAGTCGTGGTAGGACCAGTCGGTGTCGAGACCGTTGGGCAGTCTCGACAAGGACCCGTCGATCGATGGCGAGTCGCCAAAGGTAGGCACTTGCTCCTCGACCAGGTTGTAGACCATCTGCCCTGCATCCGTGTCGATCACTGCCTCCGTGATGTCGCCCTCGTAGGACAGAGCGTCGATGAGTTCTCCAGTCCACATGTCCACCAGAGCGACACCATCCGGTGTTCCGTTCTGGATGGCGTTGGAGTCGACACTGAAGTAGATGACTGCGGCCTGTGGGTCGACCGCCACGGTGGCCGATGCTGCCACGACGTACCCACCCGGAGGAAGGACGCCCGCCTCATCGAGGTAGACGGTCCGGTAGGCCAGTCCCGTGTTTCCATTGATGAACACGATGGCGATCCCGGTGAGGTCGATCTCGGAGGAGGTGGGGTTGTACACCTCGACGAATTCATCGTAGTCTGTTCCTGCGTTGTCATAGTCGATCTCGTTGATGACCAGGTGGTCTCCCTCGAAGCCCGAGTAGGGAGGAACCCCCATCCATCCTGCCACTTCATCCGAGATGACCAGGTATTCCTCCGCCATGCCGGTCCGGTTGGGCACATCGTTGCCCATGGCATCCACCTCGACGAGGTCCCAGGTCTGGTCGAGCACGTACTTGTATTCGAACAGTTGGTCGGAGGGGAGGATGACCGAGGTGCTCCACATGAGGCCGCCCTCCCAGTTGAGAGGAATTCCCGCACTGGGTTCCCAGCTTCCGAGGACCGAGAGGTCACCCACCAGGTAGACCGTGCTTCCCATCGGGGTTTCCGGCGGCACGATTACCTCGAATCGAACATCATAGGACGGGGAGGTGCAGGCATCTCCCTCGTCAATGTCCCCGTCACAGTCGTTGTCTATCCCGTCGCACAGTTCCGGGGCGTCAGGATAAACATAGGCGTCTCCGTCGTTGCAGTCGTCGCACACTGTGTACCCGTCCCCGTCGTAGTCGAAGTCGCCGTCCTCGTCCACGATGTTGTCGCAATCATTGTCCTTCCCGTCGCACCCATCGATCGCGTTGGGATGCACGTCCGGGTCGTTGTCGTCACAATCTCCCTTGCACGCGCTGTAGCCGTCTCCGTCGTCGTCCGGTTTCTCGTCGGTCAGCCCGTTGCAGTCGTCGTCCATGCCGTTGCACACTTCCTCTGCGGAAGGGTTGACGTTCGGATTGGTGTCGTCGCAATCATCGCCTTCCGGCGCAGCGTAGTGTCCATCGCCGTCCGCGTCGGTCTGTTCGGTTCCACCGCATTCGTCGATACCGGTGGTGAGCAGGAAGAGGGGGATGAACACGCACAGCATGGGGAACAACCGCCTGATAGAACTCAGACCTCTCATTTGCATCACTGCCTGTCCTCCTTGGATACGAGGGTCGAGTGTCCGATGCCCGGCGCACGGTACATCGCGATCGGATTTGAGACTATCACCATTCCTGGCAATCTGCAATATGAAGGTTTTCGCCTGGTTGTGGCGTTCAGGGCGCGGAATGTGCGGGCAGGGGCAAGTCCGGGGGTGCGGTGGCGGTTCGACGGCGCGTTGCCGGTGTGCTAGATTGTGAGCGGCGACATTGAATAATGGAGGCGGTGAAACGTCCTTGTGGTATGAAGCGGGACAACCTTTTCCAAATCGGGAGATGGGAGATGAGGAAATCAACGAGGCTCATGGAAGCGTGCTCGTCCAGGTGTGTCGTTGCGGGGTTGCTGGCGTCGCTGGTGTTTCTTTCGACGCTCGGCTCCGGGTGCATTTACGTGGAGGCTCCGGACCCCAATACGCCGCCTTCCTTGACCTATATCGATGCCTACGCCGGGTGGGACAGTTACTACCAGCAGTGTTTCTGGGAGTTCTACGCCTGGGCCGAGGACTGGGATGGGTGCCACGACGTGCGGTCGGTCTCCGTGGATGTCATTGATCTGACCTACGGCGATGTGGTGGAGACGTTCTACCTGGCGTCGGACGGCTGTGTGGATACCTATACGCAGCAATTCTCGGACACCATCTACTACCAGTATGCGGGCTGGGCCGACTGCAACTATCCGGAGTTTTACGGGTTTGACTTTTACGCCACCGACAGCGAGGGTGAGTGGGACTACGCGGCCATGTGATACCGGGCCGGGGGGCACCGGAGCAGGCGTCCCCTCTCCGGTCCCCGGCAGCCCCTGTCTGGAGCCGTGAGCACCATCAGAACAGGACGAAACGCATCGTCACATCGCCCACCGTGATCTCCTCCCCACCTTCGAGGGCGAGTTGATCCACCAGGAATCCGTTCACGAGGGTTCCGTGCTCGCTCAGGTGGTCTTCAATGACATACATGCCATCCTGCACCCGGATTTCGCAGTGGCAGGGGGCAACCTTGGGACCCTTGATCTGAAGCGAGTTTCCTGGCCCGGAACCAATCAGGAACACCTCGCCCTTGACCTCGTGCCGGGATTCGTTCGGACGGCCTTCGTTCATGACGAGCGCGGCCCGGAGCAGATCGGCGGGGGCCTCGGCGACCTCCTCCCGTGGCCGTTCGGGCGTGGCATCGATCGGGTTGCCGTCCTCGTCGGCAAGCAAGAAGCGGAAGGTGGTAAACCCGATGTTGATCTTCTCCCTTCCCTTGAGTTCGTACACGTCGATGGGACGGCCGTTCACGTAGGTCCCGTTGGTACTCCTGCGATCCACCAGCAGCCATCGGCCGCGCCCGTCCGGCCCTTGTTCGTACTGGAACTCGCAATGGTAGCGCGACGCCTTGATTTCGGACAGGATCTGGTAGGTGTTGTTGCTGGATCGCCCGAGGGTGACCACGTCTCCGGCGAGTGGGAACCGGTACTCCTGGGAAGACCCCTCGCGGAAGACCAGAAATGCTCGAGGCTTGGTGGGAAGCGGTTCCTGGAGGGCGAGGGGGCGCGATGGCTCCTCTTCTTCCTCCACTTCTTCGGCCGGTTCCGGTTCCCCGGCCGGTGCAGCCGTGGGCTCGGGCGTGGGCACAGGTTCGGATTCGGGCTCGGTGACCAGCCGTTGAGAGGCTTCCGCCGTGGGCGCCGGTTCCTCCATCGCCTCTTCGTAGGCCGGAGTGGGAAGCGGGGCTGCTGGCTTGACCGCTTCCTGCACCGGAGCTTCCTCGACTTCAAGGGCCCCCGGTTCCTCCTCAGGTTCCGGTCGGGCTTCTCCGGACACGGTCCCGGGTTCCGGCTCGTGCACGGCTTCGGCACGGGTCTGGGCGGGCGGCTCCTCCGCGGCTTGGGGCGTTTCCTGAACTTCGGGAGTCGGAGCGACCGGGGTCCCGAACCAGAGGGATTCGGTCGCAGCCTTGGGTGGTGCCGCTTCGTCTCCGGCGGTTTCCTCCCGGGCGGGGGCAGCCACTTCTTCCGGTGCTGGCGCTTGCTCCGGGAGCTCGGCGCCCTTCGGCTTTGCCCCCGGTTCCTCCTCACCTGCTCGTTGCGCTCGCGGACGCTTTGCCGCGGGCACAACCGTGGTCAGCCGGATGCTGATATCTGGCTCTTCGGGTTCATCAGGCGGCACATCGGGTGCTTCCTCGGGTGCTTCCTGGGGCAAAGGGGGCGCCGAAACCGGGGCTCGAGCAGGTGGCTCGGTAGGCCGGGGAGCAGGCCCGGCCGCGGGGGTCGCGGTCGGCGCTTCGGGCCTGGGTTGCCGGAGCGTTGGCGGCTCGGGCGGCACCTCGAGAAACTCGGGCGGCCTGCGTGTGGGCTGCGGAGCCTCCTCTTCTGGATGGGCGTCGGCTTCGATGAGCGAACGCAAGGTTTCGGCGACGGTCGCGGCTTCTCCTGGTCTTTGGGCAGGGTCGGTGGCCAGGAGGCGTCGGAGGAGGTGTGCGAGCGGAGCGGGCAGTGCATCGAGCCCGGGAGTTTCTTCTGGGTCGCGCCGCAGCACCCGGCGGACATAGGGGAGGGGGTCGTCCGGAGGGCAGAATCGTCCCACCAATGCCTCATAGAGCACCACGCCGAGGCTGTAGAGGTCGACCCGATGGTCCGGGTTGGCGTGACCCCAAAGCAACTCGGGAGCCTGGTAGGCGGCGGCCCGCGGCGGTGTCGCCCATGCAAGCCGTTTCTCCAGCCCGGTGCTCCACCCGGCAAGCAACCGGGCGCGGCCGCGGTTGTCGAGCAGCACCCGGGTCGGACTGAGCCCACCGTGGACCAGTCCCAGGTGCCAAGGGCCGTCACTGGCCTTGTGCAATGCCGAAAGTCCCTGGGCCAACTGCACGCCCATCTCGAGAACCGTGCGACGCGGGATCGGGTCGCCCTTCTGCTCCCGGCGCTGGATGTAGGTCTCGAGCGGCAACCCCTCGAAGTACTCGCTGACCACGTAGGTCCGACCGTCCTCGTCCGCCCCGACCGCGATCACGTTCACGAGCGCTGGATGGCTGAGGCGGCACCAGCGGCGAATCATTTCGACTTCTTCGTAGACGCCGTCGAAGTGGCGGAACTCGGGCCAAAGCCTGTCGACGATGACCGGAGGGTCCTTGGGTCCCCCCTCCGTGTCGATGGCGATGAAGCGTTCGCCGAGCGTCCAGTGAGTCAGGAATCGGATGGGATGATACTTGCCGAAACGGGTGTTGAGAGAGGGTTGCTCCATGACGTTGCGCTCCACTGGTAGAAGTCGCGTCGAGAGCCCGTCTCCAGAAGGCGGGACCCGCCGCGCGTGCCACGACCACCACGCGATGATCTGGGGAAGCATACCATCATGGTGGTGGATGTTCAACAGGCAGCCCGCTGGATTGTTCCGGATGGGACACCCCGGATGTCTTCATGGACTGTGCACGACCGCGAACCCGTTGACGACAGGCGGTGGAATGGGTAGGGTGACCGGACGGGGGGAATGGGGTGGGTGCGGTTGCAGGCCGGCAATTGGCCCGGCCCCTGAACGCTGGAGGAACAACGGAATGGGACAGAACTGGAGGTGGGGATTCGCCGCGGGAGCCGTTTGGGCGTGCGGTATCCTGGTGCACGGCGCCATGTCGCCGAACCTCGTCCTGGCCGCGGAGGGAACGGTCAAGGAGGCTGGGGAGAAGGCACCGGCAGCCGAAAGCGGAGCGGTCATCGGCGAGCAGGCGCCGGCGTTCGTCTTGCGTCTGGAGGACGGGCGAACGGTGCGCAACCAGGATCTGGTGGGCAAGGTGGTGGTCCTGAACCTCTGGGCTTCCTGGTGTGCGCCATGTATCGATGAGATTCCCTCGCTCGAGCGGTTGCGCAAACAGTTGGCCGGTGCTGACGTCTGGATCGTGGGCGTGTCGGTGGACCGTACCTGGGAGGAGGTTCGCAAGGTGGTGTCCCAGACCGGGGCACACTTCGACATGGCGCTCGACCCGGACCAGAACGTGGCACGGGCGTTCGGGACGAGCAAGTTTCCGGAGACCTACATCCTGGACAAGAACGGGAAGGTGGTCCGCAAGCTCATCGGTGTCCAGATCTGGGACCGCGGCGACTTCGTGGCGTCTTTGCGAACGCTCGCCGAATAGTCCCCCGGAGCAATCCGCCCTGGTGGTCTTGCCGGGCCCGTCCCGACCACGGACTCACGGCTTCGTCGCCACGATCATCCACGCGCGATCGGCAACCGGCTCTGCGGGTGAGGGATGGAACCCGGCTTCCTCGAGCCAGCTCGAGATCTCCCGGGCCGTGTAGGTCCTGCCCCGTTTCGTACCTGCCAGCATGTTGACCGAGAACATCGCCGCCACCACCGGGGAGGTGCGCGTCTCGTCGACCAGGTTTTCCACAATACCGAGCGTTCCGCCCGGACGGATGGCCCCATGGACTCGAGCGAGCAGGTCGCGGTTTTCCTCCGGCCCTTCGGCGTGAAGGACCTGGGAGATCAGCACGACATCCGCCGGTGCCCCGAACTCGAGCAGTTTCTCGCGATAGAAATCGCACACAAGGGTTCGGACCCGGTCGGACAGCCCGCGACGCGCAATTTGCTCCTGAGCCACCTCGACGGTAAGCGGGAGGTCGACCAGCAAGGCTTCGAGGTCCGGGAACCGTTCCGCGGCAGCACACACGTACTGTGCCGGCCCGCCGCCGAGGTCGACGAAGAGCTTGCATGTGGCCAGGGGCAGCCGGTCGAGGACCGGCCAGATCCGCCCCTTGCTCACCTCGGCCATGCCCAGGATGAAATTGCGGTTGGCCTTCCGGTCCGTGAGGGTGGCCTTCTCGCGCTCCGGTGTCTGCTTCCCTTCCCGAATGGTCTCGTCCAGTTGCGCCCAGCTTCGAAACATCTGGTTGCGGTGCCCCATGATGTGGGCGACCGAGTCGGGGCTCTGCTTGCACAAGTACCGAGACGCCGCCGACGTGTTGGCGTACCGGTCCCCCTCCTTGGTGAGGAGGCCGATGGCCGCGAGGCTGTCCAGAAGGATCTCCATGCCTCGCAAGGTGGCCTGCTCCACCTCTGCCAGTTCGCGAGCCGATTTCGGGCCGTGCTCGAGATGGTCGAAGACGTTGAACTCGACTCCGAGCAAGAGGACCTTCGACTGCTGGAAACCGTTCGCCATCCGGTTGAGGTCCTCGAGGGTCAGGGTTGTCACGCTTGTCCTCCGTTTCGATGGAACGTGGTGGCTTTCCGGGCCGGGTGTAGATTCAAAACCCGGTCCCGATGCCCAGAGAGATACGAAGGCCGGCAGGATAGGTCTCTCCTCCTGGCTGAGGGACCAGGTCGCCATCCAGACCGGGATAGACATTGTCGCGGTCGACATCCCCCACACCCGTGACCGGGGTGAAGGCGTATCCGATGCGAAGGAAACTTCCCCAACGATATCGGGCGAACAGGCTGGCATCCACCCGGACCTCGATGCCCGCCTCCGAGAGTATGCGGTTGGGGTGTGTGGGAGGGCTGTTCCTCGAGGAAACATCGGATTGAGGGTCTTCCCGGCGAGCCTGCCCATCCTCATCCCGGAACCCCCACACATTGCCCACGGTTCCCCCGACCTGCAGGTAAACGCTGTCCAGGTAGATGGGGCCCAGAGTTTGCGCGACGCCAGTGGCCACCGGGACCCGGTACGCCAGGGCGAGCACCCCCAGCGTTTCGCCCGAAAGGCTCTCCTCGGTGTATCCGGGAAACGGCACGAATGGGTCGAGGCGGGGAAGTGGGCCGGGAGCCCGCTCCCCGGCCTTCAGTTCGTCCCACCAGCCCACGTTGCGGTCGATGGCCCCCAGATTGAGCCGCCATTCGAGCGTATGAGCAGCCCAGGGAAGAGCCCATCCAGCAAGAAGTTCGGCGTCCACCCGGTGGTAGTCGTAGGCACCGAGCCATTCGCCCGAGTCGTAGAGCAAGCCACCGGTGAGCGGATCCCAGACTCGAGATTGTCGCCACTGGTAGTCCACCGTGGCCATGAAGCCGCCTCGAGGATCGATGCCTCGAGGCCCGTGTGTGGGACTGGCGGGGAAGGTCACGAAGACCAGTCGAGGACCTCCTCCCACGCTGCGATAGAGAGGGGACGGTGAGAAGGTTCCGTCTTCCGCGCGGAACGCCGTGTCCCGCCCATCCACTGCGATGTCCAGCCGGAGTGACGAGGAAAGGTCCTGGATCAGCCGGAAGTAGACGTTTCGGTACCGCTCTTCCCGGCGCGTGTCCACAGGATTCCAGCTCGGGCCGGGTTCGAGGTCCACGGAGACGGATTCCTTCTCAATCCGTTGCCAGGCGCCGATACGAAAGCGGGGAGCGAACTGCGAAAAGGTGTAGTGCGTGTGCACCGTGGACCCGGTGCCTGCCAGGGTTTCCAGGTACAGCGCATGGCGTTCCAGCGGGTCCTCCCACCGGAATCGAAATCCGGCCTCCACCATCCGCCCAGATACGCGGAGGCCGGGAATCACCATGGCGCGGGAAAAGCCGCGAAGCGCCCGGTAGCGGTCGCCGGCGGCTGCAGGTGCCTCCTGGGCATCCTGAAGGATACCTCGAGCCAGAGTCGCATCCACGAAAAACGCTGCGTTGTCCACAGGTTCCTCGAGACGGGCGGCAGCGGAAAGGCCGTAGACCTTGTAGGCATACCCGTCGAAGGCGACAAAGGTGAGGTTGTCTCGCTCGGTCACCCAGGGCATGAACGCGCCGCCACGCACGTTGGTCAACCTTCGAACCTCCAGCGTACTCGGGTCGAAGCTGTAGAGGTTGAAAATGCCGGTTCCGTCCGAGGCGTAGTAGATCTTCCCGTCGTAAGCCCAGAATGGATGTCGGTCGTCCGCCTCGTCGAGCATGATGGGCAACAGTTCGTCGCGGGCGACGTGGGCGGTCCACAGGTCTCGCTGTCCCTTGCGGAAGAGTTGGAACACGATCCGGCTGGAATCAGGAGACCAGGAAGGGTGCGCGATTTGCGCTCCGTCAGCAAAGTGGGTCAACGGTCTCGAGTCTGTACCATCGGGGTGAACCACCCAGAGATTGGCTGTGCCGTCCATGTAGCGAACGAACGCGATCCAGGTTCCGTCCGGTGACCAGGCCGGGTCTCGAGCCCCCAGGGTGTTTGCGATCGGGGTCCCGGGTGGGACGGGGGAAAGTTGAATCCGCCGGTCCGCTCGTTCCACCACGTCCACCAGAAACAGGGCCGTCCACTCGGCCGGATCGGCTGCTTTGCGCACATCTGGGTCCCAGTGCTCCGGCGCCACCACCACCAGCCGCTTGCTGTCCGGCGACCAGCTCGAGGGATACCGCAACACGCCCTCGAGCGAGGCCTGTCGTCGGCTCCGTCGGGCAAGTTCGAGGCGGTCTCGAACCGGTTCCAACGGCCGACCTCCAAAGGCGGGCCAGTCGAGTTCATCCACAGCACGGACGGTCAAGCCGCCAGACTCCCAGGTGGCAAGGTACTTGCCCCCCCGAGACCAGGCTGGATAGGCGGCTACCAGACCCTGTTTTTCCCGCTCCGCACGCCGGACCTCGAACGGCAAAGCCATCCAGCGGCGCCGAACTTCAAGGTCCGAGGAGCGCCAGGGAGGCGTCATTTGCGCCAGCTCCTGCCCCTCCACAATGGACGAGGTCGCGTTGTCGTCCCCTTCGTAGCGCTGCTCGAGCCATTCGAGCCAGCGTGCATACAACTCCTCGAAGCCGATTCCCTGTCCTTCCTCAACGGCTTCGGTCCAGCGCCACCGGAATCGGTCCCGGGCCGCGGCCACGATCCGGTCGAACGACGCCTCGCCGTAGCGTTCCTGGAGAAAAAGCATGAAGGCGTAGCCCTGGTTGTAAGCCCGGTCGCCGTCGAGACCTGTCTTGCCCAGGCTGCTCTGGAGGTCTGCGGGAGACAGGATGAGTCCTTCCTCGAAAGCGGTTCGCAGCAGCATCTCGCGGCAAGCACCCCAGCGGTCCCCACCGGCCAGGTCGGCGAGAAACTCGGCGCCTCCTTCCACCCAGAAAAAGGGGGCCGCGTCCGCAAGGGGAAGTCGTGCCTGGACGGCGGTTCCGGTCCCAGGGACCGGCTCCATCGCGGTATCCCCGGTGTGCCGCCGCCAGGTGGCCGTGCCCACCTGCAACTCGATGAGACCGGCGAGCCCCGGCGGAAGCGCCCCTCCACGGTATGCCAGGACGATGTGTCCGAGTTCGTGGGCAATGGTCTCGGTCAACCAGTCTCCCTGGCCTCCCAGCAGGTATTCCGGCCCTGGCGCCGAGGGGATGTGGATGCGTGCCCACTCAGGTTCGGCAAACGCCTGGTCGCTGGAGACCATCTGGGCGTCGATGATGATGTGGATCGGGTCCGGCAGGTCGGACAGGTCGAGCCGCGTCGCCAGTTTCGCATAGAGATGGTCGGCAATCGTCCCCGCACGGCGCGCCAATCGGGCGGTCACGATGGCTCGAGGCCCCTTGTAGCCGCTGCGCGTCATCGGGTAATGGACCACGAAATGTTCTGTGCTCGATGTGAGCCAGACAACCCCTGGCGTCCCCCCCCGGGCGAACGCGGGCCCGTTTCCAGGATTCCATCCCAGGAGCACAGCCGCGAAAAGGACGCTTCGAACCCAGGACAGCAGGATCTGCCTGTCAACTTCGTGTGTCCTCTTGCACCCCAACGAATTCCTCCCTGCCTCAACGACACCCGCCAGCAATCAGAAACGGAAGCCCACCGCTCCACCGGCCCAAAGGCCCGGCGGCGGACTGAAGGCCTCGAGCCCGAGTGCGGCGAATTCGGGCAACGTCTTGCCGAAAAACCGATACCTCCCAAACAGGGTCACAGTCACCGTGTCCGTGAGCGGAAACGCCGCGTCCGCTCCAGCCGACAGGTAGAGACGCTCCGTGCCCTCAGTCGGCTCGAGTTGGGTGGACGGGAACCACCTGGCCGAGGTGGTTCCGAGTCGATAGGCCCCCTGCCATTCCGCCGTCGCGTCCAAGGCCATCCACAGGATGGGACGCGGCTCCAGTTCCACGGTGAACCCGGCTCGAGCGGCATTGCCCGGGTGGAGTCGGGCCAGTCCTGTGGTGCCGTCCGGGTACTCGGCGGTTGCATACGGCACCACCTGAGCGATACGAAGCACGTAAGCGCAAGCGAGACGTACCGCGGCCGGTCCGAGTTGTCGTCGGGCCATCAAACCGACGCCCAGTTCGGGGATCCCGGTGCCTGTCACGAGAGCCGAACCGGGGGATCCCGGGGCATCCACGCCGGTCGGTGCAGAGACGTGGAGCATGGCGACCCAGGCCCCATAGGGGCGGCGTCGCTCACGGAATCTCCAGTGTGCTTCGATGGAGGTATCCCCGGGAGCGGGCCCGGGGTTGGTAATGGGCGACTCCAGACCCTCGTGGTCAAGGGAGGGGCGCAGCACGGGCAACGTCACATGGAGGGACGTCCGGTCTGTGAGCCCATATGCAGCAGCAACTTCCCATGCCTGGACCGTCCAGCGCGCCCCGGCCTCGGCCTGCACAGGAAACCCATCGCTTCCGAATGTTTCAGTGGTGGTCCGGTATCCATAGCCGACCTCGAGTGCAAACTCACCTCGAGGTGGATCCAGAGGGACCGAGACCACGCGCGTGGGCACCGCGGCGGATTCCGAATCGGCGGCACGGGCCGGAACCGTGACCGTGGCCACCAGGAGGGGAATAACCAGAAACCAGAAAGGTCGTGGAAACCTCGTCCGAGGCGGCGCTGGGCACAGTTCGACCGACCCGGGGATCTTGTGCGCGTGCGTCGTGTCGGCAACGTCCAGTGCCATGCCTGCTCCGCGCCGTGCCGCCAGCTTCGGAAAGGCTCCGACAGAAGAAGATGCCGGGGCCGCACCGAACCGACTCGAACAGGGAAACGTGTGGTGAGGTCGCAAGATTCTAGTGATCTCCAGCAACAAGTGTCAAGCGGTTTCCGCGAAGTTCGCTCTTGACCTTTCGCAAATCATCTGGCTAGTCTATACTTGTTTTCCAAAAGTCAGCCTGTACTATTCTAGGTGTGCTTCTGTATTGTTCCAACGAGTTTCTCTGGCAACGGCCGTCAGCCACTCCTTGTCCGCCCCTCGTCCCGGCACCCACGTGCCAGGGCGTCCAACCAGTGAGTGTGCCACCGCCGGCAATAGGAGTTGCGTGATATCATGCGAAGGTTTGTAGCGTCCCATACGAGTTTGCCCGCGCAATGCCTTCTCCTCTCCGTCCTGTTCGCCCTGCTTGGGCTGAATCCTGGTCGCTCTCGAGCGGAGATCTTCACTCGAATCGATCCAGCGACGTTCGCCCCGGGGGTGAACCTCGGTATCCCTGCTGGGGGCTACGGGGGCCTGATCTTCGCCGACCTCAATAACGATGGTTACATGGATATGGTGGCCCTCAACGGGTACAACGCTTCCTGGGGACCTACCGTTTTGCGAAATACATTCCCAGAGACCGGCAAGGTGCAGTTCGCCGAGGAGGCGGGAGCACTGCCTCCCAACGAGTACGGCAGGTATCCCACCGGACTGCTCGCCGTTGGTGACGTGGACAACGACGGGGATATCGACATTTTTGCCAGCGACGACCAGAGCGGGACTCATGGGATCTGGTTGTGGGAGAACAACCTGCACGACAACGGGGTGGACCCCCAGAGAACAGAAGCAGAATTTTCGTTCACACTTCATACCGTGGGCGGGACGACCTTCGAGTTCGGTTCCGCCGGCGACATGACGAGCGCCATGGGAATCGCCGTCGGGGACTTCGATACCGACGGAGATCTCGACGTGGTGTTCGATGACTCCGACATCAACGCTGGCACCAAGCGCTTCTTCCTCAACCGGATCGGGGCGGGTGAGTTCAAGTTCGTGGAGACCACCATCACCGACACCCACGACCAGGGCGCGGACCTCTCGGCCATCGACATCAACATGGATGGGTTGCTCGACCTGATGAGCCGGGCCCAGGCCCAGTCCAACAACGACATCCTCTACCTGAACCGGATTCCGACCGAGGGCGCGTTCCAGGACGCGGTGAGTCTGGGGGCGATTGCCTTCCTTCCGACTCAGCAGAGCGCCACCACGGTGGGAGAAGGGTACGGCACCGCCTGGGGGGACTACGACAACGACGGGGACTGGGACGTGCTGATCCAGAACCGGTACGAGGAGGACACCTACGCCACCCGGTTCTACGTGGCCCAATCTCCGACCGCCTTCAACAACCAGAACGACGTGTCGGCCATCGGAGTGGAGATCGAATCGGTCACCGGAGACGGGGGAGGGGTGGTGTTCGGGGACGTGGACAACGATGGCGACCTCGACCTGTTCGTCGGGGCACCGTTCTGGGCGGGCAAGTCGGACAAGCTGTACCTCAACGTGGGGGACACGAACGGGGACGGGGTGTGGGAGTTCGAGGACCAGGCGGACGTGGAAACGGATATCACTGCCTACACAACCGATGATACCGAGGCGGTGGCCCTGGTGGACTGGGACAACGACGGAGACCTGGACCTTTATGTCCACAACAGCGACGCCGATGATGCGATTTTCGAAAACCAGACTTCCTCGAGCGCGACTGCAGACAACTTCCTTCGGGTTCGCGTCACCTGTGCGAACCGGGACTGCGTGGGAGCCGTGGTGCAGGTGTTTCACGCCGGGGACCTGGACGGAGATCGGATTCCCGATGCGTACCGGCCAGGCTATCCTGGTGCACCGATGGTTGGCGATATCAACTATGGGGTCTTGAGCACCACGATTGTACCGGGTTCCCTGGTCGGCACGCGCCAGGTGTCTGGCGGGATGGGGATCGGGGCCCAGGATTCGTTCATCCTGCATTTTGGAATCCCGGATCCGGACGCCTATTACACCATTCGGGTGCTGTTTCCCGGTGGCGACAAGGTTGTGCTGAAGGATGTCCAGCCGTCCAGCGTGAGCGGCACGTTTCGGGGGGTTCGGCTATCACAGTTCGTGACCATCACGGGCGGAGACACCTCGGAGGACGGAGATGGGTTGCCGGCCTTTCTCGAGGAGCAGCTTGGGACCTCGCCCACGGATCTGGACAGCGACGACGACGGTATCACGGACAACGACGAGTATCTGGGATTCCACACCATCATTTCGGCGACAGGCAAGGAGATTGTAATCACCACGGACCCGGCGAATCCGGACACGGATGGCGACGGTATCTGGGATGGCGCCGAACTCGGTGCCACGAGTGGCATTCCCGACATGGATGGGAGCGATGGATTGCTTCTTGCCACCGACACCACCGCCATGCAGATCGATGCGGATCCCTTCACCCAGACCGATCCGACCGATGCGGACACGGACGGGGATGGTCTTGTGGATGGGTACAGTACCGTCCTGGGCATGGGGGAGGACGCCAATCAGAACGGACGGTACGACGAGAATACCCCGCCCGGCGAACCGGTGGAAACCAACCCTCTGGACATTGACACCGACGATGACGGCATTTCGGACGGGTCGGAGGTGATCGGGTACGACGTGAACGGGGCCACCTACACCTCGGATCCACGGAGTCACGACAGCGACTCCGACTCGCTCCCGGACGGCCTCGAGATCGGTCTGACCGAGCCGGAGTACGAGACGCCGGTGGATCCCACCTACGATTTGAAGGGGACCGATACGACCAAGGGACTGTTCAAGGCCGATGCGGATGCAGGGGCCACCACCACGGATCCCAACGATGAGGACACCGACGACGACGGGGTTGTAGATGGTGTGGAGGATTTCAACAAGAACGGCCAGTACGACGGGGCGCCCAACGAGACGGATCCCACGAAGTGGTCCACCGATGCAGGGTGTGACAGCGACGGTACGGAGGCGGCCAACGGCACCGATCCTCGAGATCCTTCAGACGATAGCTGCTCCGACATGGACGGTGACGGTCTGACCAATTTGGAGGAGGCCGACCTTGGAACAGATCCGGAAAACCCGGACACGGACGGAGATGGACTTTCCGACGGACTCGAGGTCTCCACCTCCCTCACCGATCCCAACAAGGCGGACACGGACGAAGACGGTCTGTGGGACGGGTACGACAGCCAGGGGTGCGGGGAGGACCGAAACGGCAACGGTGTGGTGGATCCAGACGAGACGGATCCGAACAATGAGGATACCGATGGGGACCTGATCCTGGATGGGAAGGAGGACTACGATCGGGACTGTATTCGGGACAGCGACGAGTCCGACCCCCTCGACATGGATACCGATGACGACGGCCTGAGCGATGGGGAAGAAGACACGAACCACAACGGTGTCCTGGAGCAGATTCGTGGAGAGACCAAGGCCTACGATCCCGACTCCGACGGGGATGGACTCCCGGACGGGCTCGAGTCCGGCGTGGTGACTCCCACCGCCGGGACGGATCTGGATGCGGGACACTTCTATCCTGACCAGGATCCGAGCACCACGACCGACCCGAACGATCCCGACTCGGACAACGACGAACTCCTCGATGGGCAGGAAGATACCAATGCCGATGGAGCCAAGAACGCGGACGAAACCGATCCCAACGATCGAGACACCGACGATGACAACTGTAGTGACGGCCGCGAGGTGAACGAACTGGGGACCGATCCTCTGGTCAAGGATACCGATGGAGACGGTCTCGAGGATTGTATCGAGGACACGACGTATGGGACCAGCCCGACCGTGGCCGACACGGACGGGGACGCATTGAGTGATGGCGATGAGGTGAACGTCTACACGACCAACCCCACCCTGCCCGATTCCGACTCGGACGGTCTCACCGATGGGGAGGAGGTGTCGACCTACGGGACTGATCCATTGAACAGGGACTCGGACAACGACACTTTGTGGGACGGGGAGGAAGTGCACCATCCTACCGAGGCGACGGACCCGCTTTCCAAGGATACGGACAACGATGGGATTCGGGACGATTACGAGGTTCAGGAAGGGTGCGCCCTGGACGCCACCAATCCCGATACCGACGGTGACTCGATATCGGACGGGGTGGAGGACAGCAACAACAAGGCGGAGTGCGTCTACGAACCCTGGCTCGGCGAAACCGACCCTCTGGATGCGGACACCGATGACGATGGCTTCATGGACGGCGAGGAGGATACCAACCTTGACGGCACGGTCGATGCGGGCGAAACTGACCCGAGGGCGGCCGATACCGACGGCGATGGTCTTCAGGACGGTACCGAACTCGGGCTCACCTTGGCCGACATTGGGGCTGACACCGATACGGATGTGTTCGTTCCCGATACCGACCCGGGCAGTCGCACCGACCCACTGGCGGCGGACACCGACGGCGATACTCTGGGCGATGGGGAGGAGGATGCGAACCGCAACGGCTCCTGGGATTCGGACCTTGGCGAAACCGATCCGCTGAGTGCGGATAGCGACAGCGATGGGTTGGAGGACGCCGAGGAATATGCGGAAGGAACCGATCCCCTCAATCCGGACACGGATGGAGGGTGCGAACTGGATGGTTCCGAGGTGGATGGTGGGCGGAATCCTGTGGACGACCCGGCCGACGACAACTGTGCGGACGCGGACAATGACGGGATTGCGAACGACGTGGAGACCTCCCTGTTCCACTCCAACCCCGAGGACGCGGACACGGACGACGACGGCGTGATCGATGGTCTCGAGCCGGGCCTGGTGGACACGAATGGGGACGGACTCATCGATGGGTGGGCTGCGGGCAAGGAAGACGTGGACGGGGATGGACTCAACAGCGTCCTGGATCCGGATTCCGACGACGACGGCCTGCTCGATGCGGTGGAGTTGGGACTCTACTCCGGGCAGACGCTGGACGGATTCGAGGTCCCGCACCCAGATACTGATCTGACTCGAGGCCGATTCCAGGAGGATGCGGACCAGGGCGCCACCACCACCGACCCTCTCCTGGCGGATACGGATGGGGGTGGAGCAGACGACGGTGCCGAGGACCCCAACCACAACGGCCGTGTGGACGAAAACGAACTCGACCCGGGCGACAGCAGCGACGATCCGGAGGTGACGGTGTCGGCCGAGGGGTGCTATCTCGGAACGGCCGTGGAGGATTCCGACTGTGACGGTCTGACCGACTTGGAGGAAGCGTTTCAGAACAGCGGGCGCAAGGCCGTCTGGGTGGATCCGAACGATGCGGACACGGACGACGACGGTGTCCTGGATGGGGATGAGGACAACTGGACCGTGGACATGGATGGGGACGGCCTGATCGATGTGCGCGACGTGGACTCGGACAACGACGGGATTCTGGACGGGACCGAGAAAGGCATTTCAGAAGACGATGTCGGCCCCGACACGGACTTGACCCGGGGCGTGTTCGTCGCAGATGTGGACCCGCTCTCCGTTACTTCCATGGTGAACCGGGACACCGATTTCGGCGGCGCGGACGATGGGGCCGAGGATCCCAACCATGACGGTGCCATCAACCTGGACGAGGGACCCGAGGCATCGGTCAGCGACGACATGCTGGAACTGGATCCGAACGACCCGTCCGACGATCCGACGCCCAGCCCGGAAGGTACCACCATCAACTGCGAGGGCGGAACCTTCGTGTTTGACGCCGATTGCGACGGCCTTACCGACCGCGAGGAGTACCACGAGGGCTCCAACCGGGTCGACGCCGATACCGACGACGACGGTCTCAAGGACGGAGACGAGGACAACTGGCGCGTCGACACCCACCTCGACGGCATGATCAACGCCAACGACTGCGACTCCGACTCCGACCTCATCCTCGATGGCACCGAGCGAGGCGTCACCAGTCGAACTTCGGGAACCGACGGCAACGAGTGCTACAAGGTCGACGACGATGCCACCACCGTCACCGTGATGATTGACGCCGACACCGACGGTGGCCTGGTACTGGACGGGACTGAGGATGCCAATCAAAACGGCCGGATCGACGTGACAGGCGGCACCCCGGAAACCGACCCGAACGACCCGGCCGACGACTGCGAGGATTCCGACTCGGACGGCCTCTGCAACTACGACGAGGAGGCGGCCCATACGGACCCGCGCGACGCCGACAGCGACGACGACGGTATCCTCGACTCCGACGAAGGTATTCGGACCTCCCCCTGGAACGACGACTATGACGGCGACGGATTGATCAATGCGCTTGACCCCGATTCGGACAACGACGGGGTGTTGGACGGGACCGAGGTGGGCCTCACCGCGTCATCTATCACTGAGGACGTGGAAGGCCGCGCGGCCACGAACCTGGCGGCCGGTTTCTTCGTCGCGGACGCTGACCCGCTCACCAAAACCAATCCGTGCCTCGCCGATACCGACGATGACGGCGCAGACGACGGTGCCGAGGACCCCAACCACAATGGCCGGGTCGACGATGGGGAACTCGACCCCAACGAACCGGACGCGCCACCTGCAGCCCCGGCCGACGCAGAGTGGAAGTGCAACGTGGGGACCGCGGTCGCCGACTTCGACTGTGACGGCTTGACCGACGCCGAGGAATCTGCGTTCGGAACCGACCCTTCGGACATCGATTCCGACGACGACGGCGTGCTCGACGGGGACGAGCACAACTGGTCCTGCGACATGGATTTTGACGGCTTCATCGACGCGCTGGACGAGGATTCCGACGGCGACCTCGTCCTTGATGGTACCGAGATGGGCCTGACCTCCGACGCCATTCTCATCGACGTGGGTGGCAACACCGGCGGTACTGACCTCGAAGCGGGCAACTTCGTTCCCGATGAGGACCCGTCGACCACCACCTACATGGTGCTCGACAACTCCGACTGGGACGAGTTCAACGAAGGGGAAGAGGACTGCAATCTCAACGG
>CAYQMG010000169.1:0-68687 GCA_964418585.1 uncultured Gammaproteobacteria bacterium | reverse complement strand
TTGGCCGGTGAAATTCGCCGCAAGTCTACCAGAAAGCGTTCGTATCTTCAAACGTCCCGCTCGACTCCGCAAGGTTGATTCGTGCAGGCCCAGCAGGACTTCCCGAACCCCACGGGAGAGCCGCCCAACCGGGTTGTCCTCCTCCATGGTGCGTGCCCACACCCACACCGCCTCCGCCAACGGCGCCTCCAGAGGAACGAGAACCTCGGGGCCGGCCTCGATGTCCAGCACATCGTCCCACGTCATGATAACCCGTGCTCCCTCGATGGCCAGGGCCTCTTCGTCCTCCGTCGACCCCTCGAGCCGCTCACCAGCGGCCGACTCGTCCATCGTTCGCCTGGCAGGGGGCTCATCACTCGACACCTCTCGATCCATTGACGCTGCCTCCGTCATCATGCCCGGGTTGTCAATCCAGGAAAACGGTATGACGGGGCGGGCTGTTTATCAACTGTTTTGTTTTGTAGTTTCAAGACTGAAAATGAATGCAGTTTGTGCATGCCAGTCGATTGCAGTCGAGAACTGTCATGGATTGCAGGAAGGAGACTGAAAATGAATGCAGTTTGTGCACGCCAGTCGATTGCAGTCGAGAACTGTCATGGATTGCAGGAAGGAAACTGCAATCCATCGCAGGGCGGGCACGGTCAACGTTCTCGAGGGGCGGGCGTTGGAACGGGGGGGGCACCTCCCTTGCGCGGCAGAGGTCCGGGGAGCCTTGCGCTGCGCCCGGCCAGCCCCCGGATGCGTTTCCTCCCGCTGCTGGGGCGCGTGTTGCAACGCCTGACACATCCTGGTCACGACTTCTTGGATGAAGGTCGTCGTCCCGACGCTCGTCTGCGCGCCATTCCTGGTTCTCGAGAATGAATTGGGTCTGTCCAGGTCCCCAAGCACCTCATCCACTGAGGTCTCAACAGGAAACGTCCCCTCCGTTTCTCACAGCGAATTCGCTTCAACCTCGTTTCCAAGAGCGCGCCCGTCTGGTAAACTCTTTCCGGGCACTTTCGCCGTATCCTCTGGAGCGCGGGTGCGGCGGACGGCCGTTTGCGGACGTCGGCGAACGTGGGCGTCCGGCAAATTTGGAGCACGGCGGCAACGTGCGGGCCTGCGTCGTGGCACGAGCGGCAGAGCGGTGAACCTCGAGGCGGGCCGGAGACGGATGGGAGGCACCCCTTGCGAATCACGAGGACTGGTTGGTGGTGTGTGGGCGTAGGCCTTTTCGCGTCGGTGTTGGCATTGTCCACCGCCAATGCGGAAGCGGACACTTCCCAGGTCGTGGACCTCTCCTCTCCTTTTTCCGGGGCGGACGTGGACCTGGATAGAGCTTTCACGGTTGAGGTCCGGACGGACGCGGAATCTGCGGCAGCTATCTTCGTGCGCATGCACTGGGGCCCGTGGGGAATGGGAATGAAGGAGGAGCAGACCGCCTGCGAGGCCCTCCGTCGAACCCTGGACGGCCACTTCATATTTCAGGAACTCCAGGCCTATCAGCATACGCAGGTTCCGTTACGAGACCTGGTCGACGAAGCCCCGGTGGAACTCGGCCCCAGCCCGGTACCTTCGGACAGGGTCACCTGCACGCTGTGCAAGGAGCCGGCCTACAAGCAGTTCAAGGACAAGCCTGTCTACGTGAGCGCCCAGGCCCTTGCCACCCAGGACACACCGGGTGTGATCTCCATCCCGGTGCACGCGCCCGAGTTCTTCCGACCCGGGGCCGATTACTGTCTCATTCTGGTGGAGCAGAACGTGCGCCAGGAAGTGGACCTAGCGGTCCGAAAGGAACTCGAGAAGACCTTTGTCGGCTATGCCGAATGTGAACGGCAGGAACAGGTGCGACGGTCCTCGGGTCAGGGAAGCCGTGACGTGACCTCCCCGGCCGCATGTCGCAAGGTGCACCTCGACCGACTTTTCGAGAGCGTTCGTGTGGTGGGGGCCGACGCGGACGAGGTGGCGCGGGTGGAATCCTTGATCTTCGACGACCTGTTCCGGCCGAGCCTGATGACGAGCCGGGACGCGGTATCAGAACTGGCCGCCACCTGGCAGGACAAGATGCCGTCGAGGCGCGACATGCTATGGGACACATGGAAAGCTACCGGGGACTTCCACCGCCGCCCCCCGGCCTGTCCTCTGTGCGAACTGACCGCCATGGCGCTCGTGGGGAACGGAATTCTCGAGCGGCAATGCGATGAAACGCCCCGCCGAGCACTGTGCCGATATGTCGGCCCGGGCGGTCGTTCTGTGGCGGAGGTTGTACCCATTTTCGATCCTCTCGAGGGCGGGGTGCAAGGATTCGACATTCTGCTGGCGGAAGATGGCAACCCGCGCACGCCGGACAGCGTCCGGGTTCAGGCGTCGGCAGAGGAACTCCAGCTCCCGGGCACCTCGATTTCACTCGCCGACGTTTACGAGCGGCACGCGACCGACTTCGTCACCCTGGCCGAGGGGTTCCTTGACGGAACGCTTGCCGCCGCGATCGTACCCAACAGCTTCGATCGATTCATGGCCCGGCTCCCCCTCGCCTCACCTCGCGACCCGGTTGTTCGGCTGCTGCGGGCACTTGACCTGGACAACCGCTCCCTGGCGCTGGGGGAACTCGCCATGGAACTGCTCGCCGTGCGCGGGTACGTGGAGCGGGCGGGACGGCGGAACTACCGGGCCATCGACAGTCAGCGCCGAGTTGTCGGCGTGGGGGTGGTCATCCCTGGTGTGAGCAATCCGGGTGGGATGGTTTTGTGGCTGGAGCCAGACGGGAATCCCACCACGTCCGACCGGAGCGAGCTGGATATTTCGCCCGGTGCATTGACCCTCCCCGGTTCCGAGGTAAGCCTGGAAGATCTGCTCCACCTGGTGACCGGCCGAATACATGTGCCTGAGATTGCTGACGAGTGGTTTCTCCTCGAGGACCTGATGGACGAGGAAACGCCCCTGGGCCGCCCCTTCTATCCGGTGTGGAAGGCAGATGCGCCTCGAGATGTGCGCACCGCCCGCGAGGCGATCATCGTCCACTGGGACGAACTGATGGGCGCGCTGGTGCGCGCGTCCCGGGCGACGCACCGGGCAGGACTGAACGACCTGGATGGGTACAAGCTGGTCGGCCGATGGCTCAGACCGGTGCTCGAGGGCCCTGGAGGAGACAGCCGGGGGTCTGGCCTCGAGCACGGATTGAGACTGCTCGAGAACATGCAAAGTTACCACCGAATGGCGCTGCCGTGGGACACACACTTCGAGGACCTGGGCGTCCGACTCACGGTCGTGGACGTGACCAGTCGCGCGGGCGTCCTGGACGCGCAGGCGGCGTTGACCCAGGAAACGTTTCTGGACCAGTTCGTGAAACTGAGCCTCGGCTACCAACAGGTGAACTTTCCTGATGGGACTGCAGACGGAACGGTGGCGGTACAGTTCAACATCTACGCCTAC
This sequence comes from uncultured Gammaproteobacteria bacterium, assembly GCA_964418585.1. Classification (GTDB taxonomy): domain Bacteria; phylum Myxococcota_A; class UBA796; order JAJRTE01; family JAJRTE01; genus JAJRTE01. Next base: position 65,276 of record CAYQMG010000169.1, on the reverse strand, counting down.
CCGAACGCCATCGATGAACCGATGTGGAGCAACGGAATCAAGGCTGACCTGCGCCGATTGCTTTCCCTTCAGGTCGGGTTGCTGGGGACCGGAGGGTTGGTCCAGGATGCGGCCGACTCGTCCGGGGCGTTTGGACCTGCGGGGCGTTACACAGGTGTGATAACCGGACTGCCCCCGATTTCCGTGGGCATTGGCGCCCAGATTCTGCCCTATGTGACCCTGTCCGCAGGGGGCGTCTGGATGGCGGAGCGGACCACGACCCTGGAGGGGGAGCGCGCCCGTCCGGTGTTCCTGCTTGCTCGAGGGGTGTTCCTGGAGATCAATGCATTCTCCTATTTCCGCAAGCTCTACCAGGGCGAGGGATAGGGGGCCAAAAGGAGGAGCCGAAGCAAAGGCCATTGCCTCCGGGGAAGCGCTCACCGAAAGCGCTCCTTCACGAAGGAATGAACCAGGAGAAAGAACGATGACCATGGGAACGGAAATCCGAGAAGTCAGCCTGGAACCGACCCGAGTTCGGCCTGGGGAGGAGGTCACTGCGACGATTCGCTATCGGATCCGCGACGCAGAACCGGTCCTGCGGATCGAAGTTTCTTCTGGCTACACCGTGGTGCCTCCCGAAGTACCTGTACCTCGAACGCGGACCGAGACTCAGGTTTCGTTCGTGGTGCAGCGTGCGGAGGTAGGCACGGCGGCCGGGAGTGAGGATCTCTGCGTGGTGACCTTCCATCTGGGATTCGGCGCCACCATGGACGCCAACCTCTGGATTGAAGACTAGCTCAGGAATCGGTTCTGCGCCAGCGGGGCGGACAGACGAGGAGGACGGCGATGGGATTCAGGCGAACCTGCCCTGAACCGGAGCAACCCGGGACGGGAAAACGAATCCGGTCCTGGTGGCTGCTTCTGGGCCTTACCGGGGTACTTCCCGGGTGCGAAACCAACGAGAGCAGCCTCGAGGTATACTACCAGGTCTGGGATCTCGAGCAGCAATGCTACCAGACGTGCGGTGCAGTGGCGCCTCCTGCCGACCTGGGTCTGGGAGATTCATGCACCACGGACCCGGGGGTATGCGACATCGTGCCGGGGGAGACTTCGCTTCGGGTCATCGCCCTGTATCGAAACGTCTGGTTCGACGAACCGCTCACTGCGCCGCGCCCCACGCTGACTGCGTTCGTGGACGGGGAGGCATGGTCTGGAGGCAGTGCAGACGCAGTGGAGTGGATCCCGCACCAGCGTGCCGAGCACGAGGCCTGGTTCGAGGTGTACCGTTCCTTGCCCTATGTAGGAGGCGACGCGCTCTGGTTCCGGGTGCTGGCGTCCGACGACTTCTTCCAGGACTCGGTGCGGTTTCGACTTCGCGCGCCCGAACTCTCGGTTGTGGTGTCCGATTGCCTGTCGGACAGCCCATGCGAATTGCCGGCCGGACTTGGCCAGGCCACGGTCCACATCGAGGGACCGCTGTATCTCGAGCATCCCTTGCTGGTATGGGAACGGCTGGACGGCGTCAAGGTCGCGGGAACCGAGCAAGAAGTGAACCTCGAGGACGCCGGCGGGACTCGAGGCGCCGTGGATCTCGGTTTCTCGGTCCCGGACACGGCCTCCACGGTGTGGGAGATCGTGGTTCAACTCGACACCCTCGGCGCCGCGTCCTCGCCGATAACGATCCGGGCGCCCAACCCCATCGAGGTGGGGGTGAGCGCCACGGAGCCCACCCTGGACACCGCAACCTTTTCAGGAACGCCACAACCTGAACGCGCCGCGGGAGACCTGGACTCGTGCCGAAAACTCTATCTCGCCATCCACGCGCCCGACCGACCTCCCGGAGGCATGGTGCAGGTGAGCACCTCACTCGGCACACTCGAGGGAGAGCCCGCCGGCAATCCTGTGTCCCTCGCACTGGATGGCGACGGGTTCGCAACCGCCCTCCTCGAATGGGACACTCCCGAGGACGGAACCCGGACGGTTGAAATCGTGGCCGAGGCCGATTCCCTCGATTCACGACGCCTCTCGTTCGACCTGGCCCCGGTCTACCCGGACAGCGCGCGGCTGCTTCCTCCAACCGCCCCGGTCCCGGTGAGCGCAACGGGAAGCGCAGCGTCTCTGCTCACCGGCTGGTTCGTGCCCCCAGAGGGCACCACGGTGTCCCCGGATGCAGGGTACTGGCTGGTCGTCGAAGCTGTCGCCACTTCCGACGACAACGCGACTCCGTGCGGAACACCGGTGACCAGCACCCACGTGCGTTGCGACCCCGGCCGCCTCGCCGGCGATGATGTCGGCGGTTGCCTCTTGACGCCTGAAGGCCTGAACGTCTCCGACGATGGCACGTTCAACATCTCCCTTGCCTCCGGCGTCTGCTTCGTGGGCGATGTCACCGTGTCGGTGTACGGATACCGCTACCTTGACTCGGAAGGCTGCCTGGGTGCGCGGTCGGTGAGCGCAGTTCCGGAACGGCTGGCCGACGTTGTCGTCACCTATGCTCCCAGCACCGACGCGACCACCCCCACGCCTTCCCCGCCCACACCCACCCCATCCCCGGGCGGGTGACTCGAGCCCCCCCGGCGCGCGAACCGGTTTGAGTGACACTGGAACCGATCCCGGGAACCCGTCCCGGGAACCGCTGTATTCGGCCTGCCCGCCCGGAAATTTCCCGAGTCTTGCCCGCCCCCTCGACGATTGCTCCATAACCGCGTATCCTGAGAAGATAGGAAGTCGGCGCCCCTGCCCGGCGCGAAGCAGTCCGACTCGCGTACAGACAGGGAGGTCGGCGGATCCGAAACGCCGGCGCGGGTCCGTTCCCGCCCACCGCACCCGGAGTGATAGCGATGGACATCGACGGAGCCCTGCTTGTCCCGATCATGGACCATTTCTTCGAGGGTATCTACGTGGTGGACCAGCACCGACGGATCCTCCTGTGGAACCGAGGTGCCGAACTGATCACAGGCTTCCGCCGCCAGGACGTGGTGGGCACCCCGTGCTACGACAACAAACTCGAACACAGCGACGAGACCGGATGTGTCCTCTGCCACACTGCCTGCCCATTGCAACGCACGCTCGAGGAGGGGTCGGTCCAGGAGGAACGGGTCTTCGTGCACCATCGCGACGGACACCGGATCCCGGCCGTGGTGCGCAACGTGGCCATCCGCAACGGTGCAAACGAAATCGTGGCTGCGGCGCAACTTTTCCGGGACCTGAGCCTGGAAGAGGAGCGGCTCCAGCGTATCCGGGAACTCGAGGCCCTTTCACGCACCGACCCGTTGACCCGCCTTCCCAACCGCGTCGAACTGGAAGCCACCACCAGGCGACGACTCGAGGAACTGCGCCGGTACGGGACCCCGGTGGCAACCGCGCTGATGGACGTGGATCACTTCAAGCAAATCAACGACACCCATGGGCACACCGCCGGAGACCAGGCTCTGCGGGCCGTCGGCGAGACGCTTCGACACAACTTGCGCTCAGTGGACACGGTGGGTCGGTGGGGAGGAGACGAATTCCTGGCCGTGTTCGCCAACGTCGATCCCATCCGCCTCCACACGCTCCTGGAGCGCGTGCGGGCACTGGCTGCGGCAAGCCAGGTATCCCTCGGGGCGGGTCGACTGGGCGTCACATTGTCCATCGGAGCAACCATGGCAACGCCTCGCGATTCCTATGAATCACTCCTGTCCCGGGCCGACGGCCTGCTTTACCAGAGCAAAAAAGCGGGCCGCAACCGTGTGACGATCGGGTAGGCACCCGGCGTTCACGTTTCCGAGGTTCGTGACCACCATGAGCAAACATCCGCCAAACAGGCATGGTTCATCCCCTGGCAGCGGCCGCGGGAAACGCTCCGGGAGCCGTTCCGCGCGCGGCCCCCACAGGCAGGGCGCCGCTGTCAGCCGCAAGCATCGAGGAGGAAGCACCACCGGTCGCACCCTGGGACGCCGCTCCGGCGCCGATCCCGGTCGGGCGAGGGGAATCTCCCGGCCGACCCGGTACCCCAGGCTGGTGGTGGGCGACCAAACGGCCGCATTCCTTGAAGCCGGCCACGCCTGGGTGGTGGCCGACCGATTCACACGGGAGCCCGAAGGATCCCGCCCCGGTGAAGTGGTTTCGCTGGTCACTCGAGCCGGAGATTGGCTCGGGAATGCCCTCTACTGCCCCGGCGAACGGGTGGTGGCTCGAGTCCTCTCGCGGGACCCGGATATCCCGTGCGATACCTCACTGTTTCGCGCGCGTGCCGTCGAGGCGTTCCGCCTTCGCGACCGTCTCCGCATCGATGCGACCCAGTATCGGCTGGTTCACGCGGAAGGAGACGGGTTGCCCGGGTTGACTGTGGATCGCTACGGGGATTTCCTGGTACTCGCCCTGTTCACCGCGGCTGCGATGCCTCTGGTAACCCCGACCGTGGACGCCCTCATGAAACTCGGCGAATTCCAGGGGGCATTCCTGAAACTCCTGCCTCGAGACCGCCGGAAAGCAAGCTTGCCGGGCGGGCGTTGGATCGAAGGGGTACCTGGTCCGGACGAGATGGTGACCCGGGAAGGAGACCTGCAATTCCTGGTACGCCCGTTCTCCGGGCTCTCCACCGGAATCTTTCTCGACCAACGAGACAATCGAACCGCAGTGGCGAAGTGGACTCGAGGGCTTCGGGTCTTGAACGCCTTCGCCTACACCGGTGGGTTCTCCCTGGCCTGTGCTCGAGCCGGCGCTCAGGTCGACACCCTGGACCTGAGTGGGCCGGCACTCGAATGGGCCAAGGAAAACTTCCGGCGAAACGGCCTCCAGGTGGAACCTTCTCGGTTCATTCGTGCTGACGCCTTCGACCATCTCGAGCACACGCGCGGCGCTTATGACGCGATCATCCTGGATCCGCCCACATTTTCGACCAGTGGGAGCCGGGTTTGGTCCCCGTCCCGGACGGCCGACCTGCTGGAGTCGGCACTGAGAGCGGTCTCGCGCGGTGGCATCGTGGTTGCATTCACGAATGCGCAAAGCCTGCGGGAAGACCGCTATCACGCCTCCATCGGCCAGGGAATCCTTCGGTCCGGACGATCGGTCCGGGTACTGTCCACCCTCCAGGCAGGTCCTGACTTCCCGTGGGACGTGGGAACGCCTGAAACCCGCCACCTCAAGGGCGTCGTACTCCTCGCAACATGACCCGCCCCGGCCTCGAGCACCGTGCCGCCGGGTGCCCGTCGACGCTGGATCGGTCCATCCCTTCGTGCTACCATGCCCTTGCTCTCGCCGCCGCTCGCTCCTCGCCGAGGACGGCGACGGAGAGGTGCGAGGAACCCCCAAAAACTGGAGCGTGATCCCATGTTCAGCCCCATCATCTACCGCCGCCGCCGGGCCAGGTTGGCCCGCATCCTGGGCGAAGGACTCGTGGTACTCGGCGGCCATCCCCGGCAGCCGCTCAACCTCCCGATGAACCTCTCGCCAGCACGTCAGTCGAGCCACGTGCTCTACCTGACCGGCCTGAAAGAACCCGATTCGGCCATGCTGCTTCGGCTGGAGACCGGGCGACTGGAACTGTTCGGACCGCCCGAGGACCCTGAAGACGAAATCTGGCACGGCCCGCGTCGTTCTTTTGGCGAAACAGCCGAGCGGCTTGGGGCAGACGCCGCCTATCCCAAGACAGAACTGGAATCACGAATCGCGCACCACCGCAGTTCCGGTCCCTTGCTCACCCTCCCATCCGCAGATCCGGGATGGCGCGAACGGATGGCACACCTGGGCGTCTCCGTACCGGACTTCGGAAAACTCCCCCGAGACGCGGCTTCCCCCCTCGCCGACGCCATGGTGCAACTCCGCTCTATCCATGGGGAAGAGGAAGTGGTGGAGATGAAACGCGCCGCACAGGTCACAGCCCGCGCCTTTCAGGTCCTCATGGAGGCCACTCGAGTCGGGGCGCACGAGGCACAACTGCGCGCCCTGCTCGAGGGCGTCTACAGGGCAGCAGGCGCACGCCCGTCGTTCGACCCGATCGTGACCATTCGGGGCGAGGTTCTACATTGTGAGACCAACCCATACCGGCTCGAGGACAACGATCTCCTCCTGGTCGACTCCGGGGCGGAATCCGAGGAGGGATATGCAGCCGACGTGACGCGGACCTGGCCCGTGCGCGGCCGCTTCGACCCAAGACAGCGCGCGGTGTACGAGGTGGTGCTGGAGGCCGAGACCCGGTGTATCGCAGAGGTTCGTGCCGGCGCAGACTACCTGGACATCCACATGCTGGCCGCCCGTACCATTGCGGAAGGACTGAAGGAACTCGGCATCCTGCGGGGCACGCTGGATGATATCGTGGACAACGACGCCCACGCTCTGTTCTTCCCTCACGGCGTGGGTCACCTGATCGGTCTGGACGTGCACGACATCGAGGACCTGGGCGACCGCGCCGGGTACGCACCAGACCGTGGACGTTCCACCCGGTTCGGCCTGGCTGCCCTGCGCCTCAACCGCCGGCTCGAGCCCGGGATGGCGGTCACGATCGAGCCGGGAATCTACTTCATTCCAGGCATCCTCCACAACGCGGAGTTCCGGAATCGCTACCGGGAATGGGTGGACTTCGACCGCGCCGAGACCTATGTTGGTTTCGGTGGTATTCGAATCGAAGACGACGTGCTGGTGACCGAACACGGCCCCGAGGTGCTGACCGAGGCAATCCCGAAACGGGTCGAAGACCTGGAAGCCATCATCGGTCGGGCCCCGGACCGGCTGGGCGCCCTGGCCGACTTCCAACCTTGACGTGTCCAGGGGGCCACCGGGAGCCCTTCTGGTGCTCGGGCCTGCGTTCGCCCCCCGTGGGCGCAGCACCAGCCTGAGATTCGGGAGCGAGAGGCCATGCCAATCTACGAGTTCATGTGTGAGAAGTGTGGAAAAAAGCTCGAGATCCTGACCTCACCGGATCTGATTCCCAGGATATGCGGCCCCCGTTGCGTGGCGGACGACCGGGCCGGGGACGGCGAACTTCGCCGGATCGTGTCCCCTCCGGCCCGGCCCCCTCGAGGTGGCCGAATGCCGGGCAAGATCGACCCGGACCGTGCGGCGGAAAAGGGTTTCACCACGTTCAAGAAACAGCGGGGCGGAGGCTACGAGCGCGTGGCCGGGGATTTTGGCCCCGAACACTTCGTCCCCCCCGACCTGGACTGACCCCACGCACCCCCCCGCCGTGACGCCTTCCCCCGAATCCGGGCAAAAAAAAGCCTCGAACACAAAAGGTGCTCGAGGCTCCACCCCTGGTGCGCCCAGCAGGGATCGAACCTGCGGCCTTCGGTTTAGGAAACCGACGCTCTATCCTGCTGAGCTATGGGCGCATGGAATGGTCCCATTTATAGCACAATTCCAGGAATTGTCCAGCGCGTTGTGATGGGACCCCCGTGGGCTGACAAGCCGAAGCGGTCATCGCACCTGTTCAGAAGTCACCTCCTGATTCCAGCCCACGGCGCTCTCGATGCACAGCTCGGGTTCCCACAGAGAAACATCGTAGGGGCATCCGGGCATGAAGGCATATACAGGACTCTGCGCCGGATCCCAGCACTCGATCCCGCTCGCCACCACCTCTCCCAGATTCCCCCCGTAGTAGCGGATGTCCGCCCTCCCCCATCCGTCTGCGTGCCAACTGCTCCAGATTGACGCCTGCTCCTCGAGCTGCGTTTCCCCCTCCCCCGGATCATGAACCTCCACCGGCTGACTGAAAAAGAAATAGCCCGCACCATCGCCAGGCTCGTTGAAAGCATAGCTCGCGTCCACGGTCTCATTGTCGGACCGTTCTCCCACGTCGTTCAACGCCACCTCGAGGTACACTTCGTCTCCGAGCGTGGAGTAGGTCACCTCCATTTCCCCCACCATCTTGACATCCTCGGGAAAGTAGTCGCCGTGCACGCTGAAACTGTACCAGAACTGCCCGGCGCCGTCCGCAGCCGTGGACCCCGGCCGATAGAATCCAGCCAGAACCACGTCCCCTGCCGGGTCCTCCGGGTCGAGGGCCAGGGTGAGTTCGTACGAGAATGAGGAGAACCCACGGGTCACCTCGAGCCGGACGAACACCGCGCTGCCAGGCACCTGAATCGGTCCCCACGTCCGGCTGTTCTCGGTTCGCACAGAAGGCTCGAGGGTCCGGATCTTGTCGAGCAGCACCAGAAGATTGTAGACGTAGCTGTTGAGATTCCGCGCCATCTGCACGGTCAACTGCCGAAGCAGGTCGGGGTCACACGGATCGGTCTTGGAGACACAGGCTTCGGGCAGTGCGGGCGACACCCCTGCGGATCCGGTGTCTCCGCGGGCGCCACGCACGGGCACGCCGGCCGGCACGGCCTCAACGGCGTCCGGAGCAGGCCGGGACACCGTGTCACCTGCTCCGTCCGGCGTGTCCACATACAGGTCTTCTGAAGGAAGGGCCTGAAGGTAAAGGATGTCTTCCTCGAACAATGCATTGGTCAGAGGCGCGCCACACCCCGCGGCAAGGAGCACCGCCGCCAGAACCGCCCCCCAGGAGATTCCGGTTCCACGTCGCCTCGGCTCGGTGTGCATCGATGATGTCATGGCCTGGCCACTCCCTCGCAAGGTCCGGTTTCGTCAGAACCGGATGGTCAATCGGATCAACGCCTCGCGATAAGCAAGGCTGAAATCGTCGTCATCCACATAGTAGTAAAGCAGGTGCCCCCGGGCCTGGGCGCCCAGCGCGGTACGCTGCGTCATCCGGAACGCCACCTGTGCGATGGCCCCGGGGGCCACCATCATGAAATCCTGGGTCGGCGTGGTGCCTCCCGGGAACGCGCGCCGGACATAGAGATTGCCCAGGTGCGGGCCGACAGCAACATGGAAGCGCCCCCAGGTTCGCCCGTATTTGAGCGCCAGGCCCACGTTGAACTGCCAGTAGGAGGCGGCCACATCGTATGCCGGGAAATCCAGCACGGCTGCGGCGGTCCCGCTCATGAAATCCGCCGACAGGGACCATGCCGGCGCGAGCAATCCGCGCCACTCGAACTCCAGCCCCACCATGGGCATGTCCACGAACAGGGGCGGACCGGATGGCTGAAGCATGAAGTGCTGGGCACCGGCCAGACCGCTCACCAGTACCGGGACCCGCGTGGCACGCCGGACGTTGGCACGTTCCACCCCCTTGGCGAAATCCTGCTCGAATCCGGTAACCACCATGTCGCGCTCGTCGACCCGACGCATCACCCCTCGGGTCAGGTGCACCTCGGTGGTGAGCAGACGGTCAGGTTGACGTTTCTGGACCACGTACCGTCCAGCGGGGAGAGCCAGCCTCCGTTCCTCATGGCCGTTCAACGCCAGGTCGGCAACGAATAGTTTGCGATCTCGATCGAACACCAGAAAGCTGCCGTCGAGTCCTGCAGGAAAGACGAGAATGGTCTCTCCGTCCAAAGGCCAGGTCAGGACCAGGGTTCCGTGTCCACGCAGTTCGGCAGCATAACCCGGGTGCTGGAGGCCTGCGGCGGTTCCCGCCGTCTCGTACAGTGTGCGGTGATAGGCGTAGGCGTAGGCCTCATCAAGGGTTACCATGCCGTCCCGAGATGTGTCGGCCGCGCCTCTCAACCCGGTGATGAGGTGGTGGGTGAAGTACCCCCCTCCCACCCGGTCCGATTCCTGAGAGGCTTCATCGCCCGCGCTCGACGTGATCACCACCTCGCCTGTGAGATTGTCCCCCCGGTCCACCTCGACGAGGAAGGAAGGAGCGCGGTGCCCCCCTTTGGCCCGGGTGGCCCGCCCACTCTGACAGGCGTCCAACATGATGACCCGGAGGTCTGCGGAGGTGTCCTGCAGGGCTTGCTTGAGCGCCCGCAGATCGAGGTGCGTGGGTCCGAGCATCAGCCCGTCAGGACCACCGTGCCCCGAGTAGTAGAAAAAGAGCGCGGCCCGGCGACCCGTGCTTCTGTGGGCCCGAATTTTCTTGCCCATGGCCCGAATTGCGTCCAGTAGACGCCGGTCGGTCACGTCCACGAGCAACCGCGCATCATCCTTGTCGATGGCCCCATGCGTGGTCATGACCTCGTGCATCCGGCGTGCGTCCTCGGCCGCATACAAAAGCCGATGGGTTCCGGGACCCCCGTCGTTGTCGCCGACGAACAGACCGAAGCGGCGCATTTCCTCGGCCTGCGCACCACCAACAGCGAGCACGACGAAGCAGGCGAACAGGCAGGCTGTAATGGTTCGCCTCCGCATACCGTTCCCCTACTCCTTGATCATGAGGAAGGACGTCTGAGCCGTTCCGTCCACCGGCAGCTCGAGGAGCCGTTCCAGGTCGAGCGGAAGCCCTTCCCGGGCGACAAGCGCCCCGGCCGCCCGCTCAATCTCCTCGAACGGCAGGGGCTCGGCGCTGAATATCGCGAAAATGCGCTCCTCGCCCACGAAATCGTCGAGTTCGATCGCGTCAGGAAGAAGTTGCTCCGCGTCCCCCCGGAGCAGGAGGCTCGGAGCGCCGTCGGCCGGATAGAAGGGCGTCAACCTGCCCTGGTCGTCGAGACTCACCAGGTGTAGATAGCGCCATGACCCAGGCGTCACGCGAAACTGAAGTCGATCCCCCGGGTGAAACACGTCCCCGCTCACCGCCTCGGAAATCCGTCCGTCCCGAAGCAGCACCACTTCCAGGGGGCCGGGACCCACCGAGGGCGCCTTGACGCGCACCCCGTCCAAGTCTCCGCCCTGATCGAGAAAATACGGAGCCAACACCACCAACGCTGCAACCGCCACCACGGCCCCTGCCCACTGAGGCACCGAGAAACCCCGCACAACACGGTCGACCCAGGCCCGCGCTCGAGCCGTCCACCGTGCCGACCCCGAGGAGCTGGACATATCCGCAGAAGTTCGCCCCGCATGCACAAGCCGGGCCTCCAGGTCGGCATAAAACCGCTCAAAAGGAACCTGTGCTTGAAACTCCGTCTGCTCCCGGCGAATCGCATCCACGATGTCTCGGCACCGGCTGCAGGCGGCCAGGTGGGCCTCCACCTGCCGGTGCTCCACGTCGGCAAATTCACCGGCGAGGTACCGCTCCAGTGCAAACCTCGAGTAGCAAAAAGAATCCGTTTCCTCGGTGCGTTCCTCGCGCTGTGCCACGCTCATGATCTCCTCCCGGTCGTTCCGCCGCCAAGGAGGACCAGGAGACAAGCCGACAGAACGGTCTTGCCGAACGACTTCCCGGCGGCCTTCTGGAAACGGCGAATCCGCTTGCGCAACGTCGGCACGCTGATGCCCATCACGGCCGAGACCTCGTCCAGGGTCATGCCATCCATGTAGTAGTAGATGAGGATGGCGCGTGTGGAAGCGTCTGCTTTTCGCAGGAGGGAGGCCACCAGGTGCCGGCGTTCCGGGTCGATACCGGAAAAAGCGCTCATCCCCGGCAGTGTGTCGGCCGCCGGATCAGGGTCGGCCAACTTCCTGGCTCGAGCATGGTGATCTCGTATCCGGTTCAAACACAGGTTCGTGCTGGTCCGGTAGAGCCAGGTCAAGGGGCTGGCTTCCCCGCGAAACTGGTCTGCATGCGTGATGAGGCGCACGAAGACCTCCTGCATGGCGTCGTATGCTTCCTCTTCGTCCCGAAGCAGCGACCGACACCGGCGGTAGACGGTGTGGCCGTACCGTTCGTAAAGTTCCTGGATATCGGCGCGAGACAGTTGCACGAACGACTCCGAGTCCGGATGACCGGTTCATGGTGCCTCTGTCTATTTGACCCCCGGGAAGGACAAAAGGGAAAGTTTTTTTTGGCGACATGGGTGCGGCGGGTAGCGCCAGGGTTGACGGGGCGGCAGGTAATCTGTGCGATGGCGCTATCTCCGCGCCACTGAGGTGTTCTGCTCTTCAATCCAGGCCTCGAGGTTGGAGAGGAACTCGCCGGACGGAGCATAGCCCACCTTCACGGTCATGTCGCTGATCGCGTCCCCATCACACCCCGGATTTCCGTCCAGGCTGAATCCGGCCCGGACATCCTCGTCCAGCACTGCCAGGATCAAGCTGGTTTCGGGAGAGGTTCCCACAAAGTAGGCCCCGTTGCACGCCTCCTGGTTCCCGACCAACCCAGAGGCCTGCCCAGTGGCGATCGTGGTATAGGCAGTGTCCTCATCGGTGAAATCGAGCGTGGCCTCGATCCCGTCGGTGCGCCCGGGGGCGTCCGGGGCATGACAGGCGGCGCACTCGAAGAAGTAGTCGTCATAGAGCGCGCTGAACCCTGCTGCAGCAGTGGCGTCGTCGTCATCTCCCGTGGGCACACAGCCCGGGACCAGAACCCCCCATGCGAACAGGCCGATACCTGCAATTCCCAACTGTTTCGTCGTTCGTGTCATGCCGGCCATTCCTCCTCGCTTGACGTTGGGCTTCCGGGCGGCAGCACGGGCGGGCGCTACCGGCCCACTTCCATCATGGTCAAATAGAGTTCGAACAGGAACCTCGAGTCCGACCGGGCCGGGTTCCGCCGCTCACACAATGCCTGATAGGCAGCACGCAACTCCCGGTGCAGATTGAGCGAAAGCGCACTCGAAGGCACCTTACCATACAGTCGCAACGCTGCAAAGTCCGCCAGGAGGGTCAACGACAGGTCCGAGTAGTCGAAACCTGTGCGACGATCGTACCGTCGGGCATGGACCCATCCTTCTTCCACCGCCTCGAGCGCCTGTGCCATGTCACCCTTTCGGTAAGCGTACCGGGCCAGATGGTGACAGGCTGCGGCCACCTCCCACAGATCCTCGTCCAGATCATGGCTCCGAAACCGAGCCTCGAACGCCTTCTTGCGTCGCGCCATGGCCGTCGACGCTTCGTCCCATCGACCCAGGGCCTCCAGACTGTGGGCACGCAAGCCGTCCAGCAGCGGTTCAAACTGTTCTGGTCCAAACGTGACTTCCCGCCCACTTGCCTGCGCCTGGACCACAAATGCGTCCCCGTGCGCTTCCAGAAGCGTGCCGGCCTCCGCAAAGGCCTCGAGTGCGACCGTGTGCTTGCCCAGACGCTGCGCCACCGCGCCCCGACCGACCAGCACCTGGACCCGCGTCCGCACCGCCTCCTCCGAATTCCCCAATCCCGCCGCCCACTCCTCCAGGGCCTGGTACCGCTGCCACGCAACTTCGTCTTGACCGGCTGCGTAATGATAGAGCGCCGACCGAAGGAGCGCCAGGGGCTCGAATCGCTCCAGTCCCTCGTGCTCTGCCACCCAATCCACTGCCCGGTCCGCCCGGGCCGCTGCTTCCTCGAGCCTCCCGGCATGAAACAGGCTGCGTGCTGCACCCAAAAGGATACACAGAGTCTGCTCGGCCTCGATATAGGGCAGGCGATCCCGCTGCTCGAAATAGTCGAGTGCCAGCCGATGACTGTCCACCGCGGCCTGCAACAGCCCGAGTCCCTGGAGAATGGTGGCCCGATACCGCGGATTGTCCCGTGCCAGATCAAGGGCGAGCAGGTAGTGCGTGTTGGCCTCCTGAGCCAGACCGGCATCCCCCGTCAGCAAGAACTCGAGGTGGGCGACATGGCCTCGTAGATGGGCCACTTCCACCCGCCGAGGCAAGCCCTGCGCCGCCACATCCAGGTACTCCCGCGCACGTGCAATGCCCTCGGCCCGCGCTTCACCAACCAGTGGCTCGAGGTCGCGAACCTGAAGATACGCCTGGACGAACGCATGGACCGGGTCGTCCGGATGATTCCGGTACCGCTTCGCATACTGTGCGGCCACGTCCCCTCTCCCCTCTCGTTCCCAGTTCTCGATGAATGCAATGTGGGCCTCGAGAGCGTCGACTTGACGGGTGAGTGCGTAGGCGTACCCACGGGCATCGCCGAAGCGGCCCGCCCGTTCGGAGACGTACACCCGGGCCAGGAGCACCTCGCGATACAGCGCCTCTGCGTACCGGCGTTCGCTGGACGCGCGCTTGAGCCAGCTTACCCAGGAGTTCGAGAACTCGTATAGAAGATAGTCGCTGTCCTGAGAAACCGCCTGCGCCACGATCATCTCGACCAGCGCCCGCCGCCGCTCGAGGGACTTGTTCTTCCTGTAAAGTTCATAAAGCCCCTTCCGCACCTCCTCTTCGTTGTCCGGCGTCAACTTGAGAAGCCAGGCTTCGGCCTCGAGCACCAGGTTCAGACTGGAATCCGGGACGGTACGCTCCAGCCACGCATCGACTCGAGCGGTTTTTTCTGCATGTCCGACCCCTCGGGTCAGGGTGCGGACGAAGTCTTGCGCAGCTTCCATGCGCTCGCGAGCAGGCAGATTCGGGTGCTCGGAGAGTGCCTGGAACAGGCCGAGCAAGGCGTCTTGCATCCCAAGTTCGCGATAGAGAGCAGCGGCCTGACGACCGTAGGCTGCGATGACGAACGGGTCCTGGAGGGAGTTCGGGTCCACCTCCTGCAGCAAGGTCAACGCCGCTCCCTTTTCCCCGATGGTGTCGTTCACCTCGGAAGCCACGATGCGCGCCATGGCCGACGCGGCCGGATCGGCGTCTCGAGCCGGGACCAGGAGCCGCTCGAGCCGGTCTTGCTGGTCCTGGATAAAGCGCAAGTTGAGTTCCCCCTGGACCAGGCGCTGGGTCTCCTTCCGTTCCCCCACGAGTTCCAGTACCACGCGCATGAGCCTCGCCTGATTTCCGCCGTCCACCCCGGGATAGCGCTCCACGATCTGACGGGCAAAGTATTCCGCTGATTCGTACTCCCCCAACTCGAGGTGCGCCTGCACGATGCGCCGGAGCACGCGCACGCGGTCCCGGTCCTCGTCCTGGAGACGGAGGAGGTGAGACAGGATCAGCAGCTTCTGCCAGGTGTCCCGGCTCGCGTCCAACTCGTCCTCGAGCCGGTCCGGTCCCCACGTTTCCGGGACACTTCCGTGGAGCGGAAGCGCATAAATATCGAGTGAGCCCTGGTGGGCGCACGTGGCGAGAAGCCGGTCAGGGCCGGGTACCGGATACTGACAGTTCCAACGTGCGTTGGTCAGTTGCTCCACGCGCGTCACGGTCACGGGACGGTCAGCCGTGGGTTCAAAGGGGACACGAAACAGAACGCTGTGGTCGTCGCCGTCGATCACGCCGTCCAGGTTGGTATCGTTGAGGAACTGGGAAAAGTAGAGATACCGGCCGTCCGGAGAAAAGGCGGGGAACCCGCTGGCGCCAGGCAAGTCGAACCGGACCTGGAGCACCTGCTCCGGGGCGTCCAGGCGCACCAACGCAAGCGTCCGGGCTGCACGCCGGGAAAAGGCGACCCCCACACCGGTGCTGCTCCGGTCCACCGGAACGAACACGAGCCATCGTCCGTCCGGAGAAACGGCCGGGGCGGCCAGGTTCCGGTCGATCAGCACCCGCGCCTCCCTGGAGGTCAAGGACAGCTCCAGCAACTGAAAGTCGGCGTGCATGCCCGCCCGGGATACCACGCCGATGTGCTCGCCATCTGGAAACCAGAACGCCTGGGATTCCGAGGTGCTGTCGTCAGTGAGGCACCGCGACTGCTGCTGCGCCAGGTCATATACGCAGACATCGCCTGTGGCGTCGGTGAGGAAGGAGAGATAGAGGACACGCCGACCGTCCGGAGAGATACGGGGGTCGAGCGCGTCTCCACCGTATTCGAAAAGGGGTCGCGGTGCACCACGTGTCATGTCTTGCACGAAGATCTGCCAGGTGGAGCGTGCGTTGCTTGCAAAAAAGAGGCTGGTTCCGTCCGGATTCAGTTGGCCCATCATCTCGTCGCCCGCCCCTGCGGTGAGCCGCACCGGTTCTGCCATCTGCTCCTGGGCGTCGGCCCTGTGAACGCGCCAGGAGACGGCCGCGAGAACCAGCAGGAGCGCGGCGACCTCGCGTGCAGCTTGCAATCGCGACCGCGGCTCCAGGGGACAGACTGTCATCGCTTGCGCGTCCATGTGATGTTCCATCGTCCGGTGGCCCAGGGCGTCGTCCGCGTCCCGTGGCGTCCCGTCCATGGGGCAGCGGTCCGACTGGTGCGACCGTATCCTACTCGTCACATCGTTTGATGGTCCATGTTCCATCATCGCGCTGAATCTGGCCTCCACACACCACCTGGAGCAGGTGATTTTTCCGCCAAACCTTGCGCACCTCTTCCTCGCCGACTCCAGGGCGCTGCCGCTGAATGTAGGCCCAAACCTGCCGTCGGTTCCGGTTCTCCCGTTGCACGAGCCGGGTCAGAGCCTCCTCGTCCACGGTGCCCGCGCAGGTGGCGGGGGTCTCCTCCAGGAGTCCATCGGCAGCCTCCCCGATACACCGTCGCACGAGCAAATCGTCGATCCGATCGCTATCACTGCGCGTCACGGCGTAGAGACTCGCCACGGTGAGCACTCCGCTCGAGACCCCGGCTGCTTCAAGCTCACCCGGGGTAAACGGCTCGCACCTGGGCTGAATCGCCGAGTCGTTCAGGTCGTTCTCCAGGGCTGTCAGTTCGCCCCCGGCCTGGTGTTCCAGTACGGTCTTTCGGTCCACCAGGTAGACCGTGTCCGGAGCTTTCACACATCCTGCCCCAAGCCCGGCAATCAAGAGTATGCCGATCCAGGCGACGACGGCCCGGAGGAGGCGGACATGTGCAAGACGCCCGGGTCTCGCCGCAAGCAACAGTCCCGGCCTTGCGGCCTCGAGGTGATGGCACGGCATCCAGGTCACATCAAGTCCCCCAGATAGGTTTCGAGGATCGGTCCCATGGCGATCCCCCGGATCTCATCGATTCGTACCGTGCCGGCCACGCCCCCCAGGTCGATCTTGAGGGACATGAACCCATGGTCGAACTCGACACGAACGAACCGTGGGTAGCCGGCTTTCAGGGCGAGCCGAACGCGATTGACATCCACATCCTCATGGTAGGGGTCCACCGCGTCCAGCATGGCGAGCAGGGTCTTACGTCCGATATGCACGATGTGGGCCCTGCCGTTCAGGTCGAGCTTGTCCAGGGCGAATGCGAGGGCGATGTTGGCGTCGAGACGTTCGGAGGAATCCTGGGCCAGACGAAGCCCATTGGCGGCACCTCGAAACAGGACATTGGTGTCGCCCTCGCGATAGTCGACCAGCAGTTGGCCGGTCACCGTACCCTGGGCAACGCCCATCTGTAGCTGATCCAGTCGGACCATGTTCCGGTCCAGACGCAGGTTTCCGGCGATCGGACCGGCGTCCAGGAGGTCCGCCCAGGCCAACCGCCGAATTGAAAAGAAACTGTCGCCGGAAAGGTACGGCTGAGTATCCGGGAATGACGCGCGCGTGTATGCATTTCGGCGTGCATTGGGCACCAGGACGAACCCTTCCGGACTGTCGCGGAACTCCTCCACGACCAGGCATTGCCCACTGAACCCCTCGACCACCAGGTCACTGTCGGGCACCGTCAAATCCACGTCATGGAACTCGAGCGTGGAGGCAAGCCGGTACCGGACCTGGTCAGGGGATTCGATGCGAAACGGCACCACGATCCGCCCACGTCCCGACAAGAACTCCGGATCTCCATTCAGTGCACCCAGATCCTGCTCGAGTACCCCACGCAAGGTCAGACTCTCCCCGGCGGTGATGGGGGCGGTTCCCACGATGTCCCGGGCCATGACGCCCGGCGCGTCGGTAGCCTGATCACCGCCGAGAGCCGGGGATGCGTCCGCGGCCAGGACGACCAGATTGCCTTCGGCATCGTCCATGGCCAGTGCGGCCTCCAGGCGGGTCTTCCCTGACAGGCTCTCCAACACGAACCGGTCGACGCTGAACGCGGAAAGCTGCGCAAGTCGAATCTGCATGTCGAGGCTGATGTCCACGGGAGGATACAGGCTCGTGTAGTTCTGCCCCATCCGCTCCGCATTCCCCTCGTAAGCCACTTCGAGCACGCCGTGCTCGATGTCCGAATCCGACACCAACTGAATCCGGTGCCGCCCGGCCTCGATCCAGACGTGATCCGGACCGTCACGGTAGTCGATACGAGACGTTTCCAGTTCCGCCGATCCGTTGAGCGTCCCAGCCTGGTAGACCAGGTCGGCCGTTCCCCTCACCCGCTCGAGCCCCACGTTCATGAGGCCGTCCGTGTAAAGCAAGTCCCCCTCGTAACGATGAACGAGCACATGGTACCGGTCCTGCGGCAGCGACATCTGCACGGAAAACGCCGCCCTGGTGGTACCGGTGGATGAGAGGACCCCGTAGCGCCAGTTCTCGAGCCGGGCGTCGATGCCGAGCGTTCCCACGTCCGGGGTTCCTCGATAGCGCATGGTGGCGGCCAATGCAGGAACCGAGAGTGTATCGGCGCCATCGAAATAGGACAGGTTGCGGACCGACATCGTGGCTTGCTGGTCCACGCGCAAGGGACCGGCATCGAACAGACCGTGGACCCTGCCTTGCGACTCGATCCGCAGACCGAGCCTGGACCAGGCGACCTGTTCTCCGGGGGACAGGAAGGTGTCGAGCAGCGGCCCAAGCGCTCTCAGGTCATCGGCACGCGCCTGGAGGTCCCAGTGCGTGCTGCCCGGGCCATGCGCCACCGTCACCGTGGCGTTCAACGGGCCGAACCGAGCGGAAAGATCCGCCTTGCCTCGAGCAGAAGCCACGTCGTCCAGAGGCACCTGAATTCCTTCCAGCCTCGCCTCAAGGTGAGTGCCCGACAGGTCGTACCGGCCGGCCGGGGCACTCAGGGCGAGCCGATCGACATCGACCCGGGCCGTCGCGGCGTAAGGTGCCTCGCCGGTGAGCACGGTCCGGGCCTCGAACGATCCGGACGCGCCGGAAATCGCGACCCCAGCCAGCCGGGCTTCTCCGTCCTGCAGCCGGACCTGCACGGTCACGGCACCGGTGGAACGGTCCGGCTGATCCAGGTCCAGGTGGGCCTCACGGCCCCGGAACCCAAGGGTTGCTCGAGGCAGGCGCAGGCGAGTGGCACCGTCTTCGTACACCAGCCCGGACAGGGGAAGCTCGACGGCCAGGTCCAGGTCGAGGTCCTTTTTCAGGTCCGCAGATGCCTGGATACCGACCCGATCCAGCGCAGCCCTGACCGTTTCGTCTTGCCAGGAGACCTCATCAACCGCCCCCTCCAACACCACGGTGCCTCCCCCGGGCAGCCAGGTCTCTGGGTCCAGGGCGAGACGGTCCACGCGGACGCGCACGGAACCATCGCCCAGGTGCACTGTCTCCGGCAGCGAAATGAACGGCTTGAGCGGTCCGAGGCGAGCTTCCAAAAGACCGGATACGTCCGAGACCGCCACGGTTCCCTCCGTGCGATCCTTCAGGCGTGCACCGGCCTCGAGCCTGACTGCACCGCCAAGCAGCTCGAGCCCATCGAGGGTCACATTGGTCCACCCATCCTCCGGGAGGAAACGCGCGTGGGCTTCCAGGCGCACCAGGTCTCCCGGCGACAACGGCCAGGGGACCAGGGACTGTTCATCCAGCGCGACAACCACCTCGGCACGGACTCGATCGCCGCGAACGCCGGCAAGAACCTTCACCGGGCCTGTCCACGTCCGCGCACGGTCCTCCCCGGCTTCCTGGACCACAACGGCCAGCCGCCGGCTCGAGTCGCAATGAAGGACCACTTCCCCGACCGGTCCGTCCGCCACTGGGCGGAGGGATGCCTCGAGCGCGAGGCCTTTTATGGACGTACGGCGCACCACCTCCCCGTTCTCGGTCTCCACGATGGTCACTTCGATACCGTCCACCAGGATCTTGCCGATATCGAGAAACCCGGGCAACGCTTGCAGAATCTGAGAAACCCGAAACGGCTCCGGGACGACCGTGGGGGTCGGAACCGGTGTGTCGAGCTGCGGGACTTCGGGAACCAGCCAGTCCAGGGTGGTCTTCCCCTCCTCGTCCACCACGAGCCAAAGCCGAAGCCCGTGAACCTCCAGGTGCTCAATCGCGACACGGTTCCCGAGGAGACTGCGCGGAGTCCAGTGTGCGTCGATGCTGCCGATTTGGAGGAGGTCCGGCGCATAGGCCCGTACCGCTTCGGGCGAAGCGATCCGCACGTTCCGCCCCACGATGTCGGAAAGCATGGAGGCGTGCAGCGTGTCGTAGGTGATTTCAAGGCCAAGTGTGTCCCGCAGGTAGTCGGCCAGCGGGTCGCTCACCGCCGGCCTGTCCAGGTTGGCCAGCAGGATGGTCACCACGACGAGCAACAGCGCAACCACGGCCACGAGCACCCCGGAGGACCGGACGGCCCACCGCCGCACGCGACGCCACCCGGTGGGACGGGGTCTGGGTTTCCTCCGCAACGCCATTCAGCCCTCACCTGAACTGAAGTTCACCTCCCATGGGACGACGGCGACTCTACAGTATACGCGACTCGGAGGATTGCGTCGCGATAATGATCGGCATGATCTGCGGGGAAAGGCCCCATGGTAGTCTCGGCCACGGACCGGGCAGGTGCGGTCGGACATGGGTCCCCTGGATGGGCGAATGCCGCCGACCGGCTCCCACGCCTCGACATCCCTCACCCCGCCGGGATTGGAGTCCAACCGGCCGAAGGGGGTCATGGTTCCGCCCGACACGTCCTGCGTTTCCAATCCGTTGGGAAGCAACTCCGTGGCGACGCGCCACAAATCAAAACAGGAAGGCCAACACGGTGCCGCCGGTCCCCTCTGAACCAAGACCGGCCGGGATTCCAAACACAAAGTCCTCGATATCGTCTGCGTCGAGTTTCCCGACGCCTGCCACGCTTCCCATTTCGGAAACAGCTTCGTCTCCCACCCAGATGGCGCTTGCGCTCGACACAGCCCGTGCCGCCCAGCTCGTCCCGCTGGTCCCGGGAAACAGGAACGCCCGCCCCCTCCCATCGTCCACCCCGGGCGCCCCCAGGATGAACCAGGGGAGAGTGCCGGGTGGCCCGCTCAGGGCGAAGATACTGCTCCCCAGCCGGTCCCCCTCGGCCTCGCCCACAAAGACGGCGGAGGCTTCACTGACGAGTTCGATCCGGGTGGCATCCCTGTCCAGCATTTCTCCGAACACGACGAAAACAAGGCCGGTAGCCTCGTCACAATCCGGGCCACCAAACAGGAGGTCCGGCAAGCCTCCCCCATTCAGGTCTTTCCCCCCGGCCACCGGTCCAAGATGACACGTGTTGCTCATCGTGAAATCCGAGACCACGTCGACCCTGTCTTCAGCAGGCCATCCATCGGCCTGACCCCGCCCATAAAGGAGAACGACCCTCCCCGCTCCCCCTCCAGCTCCAGGGCCGCTCACCGCCAGGTCCACCTGGCCGTCCAGTTCCAGGTCTCCAACCGCCGTGACATACGCCCCCATGCGCTCGCCCGACTCCTCGCCGAGAAGCGTCATTGCGGCGGAACTCGCCGACTTCGACGATTCCGCCCCGGAACCATGGAACAGATACCCGGCGCCGCAGGCGCTCCCGGACACGCAAGCGGTTTCGGGCGCACCAACAAGGATGTCCTCGTTCCCATCCCCGTCCACATCCCCCACCGAGGCCACGGCCGCGCCGAACTGGGTCCCAACCGCAGTATCCTCGAACACGAGACGTGCCAGATCCAAAACATTCGCGGCAGGAGGCAGGTCCCTGGCAGGCAACACGTAGACAGTACCCGCAAGACCTTCCTCCCCTGACGAACCGGGCCCTCCAATCACAAGTTCCGCCACTCCGTCACCGTTCACATCCGCGGTTGCCACCGACGCACCCAAACGCTCCCCCTCACGCCACCCCACGATGACCGCCATGGGTTCGGTGGGCATGGGCTCGAAAGCGTCGCCCCCGCCCGGCAACACCACCACAGCCCCGGTGACCACGCCCCGATCGTCCGTATACCCGGGGCATCCCACCACAATTTCGCCATGGCCGTCGCCATTCAGGTCGCCCACCGCCACAGAAGCGCCTGTCTGGCTGCCGGGCAAACCGAAAAAGGTCACATACGCATCCGACGCCCGTGTCGATTCGTCCACATCACCATCGCAGTCGTCGTCCACGTGGTTGTCCATCAATTCCAGGGCGCCACTGTGAACGTTCGGGTTCTCGTCGTCACAGTCATCCCCTCCGACCGCCACCGAGGCCTGACCGTCACAGTCCTGATCGTCGATCACACCATCACAGTCCTCGTCGAGGTCGTTGCACGCCTCCTCGGCTGCGCCCGGGTGTACGGCGCCGTTCCGGTCGTCACAATCATCCCCAAGTGGTGGGGCATCCACACCATCACAGTCCGCGTCCGCCACCAGTCCGTCGCAATCCTCATCCACGTCGTTGCAGGCCACCTCGGCTTCCCCGGGATTCACCCCCGGATCGGCATCATCGCAGTCGTCCCGGGCGCCATACCCGTCCCCATCCTGATCCTGCTGATCCAGACCGTCACAGTTCTCGTCCACACCGTTGTCTGGAATCTCGACCGCTCCGGGAAAAACCAACGGATTCCCATCGTCACAGTCATCACCGCCGGCTTCAGGAGCAGGAACCCCATCACCGTCCACATCGACCAAATCCTGACCGTCACAGTCTTGATCCACCTGGTCATACGGGACCTCGTCGGCACCCCCGTACACCGTGGGATCCAGGTCGTCGCAGTCCTCACCTCCTACAACGGTCGAGGCGACGCCGTCCCCGTCCACATCCACAAGATCCGCGTCGTCACAATCCTGGTCCACTCCGTCGTAAGGTACCTCCTCAGCCCCAGGATGAATGTCAGCGCGCTGATCGTTGCAATCGGTTCCTCCCTGCTCCACGGAGTCATAACCATCATGGTCCCAGTCCGACTCGGGTGGCGGACAGGGCTCATCCGCCCCGTCGCAGTTCTGGTCCACCCCGTCGTCGCAGATTTCCTCGGCACCAGCGTAAATGGTTGGATCTGTATCGTCACAGTCACGAGAGGCAGGCGACCCGTCACCATCCCGGTCCGGATCGGGCGGTTGGCAGGCCCCGAGCATGGCCCCGAGTGCGAGCAGCATCCACAACCGCCGACGATACACAGTATCCCCCGAAAACACGACATCCTCTGGGTCGGTCTCCTGGGCTCATTATACACGAGGGAGGGTCGCGCTCCTTGCGGCGGCCCCCCACCACGCACATCGATGCCGATGACCGGCACGAGCATGCGGAACGACTTGCCGCAGCAACGGAACCGTTCAAGCCCGTCGGAACTGGCGGGACTGGACGAAAAAGGGCCGCCACCCGATACGACGGGCAGCGGCCCCGACATCAAACTGGCTACTCTGGTCGGACACAGGCTAGGCCGAAGCAGCCTCGCCCTCTTCCTCCACCAACTGGATCATGCTCATCGGTGCGTTGTCCCCGGGCCGGAAACCGAGCTTGATGATCCGCGTGTACCCGCCCTTCCGGTCCCGGTACCGCACACCATACTCGTCGAACAGCTTCTGCAGAACTTCACGGTCGTTCACCCACCGCCGTGCGAGACGAATGCTGTGCACGCGACGGGCCGCCGCAGCCTGCTGTTCCTCCTCGGTTCCTTTCAAGAGGTCTTCGGGCTGGACCCGTTTCCCGAGGGTGATGACGCGCTCCACGATAGGCCTGATTTCCTTGGCGCGCGCGTCCGTGGTGGTAATCTGCTCATGCCTGAGCAATGCGGTCACCATATTGCGAAGCATTGCGACGCGGTGGGAACCGGAACGGTTCAGCTTGCGTCGTCCTTTGAGATGTCTCATAGTACCACTCCCCGGCCATCGTCACTTGGGCAGTTTGTGTTTGGGAAAGTTGTGCAGCTTCATCCCGAGGGACAGGCCCATCTCTCCCAGGATCTCCTTGATCTCGTTCAGGGACTTCCGCCCGAAGTTCTTGGTCTTGAGCATTTCTGCCTCGGTCTTCTCCACCAACTCGTAAATGTACTTGATGTTGGCGTTCTGGAGGCAATTGGCGGACCGAACGGAAAGCTCGAGTTCGTCCACGGTTTTGAACAGGTTCTCGTTGAACTCCTCCTCTTCCTCTTCTTCTTCGGGCTCGACCGGTTCTGGCTCTTCCTCGAAGTTGATGAAGACCTGGAGTTGCTCTTTCAGGATCTTCGCCGCATAGGCAACGGCGTCGCGGGGCGCCACGCTCCCGTCAGTCCAGACCTCGAGCGTCAGCTTGTCGTAGTCTGTTTCATGACCGACTCGAGCGTTGGTGACGGTGAAGTTCACCTTGCGCACGGGGGTGAAGATGGCATCCATGGGAATGGTGCCAATGGGGAGGTTTCCGTCCGTGTTCTTGTCTGCCGGGACGTACCCCTTCCCCATTTTGACCGTCATCTCCGCATACAACCGACCCTCGGCATTCAGAGTTGCAATGTGGTGCTCAGGGTTGAGGATCTCCACACCTCCCCCCGTAATGATGTCCCCGGCAGTCACCTCGCACTCACCACGACTTTCTATCCGCACGGTGCGGCTGTCGTAGGAGTCGAGCTTGAATCGCACGCCCTTCAGGTTGAGGACGATATCGGTGACATCCTCGAGCACACCCGGTATGGTGGTGAACTCGTGCAAGGCACCCTCGATCTTGACAGACGTGATCGCCGCGCCCTGAAGGCTGGAGAGCAGGATTCGGCGCAACGAGTTACCGAGGGTGACGCCGAAGCCGCGCTCGAGCGGTCGCACGACGAACTTGCCGTAACGATCGGTCAGCGTCTCGTTATCCACTTCAAGCGACCGAGGTCGAATAAGAGACCGCCAGTTCCTGTACATGAAACCTCCGCACCCAGAGACCAGCCAAGGGGGAAGAAGAGGGTTGCCGTCTACCGAGAGTAGAGTTCGACGATCAGTTGCTCGTTGAACTCGGCAGGCAACTCCTCACGCACCGGCAGGCCGGTCATGGAGCCCTTGAACGCATCCTTTTCCAAGTTCAGCCAGGTTGGCATGGGTCTTCTCGACACCGCCTCGAGCGAATCGAGCACCCTCTGGATCTTGCGGCTCTTCTCCCGCAACTCGATCACGTCTCCAGGCTTCACCAGGAACGACGGAATGTTCACCTTCCGGCCGTTCACCTGGAAATGCCCATGGCGCACGAGCTGCCGTGCCTCTGCACGGGTGCACGCAAACCCAAGCCGATACACCACGTTGTCCAGCCTGCGCTCGAGCAGGGTGAGCAGGTTCTTGCCGGTCTCGCCACGCTGCCGGTCGGCCTTCTCGAAATAGAGTCGGAACTGCTTCTCGAGCACGCCGTACACCCGCCGGACCTTCTGCTTCTCGCGAAGCTGAAGACCGTACTCGGTCGCCTTGTGGCGCCCCTGTCCATGCTGGCCGGGCGGATACTGCCGCCGTTCGAATGCGCACTTGTCGGTGAAGCAGCGCTCGCCCTTCAAAAACAACTTCGTACCTTCGCGGCGGCAGAGCCGGCATACGGAATCTCTGTACCTAGCCAAGACGTCCTCCAGACGAAATCACGTGAAAACCATGCTGCTCGTGCACACGGGCGCCCGTCAGACCCGGCGTCGCTTGGGGGGACGGCAGCCATTGTGAGGAATCGGCGTCACGTCGCGAATCAGGGTGACCTTCAAACCCGCAGCCTGCAGAGACCGCAACGCGGACTCCCGGCCGGCTCCAGGACCCTTCACGTGCACCCCCACTTTCCGCACACCATGCTCCATGGCCTTGCGCGCTGCATCCTCTGCAGCAAGCTGTGCGGCAAAGGGCGTACTCTTGCGGGATCCCTTGAACCCCCTCACCCCGGCACTCGACCACGCAATGGTATTCCCCATCTCGTCGGTGATCGTGACGATGGTGTTGTTGAAGGTCGCCTGAATGTGAGCAACACCCTTCTGGATGTTCTTCTTGACCTTCTTCTTGCGCGAGATCCTTCTTTGCTTCGCCATAGATTATCCCTACCGTTGACGCCACAGCCTGCCGCCGGACGCCGGTTCGCTCGAAAGACTACTTCTTCTTCCCGGCAATGGCACGACGCGGCCCCTTCCGGGTACGCGCGTTCGTGTGCGTCCTCTGCCCACGAACCGGCAAGCCACGTCGATGACGCAGACCGCGATAGCAGTTGATGTCCATCAACCGCTTGATATTCATACCGATCTCTTTTCGGAGATCACCCTCTACCTTGCAATCCTTGTCGATCACCTCACGTATCCGCGCGATCTCCGCATCGGTGAGGTTGTCGGTCCGGGTGTCGGGATTGACGTTCGCAGACTCCAGAACCTTGCGGCTGGTCGTCCGCCCGATACCGTAGATGTACGTCAAACCGACCTCGATACGCTTGTTGCGAGGAAGATCAATTCCAGCGATACGAGCCAAGATCAGGCCTCCTTACCAGGTTGAGCACATCTCAACGCTATTCCACCGACCATCAACCTTGCCGTTGCTTGTGCTTGGGGTTCGAACAGATGATCCGAACAATCCCCTTCCGCTTGATGGTCCGACACTTCACACACATCTTCTTTACAGACGCCTTGACCTTCATGGTGTTTCCCTGCCCTCTTACTTCGCCCTGTACGTGATACGCCCGCGGGTCAGATCATACGGCGAAAGCTCCACCGTCACCTGGTCGCCAGGGAGAATCTTGATGAAATGCATCCGCATCTTCCCGGAGATATGGGCCAGGATCTTGTGACCGTTTTCCAACTGCACGCGAAACATGGCGTTGGGAAGCGGCTCGATGACCGTACCCACAACTTCGATGGCGTCTTCTTTCTGACTCGACATCTCTTTCTACCCGACCGTTGGACATGGCTCCGAAACGAGCGGCAATCCCCTAGCGGCGCCGCCCCCGAATCCTTCCCCCGCGTGCGCCCAGAAGCCCCTCGTACTCCCGGGTGAGCAGGTGCGAATCGATCTGTGCGACCGTATCCAGGGCCACGCCGACGACAATCAGGAGCGACGTACCGCCGAAATAGAACGGGACGCCGAAACGGACCATCAAGAACGTGGGGAGGACGCACACGATCGAGAGGTACAGGGCACCTCCGAGGGTGATGCGCGTCAGGATCCGGTCGATGTACTCCGCCGTTTTCTTTCCGGGGCGGATTCCGGGAATGAAGCCGTTGTACTTCTTCATGTTTTCCGCCACGTCGTCCGGATTGAACGTCACGGCGGTATAGAAGTAACAGAAGAATATGATCATCGCCACATACAGAACGTTGTAGAGTATCTGGTCGTGGCGCATGGCTGCATTGAAGGCGGCGAGCCACGGGAAGCGGTCTTCGCCCACAAAGCTGCTGATGGTCGCAGGAAACACCATCAACGAGGAGGCGAAAATCGGCGGAATCACACCGGACATGTTGATCTTCAACGGCAGGTGAGCGGTCTGACCACCGTACACCTTACGGCCAATGACCCGCTTTGCATACTGAATCGGAATCCGGCGCTGCCCCCGCTCGCAGAACACGATGGCGGCAATCACCACCACCATGAGCACGCCCAGACCAAGCAACTCGGCATAGGCCAGCTCGCCAATGCTCACCTGCTGGAACGTGTTGTAGATAGCCAAGGGGAACCGGGCAACAATTCCTGCAAAGATGATCAATGAAATACCGTTGCCGATACCGCGGTCCGAAATCTGCTCGCCAAGCCACATGATGAAACACGTGCCGGCGGTCAGCGTCACCATGGCAAGGAGCCGGAACCCCCAACCGGGATTGATTACCACCGGCATGTCTTGCACGGTCGGCATGGATTCAAGGCTGTAGGAAATCGCAAGACTCTGCACCGCAGAGATCACGATCGTGCCGTAGCGGGTGTACTGGGTGATCTTCTGTCGCCCGGTCTCCCCTTCCTTGGAGAGCCGCTCGAGCTGAGGCACCACCACAGTCAGCACCTGGAGAATAATCGATGCGGTGATGTACGGCATGATCCCCAGGGTGAACACCGAAAACCGCAGCAGTGCTCCTCCCGAGAACATGTCGTAGAGTCCGAGGAGTGTACCCTTCCCCTGGGTCTCGAAAAAGCGAGACAGCGCGGCGCGGTTCGTCCCCGGCACAGGGATGAACACACCAATCCGGTACACGCCGAGCAAGGCGATGGTGAACAGGACTCGGCTCCGCAACTCCGGAATCTTGAAGATGTTTCGATAGCCGCCGGCCAAACTAGAGTACCTCCACCTTGCCGCCGCAGGCTTCAATCTTGGCGACTGCCTGAGCGCTGAACTTGTGTGCCCGCACCGTGAAAGGCTTCGTCAGATCCCCGGAGGAAAGGATTTTCACCTTCCTACGCCCGGAAATCATGCCTGCGGCGCGAAGAACCGAAGGGTCCACCACCTCGACACCCACCAGCCGCTCCAACGCACTCAGATTGACGATGTCGTACTGCTCCTTGAACACATTCACGAATCCGCGCTTCGGCACTCGCCGCTGCAAGGGCATCTGACCGCCCTCGAATCCGGGACGCACGCCGGAACCGGACCGGGACCGCTGGCCCTTCGTACCCCGACCGCAGGTCTTGCCTCGACCGGAAGCAATACCCCGGCCGACACGCCGACGGCGACGCCGGGACCCAGGAATTACCATCAGATTCGACAGTTCGTTGCCCATCTCTTGCCCCCGGTATGATTACTCTGGCACTTCTTCCACTCGCACCAGGTGGATCACCTTCTTCACCATCCCCCGTATCGTGGGAGTGTTCTGTCTGATCACGGTCCGGTGCATCTTGGTGAGCCCGAGAGCCTTCAGGATCTTCTTCTGCGCCTCAGGTCTCCCAATGCCGCTCCTGACCAGTGTTACCTTCAAACGACTCATGGTGTTCCCCAACAGCTTCGTGTTCGCCCAGACAGGCAATTCCTCAACGTGCGAGTTCTCCATCGGGGAGGACCTCCTTGCCACGCGCCGCGGCAACGTCCTCGACAGAGCGGAGCTGCAGCAGTCCGTTCATCGTGGCCTTCACCACGTTGTGCGGATTGCTCGTCCCCAACGACTTCGTCAGGATATTCCGCACCCCGGCGGCCTCGAGTACGGCCCGGACCGCCCCACCCGCGATCACGCCAGTACCCGGCGACGCCGGCCGCAGCACCACGCGCCCCGCTCCGTACCGGCCGACCACCCCATGAGGAATGGTCTGGTTCACGATCGGGATGGACACCATGCTCTTACGCGCACGCTCCCCGCCCTTGCGAATCGCCTCGGGCACCTCCGTGGCCTTGCCCAGCCCGACGCCGACACGCCCTTCCCCGTCGCCGACCACGACGAGCGCTGAAAAGCTGAAACGACGACCACCCTTCACGACCTTCGCGACGCGGTTGATGTGGACAACTTTGTCCTGGAGCTGAACTTCGTCGGTATTGTTTCTCTGCACAATCACTCCCCGATACGTCAGTCGCCACTATCTCAGAACTCGAGTCCGCCCTTCCGAGCGGCGTCTCCGAGCGCCTTCACCTTTCCGTGGTAGATGAATCCGTTCCGATCGAACACCACCTTTTTCACGTTCGCGGCCAGTCCAGCGGCAGCAATGGCTTCCCCCACCTTGATGGCCGATGCGATGTTGGATCCAACCTTGCCCTGAGATCGCAGCTCGGGCGACAGCGTCGACGCAGCAGCCAGCGTCCGCCCCGACTCGTCGTCGATGATCTGTGCGTACACGTGCCGACCGCTGCAATAGACGCACAGCCGCGGGCGCTCAGGCGTTCCGCGCACCTTCTTGCGAAGACTCATCTTGCGCCGCTCACGGGCGACCACCCTTGGGTTTCTCTTTCCCACGACCGATAACCTCCAATACTCGCCGCCAGACGCCAAACAGGTCCACCGACAAGAGACTTCCGGCACAGAACGACACGCTACCCTGCTGCGGCCTTGCCCGGCTTCAACTTGACGACCTCGCCTTCGTAGCGTATTCCCTTGCCCTTGTAGCTGTCAGGCGGCCGGTACCCCCGAATATTCGCGGCAACCTGTCCCACCTGCTGGGCATCAATCCCTTTCACCACGATCTTCGTGGGCTTCTCCAGCACAATGTCAATCCCCTCGGGCAGAGGAAGGATGACAGGGTGCGAAAAGCCAAGATTGAGACGCAACACCCGGTCCGAAAGCTCCGCCTTGAAACCAACGCCAACGATATCCAGGCGCTTCTCGAATCCTGTCGAAACCCCTCGAACCATGTTGGCTATCAGGTTCCGCATCAGCCCGTGCACGGACCGCGACTGCCGGTCATCCGACTTGCGCTCCACAAACAGCTTCACCCCTTCCTGGCGCAACGTCGTCAAAGGGGACAACGACATGCTCAGTGACCCCTTGGGCCCAGTAACCCGCACGACACCGTCCTTCTCGGTGACCGTCACGCCTGTGGGCAACTCAATGGGCTTACGGCCGATTCTCGACATGATGTCCCTCACAAACGGAGCCACCAACGGTGCTCCGGAATCTTCGCACCCTACCAGACCTCACAAAGAAACTCGCCACCGACACCCGCCGCTCGAGCCTGGGCATCACTCATCACACCTCTCGAGGTGGACATGATCGCCACACCCAGCCCGTTGCGAATCCTCGGGAGCTTGTCCTTCCCCACGTAGATGCGACACCCGGGTTTGCTGACCCGGCGCAGCCCGCGGATCAACCCCTGTCGGTGCTGGTCGTACCCGAGAGACACGACGATCTGCTGCTTCGGCGCCTCCCCCGTGATCTGATAGCCGCGAATGAATCCCTCGTCTTTCAAAATCCTCAAGATGTTCAGCTTGAGCACGGACTTCGGAATCGTCACCGTGGCATGTTTCGCACGAGTGGCATTTCGCAGACGGGTCAAGAGGTCCGCCACCGGATCGGTCATGCTCATGAAAACTCTCCTCAACCTGTTAGTAATCCCTGACCGCCACGTCCAGGCTACAAGACTACCAACTCGACTTGATCACCCCGGGAATCTCGCCCTTGAGCGCCAAGGTCCGAAAACATATCCGGCACATCCCGAACTTGCGCATGAAGGCCCTCGGCCTCCCACACAGCGGGCATCGGTTGTACGCGCGCACCTTGAACTTCGGTTTGCGTTGTGCCTTGAACATCAATGCTTTTCGCGCCACCGGACCACTCCTCAAACAGATCGTGAATTCATTCCATTCCGACAGTTCACTGCTGCCTGAAAGGCATCCCAAAGTGAGCAAGCAAGGCCTTCGCCTCCTGGTCCGTTCGGGCCGTCGTCACGAAGGTCACGTTCATTCCGTTCACCTTGGTCACCTTGTCGTAGTCGATCTCGGGAAAGATGATCTGCTCACCCAACCCCATCGAATAGTTCCCGCGGCCGTCGAACGATTTCGGCGAGACCCCCCGGAAGTCGCGAATTCTCGGGATCGCCACGTTGAACAGCCTGTCCATGAACTCGTACATGCGCTCGCGTCGCAGCGTGACCATGGCGCCGATGGGCATCCCTTCCCGGAGTTTGAAGTTGGCGATGGACCGTCGCGCGCGACGGATGATTGCCTTCTGTCCGGTGATGAGGGCCAACTCAGCCGCGGCGGTCTCCAGCACCTTGATGTTCTGGATGGCCTCCTTGAGGCTGGTATTCACGACGATCTTGGTCAGCCTGGGCACCTGCATGACGTTTTCGTATCCGAACTCCTTCATCAGTGCAGGTACAATCTCTTTCTCGTATTTGTCCTTCAGCCGTGCCATGGACGGTACTCCTGCTGCCCGGTACCGGGTGTCCTCCGGGGGGACGCTTCCACATGGGGCCTTGCGCCGGTCCACGTGAGAATCCCGGTCCCTGCCCGTTCCCTGGGTGCCGACCCCCTTTTTATCGCCAGGGGCCGCCGTTGCTCACGCTGCTCACAACACCTCGGGAGCGAGCGAGATAATCTTCATGAACCGCTTGGCTCTCAACTCGCGGGCCACCGGCCCGAAGATGCGGGTCCCGATGGGCTCGCGCTGGGCGTTGATGAGCACGGCGGAGTTGGTGTCAAACTTGATATACGAACCGTCGGGCCGACGAATCTCCTTGGCGGTCCGCACGACGACTGCCTTCATGACCTCGCCACGCTTCACCTTGGAGTTCGGGATGGCCTCCTTGACGGTGACCGTGATCACGTCGCCGATGCTGGCGTACTTTCGACGCGACCCGCCGGGTACCTTGATGCACATGACCTTTTTGGCCCCCGAATTGTCGGCGACGTCCAGGTAACTCTGACTCTGAATCATGGCCGCAGCCCTCCTCTACCTCGGACCCGTCCCCGGGCGACTCGTCAGACTTCAGCCCCTTCTGCCCGGGACTTGATTCCGAGCAGGCGCCAGCGCTTCATCTTGCTCAACGGTCGCGTCTCGAGGATTTCCACCTCGTCACCGACCCGACACTCCTCGTGCTCGTCATGCACGTAGTACTTCTTCCGGGTGGTCACATACTTCAAATACTTCGGGTGGCGAACCTTTCGCGCGACGGAGACCACGATGGTCTTCTGCATCTTGGTGCTCACCACGGTGCCGACGAGCTTCTTGCGCAGGCCCTGTGACCTGTTGGTGCTATCCATTCTGAACTCCCTCGCTGGATTCCGTCACGTCGCTCTTCCTGCCGAGCAAGGCGTCCTTGAGGAGGCCAAAGCCGAAACGACTCCGCTTCCCGGTTCCCTCGGCCTCGGCTCCGGTCGCTTCGTCATGCGCCTTTGCCACACTCCGGCCGAGGAGGGTGCCTTTGGGCAGGTTCTGGGCGATTTCCCTCGCCCGCAGCTCGGTGTTCAACCTGGCCACGGCCCTGCGCGTCTTCTTGATCTTCGAGGTATTCTCCAGTTGCTGCATGCGCAACTGGATCTGCAAGGCCATCAGCTCACGCATCAACTCGGCCCGCTTTGTAATGATGTCGTTGTCCGACAACCTGTTGAGGCCTTCTATCTTCATTCCAAAGCTCCCTCTCTGGAAAGGAACCGCGTCGCGATGGGAAGTTTGTGAGACGCAAGCCGGAATGCCTCGCGCGCCTGCTCGAGCGTGACGCCTTCCATCTCGTACAGCATCCGGCCGGGCCGTACCACGGCCACCCACGCCTCAGGGGAGCCCTTGCCCTTTCCCATCCGGGTTTCCGCCGGCTTCTTGGTGATGGGCTTGTCCGGAAAGATCCGAATCCAGATCTTGCCACCCCGCTTGACGAACCGCGTCATCGCAATACGTGCAGCCTCGATCTGGCGGGCCGTGATCCTCCCGGGCTCGAGCGCCTGCAAGCCGTAGTCGCCGAAGCTCAAGGAGCTTCCGGCCCTGGCGATACCCCGCCGCCGGCCTTTCTGTTGCTTGCGGTACTTGACTCGCTTTGGACTGAGCATCTGTCCAACTCCTTATCGGCTGTCCTCTTCTCCGGGGATCACTTCCCCTTTGTAGATCCACACCTTCACACCAACCGCGCCGTACGTGGTCCGCGCCTCGGCGAAACCATAGTCGATGTCGGCTCGAAGCGTGTGCAACGGCACGCGGCCTTCGCGGTAAAACTCGCTTCGGGCCATCTCCGCGCCCCCCAGTCGGCCGGCACAGTTGATCTTGATCCCCTTCGCGCCCGCCCGCAAAGCCTGGGTCATCGCCTTTTTCATCGCTCGCCGGAAGGAAACACGCTTCTCAAGCTGTGCCCCGATGTTCTCGGCCACGAGCTGCGCATCGGTGTCAACCTTGCGCACCTCGATGATGTTCAGGAACACATCGTTGCTGGTGATTCGACTCAGGTCCGCCTTGAGGCTTTCCAGGCCGGCGCAGCGCTTCCCAATCACCATGCCGGGCTTGGCTGCGTGCACGTACACCTTGGCTTTGTTCGCGGCACGCTCGATGACGATCTTGGAGATCCCGGCCGAGTAGAGCCGCTTCTTGAGGAACTTCCGAATCTTCAGATCCTCATGCAGGAGCTTCGTGTACTCCCGCTTGGCATACCAGCGCGAATCCCAGGTCTTGGTAACCCCGAGGCGAAAACCGATTGGACTTACTTTCTGTCCCACAGAGTATCTCCTTCGCACCCGACACGGTTCACTCGGATTCATCCTCCACGACCACCGTGATGTGGCTCGTCTTCTTCTGGATCATGGTGGCCCGGCCCATCGCCCTGGGAAGGTAGCGCTTCAGCATGGGCCCCTGATCGACGGTGATCTTGGATATCACCAGCCCGTCGACATCCACGTCACCTTTCTGCGTGGCGTTCGCCACCGCGGAATTGATGACCTTGGTAAGAACCGGCGCCGCAGCCTTCCTGGTGAATGCCAGGATCTCCAGCGCTCTCGGTACCGGCAGTCCCCGCACGAGGTCGGCGACCAGCCGAACCTTCCGCGGCGCCACCCGTGCATGTCTGTGAATGGCTCTTGCATCCATGTTCAATCCTATTCGTTCCGGGGTGTGCAGCGCGACCGCTCTCAAGCTCCTAGCGCTTCACCCGACCCCTGCGGTCCCCCGCATGCCCGTGAAAGACGCGCGTGGGGGCGAACTCACCGAGCTTGTGGCCGACCAGGTTCTCGGTCACGAAGACCGGCAAGAACTTTCTCCCGTTGTGAACGGCGAAGGTCAGCCCGATCATCTCCGGGACGATGGTCGAACGGCGAGACCAGGTCTTGATGACCTTCGTGCTCCTGCTCCGCGTGGCTTCGCGCACCTTTTTCATGAGGTGCTCATCCACGAACGGTCCCTTTTTCACAGAACGCGCCATTCCAACTCCTCACTTGCACCTATTTGCGTCTCTTGACGATGAACTTGTCGGTCCTCAGGTTCTTGCGGGTCTTGTAACCCTTCGTGGGAATCCCCCACGGGGTCACCGGGTTGCGCCCGCCCTTGGTCTTGCCCTCACCACCACCGTGCGGATGGTCGATCGGGTTCATGCTGGTGCCACGGTTGTGCGGCCGCCGGCCAAGCCAACGCCGCCGGCCCGCCTTTCCATAGGAAATGTTCTCGTGGTCGAGGTTGCTGACCTGCCCCACCGTGGCGTAACACTCCAGATGAACCTTCCGCAGCTCCCCGGAGGGAAGCCGCAGGAGACAGTGCTTGCCTTCCTTGGCCATCACCTGGGCGAACGTCCCGGCACTCCGTACCATCTGCCCGCCCTTGCCGATCTTCAGCTCCACATTGTGGACCTGAGTCCCCAAAGGGATTCGCCGAAGGGGGAGCGCATTGCCCGGCCGAATGTCCGCTTCCTCGCTCGATACCACCGTGTCCCCAACCTCGAGACCCACCGGCGCAAGGATGTAGGACTTCTCGCCGTCCGCGTAGGCGATGAGCGCGATTCGCGCCGACCGGTTGGGATCATACTCGAGCGCCTTGACACGCCCCACCACATCCCGCTTGGCCCGCTTGAAATCGATGTGCCGGTAACGCCGCTTGTGCCCACCACCCTGAAAACGCGCAGTGATCCGGCCCGTGTTGTTGCGGCCGCCGTGCCGCCTGAGCGGTCCGGTCAAACCCTTGTAGGGCTTCTTGGCCGTCACGTCCGCAAAATCGGACACGGTCTGAAAGCGCCGGCCTGGCGATGTCGGTTTGAAGGTCTTGATTCCCATGGTTCGCTACCCTGGCCTTGCTCGAGTTCTCGCTCTGCTCGCCTCCGGCCCGCCTACGGGCTCACGGGCGACCTCGGTGTCATTACGTAACAGGGTTCAACAGGTCGATCTGGCGGTCGCCCTTGACCTTGACGTAGGCCTTCTTCCAGTTGGGGCGCCTCCCCACCTTTCGACCGAACCGCTTCTGCTTGCCCCGAACGATCAATGTCCGAACGCTCGCCACTTCCACGTCGAACAGCTCCTCGATGGCCGCCTTGATCTCGATCTTGTTGGCGGACATCCCGACCTCGAAGCAGTAGATGTTGTGATCCTCTTCGAGCGTCGTGCCCTTCTCCGTGAGCAACGGTCGCTTGATGATCTCGTAGATGGGCTTCATACCTTCAACCTCTCTTCGATCTTCTCCACCGCAGGTCTCGTCAGGACAAGCCGGGGATACTTCAGGATGTCGTACACGTTCAACCCCACAGCAGGCAGCACCTTGACCGCCTGGACATTGCGGGCCGAAAGCATGACATTCTCGTCCGCATCGCCAAGCACGTAAAGCGCCTTGTCCGCACCAAGCCGTGACGCCGTCTCCAGGAACGCCTTGGTCTTCGGACGGTTGAGCGTGATTTCATCCACCACGATCAGGTCGTTGCTGGAAAGCCGAAGGGTCAACGCGGATCGGAGCGCCGCACGCCGAACCTTCTTGTTCAGCCGGATCGTGTACTTGCGACCGTTGGGGCCGAACGCGACGCCCCCTCCCCGGAACTGGACCGCCCGGATGGTTCCGTGCCGGGCACGCCCGGTCCCTTTCTGGCGATAGGGCTTCCGCCCACCCCCGGATACCATCGCCCGGGTCTTCGTGCTCGGATTGGCCGAACGCCTGTTCGCAAGCTGCATCCGCACCACGTCGTGAAGGAGGTGCTCCTTGATCTCAGCCGCGAACACTTCGTCGCTCAACTCGATCTCGTCAACCTTCTCGCCGAGTTGATTCATCACAGGAATGGTTGGCATGATGAAAGACCTCCCTCTGCCCCTCACAGCAGCTTGATCTCGACATCGACCCCAGCCGACAGGTCGAGCTTCATCAACGCGTCGATGGTCTGGTGCGTGGGCTCGAGAATGTCGACGAGACGCTTGTGGGTGCGAATCTCGAACTGCTCACGAGACTTTTTGTCCACATGCGGCGAACGAAGCACGGTGTACTTGTTGATACCCGTCGGCATCGGCACGGGACCCCGAACTCGAGCGCCGGTCTTCTGGGCCGTCTCGACGATCTCCTTGGCGGAGCGGTCCAGTATCCTGTGATCGAAGGCTTTCAATCGAATGCGGATCTTCTGTTCAGACATCTCATCCCCAGGATCGACAATGCGCTCCCCCACCGGGAACGCGAAGCCATCAGCCAATAGCAGAACAGGCCGAAAAGGTCAACAATTATCGAAGCCCGCCGCGGGATCAGCCGTGCGATCCCGTGATGCCGGCACGCTCAACCGACTCCAATCGATGCGTGGACACTGCCGTTCGCGGTTCGTCCTGGTGACGCCGTTACCCCGGCGATTCGCCCTCTCAACTGTCCGCGATCCGGCGCTACGACCTGCGTGCCCTCACCCCGTGCGGATCAGCGCCGGGCATTCGCCCGTCCGATATCCCCACAGCACCGCAAGGCGGCGCCCTGGGCAAGGATTCACGCGCTTGACAATCGCGCCCCCCCGCTGGGTTGGAAGCATCCCGAGTCCGCCACGGGCTGACGGCCGCTCGCGCGGCTCCCGTTACGGCGCTCGCGAGGAACCAAGGGGTGCCCCCGAAAAAAGCGGTCCAAAGTCTAACGTGGGCGTCTCAAGGTGTCAACAGGATAATTCGAATGAGTCACTCTTTTCTCCGGACACACTCTGTCCGGAACGCCCATTGCCCCCTGTCACCCCTTCCTGCTATGATCCTATCATGGCTTCCTCCCCCTGGACACCTGTCGATCTTCAGTCAGTCAACAGCCAGTTCAGAGTCTACGAACGGCTGCTGCACGGCTCCACACCAGGCGCGGGTGGCACTGGACAACCGGCGACCGAGCACGCCACCAGGCGCCTGCTCGACGATATCGACGGCCTGGTCCCCTTCCTCGTACAACCGTTGCTCGAGGTCGAGGCCGCCATTCTGGATTTCGAACTACACCGGCTGGCGGCGTTCCCGGACCGCGCGTTCCAGCGCACAGTCCTCGTTGGCCTGGGCCGACAGCGGGTCCACCTGCTCCTCCTGGCGCTCGAGGGCGAAGGGAGGCGTCGGCTCCTTCAGTGGTCTCTGCCTGTGGAATCTGCCCCCATCGGGGTCACCTTCCAGGTGGTGGGCCATCTCGACGCCGTGGAAGCCATCGTCGTCTGCAGCGACGGCCAGGGTGCACGCCAGTATCGCATCGACGTGTCCGAGGACAACGAAGTCGCCGTGCTGTCCCGACGCCGACAGGTATCGGCCGGCCTGGTCGGGATAGGGGTCAACGCGGCCCCGGCGATGGACGGGGTTCAAACCGAGGTTCGTCGGGTTCGAAATCACGAGAACCGACCCATTTACCAGCTCCTGGCTCGAGCCGCTGCGCACGAGTCCTGGCGCCTCATTCATCGGGCGGCCCACCCCCTGCACCATCCAGTGTTCGACGGCCGAACGCTCTATTTCATCTCCCGGGCGAACGAAGTCTGCTGCGTGGAAGACCCGTTCGGCAACTCCACGGCTCATCCCAGGACCTTGATCTCGCTCGACACCCCCAGCCCGGTTCAGGCACTGCTTCTGCGACGCCAGGGTGAGCACCAGACTCTCCTGGCGGCCATGGCGGACGGGATGATCTTTGCCCTGGACCCGGCGACCGGAAGCCCGCGATGGAAACACGACACCGGAAGGGGACTCGTGGCTGCGACCCTGGCCGGCCGAGAACGGAGCCGACTGGTCACCACATCTCCTGACGGCCTCCTGGTGTTCCACGAGTTCTCCGACATCGACCGCGTGGAACGCCGCATCGAAACGCTGCTCACCAAGACCAACATTCCACTGGAACACCTGCTGACCGCCTGTCTTCCGGACACAGCGACAACAGGGGCGGATCGAGGTACCCAGGGCCGGGCCGAGTCGGGACCGGACTCCAAACGAACCGGGGCTCCAACACCATCGTCCCCCGACGCGCCCCCGCGGCTGGAACGGCCGGGCGGACGGCCTTACCTGTGCATGCTCCTCATCGAGCGAATGCTCCGGGAAGCGTCCCTCTCTGACGACCGGCTCGAACTGGTCCGCCAGGGACTGATTCGTCTTTTCTTCGATGCCGCCTGGACGAGCGACGACTTGCAAAGCGTGGTCGTGCGTTTCCTCACGCTGCTGTTTCACTCCACAGTGCAGGACCTGACTCGCACCCATCCGGAAGGGGTTCCGGTGGACGACGTCAGGCTGGACATGCTGTTCGGTGTGCTCGCCATCATCGGGCCGGCTTCCCATGGGGACGCGCGGAGGAGAGTGGAACGGCTGTTGCGAAGACTTCAGCACCAGTGGCTGCCCCGTGAAACGTTTGACCAATATCGAGCCCGAGCCCCACAGGTCCTGTCTCCATGGCCCCACATGTCCCCGAACTGGGGACAGGGAACCCAGGAAGAACTCCGGGCGGCCCAAGACGCCGGGTCCTGGGACGAAAAGGTGAAACATCTGCGCCGGGCTGCACTCTTCGCCTGGCGTCGCCACACTCACCCTCTCAGCCGGACGATTTCCCTGCACGGAGTACGCCGGGCGGTACGAATTCTGGAACGGACCCCCTCATCGACGGAAGACCCCCAGATTCCAGTTAGACTCGCAGCCCTTCTGGACACCGGGATTCAGGTGTTCCAGATCCACCCCTCGTTCGAGATTCCGGAGCCCACCGCGTTCCAACCATTCCCGGACGCAGTGGCGCTCGCCTCGATGCCCCGCCCCGGTGGTGAAACACTCCTGGCTGCTGCCACCAACGACCGGTTGGCCCTGTTCGCAGTCAACCGCTCGAGCGGACAGACGCGCATCCGCTCGCTCGCAAACCCGGCGCTCCCTCTCGATGAACCGGTCACCGCGTTGACCCTGCTCGAGCTTCCACACGGTTCGAGCACGCAGCCTGTGGTGGTCATTGGCCAGGCGGATGGGCGGCTGAGCGTGGTGGCTGTGGAGATGGAAGAGCAGACAGAGGGCGGGCTGACCGCTCGACTCGGCGTTTCTCCCCTGCTCGAAGCCCACCTGTCGGCTCCGGTTCAACATGTGATCCTGGCACGATGGCCTCGAGACCCCTCCCTGCTCGTCGACGGGGCGGCCGAATTGCTCGTCTATTCCGACCTGAGGTTCGAGCACGGTCGGCTCGAGTGCAGCCGCAGCGCGCTGTCCATGGGGGCACCGGTGACCGCGGTGACCGTGGCCCGTCTCAGGACCACCGGGCAGGGGCGGCCGACACGCCTTCTTCTGGTGGGGCTCGCCAACGGTTTCGTGCTGGCATTCGGGGAACCCACGTCGCCATCGAACGATCCCGAACTGTGCTGGCTCTACCAGTCTCCGAGGGGAATCACCGACCTCTGCCACGTGGTGGTGGCCGGGGAAGACCGTTTCGTCGCCGCGGCCGACGATGGCACCTTGCTGCTGCTCAAGAACGGCGAGGTCCTCGCGTCCACAGTGGTGGAACGTTACCCCACCGGCCTGGTTCCATTCCGGTTTCCCGGACTCGCTCGGGACCACCTGCTGGTATCGTCTCGAGCCGGCACGGCGACGGTGATCGAAGTGGTGGCCGGAGACCCGCGGGAAGCGGTGGAGCCGATTGTGAGGCAAATTGCGGACCTGATTTCGGAGCCCACGGCCCGCCACCTGGCGACGCGGACCCGCGACCCGGCTTCCCTGGCCCTGGCTGCATTCTGGCAAGGACGCCACTCGGTCCGAACCCTGGTCGGATTCCTGGAACGGCAGGGCCCGATCCTGCTTGGAAACCGCCAGACGGCTCGAGCCCTTGTCGGGACCTTGCTGGAGGGGCTGGACCGAGAACCCGGGGAACGAACCAGGGCCTACGAATGTCTCCGCAGCCTGCTGGGCTCCGGTCCCGGCCCGACCCCGGTGCGAGCACACGTGATTCAGGCCCTCGGCCTGCTGCTCAACCGCCTTGAGGACGAGGAAGCAACCCTGCTCCTGTCGACCTACGGACTGTCTGAACTCCCCGTGGGCAGAGCCTACGTCAAGGCTCTCGAGCACCTCTGGTACCGACACCGGAACCGGGGTGTGGACAACCTTTTCTGGTGGCGAGCCTTGCACCACCTGGCGGCGCAGTCTCGTGGCAAGCTGAGTCAACGTCACATACTCCCGCACGTGGGCTCGTTTTGCCGACGTCTTCTTGGGCTTCACCGGGGGAACGCCCTCCAGGCTCTGGGCACTCTCAGAGGGCTCGAGAAACACAACTTGCGGTTGGCCGAGTGGGTGTGCGAGGCCCTTTCGTTGCCCCACGTGGTGGACGACCCGGTCGCCCGTATGGTGGTGCGACAGTACCGCCTGTTGCTTCTGGCCTCGACCGCATCGGCCATCGAACGTGCCCTGAGGGACTGGCGCGACCTGCTGGAAGACCTCGAGGACGTGTTGCCGGGAGCCCCGGACGAGCGGCGGGCGGTGGAGGACATTCTCGAGGCATTCAGCTACCACGAATACGACCAGTACAGTCGATTCCTGGTGGATGATCCCGAATTCCTGCCCTCGTTCCGAACCGACCCGATGGCCCACCAGCCGCTGCTCCGGGCCTTCGAGACGGTGCGGGCGAAGCTTCTGGCGGCGGTTCCGCCGATTCCCACGGAGCGTGACGACACGTCGCGTTTCCACGATCGGCTCCAGGTGCTGGTGGCCCACTCTGAAACGCTGCTGGGATTCAAGCAACGTTGGAAGCAAGACGCAACGCTGGAGCAACGTATCGTGGCTGCGGTGGTAAACCGCTGGCGTCAACGGATCCTTCGTCCCGAGATCCGCCGGCTCCAGGACGCGGTTCATCTGGAGGTTCGAGAGGTTCGGGTCGTGGAGGTGGACGATGAAGTGGCCGAGGTTTCGGCTCTGATCCACAATCTGGGCGGACACCCACTGGAGGGCGTGTGGGTAGGACTTCATCCCGACGAACAGGCTCCTTACCTGTGGGAGGGACCTGCCTCGTGGTGCCAGGGACCGATCAGCTTCGGACAGGCCGTGACGTACCGGACCGAGATTCTGGTGGATGGCAAGATGGAGCGGCTGACGCTGACCTTCGAGATACGCACGCCGGACCAGGATGATGAGGAAGATCCCCAACGTATCCCTGTGACCGTGCCCCTGATTCGAAGCACACCGGAGCCGGGCGCGCGGGAGCCCGGCAGTTGGAAGGAAAAGGCCCCCATCACCTTTGACGCGCTGCTCCAACGCCTGAGACACGCTGAGAGCGGCCAGGCATTCTGCCTGCTCGGCGAGGACACCCGGCGAACTCAAGACCTGGCCATGGACCTGTCGACAGCGCTGGCACGAGGCGTCCGTCCGTCACGGCGTTCGGTCGTGCTGCTGGACCTGACTTCCTTGATTGCCAGAGCGCGCCGGGCTGACGAGGGCGGCCCGCCCGCCTGGTGGTTGACCTCCCGCCTCGCCCGCGAACTCCTGACCCGGCGACTCATCGACCAGGCCCCTGAACGGGGAACTCTCCGCGCCGACCCTGCGGCAGTGCTGGAGCAGGTCCTCTACCAGGCGGTGG
The DNA here is from genome assembly GCA_964418585.1 of uncultured Gammaproteobacteria bacterium. Lineage (GTDB taxonomy): Bacteria > Myxococcota_A > UBA796 > JAJRTE01 > JAJRTE01 > JAJRTE01. The sequence goes on along the minus strand of CAYQMG010000169.1, from coordinate 23,392 downwards.
AATCCGCGGAATCTCTCTGGGTAATGTTTCTCAAGACCTCTCGAGCATTCGGGTCGCTTCCAGGAGATGCGGCTTCCGAAATCATCCGCTGGCTCTCGGACCTGGTGGATCATCCTTCGCACAAGGTGCACCTCCTCCTGGTGATGGATCGCGCCACCCTGACCCGGATCGCATTGCCGCCCTCCCCGTTCGCCGGCCGCGTTCATCCCATCGATATCGACCTGCCCTACCCTGCGGGGAATCCCCGGTCGCGGGAAGAGCACCTGAACCGGGCTCGAGAGATTCTGGACAGGTCCCGGGTGGTGGTTTCGCGGCCCATACTCCGAAAACTGGTGGCCCACGCGGGATGGAATCTCTCGATCGTCCAGGTCCTGGCTGAATCCCTGGCGAACTATCGTGCAGAAAGCTGGCTCGGGTGGGGAGCCGACGAGCGGACCGTTCAAGGCGAGCCCGAGGAGCTGCACCTGTTCCTGCAAAAGGTTCTGCCAACCCTGACCCGACCATTCAAGGAGCGGGTCCGCACACTGCCTTTCCTTCACCGTCTGGCCCTGGCTGCAGTCGGGTCGGCGCGCACTCGAGTGGGGCGGAAGGACCTGCGTTCGGGCATGATTCTGGCCGACGACGTGATGACCCGGGTCCGTGCGAAGGGGAACCGGTCGAAGCGGCTGTATGCAGCGAATGCCGTGCTGTTCCAGGGAGATGTCAAGTATCTTCGGGTCACGGTGGGTGCGGTTCGAGGGCACCTGCAAGCGGGGTTGTTCCGCAGCCTGGACTATCGCTGTGCCCTGTCCCACCTGCTCGCGGTGATGGATGTGGAGCGGTTGATGAGCGACCTGGACACGCTGGGTCTGGTCCGGCGTGTGAGTGGCTTTGACGAACCGTGCTACGCGGTGGCCATCCCCCTGTTTCGGAGATGGCTGGCGGCCAACCATCCGTTCGAGCCGGGGGAGGAAGCGACCCTTCGCCACCGGCTCCTGGAGGCGGAGGATGTGGCCGGGCGCATTCCGCTTTCTCTGTACCCGGTGCTTCAGCGCCGGCTGGGGAGCAAGGGACAGGTGAAGGACTTTCTGGTGTTTCTCGGGCTGCTCCCCGGGAGCGGTCCCCAGGCATCGGAAGTGCTGGAATCGGCGGTGAGCCGATGGGAACGCCTGGTTAGCCTGGCGCGGCGGTTCCGTGCGTGGAGCGAGAAGCCCGGGACCGAGACTTTCCGCAACCTGGTGCGGGAATGGGCGTCCTTGTTTTCGGTGGAGAGTTCAAACCTTCGGGAGGAGCACATCGACGGACTCCAGGCGTTCACCCTGGACCTGTCTTCCCTCCGGATCCCCCGGCTATCCCGGGCAAGGGTGTTCGGCGCCCCGGACGGGGTGACTTTTCTGGAGATGGAGCATTTGCGCGAAATCGTGCAGCGGGCCGATCTTGCCGAACCTTCGGACGAACCCGGGAGTCATGGAATTGGATTCATTTTCGAGCGCAAGGGGGGGCCGGACTCGGGATGGGGCGAGGAGACGATGAGCAGTGAGCGGGAGCTTCTGGGGGAGCGCCTGTTGAGGCTGACGGAGCGTCGTCTTGCTCACGTGGCTCTGGCCCGGGATGGGCGCCGGGCATTCCTGGACCTGCTGACCGATGCCGGATTCCAGTTCAAGCACATCTCGCCCTACCAGTTGGTCGGGCCGCTGATGGGACGGGCCATGGACGTGCTGTTCGTCGGGCGGGAGTCCGAAATTGACGAAATTCTCCGGCATCCCGACAAGGCGTTCGCCGTGGTGGGCTCGAGGAAGATCGGCAAGACCAGCCTGCTGCTCAAGATACGGGAATTGCTGATGACGAGTCTTGGAGAGCGTGCCCGTGTGATCTACCTGGATTGTGCCCGGCTGGACCCGGACGCCGTCTGGCGGGAGATCGGCCGGTCACTTCAGGGACCGGACCTGGATCCCGGGCGAGCTCGTTTGCAACTGACCGAGCGACTGAAGCATGGGCGCCATCCGGTGGTTCTGCTCCTGGACGAGATCGATGGTATCTACGATCATCCAGGAGAAGCGGCCGAGCGGGAGGCGGAGACGTTGATGTGGAACCTGCGGAGCCTGGTGAATGCAGGCGTGCTCCGTCTGGTCATGGCCGGGTACGTGAAGGTTCATGAACTCCGGCACAACCCTCGTTCGGCCTTCCACAACTTCACCACCTTCATCCGTCTGGGTGCGCTCAGCCTGGAGGCGGCAAGGAGCCTGGTCCGGAACCCACTCGGTGCGCTCGACATCGAATTGGCCTCGCAGGGGCTTCTCGACATGGTGGTGGAAAGGACCTACCGGGTGCCGTGGATCATCCAGCTTTTCTGCGACCAACTCATCGCCCGACTCGACGAACGGTTGGCACGGGAGCGGCGACTGGACCGAAGGATCCAGCGCGAGGATGTGGACGGAGTGGCCGTCCAGATCGAGGAGCAACTGTACACACACTTCACCAGCCCTCGTGTCATGACCCAGGCCCAGCAACTCATCCTGCTCACCATGGTGGCGGCAGGGATCGACCGGTTCACCGAAGATGAGTTGCGGACTGTGTTGGAGAGCGAGTTCGGGCCGGAGATCTGGCGAATCATTCCCTTCGACAGCCTCCACCGGGCACTGGACAACTTGACGCTCACACTGGCACTCACGGTGCAAGATGGGGTATACTCATTCCCACTGGACATGTATCCCTCCGTCATTCGCAACCGGTTGGGGGACGTTCGGCCTCGAGTTCGACGAATTCACGAAGAGCTATCCCGGACTTGACCCGTGGCCACCGGCACGAGGAACGTGCAGAAATCACTGGATGAACCTGGAACAAACCCTTTTCGTCCGGTGTCTTTGTAGCAGAGGGGTTTGCAATCGAAGCGCCGGAATGCGCCGAGGAAAACCAGAAAGGGCGGAGGCGACCATCAGGAGAACCGGAGCGTGACCAGGCGAGTGCAGGACGACATCCGACCGGGGCTGATCCCGATGACGAACCGAGGCACGGTCCTCAAGGCCCTCGGCTCGACCGCAGCTCAACTCCGCCGAGGCTCTGCCGTGGCCATCATGGGGCCACCGGGCGCGGACCTGCATCGCCTGGCCAATGACATCATTCGGGGCATCGACGACCAGACCGTGATCGTCTGGGTCGACTTTGCCCGACTCTCGCACGTGGTGAGACGACTCGACGACGGCGCCGACCCTTCCAGGGAAGGGGGTGCCTGGGACCAGGCCATCCGGACCACCCTTGCTTCCAGTTTCGCCCGCGCCCTGTCACCCGATGGTGAACAGGGAGATACAGCCGGCGAGGGTTTGAGCGGAAGCCTGGACGAACTCCTCCTGCATTTCGCCACCCTCACCCAAGGTGCGCGATACTGGCCGGTGATTGTTCTGGAGTCCATGCACGAGATCCCCTGGGTCGTAAGTGAGCGGTTGCAACGGGTGTTGCGGGCAGCCCTGGACAACAACGGACGGCAGCAGGTGCTGCGCCTGGTGATGACCGGCCATTCGGACTTTTTGAGCGGTGAAGCCATCCCGGAAGGCACAGGGTATCACACATCCCCCCTCTACGTACGCACCGACCGCTACGTGGTGGCACCCTTTTCGGAGAAAGACCTCTGGGAACTCTCCCCGTTGCCGGGCGGACTCCCCGATGACCTGATTGGCGTGCTGGTGCGCGTCACCGGCGGCTACGTGGGGTTCCTGGAACTCTTCATGGAAGCCATCCACGCGGACGCAACGCTCGGTATCGCCCTTCTGGAAACCTTCCGCGAAGACACTACCCCCCCTCCCAAATGGCTCTGGGAATGGCTCGCCCGGGCGGAGGGACTCGCCCAACCCGGACGCGACCTCATCCGCCAGGGCCTGAGCACCATGCTCTCGAATGCCAAGGGGCGAAGTCGACACATCCTGGAGGCTCTCGAGCGCCTGGTGGAAGGACTCGAGGTGGAGGAAATCTCTGCCGAGACGCTTCTGCCCCTGGAACTCGCCGGACTGGTCGGGCTCACTCCCGACAACGGGAGATTCATCTATCGATTCGCCACCCCGCTGGTGAAACCTCTGCTCATGGCGACCTTGCCGCGCGCAGAAGACCTGCGGCACCGGCTCGAGGCTTTCGCCACCCAGACGCCGGCTCGAGACGAAGTGCGCCGGACCGATACGCCCCGGCCCGGTCGACCGCGGACACGCACGGAAGTGAAAACCACTGGGACGAGGCGGCACGTAACCACGACGCTCGAGAGTGAGCCCCTGGCGCCGGCGCAGGTGGTGAACCGGAGTCCGCTCTACCTCCCGCCTCCCGTGGATACCCTGGTTGCCGACCGGGGTCCCTCGTCGGCCCGCGCGCTCATCGAGTTGCTGAAGGCGATCACCCGCGCGGTGCAGCAGGCCCGGAACACGGGAAACCAGGAGGTCCTCACGCTGTCACAGCTTGAGATTCGGTGGGTGTCCCTCGGAGAGGGCGACGCAGCCCCTGCACTCTCACCGCTCGGGGCTCAGACCATCACAGCGGAACTGGCCACCGAGGAACTCAGGGGACGGTGGGACGTGCGCCTGTCCTCTGAACGACCGACCGAGGCCCAACGGGAGGCTGCGGCAGCATTTTTCGTGGCTCCGGAACGACTGCCGCGCTATCTGGAACACCGCGGGGACGAACGTCCGTTTGTGCCGACCTACAGCGACGATGCCTACGCAATCGGGGTGCTGGCCGGCCTCCTGCTCACACGCAAGACGAGTCCACAGCAGATGCTGGAACGTCTCGAGGAGCGGCTGAGTGGCGCGACCGACATCAGCGTGGGGCCGCTGGTGCGTCTGGTCCGCCGGTGCCTGGATGGGACGCCAGACGAACGTCCGACCCTGGACGAACTGAACAAAGGACTTCACCAGGTGCTCAACGACCCCCTGGCACGGTGGCGACGAACGCTCCGCTACCTTCTGGTGGTGTCGTTGGCAGCCCTGTTCGGCACCGCGCTGTATGACTACTTCCTGGATACGCAGGTGGACAATCCGAGCCGCTTCTACACCATGCTGAAAGTGGTCGGCGCCGGCGGTGGCGCGGCTTTCTATTTGCTGGCCTGGCTCGTGATCGGACGCACGGACAAGGCCCAGGTCAATCAAGCACTTTGGGTCTTCCTGAAGCAGCGCATGAACCGTTTCCACTGGTTGCTCGTCCCCACCATCATCGCACTGGTGTTGACCGGCGTGTTCGGGTACCGGATCTGGCAAAGTCAAGGGGTGCAAATCTCACTGCCCGAACAGGCTCTGCTCGAGGAAATCCGTGCTCGAGTCGATGAGGGCGAATCTTGCGAACTGGTGCACCACTACCCCAGTCCGGTGCCTCACGCATCGGTGCGGCTCCGCCTGGATGGGAATCGTGCATACTCGTTCGTGGTGCTGGTGCGCGACGAGTCCGACACGCCCCGGCGGGTGGAGTACTACTGGCCTCCGGAGCAGGTGGCGGCGCAGCGCCGGAGGCAATGGGGGGACACCCTGGACCTGTACCGTTTGCCCCGTCATCCTCCGGACGGACACGGGTGCCTCTCCACCAGGGAGAACCAACTCGTTCCCCCGGCCAATCCGGGGCAACCGATGGCCCCGCACAAAGGTCTGGAGCACATCCCGCCCCACAGTCTGACGGCGCCGGGAGCGCCGGGCCCCACGGCCACGCCTGACGCCAGGCCTCCGGGCGACCCGGGGATTCGAGCGCCTGTTGCCCCGCACGGGTGACAGGCTCAGACCTTCAGCACGCTGTCCTCGGTCCCGAATGCGTTCTGTTCGTACCCGTCTGCATCGGCATCGTTTTCCCACCGCGTGCCGTCGAGGAGATAGCGAAACCGATACTCGGCTGGAGCACTCAAGGAGACGGTGGCGCTGAAGCCCCCCTTCTTGAGTTTCTTCATCGGCCGGGCCTCCGGGTTCCAGTCGTTGAAGTCCCCAAGCACGGCAGCGGTCTCCGCCTCGATCTCGGGAGGGAGCTTGAAGGTGACCCGGCAGTACTTGCCCGTGCTGGAGTAGTTCTTCTTGAGCATGATCGACAATCCTCACCCATGTTGGCCTCGGTCCACCCCCCTGCAAAAAGGCGGGGGGCAGCCTCCGACCGTTCGGTGCCTCGTCCCTGCCGAGGGCAGGACGGGCAAGTCACAAATCCGGCTTGATAGATGGTGATGGCCGAGTTGTCAAGCCGTTCCTGCATTCAGGCGACCGAAACGCCCTCCGAGCCCCTGGAGCCTCTCCGGGAATGCAATGGTCCGGGCGAGAGATACGCCCTGAATCCCGGTGTTCAGAAAGTCACATGGTGGTCGAGCACCGGCTCCTCGGCAGCCAGGTGAGGATCGGCGGCGAGCATGGTTCGGAAGACGGCGGGCAAGTCCCGGGCAAGATCGATGGTGCCGGAGACGAAATGCTGTTCGCGCACCCGTGCTCGCACGGCGTTCCAGTCGATGGGAACCTCGGAGTAGGTCCAACGGAGTTGCTCGAGAAAATCCGAGAAACGTCCCCAGGTCATGGTTCCGCCGTAGGTTTTCGGCGCGGTCTGAAACTGCTCGCAGTAGTCGGCGACCGTGGAGGCGTACTCGACGACCGGGGCCGCGGTGTATCGCCAGAAGTCGTCCGCGCCTCGACGCCCGAGTGTGATCAAGGTGCGCGGTCCACCCTGGTTGTAAGCAGCCGCCATCCACCAGGCCTTGGCCCCGGGTTCAGACAGAAAATCCCGAATGATGTCCCCGATCTGGCCCACGTGACTGTACAAGTAGTGGTTGAGATAGTGGAAATAGAGTGCAGCCCCGACCACGCCGAAAGAAAAGCTCGCCACCGAACTGACCTCCACGTCGCCGAACCGGTCCGAGGTGGTGAGGGTGGCGACCGGGTCGATGGTCATGCGCAGTTGCGCGCTTCCCCGGGCGGCCGGGTCATCGAAGTAGACTTCCGGCGGTACGTAGAGGTCGGCGGGCCAGTATCCTCTGTCTGCGTCTCCACCGCCGATTCTCCCGGCCAGATTGGTCCGGGCGGCCCAGTACCAACTTGCCACCCGGTCCGGAAAACTGTTCTTGAGCTGGCCCGCTCCCTGACGATAGGTGATCTGGAAACACCCCTGGGCACCCGCGTGGGACACAGCAGAACAGTTGCCGTTCGACTCCGCCACCATGACGCCCAACAGGAAATGGGGATTGATCCGGTAAGTGAAGGCGACCCACCCGAGGAAGGCAAGGTCCTGACCAGAAAGCAGGATCTCGGTCCCGTTGGACAGAGTCCGACCCCGGCCGTGCACCACCAACCGGTCCACGTCTCGAGGGGCAAAGTCGAACGCGCATACGTCCGGGTCGGTGGCGTCGTCCAGGTACCAGTTCTCAAACGGCACATTGGCGGCCAATTCCTCGCCGCCCCCGCCCTCGAGCAATCCCGGTTCCCCGGGCTCCCTCTCCGACCCGGCCACTGGTTCCTGACGGGCCAGAAGATGACGGTCGGCAAAGGCACGCATGGCACGCTCACGGCTCCGCTCCGGCTCGAGCTGCCGGGCCAGGGTGACGATCCCGAGCAGGAGCAGGAGTCCCCACAGGAGCGGGTGCAGGAACCAGTCGGAAGAGCGTGCCACCTCATCTCCTTTTGCTCGGTGACGGGCAACCGGAGTCCACCAGAAGCAGACGACCGTTCAAGGAACACGGACACTCACCGTGGCCACGTTGCCCACACCGTCCTCAACGGCAACCACCACCACGTGACGCCCCTGCCCGTCACCGGCGATCCCCGGAACCGACACCTGGAATCGCTCGACGCGGCTGTCGAACACGCCATCCACCGGGAACACAGGCTGGAACACGCCCCCGTCCAATGCGTGCCGCGCGGCCCGCAAGTAGGTGGTCTCATCCGTGGCCTCCACCTCCACCTCGAGCACGTCACCGCGCTCCTTCCGGGACACGATACGAAGTACGGGAGGAGTGTGGTCCACCGGGAACGGTGCGCTCACACGCTGATCCGACAGGACCTCCTCCGGCAGGTTGGATGGGGCGTCCCGGACCGTCACCCGCACCTGGTACCACCCATCCGGCATGGCGGCCGCGTCAAAGTTGATGAACCGCTCGCGACGGTCGTGTGCCAGGGGCTCCCACGTGGACGCGCCGGCGACCCGCAACGCCACGTCGTAGGCCAACTCGTCCCCGTCAGGGTCCGTCGCCTTCCACAGAACACCTTGCGTCCCGGGTTCTTCCTTCTTCTTGACCTGCGGCTCGGCCGGCGGCTCCTTGGGCTGATTGATGCCTCGAGGCACCGGCTCGGACCGAAAGTCCTCCTTGGGCTGAATGCGGATCCCGGGATCCAGCACCTGGATCTCCTCCAGCGTCGGCCTCGAGTTGGCAGGGCGGTAGTAAACGTCGACTTCACGCACACGCGGGAACGCACCGCCCCGGGCAGCGAGCCCCAATCGATACTGGAGATACCGGGCCGGAGGACTCTGGATTCGTTCCGTCGCCGACTGCCACCGGCTCCACGTGGTGTCAGGCCGATCCGTGTTTCCGGACCGCGTCTCGACCCGGACCCGGCCCCCACACGGCTCCTCCTGAAACACATCGATTCGCCCCCAGGTGGCGTGCAGGCCGCTGTCGATCACTTCGGATGTGAATCGCCCGCTCTCCTCCGGCCGCGCACCCGCCTGATACAGAGCCGCCGGGTTGCTCGCCGCCACCCACAGCACAGAACCCCGGACCATCGCGGTCACCTGTTCCCCGGCAATGTCCGTCAGAAGGGCCACATGTCGGTCGGCGCTCACACCGACCAGACGCCCCCGATCGCCCAACCCCAGCACAGCGCGGCCTCCCTGCCAGGCCAGACTGTGACCCATCACATTCACACCGTGCCACAGACATTCAGGAGATCGACCGGCCTCGATCCGGTAGATCCGCGTGTCCACGTCAACTCCTGGATCGCCTGCAACGTCGTCCACGGCTCCAAGCAGGCCGGCCAGCACATGGTCTTCTTCAAAATCGGATGGCTCCTGCCCCAACGTGAGCACCCAGACCGCACCATCCGGGGCGACGAGGACCTGCCTGGCTTCCTGTCCCGGGGCGTCGAGCAGCACCGTCACCCTGCGCTTCCGCCCCCCCAAATCCACCCGGTAGACGTATCCACTGTTCGCACTCCCCGCCAGCAAGGTATCGTCGTGAAGTGCAAGCGCCAACACGTGGGCCTCGTCCGTATCGAGGATCGATTCGAACGTCCCGCCAGGCTTGCCCACGAACACCCCGCCGGGATCTCCGGCGGCCACGAAGACCCGCCCGTCCGGACTCACCTCCAGGTCCCACAGATACCCGGCCTCGAATTCCCCGGCCACGGTCCAGGCGTCCTGAGGGGCTGTCCCGGATGGAACGTCGGGCCGGAGCGCATAGATCCGGGCACCCGGTGAAACACCGGCCAAAACCGTCCCATCCGGCGCCACGGCGACCGCCGTGACCTGCTGTTCCTCGAAATCGGCCAACAAGTCCAACGACCCACCGTCCGGATCGTACCGGTACAGGTGTCCATCGCTCCCGGTCCCGAGCAGGACCCCCCCGGAGGAGTCCAACGCCAGGTCCCAGATGATGGGGTCGTCCACCTGCGCCACCCGCTCCACACCCGGCGCAAGCGAAAGAACGCCCAGATCGCTCACCTGCACCTTCTCGAGTTCCCCGGCTCCGAAATCGGCCGGGGTTCGGTGCACCACCTTCTGGGTGGACACCGCCTCGACACTGTGCGGCGCCAGGGACTGGAGGACGACCACAAGCGCCGCTCCCTGGCCCGTTGCTGCAATGCGGAACCGGTTCGACAGGAATCTCACAGGTTGCCTCCCTGATCGTGTCCGAAACTGCCACATGACGCACACCGAGCCACTCGGCCACCCCCCGATCACAGGGCCGGCAAGACCACGATGTCACGGTCGCGGTGCCCGGTGACGACACCGTCCAGCACCATCTCCTCCTCCCAGACCACGGCTTCGTCCAGAGTCCGGACCTCCGCTCCAGATACGCTCGCCGCAAGGACCGAACGCGCCGAGCCTGGCAACGAGGTCAGTTGACGATTCTGAATCTCCAGCCCCGGCCTTCTGGCGACCAACTGCAGATAGCAACGGTCACCACGCCGCGTGCGCGTCAAGATGTCGACCAATTGCTCGAGACTCCGCGCCCCGTCCACCGACAGCCGACCTCCCGGCGCCCCAGGCCGCTCAGCAGAACGGGCATCCACCACCTGGAGCCGGAGGGTCCCCGGTTCAAGCCCCTGGGGAATCGGCACCATCACCGTGCGCACCAGACGCTCGCCGCGATACCGGACAAGACCGACGTGGACTTCCAACCGGTCCCCGGGTCGCACCTCCACGCGATCGGTATGAAGGGCGTCGATCCGGTAGAGCCGGACCTGGTCGCCGGTCTCGATACGCACATCCACGGAGTCGAACCGGACCTCTTGGAACCGGTTGTTGTACAGAAGCGAAAAAGGTTCGGCCACGTCACGCACCAAGTCGAAAAACGACCCCGAGCCCGGGACCCGCGGCGTCACCACGTAGGACTGGCGCACCGGCACACTCAGTCCTCCCTTCAAGTGGAGCGATGCGTCCACGAGGTAGACCCCTTCGGAGGCATACCGCCACTGCTTCTTGAGCGAATTGGCGAGGAGCAACTGGAACAAGGCCGGTGTGAGACCGGGGACATCCACGACCCGGTATGAGAAGTTGCTGGAACTCCCGGAGGTGCGGCGAATGTCGATTTGGACCGGGATCATTTCGGGGACCGGGCCGATGCGGCCCGCAATGGCGGTCACCTGGTCTCGAGTGATCTGGCCGACCATGATTCCCGGATTGGCGAGCTTGTAGGGATAGGTCTGATCGGCCACGGTCGCGACGATCTCGGCGGTGGCCATGGGAATGGCCACAGGCCCCTGCTGCATGAGGGGGTGTCCGAAGGCGAGGATTTCGTCCCCGTTCCGATAGGTCACCGTGCCGGTTGCGGCCAGGGTGGCGTCACCGTCGATCAGCACGGCACAGACGGGGCTTCCTGGACGAAGACCGGCCGCCGCCCTCGACACGGTGGGCACAGCCGTCCCCGGTTCCGGACTTCGACCGCCTCCAGCCAGCACTCCGACCGGGCCGATCCAGGGGAAGTGGGAAGCAAAGCCGGAGAAGACGACCGGATCGATCCCTGCGATGGTGAGCGGAGACCGAAGCGGACGCAGGGCGACCGCTCCGCCTTCGGGCTCGAGCGTGCTGGAAGTGACTCGAGCAGGATGCGAGGGGCCATGAATGTCCTGTTGGGGCCAATCTTTCCTTGTTTTGCAAGAAAACAACCGCACCTGACCCCGCGCGGGCGCGAATGGTTCCGTCGCCTCCACATCCTCGAGCATGTACTCGATGGGGGTGACGCCGGCGAGGGGGTCTTTCTGGAATGGACCCAGTGCGAGGGCCAGGGCCCCGATGAGTCGACCGTCGGCGTAGACCGGGCTGCCGCTCATGCCGTGTACGATCCCGTTGTGACGCAGGCGCTCCCCCTCGAACATCACCATGATGATGTGTCGTTCCGGCCCCAGGTAGTTCCGGACCACGCCCTGGACCGTTCCGGTGAACGGTTCGATTTCCGAACCCTGGAAAACCGTGTAGGCGACCACCCGCATGCCTGGTCGCACTTCCTCGAGGGGCATGATGGGCGTGGGGAGGGTCCCGGAATCGGAAGCCGGGTCGAAACCTGTGTCGGCTTGGGCTCCCGAGGAGGCCAGGGCGATAAGCAGGAACGTGAGATGAATCGAAGAGAGGTTGTTCACGTCAGGTCCGACCATGTAGCGCGGAGTGTCCGCCGCGTCATTCGCCGCCGATGACCAGCACCAGGTCTCTGGAAGCGCGTTCGAACACCACCTCCATCGGTGCGGTTCGCTCCTGGCCTTCCGCCTCGTGAGCCCCCCGGGTGGTCTCGGGGCGGAGAATCAGGCCGTCGAGTTCGGCGTCCTGTTCCAGAAACACTTCCCATGACGGATGTTCGGCCAGACGTTCTCCCAGATGGGCCATGGCGCTCTCCGAGTAGGCCCGGGCAGCCTGGTCGGCCGGCTCCACCAGCGGTTCCCCATCGTACCGGGACAGGACGCCGTAGGCGAGGCGGTAGGGTCCGCTCCGAGTGGCCGACTGTCGCCTGGCCCAGGCCTCCATCATGCGGAGCATGCGGTCCAGGGGATCCTCCACCACATCGATCCGGGCGAGGCGGACGACCTCCAGGGCTTCGGGGGTTCCCAGGTCCTGAAGCGTGTAAAGGACATTCCGCCGGGTTCTGGAATCCTGGGTATCCAGGAGCGAGATCAAAGCCCGCACCGCCCCATGCCCGGCGGCCTCGAGGCGACGGAGCGAAAGCATGATGGCGAACCGGAGGGAGTCGTCGGCGTTTCTCAGTGCGGACACGAGCACCGGCAAGGCGTCGGCGCCCAGGTGGGCGGCTGCTCCTGCGGCTGCGGTCCGCACCTCGGCGTCCTGGGCGGCCAGGTCCTCCTCCAGGTGGGGCAGCGCGATCTCCCGCAGGAGGAGCCGAGCTTCCCCGGTGTCGAGTGCTGCGAGCGCTGCGACCACGTTCGCCCGTACCCGATGATCCGGGTCGGTCAAACTTTCGGCGAGCAGAGGGAGGGCCGACACCGCCGACTGTCCAGCCTTGGCCAGTGCACGCGCAGCCTCTGCTCGAGCCGCAGGCTCGGCGTCCCGGAACACCTCGGACACGGCCGCAACCATCCGGTCGACCGGCAGCCTGTGGCGCGTGACGAACAAAGGCCCCTGCGTCTCAAGGAGGGCGCCCAGGATTTCAATCCGGCCGAGCAGTTCCGCCCCCTCCGTATCCCGGAGGCGCTCGAGAAGTGCGTCCACAACGACCAGGTTGCCGATGTCCACCAGCGCGTTGCGCGCATGAATCCGGACGTGAACATCCGGGTCGGCGAGCAACGCCACGAGCCGGTCCACCGCGCGCCTCCCCTCGTCCAGCCCGAGCAGGTCGGCGGCCGCCCGACGCAGGCTCGAGTTCGCGGCCTGGGACAAATGCAGCGCCGTCTCCAGACCCAGGACCCGGTCGGTCCGAAACAGAGACCTCAGCGTTTCCTCCGGCCTGGCACTCCCGGACACGGCTTCGACGGCCGTGCTCACCGCGGAATCTTCCGCCTTCCGGTGCCGGGGGGCTCCTCCATCTGGTCGTTCTATCCCGCCTTTCATTCGCTCCTCCCCGTGCCGCAGGGTCTTGCCCCGCGTCGGTGGTGCATGATAGCACAGGAATCGTCCGTGTAACAGCAGCGGGTGGTTTCAGGCACATCCAGGCGCCTGCAGGGTCTTGAACCCGGGTCCCGGACGTGGTAGGGTGAGATCGGTTTTCGGCTCCCGTACCTGTCCCAGGTGTGGCGGGCGACCCGGTTCGTCGCCCCATGCCCGGACAAACGCCTTGGGGGTACCCGATGATGGTTCGGCAGTTGTGGCGCGCGCACCTGTTCGTCTTGATCGTATCGTCGCTCGTGGGAGCAGGGTTCGCGGCCGGGTGCACGCAAACCCCGCGCGGCGAACTGGGCACCAGCGAACATCCCGTGATCTTCTTGCTTTCTCATGCGCATACAGCTGGAGTGCCTCCGGTGGACCTCACGTCGCTGGAACGCCTCCTGGAAATCAACTCGGGACTGGATGTGGAAGTGCGTTCGGCCGACACCGGCACCGAGGCGCTCTCCGCGGTGGGGCGCGGTGAAGTTCACGTGGGACTCCTGCCCCTTTTCGAATACCTGCTCGCGCACAAGGAATACGACGTGCACGCCCGTCTTCGGGTGCTGCGTTCCGTCAACCCGGACCCTCACGCCTATTCCGGAGAAATCGTGGCACGCAAGGGCGGGCCACTGACCTCGCTGGAGCAACTTGCCGGCAAGCGAATCGCCTACGTGGATCCCTACTCGGTGAGCGGCTACATCCTGCCTGCGGCCCTGCTGGCGTCCCGGGGAATTTCGGTCGAGGCCACGTTCGCAGGATCTCACAGCGCTGCCCTGGAGCATGTGCGCCAGGGCAAGGCCGATGCGGCGGCGACCTACGCAGGGGCAGCAGCCTCGGACCCGACGCTTCAGGTCATCGGTACCACCGAGAAAATCCCCAACGAACCGGTCTTCACGGCCCGGAACCTCGATCCGGAAATCGAACGCAAGGTGCTGGATGCCCTGACTCGAGCTGCAACCACCCAGGAAGGCCGAAAAATCCTGGATCGCCTCGGCCACATCAGTGGGTTCGAACCCATCGACGACCCGGCCTACCAGGAGGCCACCCGGGTGGTGGCCAAGGCGGGCAAGTTCATCCAGGACCTCGTGCCGGGCGCTCGAGAAATGGCCTGGGCCAACGAGGCCGGCTGGCCGCTGTAGCCTTCCCCCTCGAAGCTCCAGCAGTCTTGCCCACCGGGTCGCGGGTCACGACACGATGATGTTCCCCTCACCCTTGCCGGCGATGTGTCCGATGTGTGCCGCCCCGTGAACACCCCCCTCCTCGAGCGCGTCGAGAAGCGCGTCGGCCCGCTCCGGGGGCAAACTGATGAGAAGTCCCCCCGATGTCTGGGCGTCTGCCAACACGTGCCGGATGACGTCCGAGACGTTCGACGCAAACGTGACATGAGATTCGACGAAAGCCAGGTTGTTCACCGTACCGCCCGGCACAATCCCGGCGCCGGCGTACTCGAGCGCCCACTTGAGGACCGGTACCGAGGCCTCGGACAGGATGGCATCCACACCGCTCGCAACGCACATCTCGTGGAGGTGTCCAAGGAGTCCAAATCCAGTGATGTCGGTGCACGCATGGGCCCCCACCGCGCGCATGGCGTCAGCGGCCGCACGGTTCAACTCGGACATGACCTCCACCGCACGCATCGCCGCCTCCCGGCCGGCTACTCCGCGCTTCAGTGCCGTGGCAATGATCCCAACCCCCAAGGGCTTGGTGAGGATCAAGGCGTCTCCCGGCCGGGCGCCGTCGTTGCGCACCACCTGGTCCGGCCGCACCAATCCGGTCACCGCGAAGCCGATCTTGGGCTCGGTGTCGTCGATCGAATGGCCGCCTGCCAGAGAAATCCCGGCCTCGCCCAGTTTGTCCACCGCACCATCCAGGATGCTCTGGAGCACACTCGTCGGGAGCCGACTGGTGGGAAACCCCACGATACCGAGTGCAAAAATCGGCTTCGCACCCATCGCGTACAGGTCGCTCAGCGCGTTTGCCGCAGCAATGGCACCAAACTGAAATGGATCGTCCACAACAGGCGTGAAGTAGTCCACCGACTGAACGATTGCCGTCCGGTCGTCCAATCGGTAGACCACAGCATCGTCTCGCGTGGCGGTGGAAACCAGGAACTCCGGCGCGCAGGGAACGGGCAACACCCGCAGAATCTCCTCGAGCACCTGGGGTCGAAGCTTGCACGCGCAGCCCAGACCGTGCGTGAAACGGGTCAATTGAAACCGCCCCTCGGGCGTCACCAGGTCGGACACCGGGGCGGTCCGGTCCGGGGCAAGACGCCGGACCGCTTCCGCAACGATGTGGATCGCACGGTCGATGTCCTCCGGACCCGTCCGGTCCCCCACCGAGAAGCGAACCGTCCCGGCCGCCCATTCCACCGGCACGTCCATGGCCTCGAGCACCGGAGAGCGGTCCGAGTCGCCGGTGTGGCAGGCGGCGCCCGCCGAGGCTGCCACCTGAGCACCGATTTCGGAGAGCAGGGTGTTGGCGTCGATCCCCCGGAAACTCACGCTGAGCGTGTTGCAAAGTCGCTGCTCAGGGTGTCCGTTCAGCCGCAGCAACCGTTCCCCGACCTCGGATTTCAGTCCCTCGAACAACCGATCCCTCAGGTCCCGGAACCGGTCCATGCGCTCCTCCAGCCGACGATCCGCCTCCAGACAGGCCCGACCGAGACCCACGATGAGCACCACGTTCTCGGTACCCGGTCGCCGTCCCCGCTCGTGGTCGGCTCCATGCAACAGGGGCGCAAGGTGTACCCCAGATCGCAGGTACAGCGCGCCTACCCCCTTGGGGCCGTAAAACTTGTGGGCGGCAACCGACAGCAGGTCCACCCCCAGGTCCCCCACCTTCACCGGAAGCTTCCCCACCGACTGCGCCGCATCCGTGTGGAACAAGGCCCCATGCCGGTGCGCAATCCCGGCCAGAGCCTCGATGGGCTGGATCGTGCCGACCTCGTTGTTCGCGTGCATGATCGTCACCAGCACCGTGTCCGAGGTGATGGCCCGCTCCAGATCCCCGGGATCGACCAACCCGAACCGGTCCACTGGAAGCACGGTCAGACGATACCCCTGGGTCTCCAGCCAACGACACACCTCCATCACCGCTGGATGCTCCACCGCCGAGGTGATGATGTGCGTCCCCTTGTCGGAATTCGCAAATACGACCCCCTTGATGGCAAGATTGTTGCTCTCCGTTCCGCCACTCGTGAAAATGATCTCCCCCGGGTCCGCGCCCAGCAGGCTGGCGACTCGAGCCCGCGCTTCCTCGACGGCCCGACGAGTCGCCGCACCAAAGGCATGGCCACTCGAGGGATTCCCAAAATGCTGGTAGAGGTAAGGGGTCATTTCGTCGGCGACTTCCCGCATCACCGGCGTGGTCGCATTGTAGTCGAGGTAGATGGGATTCATCGATTCGCCTCCATTCGCCTTCCTCCGGGAGCCCCCAAAACGGCAGGGTGCAATACGCCCGACCCAACCGGACGCACCCATCCGGACGCGGCGTCGTGCAATATGAACCCCAAGCACCGGCAGGTGTCAAGAAGTATGGCCGACACCCTCCTTCCAGAAAAAAGCAGATCTCATCTTGCTGACCGGCTAAACTGAAACGGTGGCGTCGGGCGGCGTGCCTCGGATCGGGACTGGAAACCATGCACCTGCTATGGCTTGAGATCGAAACGGAACGGACCTGGCCTGTCGCCGCCGTCGGCCCGGCAGCCATCACCGCATACCTGCGCCGCCACGGCCACGACGCAACACTCCTCCGTGTCCCCGTGGACGCTGCACCCGAAACCGTGTCCGACCACGTCGCCGCAGCCAAACCCGACCTGCTCGCCCTGTCCCTCACCATCCGCCAGTGGCTCAGAGCACGACAGGTCATCGAACACGTCCGCGCCCGCCTCGACATCCCGGTGATCGCCGGTGGACTCTTCCCTTCCTTCATGCCCGAGCAAGTCCTCCAGTCCCCTGGATTCGACTTCGTCTGCATCGGCGAGGGAGAGGTGGCCACCCTCGAACTTCTGGCCAGGCTCCAACGGGGCGAACCCCGCGACCAAATCTCCGTGCGCAACGTGTTCGTCAAAAACGGCGCCCGCCCCGCCCTCAGACCTCCCATCGCAAACCTCGACGCCCTCCCATTCCCGGCACGGGACATCCTCGACGAAATCCCCACCGTGGCCCACATCTCCACCGCTCGAGGTTGCCCCTTCATCTGCACCCACTGCTCCGCAAGAACCTACCGCGACCTCTACGGCGTCCCCAACCGCTTCGTGCGAAGACGATCCGTCGCCAGCGTCATCGCCGAACTCGAGGCACTCCAGGAAACCACGAAAATCGAATACGTCGTCTTTCTGGACAACGTCTTCAACAGCGACAACCGGTGGCTCCACGCATTCTTCGCCGCATACCCCGAGCGTATCGGCACACCGTTTTCCATCCGCGCTCGTCCAGAATCCATCAACCAACCGCTCCTCGAGGACCTCGCACGGGCCGGGTGCCAGCAGATCACGTACCAGGTCCCCAGTGGTAGTTGGCGCATCCGACAGGAAGTCCTGCACCGCCCCATCTCCTCCGAACGACTCGTCCGTACCTTCGCGTGGACCCGACAGGCGGGCATCGCACCGGTCGCCGAGTACCTCATCGGCCTCCCAGGAGAATCCCCCCGGGACCTCGAGGCAACCTTCCAACTCCACGAACGCCTCCAACCCTTCGACTTCGAATGCGCCGTATTCTACCCGTTCCCGGGCACCCCTCTGTTCGACCACTGCCTCACACACGGCTACCTCCCCCCAGACTTCCTCGAACGCCCCGCCAACCACAGAGCATCCATCCTCCAACTCCCTCACCTCTCCCGACAGGACATCGCGCGCGCCTACGACCGCATGACGCGCCTCAGGGAAAACGCCATCAAGGCTCGCTACGGCCCCCACCTCACCGACGCCCTCCGCCTCACCATCGAACAACAGGTCCGCGCTGCTGCCGCCACCGCATGACACTCCTCCCCCGCCTACCGCCTCACCGAGACGGCCCACCGTCTTGCAGAAGACGAGAGGAACGGAGTGTGTGAGTGCGTGTCATGGCGACTGTGTGTGGTTGATTGAAGGTCGATAATATCGACTATTTCACTCGTATTTATAAACGTTTCCTATCGCACGAGACGACGACACTCGATCCGATGACATCGGCGGTGCAGATCGTGTAGTCGGCGATACGATTCCTGCAATTTGAACGGGAAGATGGGAGGATCCGCGGTTCGAGACGGGGAGGGAGGATGGACAATGGCAGGAGCGGGCATTATGCTAGCGTGCGTCGACAGGGACAGGGATGGACTCACACGCGGGAGGGCAGCATGGATCCGGTCTTGCTCGCACGCATTCAGTTTGCGATCACAGTGGGGTTTCATTTCATCTTTCCGCCCATATCCATCGGGTTGGCCTGGCTGTTGGTGATCATCGAGGGGAAGGCCTGGCGGACCGGGGATGAAGGTTGGGAGCGGCTGGGGCGATTTTTTGCGAAGCTTCTGGCCATCAACTTTGCGGTTGGGGTTGCGACCGGGATTGTGATGGAGTTTCAGTTTGGGACGAACTGGGCTCAGTACTCTCGGTTCGTTGGCGACATTTTCGGTGCGCCGCTGGCTGCAGAGGGTGTTTTCGCGTTTTTCCTGGAGTCAGGATTTCTTGGACTTTACCTGTTTGGGCGGGGTCGTGTTTCCAAGAAAGTGCACTGGTTCTCGATACTGATGGTGGCGGTTGGAGCGACGCTGTCGGCGTTCTGGATCATCGTGGCCAACTCGTGGCAGCAGACCCCTGCCGGGTTTGTGGTACAGAACGGACGAGCCGAGCTGGTGGACTTCTGGGCGGCCGTGTTCAACGACTCCACGTTGATCCGGTACTTCCACACGGTGGATGCCGCGATCGTGACCGGTGCTTTCACCATGATGGGGGTATCGGCCTACCTGATCCTGAAGGGCCGGGAGGTGGAACTGGCGAAGCGCTCGTTCAAGGTTTCGCTGGTGGTGGGGCTGGTGGCGTCCCTGGCGCAACTGACGCCCCTTGGGCACATGCACGCGCAGCAGGTGGCCCGGACTCAGCCTGCCAAGCTTGCCGCGTTCGAGGGTTTGTACGAGACGACCGAGCGTGCGCCGATGGTGCTGTTCGCGCTTCCGAGTTCGGGTCCGCCGCCGAGGCTCAAGGCTGCGATCGAGATACCGGGGCTGTTGAGCTGGCTGGCGTTTGGGGACGTGAATGCGCAGGTGACGGGTCTGGAGCAGTTTCCCGAGGATGAGGTTCCGCCCTTGTGGATGACCTTTGTCTCCTTCCACAACATGGTGATACTCGGCACCTACTTCATCGGGTTTACAGCACTGGGCGTCCTTTTGTTGTGGCTGGGCAAGCTCTGGGGGAGCAACCTGTTCATGAAGCTTGCGGTTCTGTCGATCCCCCTTCCTGTAGCAGCAAACGAGTTTGGATGGGTGGCGGCCGAGGTTGGGCGGCAGCCGTGGATCGTGTACCCCGTGCCCGGAGTGTTCGAAGGGTTGAAGACGGCGGACGCGATCTCGCGCTCGGTGTCGACCAGTGAGATCTGGATCTCGATGATTGGATTCACACTCATCTATCTGTTGCTGTTTGCGCTCTATGTCTACCTGATGTTCCGCGAGGGTTCGCACGGCCCGGCCCCGCTCGAGGCAAAGGAGGGATGATCATGGACCTCAACACCGTCTGGTTCTTGCTCCTCGCCGTCTTGCTCATCGGATACGGTATCCTCGACGGGTTCGATCTGGGGGTGGGAGTACTCAGCCTGTTTGCGAAGTCGGACGAGGAAAAGCGGCTGCACATGAATGCGATAGGCCCTGTCTGGGATGGGAACGAGGTATGGCTGCTCACCGGAGGCGGTGCCATGTTTGCAGCGTTTCCCGGTGTGTACGCGTCGGTGTTCAGCGGCTTCTACCTGGCCTTCATGCTCCTGCTTCTGGCCTTGATTTTGCGCGCGGTCTCGTTCGAGTTCCGCAGCAAGGTGGCGGATCCGCGGTGGCGGTCCGCGTGGGACATCGCGTTTGCGGTGGGGAGCCTCGTTCCGGCGTTCCTCTACGGCGTGGCCATGGGGAACATTCTCCAGGGGATCCCCATCGATGCGCAAGGGGTGTTCCAGGGCAACTTTTTCACGCTGCTCTACCCCTACCCCATTCTGGTGGGTCTGGTCACCTTGACCTTCTTCGTGATGCACGGAGCCATCTGGATGGCGATGAAAACCACCGGGGAACTCCAGGCGCGAATGGTGGCGTGGGGAAAGCGTGCGTGGGTGGCGTTCGTGGTCCTCTACGCGGTTGCAACCGCAGTATCGGTGTGGCATGCACCGGACCTGTTCGCCGGTCTGTCCGGCAAACCTCTCTTCTACCTCCTGGCCCTCGTACTGGTCGCTGCCATTGCCTACCTGAAGATCGCCATCGGCAAGGGGGCCCACCTCAAGGCGTTCATCGCCTCCTCCCTCACCATCACAGCGATGAGCGGCTTGACCGGCCTGAGCCTTTACCCGCGCCTGGTCCCCTCGAGCCTGGATCCGGCCTTCACGCTGACCATCTACAACGCCTCGTCAACCCCACGGACGCTCACAGTCATGCTGGTCATCGCCCTGCTGGGCATGCCCCTGGTGATCGGGTACACCAGCTTCATCTACTGGGCGTTCCGGGGCAAGGTCGAAATCACCGAGCACAGCTATTGACACGCCGGGGCGCTCACCACACCGCCCCCCTTTCCCCCTTGCTGGAGACCAGCAGAAAGTGGACAAAGGCCTCGAGGTTTTCCTCCGCGTGCAGCCGGTTCCACTGCTCCACGAGTGCAGCGTAGCGTGGCAGGTCGTGGCGCCAGAATGTCTTGCCCATCTGTATCAGTTCGGGAATCTGTTCTTCCGGACAGAGGAATGGCTCCCGGCACTTGACCCCTGTCCGGAACTCCAGTTCCCGGTAGTCGTCGTAAGGAATCTGGAACGGGTACATCCGGCAGATAT
Organism: uncultured Gammaproteobacteria bacterium; assembly: GCA_964418585.1. Taxonomy (GTDB): domain Bacteria; phylum Myxococcota_A; class UBA796; order JAJRTE01; family JAJRTE01; genus JAJRTE01. The sequence continues at coordinate 2,192 of CAYQMG010000169.1, read as the reverse complement.
ACGGGGAAAACCCGTGAATCGCACACAGGTTCACGCCGCTGGCCAGAAACACGCACCGACCGGAGCCCTGCGCCTTCTTGATCACCAACCGGACCGGGCGTCCTTCGATCCGCACTTCGGGATAGTCATCCACTGAGACGCTGGTCACGTCCACGTACTCGGACAGAGGGACCTCGGGCAACGCGGACTGAATCTGCACCAGGTCCGCGTGCGTGATATAGATGAGGTAGTCCGTACAACAATTCTCTGTACAGGTCAGGCATGGGAATCCGACCCGATACCGCCTGGCCCACTTCCCAAACGTGTCCGGCGAAAAGATGAGTCGCTTCTCCATCTTGCCTCCGACTGGTCATGACCACGGTCGCCCGAGGCTCCCCACCGGGGGGCCCCGGAAAACCGACGGTCCTGTCTGGACTTCAGCGTCCACCATTGTTTCCCGTTCTCGCTGGATTGCCAAGTGGACAAACACCGCCCCCTTCCTGGCACGCCCACTGTCCCACCGATACACCCGCCGCACCACCATGCTGCCCCCGGGCTTTTCTTACAGCGGATCATGCCTCCCGCCGGTATACTTCTAATGGACGCCGACACGCAACCGGAATCACGGCCCTGTCCCGCCCGCCCAGGCCTGCGCGCCAGGCTCACGGCACCGACAGGTGTCGCCGGATTTCTGACCGAGGAGACCTCATGAAACACAGATTCCCCCTGGTGTTCATCATCCCCCTCGCCCTGGGAGCCAACCAGTGCGACCCCGTCCCGGACGATACCCCCACCCCCACCCCCACCGCGACCCCGGCCGTCCAGGACCTCGACGGTGACGGCTACCTCATCCCCGAGGACTGCGACGATTCCGACGCATCCGTGTATCCCGGGGCGCAGGAAGTCCCCTACGACGGAATAGACCAGGACTGCGACGGACAGGACCTGGTCGACGTGGACCAGGACGGATACTCCAACCGCCTCGATTGCGACGATGGTGACCCGAACATCCATCCCGGCGCCGAGGACATTCCCGGTGACGGCGTGGACCAGGACTGCGACGGACAGGACGCCCAACCCCAACCCGTCTGGACCTGCGACGAAAGCTGGTACGGCGGCAGCTACTGCGACTGCGGCTGCGGCATCCTCGACCCGAAATGCTCGGACGCCACCGTGGACGCCTGCGAGTATTACAACTGCCCAGAAGGTGAATGGCCCGACGCAGACGCCAACTACCGCTGCCATCCAATCGAATGCGGCAACGCACAGCTCGACCCGGGCGAGGAGTGTGACGACGGCAACACCCTGTCCGGTGATGGCTGCGACGCCCAGTGCGATATCGAGTGGGACGGGTGCGAACCGATGACGATCCGAATCATGGCCGCCAACCTGACCAGCGGGGACGACCAGTCTTACGATCCCGGCGAGGGTATCCGGATTTTCCAGGGCCTTCAGCCCGACATCGTCCTCATCCAGGAGTTCAACTACGGAAACAATACCATCGACGACCTCAACGAATTCGTCATTACCGCCTTTGGTGAGTCCTTCTACTACGCACGCGAGGTCAACAAACAAATCCCCAACGGCGTGATCAGCCGCTGGCCCATCGTCGACGGCGGCTACTGGAACGACACCCGAGTCAGCAACCGCGAATTCGTCTGGGCCCGGATCGACCTCCCCGGTCCCACCGACCTCTGGGCTGTAAGCGTACACTTTCTCACCACAAGTTCCGGCGACCGCGCCAGCGAGGCCTACCAACTGGTGAACTACATTCAGGAGCAGGTACCTGCTGGAGATTTCCTCGTGATTGGCGGAGACCTGAACACCAACAGCGATGGGGAGCAGGCGATCGACACGCTCGAACAGGTTGTAAGCACAGCCTATCGCCCAGTTGATGGCGCGGGGAACCCGAACACGAACGAGTCTCGAAGCAAGCCTTACGACTGGGTTCTGCCGAACGACCTCCTCGAGGCCTTCCATACGTCCGTGGTGATCGGCAGTTCGACCTACCCGACCGGACTGGTGTTTGACAGTCGCGTATACGAGCCGCTCAGCGAAGTGTACCCGGTCCAGTACAACGACAGCGGAGCACCGGGCATGCAGCACATGGGCGTGGTCCGCGACTTTGCGGTCCCGACCTGCGAGTAGCGGATACCCGGAAGGGGACGAGAAGCCGGTTGGTGAGGGTCTCTGAGGGTCTCAATGAACTGGGT
>CAYQMG010000168.1:0-41890 GCA_964418585.1 uncultured Gammaproteobacteria bacterium | reverse complement strand
CCCTTGGCCACGTCGTCCACCAACTGGCTCACGCATGCTTCCACCAGTTCCCGCCGCGGCACGCAAAAATGACGCTCCGGGTCCACCGGCCCGTAGGATGAAAACCGTCTCATGCCAGACCTCCATCGCTGGTTTCAGTCTAGCCCCTCTTGCCCAGGGGTCAAGAGATTCCCGGGGGTCTCAGGTGCCTGAGCGCGTGCGTTTGAGGGGGCAATCCGAGTCGAGGGTCAGGTGAATTGAGGTCGATCGGGCGACAGGGACCGGGAGGACGACATGCCGGGTTTTGCTGCTCTGTTCGCTTGTGTGCATATTTGTCCTGGACGAACAGTGTGCGGTTGCACCGGGTGTTTCCCAGCGGTATACTGGAGCCGCTGTGAAGTTGGTGGGCGACTTCGTCCGGCGGATTGTATCGTTGTGGGAGTAATGCGCATGTGGAGCTGGAATCGGGTTGCTGTGGTCCTGATGGTTGCAGGTTTACTCTTCGGATGTCCGGGCGGTGACGATGAAGGGACGACGCCCACTGCGGAGCCGGATGGGACCCCCACTCCGGAGGTGCGGACCCCCACCGCTCTGCCGGTCGCCACATCCACACCGACCCCGCCCCGCGAAACCCCTGCCACACCGTGGGGAGCGACCGACACGCCGTCGGCTTTGGAGACTCCATGGACCACCGGGACGCCCGGAGCCACCGGGACGCCGGGGATGACCGAGACCCCGTGGGCGACCGAGACTCCGAGCGTGATGACGACGCCTCGAGTTACTCCGACGCCCCCGGCCTCACTTGTGGATCAGGATGGAGACGGCTACCCTGCGTCGGTGGACTGCGACGATTCGGTGGAAACCGTGAATCCTGGGGCTGAGGAACGTTGCAACGGGGTCGATGATGACTGTGATGGGGTTGTGGACGACGATCCCATCGATCCGAGCACCTACTATCTGGACGCCGATGGCGACGGGTATGGTGCATTCCTCTCGCCCGTCGTTGGCTGTTCCGCGCCCGAGGGGCATGTGGACAACGGAGATGATTGCGACGACACCACCGCGGCGGTGTATCCGGGTGCACCTGAGTTGTGCGATGGCGTGGACAATGACTGCGATCAGGTGGTGGACGAGGAGTTGGCTGAACCCATGCCGACCTGGTATCCGGATGAAGATGGCGACGGGTATGGTGCAGTCGGCGATGGGATGGGGTCGTGCGTTGCAGTCGAGGGCATGACGCTGGAAACCGGGGATTGCGACGACACCGACCCTGCCATCTATCCGGGTGCCACCGAGGTCTGCGACGCGGACGTGCCACGGGACAACGACTGCGACGGCGAGGTGGACGAAGCGGGTGCGGCAGGATCGGCGCCATGGTATCCGGATGAAGATGAGGACGGCTACGGTGCGGAAAGCGGGGCGGTGGACGCTTGTTCCGCCCCGGACGGCTACGTGGGCACGAACACCGACTGTGACGACACGGACCCGACGATTCATCCCGGTGCCCCCGAGTCCTGCGATGAAGGAGAGCCGGGCGGCCCGGTAGACAACGATTGCGACGGCGAGGTCAACGAGGACGACGCGGTCGACGCTCCCACCTGGTATCTCGACGCGGACCGGGACGGGTTCGGCACATCGGACCAGTCGATTTCCGCGTGTGCGGCTCCGGACGGCTACGTGGCCGACGACACCGATTGCGACGATACCGACGAGGCGGTGCACCCCGGTGCGGTGGAGGTGTGTGACGGAGACACCCCGGTGGACAACGACTGCAATGGATTCGTCGACGACAATGCCGAGGGGGCAACCCTGTTGGCTTTTGACGGAGACGGGGACGGGTTCGGGGCGGCAGGATCTTTCGAACTCCGGTGCCAGGGGGTGGACAACGACCTCGATTGCGATGACGATGACCCCTCCGAGCCTCGCGTGGCCGAGGCTGGCGCGGACTACGCGGGCGCGGATGGCAGCCTCGTACATCCTTTCCCCACCATTCAAGATGCGGTGGAGGCGGCCGCAGCCTGTGTGGTCGTTCTGCCCGGCACCTACTACGAGGCCGTGGACCTGGGCGACCGCAGCCTTTCCCTGGTCGGCGAAGCAGGCCCGGGCGAGACCATCATCGATGCCTCCGGCCATGCTGCCCCTGCTCTCACCATCGGTGCCGCCGACGTGGCTGCTCCACTGGTCAAGGGATTCACCATTTTGGGAGGCGAAGGAGACTACGAAGTCACTGAGACAAGCTACACCTGCGGATCCACTTCGGTCTGTCTCGTGGTAGACCGCACCTACAGCGGGGGAGGTATCTATGTCAAGAATGCTCAGCCCACCCTTGAGAATCTGATCGTCAAGACCAACACACTCCCCCCGGCCGAGGTCGTTGCGGACGGAAACGACACGTACTACACCTGGTCATTCGGTGGCGGTCTTTGCGTGGTGGATGGCCTCGTCATCGTGGATGGTGTGGATTTCATCGACAATTATGCCGACCAGGGAGGCGCTATCTACATCGACGAGACCTCGAGCGTCAAGCTCTATCGCTCGCGGATTCTCGGCAACGGTGCAGGGGACGGAGGTGGGATTGCGGTCAGCGGCGGTGTGCTGCGCATGGCCAACGTGCTTTCCGCCTGGAATGAGGCGGACGAGGCGGGAGGAGGGCTGGTTGCCACCGGTGCAAATGTGACTGCCGAGAACGTCACCTGGGGCTTCGAAACTTCGACCGTGGCTGCAGTGGACATGTCCGAATCGGGTCACCTGGTGCTCAGAAACAGCATCGTCTATGCGACAGCAGGAGGGAGCGGCGTGGTGGTGAGTTTGAGTTCCACGCTCGAGGCCTCCTACAACGATGTGTACGGGAACGAGACTTCTCAATGGGGGGGACAGGACGATCCCACCGGGGTCAACGGGAACATTTCTGCCGACCCCCTCTTCATCGATGTGACCGAGAACGGAGATCCCCTGGACGACGACTGGCACCTGGCCGCCGGTTCCCCGTGTATCGACGCGGGTGACCCAGCTCCCAGCCAGACAGACGTGGACGGAACCCGGAATGACATGGGGGCCTACGGGGGGCCGGATGGTGACTGGACGGGGCGGGGTTGAGCCGACGCCGGTGGGCGGACAGGGCGTCCTTGTCGGGCCTGGATTGCCGCCAGGGATTGCTGAAAACACGGTCAGGGAAATGGAGGGCGAGGCGTGCTGCGGGTTTCCAGGGAAGGCCGCCTGGTACTGCTCGCGGCAAGCGTGCTCGGCGTGTGGCTCTGGGGACCGGACCTGGTTCGCCTGACCACCCACTTTGTGGGAGCCGAAGGCGTTGACCACTACGGTACCCAGTGGTTCTACTGGTTCGTCGCCCGCCAGTTGAAAGCGGGACACGGGTTCGGGTTCACTCACCTGCTCTTCTACCCGTTCGGCAAGGACATATTTCTTCATACAGGTTCCAACGTCCTCGACGCCCTGGTGGCGCTCCCGTTTCGCCTGCTCCTGGGGCCGGTTACGGGCTACAACATCTTCGTGCTTACAGGCTGGAGCCTCGGCGGTTTCGCCGCATGGTGGCTCGCTCGAACCATCGTCCAGGATCGAGTCGCCGCAGCAGCGGCGGCCATCTTCTTCCTTTTCGCTCCGTTCGCCCTGTACGAACTCGAGGCCGGACGCCCCACTCAGGCCCTCCTGGGCCTGCTCCCATGGTACGTGGGTCTGCTCCGACGGCTGGGACAACGCCCCGGATGGCGTGCGACCGTTGGAGCCGGCGTGGTCCTGGCCTTGATCGGATATCAATACTGGTACTATGCGATTTTCCTGGCTCTCGTGTCGGTGGTGCACGCTGCCTGGTTGGTGATTTCGCCTCCAGCCGAATCAGGAGGGAGACGCTCGGTCCTGCTTCGGCACTTCCTTGCAGGGAGTCTGGCCGTCGCCCTGGTCGCTCCGGTGGTGACGCCCATGCTCGTGATGTTGGCGAACCCGGATTCGCCCGTGCCCGGACTCCTGGCCACAGACCGGTGGAACCTGGCAGCTTCGCCCACGGTAACCCGGGCGGGTACTCAAGTGGCCTTGATGGTGTGGCAACCAGCCTCCATGACAGGCGGTCACTACTGGCAGGATGCATCCGGAGCAGAGCGGTACATGCCATTCCAGCGGAGCCTCGCCTGGATCTCCTTGATCTGGCTGATCTTGTGGCTGTTGCGCCCTGGCCCCCTCGAGCGGTTGCCCTGGCTCCTCATGGTGCTTCTCAGCCTGCTCGTGGCGGTCGGACCCGTGTTCGTGGTGGGCCGAACCACGCTCCCCAATCCGGTCTACCTCGGCCTGGCCCGGCTCCTCCCTCCTTTCGAACGGCTTTGGTGGCCCGGTAGGAGTCTGGCCGTGACCATCACCTTGCTGGTACCGGTCACGGCCATTGCATTCGCCAGGGCCAGGGCTCGAGGTTGGCGGCTGTTCGCTGTCAGCGTGGTCGGCGGAACTCTTTGGCTGGCATGGGACCTGGGGCAGGCGCACCTCCTGCCTTTTCCCGCATGGGACGCCACCATCCCGGCAGGATACCACTGCCTGGCCCAGGGAGACCGCGCCGGGGCCATCCTGGAACTGCCTTACGCCTGGTCTCAGGCCCACCTCTATTACCAGACCGCTCATGGCCGTCCCATCTTCGGCGGCATGCTCGAGGACAATCCGGCCTTCACTCCTCCCGAATCGGTGGCCCTGCGGAAGCAGAACACGTTTGTGTCAGCATTGCTCGCCACGGCACGCCAGGAGGCGGTGATCCGTACCCCCGTCAAGGCGGACCGGGAGGCGTTGCGGCGCATGGGCTATCGATACGTGGTCCTCCAGTTGGACGCTTACGGGACCGCACCACCTGGAGCGGGCCTTGCTGACAATGCCCGACGCACGCTGCGAAGACGTGTCCTCCGGGACCTGTCCCGATTCCTGGGACCGCCCGTGTACGAGGATGCCCGGGTGGCAATCTTTTCTCCGTGGGGTGACGGCGCACCGTGCGCACCAGAGACCTGGCCTCGAGATCTCTCTCCGGCGCACCCCCCACCGCCGGAACGTCACCTGGTCGGCTCGCTGACCGACCCCGCTTTTGCCGTCCACCGGTTCAACTCTCCCGGGCGGTGAGCGCCTGGGAGGATCATGCGCCTGGGCACGGCGGCCGTCCCCTCATCCAGAAGGGGAGGCGCTCCAGATTCCGATTCCCATGGTGGACACCGCCAGGCCGAGTTCGCGATGAGGACGAATGATTTCGACCTTCATTCCTTCGTCCAGTTCTTCCCAGAATCGCCTTACGCCGCGAGTCGCTCGACTGGCTCCGGTGATGTCGTGGAAGGCGAGAAAGCGGTGCGGAAAACGCCGATTGATCTCGAAGTCCCGCCTGACCGCATGATATGCGTGGTTGGCATCGATGAATACCAGGTCGATGGGACCGAGGCGTTCCCGCCAGGCCTGGTAAGCCCGGGAGTCGGAGCGTGCCTCCAGGTAGTGGGTACCCTCCGGCACGGCGATCTCCAGCCCGAACCGCCGGGCATAGCCGTCATCGCAGGCAGCGACGCGGTCGAAACCAAACAGGCGGTGCAGCGTGCGGACCAGTCGGCCCGTCCAGGTCCCAATTTCCAGGTAGGAACGAATCCGGTGCGCCTCGATGAACTCACACAGGCCAATCAGTTCCTCTCGATTCTGAAGAATGATGTCCGCAACCACTTCCCCGTGCGCCTCGAACAACGCCTGGGCTCTGCGATCCCAGCACGGCTCGTGCTGCAGTTCCCGCCGAAAGTTCCTGCTCATGACCTGCCCGGGTTTACACCGGCACGCGATCTGCCGAGAGACTCCCTCTCACCGTCCCCCTGCTCCAAAAGGGCTCCGGATTGCTCCTCCCCAGGGTCGATCAGAACCGGTACTGGACCTCGAGACGCACCTCTCGCTCGTGCTCGTATTCGGTGGAGCCATCCGCTCCGGAGGTGCCCCCGACCAGGGTCTCGTCGGTCTGGACCTCGGTGGCATGGTCCTGGTACCGAAGCGAGAGCAGCGCGATGTTCTTCCAGAAGTAGTAGTGGACGGCCACGCGGAACTGAGCCTCGTTGAGGGGTTTTACATCCAGGTCCTTGTAGCTGTCAGGCGGATTTTCGAATGCCCCGGCAATGTACTGACCGTAGTCGGCGGCGAGAAGCAGACGCTTTGGGATGGCGAGGATTCCCACCTGGGCGTTGTAGGCGGTTTGCCAGGAGCCGTAATCAAGGACCCTGCGGGAGTAGTTCTCGACTGCGAAATGGAGCCATTTCCAGCGAAAGATCATGTAGGCGTTGGCCGCTGGAAATCGTTCGTTGGACCGCTGATCGTACTTGGCGCCGACCAGGAAGGCGAGGGTCATGGGTACCGGTGTGAAGAGGTAGGGGGTGTCGAACCGGTTGTGGTACCCGATCACATTGATACCCAGTTGCCCGCCGAATGCGTAGGTGTAGTTGGTGTTGCCATACTTGAAATAGCGTCCGCCGATGTTGCCGCTCCAGCGTCCGGAGCCGCCTGCGGCGAACACGCGGTAGAGGAGCGTGCGGTTGGCGGTGAGCGGTCCACTGACCTCGGCAGCAGCGCCGTTGCCCTGCTCAAAAGCGTTGTAGACGTAGTATGCCGGGTCCAGCAGGAGCTGTTTTGCATCGGAGATGATGAGGGCTGATGAGAGGCCGCCGCCGCCGGTGTTCACGTTGACGAAGTGGCCCTTGCCGAGAGGGATGGAGAACATGGCGAACGTGTTGCGCACGGTTTTCTCGGTCCTGAAGCTGATCAGGAAAAAGGAATCCTGGATGTAGGGCAGTGGTCCGAAGGCGCGGAGTTGAAGTTTGGTCGGCCGCGTGTCCCACGTGTCCTCGGTGATGTCGTAGATTTGTCCCAGGCTGGCCACCACGGAGAAGCGCATGTCCGGGTTGCCGCGGCAGATGCTGATGGCCGGGTCGAAACGACAGCCGTAGTCGGCACAGTCGATCATGCCGTCGTTGTCGTTGTCGATGCCGTCGGAGCAGAGTTCGTCGTTGCGTTCGCCGTCCTTGTCCCGGCCTTTTCCGATGAGGTCTTCGACGCTCAGGCCTTCCTCGAGGGCGGGGAGTGCGGTCTGGGTTCCGGAGGACGAGGCCGCACTGTCTCCCGGGGTGGGGCCGCCGCCGCCCCCACCTTCGGTGAGAGGCCCTTTCCACGATCCCTGGCAGATGGTCACCAGCGGGCCGTAACAATCCGGGTCGTCGCAGTCGAACACGCCGTCCCCGTCGTTGTCGACCCAGTCGCTGCAGTGGTCGTTGGAGTTTTCCAGGCCCTTGCCGGGTTCGCAGACCGGGTCGGCGAAGCAGTCCGCGTCGGCACAGTCGATCATGCCGTCGCCGTCGTTGTCTGTCCTGTCCGTGCAGACCTCGGTGGCGGCGTTCGTTGCCTGGGCGACGAGCGGTGCGTCGTCGGGGAGGTTTGCGTGGAACGCGGGATCGGGGCCTGCTGCGCTGAGTGCGAAGAGCACGAGTAGCCCACCAGTGATTGGAGCGGTCGTCATGGGTCCTCCCTGGCCTCGAGGTCAGTCACAGATTCTTTTCTCAGGGCAAACGGTGCCGAATGGGTGATAGCTGCAATCCCAGTCGGCGCAGTCGATGAATCCGTCCTGGTCGTTGTCTTCGCCGTCGGAACAAAGGGCGTCCACGTCGGCTGTGCACAGGGGCGCCGCCTCCTTGCACAGGCTGCCCTCCGGGTCGGTGGAGCAGGCGTCCAGGGCGATGTCACAGGTCTCCGAGATACTCTCCTGGCAGGCATGGCGTGCGTCCAGCGTACCATCGCTGCACGAGAAATCCTCGCAGTCCGTGTACCCGTTGCCGTCGTTGTCGATACCGTCCTTGCACTTCTCGAAGGTGTTCTCGAGTCGTTCGGCGCAGTAGTCAGCAGCCTCGAGGTCGTCCGAGTAGACACAACCCCAATCGGCGCAGTCCACGTAGCCGTTGTCGTCGTTGTCGATGCCGTCCGTGCATTCTGCAAAGCTGTTTTCCGCCAGTTCGGCGCAATAGGCCACCGCATCCTCGTCAGAGGAGTAGGAGCAGGATGCGTCGGCGCAATCCACGTCCCCGTCCCCGTCGTCGTCGGTTCCGTTGCTGCACTCGGCCAACGTGTTCTCGGTCATGGCCTCGCAGTAGGCGACAACCATCCAGTCATCCGACTGGGCGCATGAGTAGTCCTCGCAATCGATGTAACCGTCGGAATCGTTGTCCTGGCCGTCGCTGCACCGGGCGAGCGTATCCTCCACGTGCTCGTCGCAGTACTCGAGCACATCGGGATCGGTCGACAACGAGCAGGAGAAATCAGCGCAATCGATGTAGCCGTCTCCGTCGTTGTCGATACCGTCGGAGCAGGTCTCGAGCGAATCTTCGGTTGCGCTCTGCTGGCTTTCGCAATACTCACGGATTTCCTCGGTGGGGGACACCCCGTTCTTGTAACAACTCCAGTCGCTGCAATCGATGTAGCCGTCGTTGTCGTTGTCGATACCGTCGGTGCAGGTCTCGTAGGTGTCCTCGGACAGGGACTCGCAGTAGGCCTTGATTTCCTCGGTAGGAGATACACCGTCCTTGTAACAACTCCAGTCAGCGCAGTCGATGTAGCCGTCGTGGTCGTTGTCGACGCCGTCGGTGCAGGTCTCATAGGTGTCTTCGGGCTCTGAACAGGCATCCGAGGTGGCACAATCGGGATCGTCGCAGTCGACCAGGCCGTCTCCATCCTCGTCCTCGCCGTCGTCGCACACGGTCTCGATGCACGCGGCATCCTCGGAACAGTCCGGGTCAGCGCAATCGGTCCAACCGTCTCCGTCATTGTCCTCGCCGTCGTCGCACGCGCGCTCGAGGCACGGTTCGGCGCTGGCACAGTCGGGATCGTCGCAGTCGGTCAGGCCGTCTCCGTCGTTGTCCAGACCATCCTCGCACGGCTCCTCGTGACAGTGTTCCTCCCCCTGGCAGTCCAGATCCAGGCAGTCGGTCGTCCCGTCTCCGTCATTGTCCTCCCCGTCAAAACAGTCGGTTTCGTGGCACACCTCCTGCGCAAGACAGTCGAAGTCCGCACAGTCGACCAGGCCGTCTCCGTCATTGTCCAGACCATCCTCGCACGCGGATTCGTGGCAGTAGGACTCTCGCAAACAGTCGGAGTCCCGGCAGTCGACCAGGCCGTCCCCGTCGTCGTCGGCACCGTCCTGACAGTCCGCCTCCTGGCAGACGGAAAACACATCACAATCGTCGTCCGCGCAGTCGGTCACGCCATCTGCGTCGTTGTCGAGCCCGTCGCTGCACCGCTCCTCGGTGTTCTCGGCGCACACACGCACGAACATGCCCATCCGGCAGGAGAAATCCTCGCAGTCGGCAAACCCGTTGCCGTCGTTGTCGATACCGTCCGAGCAGGTTTCGTCGTCCACCTCGAATTGACAGCAGTTCTCCTGGATGGCCTGGCAGTCTGGATCGCCGCAATCGAACTGGCCGTCGTTGTCGTTGTCGATCTGGTCATGGCACCGCTCGATCGTGTTTTCCGCCTCGTCGGTGGGGTAGGGGGGGATGATTTCGCCACACAAGTTGGAGGTCCAGATACAATCTGGATCCTCGCAGTCGATCAGGTGGTCTCCGTCGTTGTCCACGTGATCGCTGCAGTAGAAATCGTAGGTCTCGTAGCCAAGCGGAAGCGCGTCCGGAGGCTCGAATCCACACTGGGCAAGCCAGGGCGTCACCGTCACCAGTGCGAAAAGGCGCCATCCATGCCACAGGAAAGAGCCCCCGGCCGGCCGGACCTGCGAGACGCCACGAGCACCACGAGCGATGTTCCCTCGAGTCGGTTCCCTCTTCATCTGCACCCTCGTTCGGCGGAGACGCTCGGGGCGCCGTCCGCCTCGTGGCTCTCCCGGTGGAAAGCCTGGTCCTTTCCCCCCCACCCCGCCCCTGCCTTGCTCAGTGAATCTTCAAGCAGGGGAGTTTGTTGGCTCCATATCGCTGCCGGAACGGTGTGTATACCATGCACACAGGTTCCGAGCGCTCCAGGTCGCCCAGCGCCGATTCCGCCAGACCGGCATCAATGTAGGTCGCAAACACCGCCTCGTGCGCCTCGTCTTGCAACGGTCCGGTGCCGTGGAACCGTACGTACTGGCTCACGATGAGCTTGAGCTGGTCGTCACTGTAGTTCGACGCCACTTCCCCCACGCCCTCGGCCTTGCGCATGTCCGCCACAAAGGCGTCGAGCCGGTCCGGGTCGATACGAACGTCCGTGAAGCAAACGTTTTCGCACGGTTCGTACACGTTGTTGTGCAACCACTTCACGGACATCCCGTCGGCTGTGGAAACGAGGCGGTTGTACGGTTTCTTGCCCTTGCCCCACTCCTCGGCGGCCGAATGGGTGGAGGTCAGGATGTAGGAAGGGACGCCCTTGGCCCAGATGCCGACCCCCGCCTCGATGGCGGCTTTCTGTGCGGCAAGGTACTCGGGCGGCGCCGAGGGCCTGCCCACGATCATCACATGTGCGAGCCCCTTTTGGACCTGGTCTACCACCAGATCGGGGCAATCCCACAGGATGCGGCCGTACACGTCCTTGTGCATGTCCGAGGTACAATGCCAGACGCCTCGTCGCGCGTTCAAGGTGGCTTCCTTGGCCAGGTAGTAAAGTTCACGCGCCGTCCAGTCTCCCCACTGGTGCACCGGGCCGAAACTTTCCAGCGTGTTGAACCCGGCGAGTCTCGCTCGAGTTCCTTTGAGCGGTCCGGCCAGCACCCGGAAGCTGTCTCCATCGTTGAAGTAGACCGGGGTGGGTACGCCGTTGAGAAACACCTTGGTTGCTGGTTCGGCGCCACCAGCCAGTGCATGCGGGGGTACGTTCGCCAGGAACACCAGCAGGATCAACCAACCCATCCTCTCGATTGCCCTTTGCACATCGCCTCCTTGCCTCGATTCGGGGCCTCGCTGCCCTCGAGGTCGTCACGCGGTCCCATTCTGGCCCGGGTTTGTTCGGGATGCAAGTGCTAGTTTCTCGAGGCGTTGGCCGGGGAGACACCCCGGTGGGCCCGGGCGAGAGAGACTCGCCGTCCGCTCCCGGGAACCGCCACGATTCGCCCGTCATGGTAAACCACGTCTCCCCTCCGAATGGTCACCACAGGCCATCCGGTGAGACGCCGACCGTCCAGCACCGAGTAGTCGGAACGGGAGTGCATGCGTCTGCCGTCCACGGTCCGGGTGAGTTTCGGGTCAAACAGGACCAGGTCTGCGTCACTGCCCACTCGGATGGTCCCTTTGCGGGGGTACAGGCCGAATATGCGTGCGGCATTGGTGGAAAGGACCTGGACGAGTCGGCCCAGGGTGATTCTGCCCGAGCAGACCCCCTCGGAATGGAGTGCCGGGAGCAGGGTCTCGAGGTCTGCCACTCCAGGTCTGACCGCTGCAACCGTGTGCTTCGGATCGATCTTGGCGGCGAGCGACCAGGGGGCGTGATCCGTGCACACGGTGTCGATGTCTCCCCGCGCGAGTGCGGCCCAGAGGGCTTCGGTATCATCTGCAGTTCGGAGAGGCGGTTGGCCCACGAAGCGCCCCGGTTCGGGGCCGGCAAACTGCGCCTCGGTGAAGTAGAGGTAGAGCGGACGGGTCTCCACACGGACGTGAACACCCCGGCGACGGGCGTCGAGACAGACCTCCAGGGCACGCTTGGATGAGAGGTGCACGATGTAGACCTCTGCGCCGGTGACCTCGGCCATGGCCACCGCGCGCTGGGTTGCCACGACCTCGGCCGGCACGGGTCGGCTCTCTGCATAGTGCCGCAGGTCGGTTCGGCCCGCTTCGACGAGGCGCCGGGTGGCGTGGTCGATGATGGCGTGATCCTCGCAGTGAACGAGGGTTCGTACCCCGGCTTCCGCCGCTGTTGCCATGATCTCGAGGTATCCTGGCAAGTCCTGGTCGAACCCGGCGAACACGGTGAACAGCTTGATGGTTCCGTATCCCAGACCAGAGAGCGCCCGGATGTCCTCTCGTACCTTTGCGGTGGGCTGTCGGACCACCGGGTGGAGGACATAGTCGACCATGGTCAGATCCCGAACCACCGCCTCCTCCCGACGCAGCGTGTCCAGGAGCGATTCGCCCGGGAGGGGGAAACACATGTTTCCCACCGTGGTTACACCTCCGGCCAGTGCGGCGGCGGAGCCCGACGTGAAATCATCCACCCAGCCCGGTTCCGTGGGCGATGTCTCCGGGTAGGTCAGGTGCACATGGGCATCGATACACCCGGGCAGGACAAGGAGGCCGGACGCATCGATTTCCTCTCCCGCCGGGGGAACCTGCCCAAGTGCCACGATACGCCCGCCCTTGATCCCCACATCGGTCGGTTCCCGAACGCCTTCCTCGGTGACCAGTCGTCCATTGCGGATGGCCAGGGCGAGGCGGTCCATGGTTTGGGTCCTCCTCAGTGCGCGGCTTTGTTCGTTCCAATGGATCCGAAGAACAAGCGGTATCCTGCCAGGGACCATGCAGTGCCGGGCAGCCCTTCTCCGTGCTCACCAGGCATGTAGTGGTACCGCAGTTCCAGGTAGGCTTCCCCGGGTCCCAGGTGATAGGCGATCCCGACGAAGGCGGCCAGCCCGGATGCGACCGGGGACGTGTCTTCCCCGCCGCTCTCGGCCTTGATACTGGCCACGTAGGCACCGCCCAGGTGCGCACCCAGCCCGTGCCCCAGGGCGTGCACGTAGGAGACGCTCGCGCCAAGGTCCACCGCCCGGTGAGCAGGCTCGGTCTCCCCCCCGGCCCTTTCCTCCCCAGGTTCCGAGACCAGGTCGGCCTCGAGACCCAGAACGAGATGTGGATGGACCGCAGGAAGCTGATACCCCGCATCCACTCCCGCGGCCCAGCCGGTCCCCGAACTCGAGAAGGACCGGACCACACCGGCTCGAGCACCCCCCATCCAGCGACCAGGTTGGACCGGTGGTCCTTCCTGGACCAGCTCGAGCGTCACGCGCGGGGCGGTATCTCCGTTCAGGTAGACATGAACCGGGAAAGTTCGGCGCGATTCCGTGGCATCCGCCTCGAATCGGGCGACCACGGCGCCATCGGAGCGGCCCTCCAAAGGGGAGTCCGGTGATGGAACCAGGGTGACCCAGGCCGGGTCGAGCATGACGGGATCCCCTTCGTCGGTAACCGCGGAGACCTCGAGATTGCTCCAGCCCCCGGCAGCGGGAATCGGCCCGGAAAGGACGGCGCTCACCCGGATGTCCCGAACCTTGACCTGGAACGAGATCGGCTCGAACCCCTCCTCGAGCAAACGCACGCTCACGGTGTGCTCCCCCGGCCCCTGCACCGAAACGGCGTCCGGAGACGCCAGTCGGCCATCTACTCGGGCCTCGAGCGGCACGGTGGTGCGGTCGAGGGCGATCCGGGCATGCCAATCTGCGACGAACCGGTCGGATTCTGTAGCGCGGCACCCGGTAGTGGAAGCCGCGAGCACGACCAGTTCCCGGGGTTCAGACGCCTCCCCCTGGAGTCCGCGGTCGTCCCGGCTGGACACCCGGGCGAAATATCGCCCCGGCTCGAGGGATTCGATCTGGACCGAGTGCACCTTGGCCGGGACCTGGCGGTCCACGAACAGGTCGCGGAAATCGGGGTCTCGAGCCAATTCCACCTCAAAGGTCCGGGCTCCAGGCTCGGGTTCCCATGAGAACGTGTGGGATATCTTTGCACCGTCAAACGCGATCCGGATGGTCCGAGGTTTGGTTGTCCACCGGGGGGGCGGGGGGAGCGGCCTGGGAGGCTCCGGCCGTTTCCCGTATCGGGTGATGGTCCCCTGGCCTCGAGGCACCGTGACACGGGCGCCTTGAGCAGCGATGTCCGCCTCGCCATCGTATACCGACAGCCGGGTGGTTCTGGCCTGGTCCACCTCCACCTGGAGATCCCGGGAACGGGCGGAGACTTCGGCTGCAGGCGTGTCCACAGCCATCGCGGATTCCCCTCGAAGGGCCGCCAGCCCCCCCCGGAGTCTCCCCTCAACCAGTTCCACCCGCGCGCTCGAGGATGTGCGACGGCTACGCTCGGCAGAAGCTCCGTAGATGACGAGCAACGACTCCTCCCGGAGTTGAACTCGAGACGTGTCACGGAACGTGACCTCGGTGGTGGCTCCTTCCCGGGTCGCCACCCGGTACCGTCGATAGAGGTCGAGCCCAACACGGCCCGGGTTCCAGAAGGCTGCCCCGGGCTTGCGCGTCTCGACCAGAGGCTTCACGAACGTGAGATGCGCGTCCGGTTGAACCGGACCTCGAGTCAGGCGCAGCACCGTCCCCGGCTCGAGATGGTGGGGGGGAGGCCCGTGGTAGACATCGGGGTTCAGTTCGTGAAGTTCTTCAAGGGTCACCCGCCACCCGATCTTGTTGATGATGCCCAGACAGGTGTCTCCCGGTTGAACCACGTAGGTGTCCTCGTCCGCAGCCCAGCCGCTCCTCGACGGCCAGAATGCTGCCACGATGGACAGGAGCAGCAAGCATGCCCACCAGCCTGCTTTCCCGGATTCATGACGCATTTCCTCTTCTCCTCGCCCTCACGGCTCGAGCAATGCTCCTCGCCAGTGCGCGCGGGTTGACCGGAAGCGGGATGAAATCGTATGCGCCGGCCTCGAGAGCGCTCGCCATGGCGGCGAGGTCGTCCTCCGGGCCGCACACCAGGGCAGGAACCCCTCGAGCCCGCCCCGCTCGAATGCCCTCCTGGAGTGTCTCCGGTGTCCCGTCCAGCACCAGCACGTCAAATGGGTCCAGTGTGTCGCTCGAGGGGGGGGATGAGACGACCTCCACCCGTCCGCCTCGAGCCCGCAATGTCTCGATGACCTGGTCTGTGTCGGCATGGTCGGTGGCGACCACCAGCACGGCTCCCGGATCTTCCTCGGCCCCGTCGAAAGTCGGCCCTCCAGTCGCAATCCGGGCCGACCGGGCGCC
Source organism: uncultured Gammaproteobacteria bacterium (assembly GCA_964418585.1). GTDB lineage: Bacteria > Myxococcota_A > UBA796 > JAJRTE01 > JAJRTE01 > JAJRTE01. The sequence goes on along the minus strand of CAYQMG010000168.1, from coordinate 26,991 downwards.
TCGAGGTCCCTTTCGTCCCCCGGTCCGGACAGGTCCGGGAACGTGAATGGGGGTGAACAGGCCTCGAGACACGGCGTTTTCCAGTTCCGCGCGCAAGGCCGACGCGCTCGGCGGACGCTCCAACGGGAGCTTGGCCAGACACCAGAGCGTCAGGGCTTCCAGGGCAGGGGACACTCGCACCTCGGGGACGACCCGGGAAGGTGGCTCCGGGTCGTGGTAGAGGTGGGCCACCATCACGTCGAGGGCGTTCTCCGCACGAAACGGCGGACGGCCGGCCAGGAGGAAGTACAACAGACAGCCGAAAGCGTACAGGTCGCTTCGGGCATCCAGTTCCTTGCTTCGACACTGCTCGGGGGACATGTACGAAGGGGTCCCGATGAGCAGACCCTCCCGGGTCCTGAACGAGTCGTCAGGCTCCTCCAGTATCGCAGTGCCAAAATCCACCACCTTGACCAGGTCTGCGCCTTCTCGAGTCCGGGCCACCAGCACATTGTCCGGCTTCAGATCCCGGTGAATGACCCCTCGAGTGTGCGCTTCCTCCAGTGCACGCAAAACCTGAATGCCGATGTCCGCCACCCGGGAGGCCGGAAGCGGAAACCGATCCAGTGCAAGCCGCGACAGAGAGACGCCGTGCACACGCTCCATCACCAGAAACAGCAGGCCATCCTCCCGCCCAAAATCGATCACTTGCACCACGTTGGGATGCTGAATGCGCGCCAACACCCGAGCCTCGCGCAAAAAACGCCCCGAATTGTCCTCGTCTTCCGGATCATGCCGCAACACCTTGATGGCCACATCCCGACGAAGCAGCTCATCCTCGGCCGCAAACACCGCACCATACCCCCCCACCCCCAGGACATCACCCAGGCGGTATCGGCCCATCAACGTCCGCCCTTGCAAACTCCGGAACACTATCTCACGTGACACGGCTACTTCTCCACCGAGATGGTGAACGTCATCGTCGTCCCGGTCCGGCCCATCAGCTCCTGCGTCCCCGCCGGTTCACACGGAAAGGCCTCACCAATCGCCTCGCGCGTGCTGTGCGACAGCAAAATCTGCCCAGGGCCTGCCAGTGCCTCCAACCTCGCAGCCACGTTCACCGTGTCCCCGATCACCGTGTACTCCATCCGTTTCTCACTCCCCACGTTGCCCGCCACCACAGGCCCCGTGTTGATCCCAATCGCAAGCTGCAACTCGATATCGTAGGCCTTGCGCCACCGCCGGTTGCCCACATCGATCCACCGCATCAGGTCCTCCGCCGCCTGAACCGCTCGGACTGCATCGTCCGGGGCGCTCGATGGCGCACCGAATACGGCCATGATACAGTCTCCGATGAACTTGTCGATGGTTCCGCCCCGGCGCAAGATGATTTCAGTGGCGAAAGTGAACAGTTCGTTCAGAATCGCCACCACTTCCTCGGGGCGCAACCGTTCGGCCAGACTCGTAAAACCGACGATGTCCGCAAAAAGCACGGTGACCGTGCGACGTTCTCCCCCGAGTTTCATTCGATCCGGATGATGGATGATCTCCTCGACCACCTCGGGTGAGAGGTAGCGAGAGAGGTCGTTGCGAATGCGGGTTTCGGCGAGCAACCGTTCTTCGGAGCGCTGGAGGCTGGCGGCCATGTCGTTGAACGCCTGGGCCAGTGCACCGATTTCGTCGTTGCGCAGGACCGGAACGCGGTGATCGAAGTCGCGCCGTGCGACGTGGCGGGTAGCGGTCTCGAGCTGGCGGATGGGGCGGGTGAACCATCGGGCGACCCAGACGGCGAGGACCAGGAGGCCCATGGTTGTGGCCACGCCGCCCACGACCATGGTGCGCTTCATCTGCACGATGGGTCCGTAGGCGATGTCCCGGTCGAGTTCGACCACGACGGCCCATCCGAGTTCGGGCAGGGACTCGAGGGCGCCGAGCCAGGCCTTTCCGGCGTCGTCGGTGAATTCTGGTGACAGTCCGAAAGGGACGGAGAATGTGGGTGTGCCTGTGACGGCCCGAAAGATACCGCGGGCTCGCCTTTGTTCCCGTAGTGCGGCCCGTCGGCACTCCGGGTGAGCGACCAGGCGTGTGTCGCTGTCCACCACGTAGACCACGCTCCGTTCTCCTGCGAAGCGGCGGGAGGAAACGTCCTCGAGCAGGGCGCAGAGGGAATTCAGGGCGAGGCCGCCGACCACGACGCCCCGGGTTTGACCGTCCACGACGACAGAGGTGGCGAGTTCGAGCACGGGGTAACCGCCTCCGTCGGTCACCTCGCCGACCGCAGTCCCGCTTTCGGCCTGGAGTTGCTCGCTGAGGGACGGGCGGAGGTGCTGGGTGCGTGGCGGCGCGTGAGCGGTTGCGGTTTTGAGGGTTCCCACCAGTTCGCCGTCAGGAGAGAACACGGAGATCCATTCCAGTCTCTCGGAGGCGGAAAGTCGCGCCGAGGCGAGATCGATCCGGCGCGCATCGTCGCCATATCCGTCGCCCAGGAGCAGGTCGGCCACGGTGTTCAGTTCCAGCTTGCCCAGAGTCACCTCCCGGCGCACGGCATGGGTCACATCGGATACCACGGCGAGCTGGAGTTCCCGGACCGCCCGGTGCATCGAGGTCACCGCCGTGTTGACCATCAGTGTGCCCACGACGAGCAGCGGGGCCAGGCCCACCGCCACCAGGACCAGGTAAAGCAGGCCGGTGATCCCGAGCCGGAGCCGCGAACGCTTTCGGTCCGTGGAGGGCTCTCCCGGTCGGTTCTGGTTGGTTGGAATCCAGGTGGGGTCCACCGTCACAATGCGATCCTCCCCTCCTTTTCATCAGCCGGGGTGTGGCCGGGTTTCGGGTCCTGCGTTCCTATCCTTCATCCCTCACCTGCTCCTCCCGCTCGGTTCCGCCCTCCGGTCTCCCGCCTCGCGAACCCTTCGACGCCGACCCCTGTACACCACGGGCACCCGAGTCGTCTCCGCCGGACACCGGCATCACCAATGTGAACGTGGAGCCTTGGCCCACCGTGCTCTCCACCTCGATGGTGCCTCCGTGTCGGTTCATGATGGTCTTCGTGATCGCGAGCCCAAGGCCGGTGCCGCGTTTTTTTCGGAACGCCGGGTTGTCGAGCCGCTGAAATTGGTTGAACAGGCGCGGCATCTGGTCCGGCGGTATGCCCGGTCCACTGTCGGTCACCGACAACGCAAACGTCCCGTCCGACTGGATACGCCCTTCCACCACCACCTCCGCTCCCTCGGGCGAAGCCTTCACCGCATTGGAAAGGAGATTGGTCACCGCTTGCACGAGCCGATCCTTGTCCCCCTCCAACACCGGCCCGGTCACCGTCCGCTGCACGATCCGAACCCCCGCTTCCTCGGCCATGCCTTCCACGGCAGCTCGAGCCGCATCCACCAGTTCCTGCGGATGCACCGGCTCCATCCGCAATTCGTCCTTGCCCGACTGCATCTTTTCCAGATCGAGCATGTCGTTGACCAGCCGAATCAGACGGTCACTGTTGCTCCGGGCAATGTGTACCAGTTCCCGTACCTTGCCTTCGATCGGGCCGGCCACTCCTCCCTCGAGAAGCCCGAGCGAACCTCGAATGGAGGTCAACGGCGTCCTCAGTTCGTGGCTGACGATGGAGATGAACTCGTTCTTGATATGTTCCACATTTTTGCGCTCGGTGATGTCCGTGATGTAGGCGGTGAACAGCGGCGGACCCGGCACCTCCACCTGAACCACCGAAACTTCGGCTGGAAACATCGTCCCATCCCGACGCTCCGCGCAGGTCTCGAACCGTTCTCCCACCGGACACTCCACCGCGCTCGACGCATCCTCTGCCGCGGGGCTTGATCCGTTTCGACATGCGTCGGACGAGATACTCGCATGCACCAGCCGGTCGAACGGAACACCTTTCAACTCGTCGTCCGAGTAGCCGAACGTGGTGACCGTGGCCTGGTTCCACTCGATCACCTTCCACTCACTATCCAGACCCACGATACAATCGAGCGAGGCGCTGAAAATGGCCGCCTTCCGGGCCTGGGTGATCTGCAGCTCGAGTTCTTTTTGGGTGAGCTGCCGGGTGTTGGTCCGGAGGGTCTCCTCCAGTTCGGCGATGGCCTGTTCCGGCCGAAGGTCCCGGATATGGACCACAACGACGCGCTCGCCCTCCGTATCCACAGCCACCATACTGCACCGGGCCGGAAACGGTGTCCCGTCTTCCAGCAGCAGGGTAACCTCCTCCGTCACCTGTTCCCCGTCCCCCCTTTCTTCTCGTGCGGCTTGAATCCGCTCGATCCACCGGGACCGCGAATCCTCGAGAACGATTTGACCTGCCGCATCGGGTGTGCCTGGTCTGGCCCTCGAGCCGAATAGCTGGATACCGGCCGGGTTCGCGGCCCGCACGGCGCCGTGGCGGTCCAGTACGAGGACCGGATCAAACGCGCTCGAGAGGACCGGCGTGAGATTGCCGAGTGAGAGGTCCCGGCGTCCTGGGGGGGCCAGGAGTGGGAACAGGAGCAGGAAGGCGAGGCCGGAGAGGGCCCACCGGAGGTGTCGGAGTCGCACCACGGTCCGATCCACGTGACGTTCGAACAGGTCGCGCAGGGTCGCAAGCGGGGAGGCTGTTGGCAGTTCCAACGCCATGCGCGTCAGTCGCTGACAACCGGCCTGGTCCCCCCGCCGCCAGGCGTCATCGATGCTCGAGAACAGTGTCTCACGTGCCTGGTGGAGTTCCTGGAACTCGTCGAATGCGGCCTGGTATGCGGACGTCAGGCCCGGTTCGAGCCACGCAGGCGGCGCCCGAAGCGTGTCTGCCGCCCCGTCGATGGTGCCTCGAGCCTCTCGGGCCATGCTTCGCCAGGTGTCGGTGCACCGTTGCTGATCGTTCAGGTACTCCCGCACTTGCAGGTCGGCGAAAGTCAATTCCGCCAGGCGCCCGGTGAGGTGCACCGTGGGCTCGATGACTTTTTCCGGCGCATGGACCTGCACCCATGCAAGCATCGCAAGCGCCGCCATCGCCGCGACGGCGCGCCCGAGATAGCCGAGCCTCCACCTGCGCGTCATGCGTGGTCATCCTGTTCGGTCGGGGTGAACGGTTGGTGCCGGACGTCGGAACCTGTTCATGTATAGCACGGTAGGGGTGGGTTTCAACAGCCGAATACACCGACTCACCGGGAGGCGCGCACCGAGCCCTCCGGGGTCCCACACCGCGCCACGTTCTGGTGCGCCTGCAGCAAGAGGGCGTATCAGGGCGATCCGTTGCCTCGAGTCGCTGGACGCGGGTCGCCGACGGCGTCGGGCTGGATCGAGGTTCGTGCTTCCTCGCCGGGAATGGTGTCCATGAGACATTCGTGCTACAACATCAGGGTACGCCGTCGTATTCCAGGGTTCGAGAACAACAAAAACAAGTCGCCCAGGACAGGAGGGCACCATGCAGCTCGGATGTACACGAATGCCCGCTCCCACTTCTTTGGTCACATGTCTGGCCTTCCTGCTCTGCACAGCAAACCAGGCGGGCGGCGCGCCGAACGTCCTCACAACAGGTTCCGGGCTCTTCCCCTACGGAGAGACTCGAGGCGCCTTGCGGTCCGCCCCATGGATGGGTCCGCGGGCACGGAGCGGGAACGTGACCCCTTCGCCCGGCTTCGTGGCGCGCCAGGCCGAATACCTCCATGCCTGTTCTGATGCCGCCCCGGCCGGGGACCTCGAGGCGCAGTTGTGTCGGCTCGCAACAGGCGACGGGCCGATTGAGGAGGAGGCCGTCCGGGAGGCGCTGACCCGGATAGACAACCGCGAAGACTGTGCCGACTTCTCCCTCAACACGGTGCTCCGGATCCTCGCGCTGTATGGAGGTCACCCGGCGCTCGACCCCGACCTCCAGGAGGAGATGGAGCGATCGGTTCTCGAGTTCAAGTACTGGCTCGACGAGCCTGGACCCGACATGATGTGCTGGTGGTCCGAGAACCACCAGATCCTGTTTCACACGGCGGAATTGATCGCTGGTCAACTCTTTCCGGACCAGGTGTTCCCCAACGCTGGAATGACCGGTGCGGACCACATAGCCCACGCCCTTCCCCTGCTGCACGAGTGGCTGGACCGACGTGGGACTTTCGGGTTTTCGGAATGGCACTCCAACGTCTATTTCAACGAGGACATTCCGGCCCTGGTCAACCTGGCGGACCTGGCATGGGACCAGTCCATCGCCACCAAGGCCGCCATGGTCCTGGACCTGGTGACGTTCGATTTCGCCAACACCTACTACCAGGGCGTCTTCGCCACTGCGCACGGTCGGACCTACGAGAGCAAGCAAGTGGGCGGAAGCAACGATTCCACCGCCGACGCCGCCTGGGTTCTGCTCGGGCTCGGCCAGTACCGCTCCCCCGGAAACTTCGCCGCATCCTTCCTCGCGACCAGTTTCCGTTACTGGCCGCCCGACCTGCTGGAGGCAATTGCAGAGGACGCGCGCGATTGGCACGAACATCGGCAGCGGGACGGGATCGACGTGGCCGAAGGCCCTGCCTACGGGATCGGGTACCAGGAGGAGGACGACATCTTGTTCTGGTGGGGCATGGGGGCCTACGTGACCAGCCAGGTCATCGACGGAACCTTCCAGATGGTCGATGAATACGACCTCTGGCAGGGCTACTTCTGGAGCGATGTGGCCTTCCTCCAGCCCCTCGTGGGCAGCCCCATCCTCGAGCCGCTCGCAGCTCACCTGGACGACTTCACTCGAGGGCCGGCCATGGAGGCGATGGACACCTATGTTTACCGCACCCCCGACTATCAGCTATCCGGAGCCCAGAACTACAACCCGGGTCTGTGGGGGGCCCAGCAGCACATCTGGCAGGCCACCCTGGACCCGGATGCGGTCGTGTTCACCACCTACCCTGGAGGCATGGAGGACGACTACATGGCCGGCGCCTGGACCGGAGGATGGCTGCCTCGAGCCCTGTTCTACCGGAATGTGGGCGTCATCCTCTACCGGCGGGACCACTATCCCAAGGCGGACGAGCGCTTTTTCGTCGAGTACACACACGCTTACTTCCCGAAATGGGCGTTCGACCGGATCGAGCAGTCGGGACACTGGACGTTTGGACAGAAAGGCGATGCCTACGTCGCCCTCTACTCGGACATGCCCACGAACTGGGCTCCGGACGCCCCGGAGTCCGACTACGAATTGATCGCCGAGGGGTTCAGCAACACCTGGATCGTGGAGCTGGGAAGTCAACGCGACTGGGGAAGCTTCGATGACTTCATGACCGCCGTGTCCAACGCCCAGGTCCTGATCAGCGGTGACGCGGTCGACTACGATTCACCCGGCGTCGGGCTGGTGGAGGTATCTCCAGGAGGGCACCTCTACGTGCGCGGCCGACGGGTGGACACGGGTCCCTACCCGCGCTGGGAAAATCGCTATTGCGAACAGGCGTTCGGCACCAACCGCACAGTGATCCGATTCGACGGCCGTCAACTGGTCCTGGACTTCGACGGCCCCACCCGCACGGTCGAAGCGGAGTAGGAGGTCTCGGTGCCTGGCTCAGGGGCCGACCAGGACCTTGAGCAGCAGGATGAGCAGGGTCCCGGCCACTGCACCGCCCAGCGCGCCGACCAGGATCATCCATGGAACCCGGCTGGATTCCCCCATCCCTGGGAGGTCCTGCCCTGCGTGCGCACTGTCGAAGTACCGGTCCGCCACCGGCGGCGGTGTCCGCTCCTGCAAGCCCGACGGGGACGCCGCCATCGGCATGGCCGGCAGGGGCCGCGTCTCCTCTTTCATGACGGAAGGACGCGCCGGCCCGCCCGCTCCCGACATGGTCGCCCATGAGCCGCTGTGTGAACGGCCCCCTGCACCCCTTCCGTCACCCAGCGCGCGTGAGACGGCCGGAGCCGGAGCAAGCGGCCTCGAGTCCGCCGGGCGGTTGGGGGTGTCTTGAGGATCGCCTGCCGGCCTGGACACGGCCTCGAGGGGATGGTCCCGGACCACGGTGGTCACTGCATCCACCGAGACGACCACGGTCTTGATCGCGTCCTGGTCTTGCCCCCGCCCCTCGGTGTGGGAGGTCCCACACGTCTCGCCCGATGCTGACGATGGGTCGACACTCCGGGGCGCCCACGGGCGAGACGCGGTTGAGACCACCGTGCGCGCGGTTTCGACCAGGGCCTCCTCCTCATTCTCCCCGTTGCCAGGAGCGGTCCCGGAACCCGGAACGGACGAAACGCTGTCTGCCACCACGGTGGCCAGTTCCTCGGCTGGCAACGGTCCGCATTCTCCCTGGTCCGCTTCCGGGTCCACACCGGCGGCGACCACCACCGTGGCGGCCACGTCGATCTCCGCCTGCTTGTCGTTCTCTCGGTCTCCTCCAGGTGAAACGCGGGGGATCCGGGGCGGCTCAAGTGCGCCCGATGTAGCAGGCGCGTCGTGCCACAGGCTGACCGCCTCGAGAGGCGCAGGTGGTTCGGGTAAAGGCGATGGTTTCTCCTCATGCGTGGGACGACCCGCACGTTGCGGGGTATAGGCGTTGGGATCCATGGACTGGTCGACAGGAGGAGCAGAGTCTGAACGAGATCCCGGCTCGTCCTGGTCCCATGCGGCCGGGTCGATCCGGGCAGCCATTGCGTGCCAATCATGGGCAGGCTGTGCAGACGCTTCCGGCGGGTCGTTCCAGAGAGAAATGGCGACCGGGTGACCCCCTGGAAGGCCCTGATCGGAACTGGAACGACCGACCGCGCGGGCCGTTCGATCTCGAGATTCGGGGGCCAGGTCGTCCTTGTGCCCCCGGGAATCAGGACCGGGACCCTGCTCGGGAGGGGCCCCGTTCTCGAGCAAGGTTTCGAGCCAGGTGGCCAGGTTGGTGCGACCTGGGACAGCGTCGGAGAGTTTTTCCAGGGCCTCGCCCATGGCGGAGGCGGACTGGAAACGCTCTCCCGGGTCCCGGGCCAGGGCGGTGGTGAGAAACTCCCTCAGCAACGGCTGGAAAGGCCCAACCGGGATCTCGGTCAGTGCGTCCTCCACCCTGGCGTCCTGGGCGTTCCGGAGTACGCGCTCGGGTGTGTCTGCCCGGTACAGCGGGGACAGGGTCAACATTTCGAAGAGGACCAGCCCCAGGCTGAAGAGGTCGGCGCGATGGTCAAGGTCCTTGCGTCCCCAGGCCTGTTCCGGCGAAAGGTAGAGAGGCGTTCCCCGAAGTGCACCAGCGCACTGGGTCTGGGCCACATTGCTCTCTGACCGGGCAACCCCGAAATCGGCGACCTTGACGATTCCATGCCGGCTGATGAGTATGTTGGACGGCTTGAGGTCACGGTGGACCAGGTGGAGGGGCCGGCCTCGAGGATCCGTGGCGGAGTGGGCATATTGCAATCCGCGACAGACCTGGGCCAGGATCTGGAATGTGATGTCCAGAGGAGGCGGGGCGCCGGACAGGGCGTGCAAGCGCAACACCTGTTCCAGCGTGGGACCATCCACCAGTTCCATGGCGAGGTAGAGCCGCCCGTCATGCTGGCCAAAGTCCAGGGTGGCCACCACATTGGGATGGGCAAGGTATCCGCCCAATCGCGCTTCACTGATGAACAAACGCGAAAACTCAGGGCTTTCAGCCATGTGCGCGTGGAGGACCTTGAGCGCCACGCCTCGGGAAAACCCCCCGATCCCCAACACCTCGGCGCGGTACACCACCGCCATCCCGCCTTGCCCGATTTTCTCGAGCAGCCGGTAACGGCCGAACATGGTGCCGGACGCGTCTGGTCGAGGAACGACTTCCATTTCGCCCCATGACTGACAGGGGTGACACACGTGCAATGTGTGCCTGATTGACTGCATTTAAGCACGATACGGTATGGAATCGGAAGCAAAAACTGGCATGCCGTGTCGGTTTCGGGTGCGCCACGCCTGGCATGAACGGCTGGTTGGAGACGGGTGTCTCGAGGATACGCACCTCAGAGCGTGCCAGGAGGAGGTGGTGGGACCTCCTCGTCCACGCTTGCGACCTCCGGCGGGCTCGGCGGCGGGCCCGGCGCGTGGGTGGTGGCCACCACGGCGGGGCTGTCCAGCAAGATGGCGATCCACTTGAGGTCCTGGGTGTTCTCGAGCATGATTTTCACGATCATCGTCAGCGGAACCGAGAGCAGCATGCCCACGGGTCCCCACACCCATCCCCAGAAAACCAGGGAGAGAAACACGACCAACGTGGACAGTCCGAGCCGACGACCGAGCAGGTGCGGCTCGATCACGTTCCCTATCGCCACGTTGACCACCAGATATCCCGCTGCAGCGGCGGCCGCATATCCAACGCCGAGCTGGACCAAGGCGAGCAGCACGGCTGGAATGGCGGCGATGATCGAGCCCAGGTTGGGCACGTAGTTGAGCAAGAACGCGATGAGACCCCACAGGACCGGAAAGTCGACTCCGAGAATGGCGAGCCACACGCCCACCAGGATCCCGGTGGCCAGGCTCAGGATGGTCTTGATGAACAGGTACTGCTGGACCTGTCCCATCATGCGGGCATAGCGCCCTACCGCCACATCACTCCCACCAGCGATCGCTGTCAGCTTGGCAGGAAAACCGGCCGCTTCGAGCAGGATGAACACCAGCGTCAGAAGTACGAGAAACGTGTTGCTCAGCGCCGACATGAGTCCGCCCAGGGTCTTGCCGATCAGACCCATCAGTTGGCCCGGATCGGCAATCTCTCCCAGGTTCAATGCGGTCACCTGAAGTCCCTTGGCCTCGAGCCACGCCACGGTGGACGTGAGCAACCCGTCCATCCGGTCCTGGTACCGCGGAATCGCTTCTGTGAAGCCGTTGACCGACCCGCCCAGGATCGTACCGATCCCGGCCACCACGCCCATCACCAGCACCACCACCAGCATGACCGCGGCCACGGTGGGAACCCGGCGTCTGGTCAAAAACACCACCACAGGCGCACATAGAATGGCCAGAAACGCTGCGAGCAGCGTGGGGATGATGATCCCCTGGGCTTCACGCAATCCCGCCACCACCACGATGAACGCGGCGGCACCAAGCATGGACTTGGCACCCGCAGCCCCGGTCTCCGATTGACTCACGACTCGTCCCTCCGAACCGGTTCCGGAATGGGTGACTGTAGCACGCTGCGTCCGGAGAAGCAACCGTGAGAAGGGCAGGTCCCCTGCAGGGACGCTCCGATTCGGATCTCGAATTCGACAGGGAACCACAATCGGTCAGGCCCACGCCCGCCTCGGCTGAGACGCCTCCTCGGACAGGTCCTCTGGGGAAAATTCGGTCGAAAATCCGTAGTGATGAAATACTTCCGAAAGATCGGACAGGACCTCAGCCACGGTCAGACCAAACGCACCCAGCCCCAGCTTGCGGTGCGACGCCTTGTAGTTCGATTGCCGTTCCGCCGTCTCCCGTACGTGCCTCCTGAGCGCCTCGCTCGGCTCCAATTCGGCGAATCGGACCACATCTTCGAACACACCCTCGAGGTCGGCCAGGAGGCGGTTGTAAGGAACGACCATGAACTGATCCTGCGGAACCAGGTTGCGACGCTCGATTTCCAGGCCATACCGATAGTGGGACACAAGCATGTTGTAGCGGAGTCGGAAGTAGGCCATGAGGCGCTCCTCGGGTATGCGTTCGAGCCCCCAGCGACTGTGGAAGTAGTTCCGGTGCTGTGTGAGGTTGGACACGAGGACCCGGAACGGGGAGCGAACCATGTAAACAAACCGTGCATCCGGGAACACCTCGAGCAACTGCTCGATGCGCATGGTCGAGGAAGGCATCTTGGCGAGAACTCGAGAGCGGCCGGTGTGGAGCAACTGGCGTTGGAAACACCCTTTGAGGAACTGAATGGATTCACGCCCCAGCGGGTTCCCTGCCCGGGCATAGGGAAGCAGGTCGCTGTTGTCCCGCTGGTCGAACGCGAGCGGGGTCTTGTACATGAACGGGGTGTCCATGCGCCAGAGGAGAAGCAGTTCGTCCTCCTCGACCAGGTCGGCCCCTACCTTGTGGCTCCCGTCAGGGTAGATCTCTCCGTTGCGGTACATGGCTCGAGTCACGGTGCGCGAGAGGAGTGGGACGAGCGGCGAAAGAACAGCCCGCACGGAGAGGGAAGGGACGAATATGTGCCACGTCTTGAAGCACGAGAAGTCTCCCGTGTGAGTGAGCAACCGGTGGAAGAACGTGGTGCCGCTTCGAGGGAGGCCCAGAACGAACACCGGCCGGTCCACCCTGACCTTCTTGTAGCGTCTGAAGAACAAATCGTCGAGTTTCAGGGAGGCATTGATGGCGGTGACCAGTGGCAAGCCGAACAGGCCCGTGGTCAGAGCGGCCCGGATCCCGATGGTGTTCCAGGACGCGGCAACGATACGGGCGGTAAGTCTCAGCATCCTTTGATCGATGAGCATGGGGACCCCCGCTTCGGTGTTGTCTGACGAAGTGCAAGATAGCCACGGAAGAAAGCGCCGGAGCGGCATGACGGTCGCCGCCGTGCCCATCCGGCCGGGGACCATGCGACGGCCGTCGTCCTCCGTGCGGGACCACGCCCGGCCGGAGCGTTCCTTCCGGGCACCACAAGGGGGGGCGTGCGGTGGGCCGCGGGCCACCTGGGTACCGGAACGAAACAAAGGTCCAGGTGCCGAAAACGTGGTCTGCGACCAGAGGAGTTGCAAGCGGAATACTATGAGCCCGCTGCGATGTCAAGCGTGGAATCCAATGAGAACGGTCGGATTGGAATGGGAATCAGCGGAACGTGCCGTGCAGCCAGGCAGCCTGTGGCGTGAGGACGAAGGCCAGGACCGGACCGTGCCGCCCAGCCTCGCTGTCGGCCGGACGGGTCACGTGCAGACCGTATGCAGTCCCGGCCGCCACCACGGCCACGGCCAGGGACACGTCGGCGAGGATCGCTGCCCGGTAGTTGTCGGTCAGCAGTTGTTCCTTCTCCGGATCGTCCTCGGTGCTGGTATACCCACCCCCGTAAAGCCTGGTCCGCGTCGACCAGTACCGCACCCCGAAGTAGCCGGCGCTGACCAGGGCCACTCCGGAAACGCCTGCGGCGGCGTAGACCGGCAAGGACGGGTCCTGCAGCCAGGCAGCCCTCCCCCGCTCCTCGGTCGATTCGGTGTCCCCCTCCGCTGGTTGAGAGTCACGTCCGAGACGGAAAAGGCGCGTGCGGAGCCGCACTTCGTCTGGTACCGGGAGTGGGATTTCCTCGTCCTCGGGCACGGTGAAGAAGTGCCCTTGCCATTGACCATCGGAGCGGAGGACCTGCAGCAGGTGCTCCCCAGCCGGGAGTTCCCACGTGTCCCCCTGGGTCGCCTCGCGGCCATCCACGTAGGCGGAAACCCCCGGGGCGAGCAGGGGGCAATGCACCGCCCCACTCGCGACTTCGAGGCGGATTTCCCGGGCGTCCAGGAACGCGCTGCGGGGTCTCTGCCCGAACTCCGTCCGCCAGCGCAGAGAAGGGTCCACGGCCAGGGCCTGGGAGAACTGGGCCACCGCCCCCTCCCGGTCCTCCCGGTAGTAGAGCGCAAGCCCGCGAAACAGGTAGTAGTCGGTCAAGGTGGAGACAGCGACCGGCTCGGTCAGACAGGGGAACGCATTCCTGGCCGCGTCCAGCTTCGCGATGGCGGCCGGGTAGTCGACCAACTGGATGTCCAGGTAGGCGTCCGAAGTAAGCTTTTCCACCTCGGCCAGCGAAACCGGGGTGCAGGTCACCCACTCCTCGGCCTCGGCAGTAGAACCCCACGCCAGGACCACCGCCACGGCTGCAACCCACGAGCTCAGGCGCGTGCCACTCAACATGCTCCCCCTCGACGAGTCATCCCGTCACTGCATGGCCTCGGTGCCGAATCCGAACAGGAAATAGACGCTTCCACTGTCCAGAATCGTGACGTCCAGGTCTGCGCCTGGTGCACCGATGACGAAGTCGTCGTAGTAGTCCCCGTTCAAGGATCCCACCCAGGCGACCGAGTAGCCGGTCTTGTCCGTTTCGTCGGCACCGCGGAAGATGTAGGCGGCGTCTGGCTCGAGGAACATCGTGGAGGGCAGGGCTTCCTTGCCCAGGATCAGGTAGACAGTCGAGGCACCGGCGGTCCCCACCAGAATGTCGTCGTAGCCGTCCCCGTTCACGTCGCCGTCGAGCGCCACGGCGCAGGGGCAGACGTTGGCGGCAGAGGCGTAGAGCGCGATGTTGGCGGTCGTGGTGATGTCGTATTCTCCGGTGCTGGGTGCGCCATCCATGAACTGGTCGCCACCGAGGAAGATGAGGGCCACGGGATCCGCCTGATTCTGGTTCGCTTCACTGCCGACCATGAAGTCCGGATTGCCGTCTCCGTTGATGTCTCCGTTGCCAGACACGGACCAGCCGATGTTGTTCCCCTCGGCAGGACCGTACATGACGATGGCGCCGAGGTCTTCAAAGGACTGGAACGAAGTGCCCGCCGTGAAGGCCGTGTTGCCCGGAATCCAGATCGCCGCCCCCTCCTTGTTCTCCGTGTATGCGGCGGTGATCACGAGGTCTCCCATGCCGTCCCCCGTGGTGTCGCCCACAAAAGCAATCCCCTGGCCAAGCGCCATGCCAGTCATGTCCGCCGGGGCCTGCAAGTAGGCCAGACTGTTCACCAGAATGGCACCGCTCACCTCGGGCTTGCCAGGAACCACCTGCAGGTATCCGCCCGACACCGGGCTCGCCGACCCCACGAGCATGTCGTCGAAGTAGTCTCCACTCACGTTCCCACCACTCAAGGACGAACCGACACGGTCGTTCTCCTGAAGGCCAGGCATGTTGGCGGCGGCCACGCGGCTGAGTTCCGACGCGGTCCAGGCGCCGTCCTTGCCCAGCATGACGTACACCTTGCCCGCGTCAGCTCCACCGTTGGTGTCGTACTCGGGAGCACCCACGGCGAAGTCCATGTAGCCATCCAGGTTGATGTCCCCAATGGAAGAGACCGCCGTCCCGGCACGGGCCACCGCCTGGGTCTCGGAAAGCGTGACCGCACCAGGCGAACCGGACAGAGGGTCGAGCCAGGATGCGCCGAAAACCAGTTTGGCTGCCCCCTTGAGCGACGCACCACCATAGCCCGGAGCACCGATGATCACGTCCGGGTACTCGTCGCCATTGATTGAATAGGAGCCGCTCGGCGGGACGATGCCGGCCACCACCGTGCCCAGTTCCTCGGAAGCCGCCTCGCCGTTCAGCACCACGTCGGTGGTGGGATCGAGGATCACCACCTGCTCGATTTCGCCGTCACAGTTGTTGTCCATCCCGTCGAACCGCTCGTTCGAACCCAGATAGACCGAGGGATCGTCATCGTCACAGTCTCCCTCGTCCTCGCTCTGCCCGTCCCCATCGTCGTCCACATAACTGCAACCGTCGCCTTCCACCCCGTTACAGTTCTCATCCACCACTCCGTCGCACGCTTCATAGGCTCCAGGCGATATCGCAATGTCGGTGTCGTCACAGTCACCGTCGTTCTCGCTGTATCCATCGTTGTCATCGTCCACCGCACACCCTTCGATCCCGTCACAGTTGTTGTCGTGCGGTATCTCCGGTTCCTGCTCGCATACCTCCTCCGCGCCAGGGTGCACCAGTGGATCGCCGTCGTCGCAATCTTCCTCGTAGCAGTAGCCGTCACCGTCGAAGTCACTGCACGGCGTGGCCGTGGGCGTCACCTCGACCACGCTCGTGTCGTCGTCACCTTCAGGCGTCTCCGTCGTGGCATCGTCGTCCTCCGTGTCGACGTTGCCACACCCGGCGACCAGGAGCAGGGCCGAGACCAGCAGCGTGGGAAACGCCCACAGGAGACGACGCAGTTCGAGATTCATAGGGACCTCCAATGTGGTAGATGGAATCGGTCGTACCGTATTGACAAAGTATCTCGCTAGCATAGCAGCATGAGGGCCTGCCCGCAACAGTAGATGTCAGTGTCGTCGCGTCGGGTTGACCGGAAACTCGGCAGGATGACTCCCGGCCATGCAGTGCGCTCGTTCAAGGTTGAGTGGGGCTGGAAACAGACCGGATTCCGGGACAGGAGAACCCGGCCCGCTCAGGCTCGGCAAGATTCGCCACAAGACCGGTCCCCCCCCCGTTGCGGAGTGCAGACTGGACTCATCGCGACAGCCAACGGTCAGAGAGGACTTCCCATACCACGCGCCGCGTCTCCCCAGGCTTGAGCACCACCACGATCGACTTCCGCTGTTTGCCCTCGTATGTTTGAAACATAACCCTGTGCTTGCCCGCGTCTACCTCCACCGTCACCGGTACATGGCCTCGAGGCACCTGATCCACGAATACCTCCGCGTCCGGAGGCACTGTGTTGAGCACCAACGTGGCCTTGCCTCGAGTCCGCCCCGCTGCCCCCCCCGTACTCCTCCCCGGCGACCGGGCGCTCGTACTCGACGTGCGGGGCGCAAGCGTCCCTCGAACCTCCACCTCGAGCCCGTTTCGGAAGTCCACCGTGTGACTCCACGTTGCATGGCCCGGGAGGCTGAGGACCAGACGGTAGGTCTTCTCAGGGTCCAGACCCTCGAACGTATGTGGGGTGGTATGGCCGGTCTTCTGGCCGTCGAGCGAAATGGCAGCTCCGGAAGGCGTGGAGGTGACCCGGAGCGTACCCAGACGAACCACTGGCACCAGCGTGGGCTGCAGGGAGAGTTTCTGCCCGGCCTTGTAGGTGATGGTCTGGATGAACGGCTCGTATCCCTCGAGTTCCAGCCGCACGGTGATCTGGTCGGTGTCCAGCGGCAAGGGCAAGGTGGTAGGGGTGAGGGCCACAGGCCGCTCGGTGTCCCCAAGGCTGATGCGTGCACCTCGAGGCATGGAGTCGATGTGGAGCTGGGCTGGTGCGGCGGTTCGAGGGGTGAGCGCGTTGGAGGGGCCTGCGGAGTCTGCGACCGGAGTCGTTCCCGGGCCCGATATGCCGGCGTGGTCCGGGGCTCGTGCCATGAAAAACAGGAGAACCGCCAGCAACCCCCCACCGGCCACGGCGGCCAGGTAAAGGTACATCCCGGGCCAACGCCTCCGCGACGACGCCTCTGTTTCCTGGACCGCCGGCGCACCCGCCACGTCAGGATGATCCTCCTCGGGGGATACGTCCGGCCGGGGCGTCAGGGACGGACCGTCCCCCCCGGCGAGCCAGGCATCCTCGATACTCGGCGCACCCTCGTCCGGTTCGTCAGGGACCAGGGGCGGCCGGGCAGGCTCTTCGCTCCCCAAAGGTGCCACCCGCCCATCGCTGGTGGGAGCCAGCAACGAAACCGGCTCCAGGTCGTCCCCGGCTCCCCGCCCTTCATCAGCCCGCCCCCCCTCCTCCGGGACCTCGAGCAGATCCTGCGCCATCCCGGCCAGGGCCTCCGCATCATCCCCCCCCTCCGGAATATCGTCTTCATCAGCACCCATCATGACGACTTCCGGTGACGCCTCCGCTTCCTCCGGCCCCGGAGGATAATACTCGAAAGCCACCCCCGCCTCCGAGGCCGCGACCGCTTCCTCCAGACCCTCCTCGGGATCCACCACACGCCCCTCGTCGTCGGATGGCTCCACGTCACACGAATCGTCGGTGTCGTACCCGTCCCGATAGGCTGGAACCGCCACCTCGACCGAACTGTCGGCCAGACTCTGCGGCGACCGGACCACGCTGAGCATGTCCGCGTCGTCCTCGGTGTCTCCCGGTTGCGTCCCAAATGGCTCGAACAGTTCCGGATGAATCGCCAGGAACTGCTTCAGGGATACACCACCCTCGAGTTCCTCCGCGATTTGGTGAAGAGCCTCGCCCATCTCGGACGCCTTGGCGAACCGATCGGAAGGATCCGGTGCCAACGCCTTGCGAAGCACACCCTCGAACTCCGGGTAATTGTTCGTGATGATCTGCATGTCCGTCTCGATGTTGACCATCACGATCTTGAGCAACACCGCGGACATGGTCGGGCCCACGAACAGGGGACGAAGGGTCAGCATCTCAAACAAAATGGACCCGAGACTGAACAGGTCCGACGCAGGGGTCAAGGGAACCCCATCGATCTGCTCCGGGGACATGTAGTGGATGGTTCCCTTCAACTGGTCCCCGGTAAGACTGTGGCTGGTGGTGGAGTCGGTGGCCTTGGCAATTCCAAAATCCCCGATCTTGACCGATCCGGCGGGAGTAATCAGGATGTTGGAAGGCTTGACATCTCGGTGAATGATGTTCAGCGGAGTCCCATCCGCCCGTCGCGCCTGGTGGGCGTAACCCAGTCCCGCCAGCACCTGGAGCCCCACCTCGATAACCACGCTGGCCGGAAACGAGATACCCTTTGCGCGTAACCGCTTGATGATCCGGGACAGGTCCACCCCATCGACGAATTCCATGGCGATGTAGTAGGTGTCGTTGACCTTGTTGAAGTCCTGGATCTGAATGATGTTCGGGTGCTGAAGCTGGGAGCCGAGGTGCGCTTCCTTGATGAACATGCGCACGAACCGACGGTCTCGAGTGAGGGACGGCAGGATGCACTTGAGGGCCACTCGAGTCTGGAAGTTGTCCAGACCGACGCGCACCGCCTCGTACACGTCCGCCATGCCTCCACCGCCGACCTTGCGGAGGATACGATAGCTTCCGAAATGGGTTTCGCTATCCATCGAGACCGTCTGTTCTGGAAGTCGTCCTGCCAGGTCCCGTCCGACCTCGAGCGTTTTGTGCGCCAGCGCGGGTCGAACCGCCCCATAGGACGATAGCCGGTAGGTCGAGGCCGGTCAAGCAAAACGCCGCCACCCCGGGCAGGATGGCTCATGGTTTGGCGGCGACCCCCAGGATCCAGCTCCGGAGCCAGGCCAAGCGGTCGCTCCTACGAACGAGCCGCTCGTAGGCGATCCCAACGCGGAACAGGGTGGGGGAGAACATCAAGTAGGCCGGATACTGGGAGAGCAGGTCCATGCGTTCCACCGTCAGTCCTGCCCGGGACAGGAGTCGACGAAGTGTCCTCACCGTGTTCGCCCGGTAGTAGGTTGGAAAGGTATCCGATGAAGGTCTGCCCTGGATGGCCTCGACCACGATACCGTGAAGTCGGTTGGGCACCAGTGCGCTCACCAGAGAGACATAGTCGAACAGGTTGGGCACCAGGAACACGAAACGCCCACCAGGCCGGAGTACCCGGGAGAGTTCCTCGAGAACCACCCCCGGCCGCTCAAGGTGCTCGAGCACGCTTCGGGACATGACCAGGTCGAAGCTGGCGTCCGCAAATGGGAGCCGCTCCAGGTCTGCCTGCACCGTGGTGACTCCGGAAGCCGGCGATTGCGACGCGATACCCACGTCCACCCCGATCACCTGCCCCGCCCAGGACACCACCCGGGCTGCAAACGGCGCGTGCCGCCCACAGCCGGCATCCAGCACCCGGGCCTCCGGGTCGACCAGCGCCCGAATCGCCTCGAGGTAGCGCGTGTCCTCGGTCACGTAGTTCGGGTATGCTTCCCGAAAGATGGACCAGCATTCATCTCGAGCGTTCTCAAACCAGTTCATGGTCGTTCCATTGGTCTCGCCCCTGCTCGACGACCGCGGTGCAGACGGGCGCGTCCGGTCGTACCTCGATGATGGTGTCTCGAGGCTACCGTTCGGTGTTCATCGGTCACCGTCGAGGGTTGGGAGCAGGAGGAACAGCGTACGAGCGTGTGGACAGGAGCGCGGGCGCGGCAGGATTCGACGGTGACAGCACTACTTGCAGCAACGGAAGCCGATGTTCGGATTCCTGTGGGACGCAGACTCGAACACGATGGATGCACAGCGGGTGCCTCGAGCCGGGTCTCCGCCCACCAAGCCCCCCTTGATGGCAGGGCGTTCGGTACCAGGGTCCATCCGGTAGACCACCCATTCCGGGACACCGCCCGCCAGGTCCCAGACCCCGTAGTCGCTCCGGCACCCCGGGTGGGCGCCGGCCCGGCGGTCGCTGTTCTCCACGCCAAGCATGGCGCAGCGATTCGGATCGAAGGTGTCGCCATAGCCGTAGATGAGCGAGTCGCGCCCCTTGCAGGCCCGCTCCCACTCGTCGGCGGTGCAGAGCCGCTTGCCGAGTCGGTTGCATGCTTCCTGAGCCTCGGTCCACGAAACCATGGTCTTGGGCAAGCTCCCTTCCTTGTTCGGAAACTCGTACCGGTCGATGTAGTATCCGTAAACCGTGACCATCTCCGCGTGCCGCTCGCCCTCACCCACCCCCGGCTCCCCGGGCAATGCTCCACCCACATACGCACCGCCCGGTATGTACACCATGCCCGGTTCCTTGTCCTTCTTCGCCGCGATCTCCGATTCCTTCTCGGTGACAAAATCCGGGTGGTTCCTCACCTGTTCCCGAATGCTCTTCCATACTTCCGGCCCCGTCGTCACCGGGGCCTTGTCCCCGGCCAGAAAGATCGCACCAATCACCGCTGCAATGCCAACCAACCCCCCGATCACCGCCAACGGCGCCCACCACTTGCTCGGCTCGGCCTCCACCTCCGGAATGTCCGCCGGAAGTTGCCCCAGATCAAACAACAGATCGTCCACCGTGGCGTATCGATCCTCCTGCGTGTGCGCAAGACACAGTTCCACGATGTCGTCAAACTTCTTCGGCAAACCCGGGCGTACCGAGGAAGGTGGCGCCGGATCCGGGGCCGGCGGCGACCCGGTCAACATCTCGTATAGAAGGGCACCCACAGAGTAAATGTCCGTCCGCGGACCTATCTCCCCGCCGTAGCCAAGCAGCTCCGGCGACATGTAGGGAAGCTTCGACGGCGAAACCTCGGTCATCCAGTCGATGGGCGCTCGGACCAGGGCGAAATCGGACAGGCGAAGATCCCATTTCACCTGGTCCGCCACGCTTCCCTTGGCCACAATCAGAATGTTTTCAGGTTTGATGTTCCGATGAATGACCCCGTGCGGATGGATGGCTTTCAACGTCTCGAGCAACCGGGTCACGATATGGACCGCATCCGATGGGGCCAGACGCCGTCCCTTCTTGCCCAGTTCGTCCACCAACGCCCGGAGGCTGGACCCGTTGACGTAGTCCATGGTGCAATACTTGGTGTGCCCTTCGGGCCAGTCGCCTTGCTCGAGGTGTGGGGGAACGCCGGGGTGCTTGAGCCGTTTGATACTGTCGAATTCTGTTTTGAACGCCCGCCGTTGCTCCTCGGTCTGGAATACGCCGGGGTAGAAGACCTTCAGGACGGTCGCCCGTCCGTACTTGAGGTGCCGGACGAGGTAGACCTGGCCGTACAAACCCGAGCCCAGCCGTTTTTCGACCCGGTAGCGTGAGGCGAAGACATCTCCCTCTTTCAGCTCCGGAAGGCTTCGACCGTCGTCCCTGGCGGGGGCCGGAGACTCGTTCATGCTTGCTCCGCTGTCAACTGCGTGTCACATCGCTCGAAGTGGTTTGACCGCCGCACACCTTGTGCAGGCCACCGGCCGGCGGCCGTTCGGGTACCTCCCGGGAGCCGGCAAGGAATCCAGTGGCCCTGAGGCCCACTTTGTGGCTTTCTCTAGCACAGGCCCAACCGGGGAATCAAGGAAAAAGACCCGAAGGCCAGTCGGGGATATCGCGTGCCTGGCCCGCCTGGCGCAGGATGGCGTCGAGGTGCGTCCGATGTCCCCCGGGGCGCCCCTTGTTCAGCCGTTGGCGTTCAGGACTCGACCATGCGTTGTTCTGCCTCGCGCAACGAAAGTTCCCCACGCTCGATGGCCTCGACCAGGTCGGGCCGTTCTGCAACCCGGAGATATCGTTGAATGGTCCGTATGCTCTTGCGGGCCAGCCGCGAGAGTTCATCCAGCGACACCCCGTTGCGTCGAAGCCTCGCCAGTTCCCGGATGCGCCGCGCCAGCGCCCACCCATCGGAACGCTGCTCCAGCAGGTAGCGCAGTGCCCGCACGTCTCGAGCGGGGAGGCGTGAGAAGATCACGGCCGGGACGGATTCCATCTCGAGGTAGCGTGCGACCCGTATGCGTTTCAGGCCGTCGACCACCCGGTAGGGTCTGGGGCCGCAGAGTACCACCGGCGAAGTCATGCCGTCCTCGGCGATCCGTTCGGCGAGGATCGGATCCGGGGATGTTTCTGGGAGGTCGGGGTCCACCCCCTTGATCTGTGCCAGCGGCACCGGTTCGACCGGTCCAGGTATGGAGAGGGGGTCTCCGCGCGGGGTCTCGAGTCCCTGGGGCGGCGACGTGGCCGGTGCGTCGGGCGGGCGTCCGTGGGCGCGGTCGGGTACCGGTGCTCGAGTCGGTGTGAGCAGCGCGGCATGCTCGGGGTCCACAGGCTCCAGTACCAGGATTCCGCCTTCGATGTGGTAGTGAAACCGCATGCGTCCCGAAGCGGCCTCTGGAATGCAGGATCGAGGCAGCACCAGCCGTCCCTGCGATCCCAGGGTCACCGGTGTGCCGGCGAGTCGGTCGATTCCGGTTTCCGGAACGAGGTGGGGCAGGGCTGCCAGGAGCAGTTTCCACTGGGGCCGGGTGAAGAAGCAGATTCGGCCTCGAGACGTGGTTGTCGTGTGCAGGGGGGTACCGGAGGCGAGACCGTGAATCTCCAGGAATTCGGTGGGCAAGCGCAGGCGCCGGGTGCGAGGGTCCAGGCTGACCATTCGGGAAAGGCGCCCCATCGGGTCACGTCTCCTTGAGTGCCCGCAGTTCCGCCTCGAACCGCTCTTCCAGTTCGTCAGCGCCCTCTCCCCCGGCCGGACCAGGGTCGGGTTCCTGCTCCCTCGAGTCCTCCTGGGTGGGTGAGCGCCGCAACCACAGCGCAAGCAGGATACCCGCGCCTGCAATGCCGAACGCCGGAACCAGGTAGAAGGCGAGCCCGAATCCCGACGCTCGAGGCCGGGCAAGGATACGCTCCCCGTATTGCGCCACCAGACGGTTCACGATCTCTTCTTCGGTCTCCCCCGCCGCCACCCGCCGCTCGATGTCAGCGGCGATTTGTTCGGCAATCGGCGAGTTGTGAGAATCGACCGTCCCGTTCCAGCAACACGGCGACATGATTTCCGCCTTGATCTTGCGGGCGGTCTCGAGCTGGCGTCCCGTCAGGGTGGGCCGGTCCAGGTCCGGGTCCGGGCTCGCCCCCAGAACCGTCGGAGAGAAGAGCACCAGCAGTAACACGCCCAGGACCGCCTGCAACGCCCTGCTCGACACGGGCGGTTGGCACGACAAGAGGAAGCGTACCCTGTTCCCGCCCCCCACAGGGACCCGAATTCGATTGCTCATCACCTGCCTCGTGGCTGATGGTTCATGCCCCGGACACCCCGGAACCCCGGACACTCGCCCAGAGTCTGTCAGAGTATGTACCGGAACCCCGGCTCCTGTCTACCGTGCTCGAGGCGATTTGCGTCACGGTCCCCGGATCGGAGGATGAGGAAGCAGGAGCCCGTTCTCGGCCGGACCCCGCGCAACAGTCCTCGAGGGGGCAGGGGGAAAGAGGAAAGCCCCCCGGGGGCCGCGCGGTTCCCGTCTCAGGGCAGCACGTTCCCTCTCAAGATTGAATTCGGCCTTGCGTGCTCGAGACAATGCTTGACATTCTGTCGAATTCGTAGAGACTATGACGGGACAAACGAGGGTCCCGCGTGGTGGCAAAGCGCAGGGGCCGGAGGACTGAAATTCAGGAGGATGTTCCCGTGACTGACGCCCGTCCCAACGAAGTCGACCCTGGCGTGGAGCCGTCCGCCCTCGAGCCCACCGATGAGCCGGCCGGCGAGAAGGAAGAGGATTTTGCTGCCATGCTCGACGAGCACTTGCCCACTGCTTCGCGTGAGCTGCGAGAAGGGACGATGGTGAGCGGCACGGTGGTGAAGTTGGCCGAAGACGCTGTGTTCGTGGACATCGGCGGCAAGAGCGAGGGAATGATCGACAGCGCCGAGTTGAGGGATGCCGACGGTGCCTTGACGGTAAAGATCGGCGACGTGGTGGAAGCCACGGTCGTGGGGACCCTGGGCGACGGGGGCATGGTGCGCCTGTCCCGGTCCCTGGCCAGTGCCACTCGAGATCGGGAAGCGGTGATGGCGGCCTACCGGAACGGCCTGCCGGTGAAGGGCCGCGTGACAGGGCGGAACAAGGGTGGCTATGACGTTCGCGTGGCCGGTATGCGTGGATTCGTACCCATGTCCCAGATGGACATCGTGCGCATCGATGACCCGGACGTACACCTGGACAAGGAATACGAGTTCCGGATCATGGAGGTCAAGGACAACGGGCGTGACATCGTGCTGAGCCGGAGTGCCTTGCTTCGGGAAGAGCAGGAGAAGAAAGCCCGGGCCTTGCGTGAAAGTCTCAAGGAAGGGGACGTGGTCACCGGCACGGTCCGCACCATTCGGGACTATGGCGCGTTTGTGGATATCGGTGGGATGGACGGACTCCTCCACGTGTCCGAGATGTCCTGGGGACGGACCTCGCACCCCCGGGACGTGGTCACCGAGGGACAAAAGGTCACGGTCAAGGTGATCAAGTTCGACCGGGAAGCCGACCGCCTCAGCTTGAGCATGAAGCAGGTCCAGGGCGACCCTTGGGACACGGCCGAGCAGGTTTTCCAGGAGGGTGGCATCTACACCGGAAAGGTGACACGCCTCCAGTCGTTCGGTGCGTTCGTGGAACTCGAGCCGGGCATCGAAGGACTGCTCCACGTGTCCAACATGGTCTGGGACCGCCGGGTGCAGCACCCTCGAGAGGTGGTGGAAGTCGGTCAGGAAGTGACAGTGCAGGTGCTCAACATCGATACGGCCAAACGTCGTATCGGGTTGGGCATGAAACAGGTGGCAGGGGACCCGTGGGAGGACGTGGAGACCCGCTATCCGGCGGGGACCCGTGTCGACGGCACCGTGGAGAAGGTGATGCCTTTCGGCGTTTTCGTCACCGTCGAGCCCGGCGTCACCGGGTTGATTCCAAACTCCGAGATGGCCACCCCTCGAGGTAGCGATCATGCTCGACAGTTTCCGGTCGGTCAGCCGATCCAGGCCGTGGTGATCGATGTGAATCCCGCAGACCGGCGCCTCACCCTGAGCCGGAAAAGCCTGGTGGAAGCAGACTCTGATGCCGAGTTCGAACGGTATCGGGCCACTCAGCGACAACGACGGAGCAAGCCGGCCGACTCGGGGTTCGGTACGTTCGGTTCGGCCCTCGGCGACGTGCTGGCCAAGGCCAGAGAGCGGGCCAAGTGAGCGCTGCTTCGCTGGAAGACGCGATCGCCTGGGCCGAATCCGTGCGGACGGCGGGCGGTCTCGTGGTATCCACCAATGGATGTTTCGATCTTCTCCATGCCGGCCATGCCGCGACCCTGGAGCGCGCCCGCGCCATGGGTGACGGCCTGGTCGTGCTCGTCAACAGCGATGTCTCAATCCGAAGATTGAAGGGTCCGGAGCGCCCGTTCGTGCCGGAAGCGCACCGCGTGGCGTTGCTCGAGGCCTTGCGCAGCGTGGACCGGGTCGTTCTTTTCGACGGGGACACGCCGTTGGACGAGCTGGCGGCACTTCGGCCGGACGTCCACGTAAAGGGGGGAAGCTACATTCCGGAACGGGTGGAGGCCGAGCAGACGCTCCTGGCCCGTTGGGGAGGCCGGCTCGAGGTGGTCCCCCTGGTTCCAGGCGTGTCCACGACCGAGATCGCCCGAACCATTCGTCGCCGGGCCTCGGTCGAACCATGGTCATCGGGATCTCGGTATCCGCAGGCGGACCGAGCCCGGGTCGTCACCGTTCCTTTCCATCAGCGCGAAAACCTGGTCACCCTGGATGACTTCGCACCTCCTCCCGACGCCTCGACCGTGGGCCGGTTCCAGGCCGTCCTCCCTTCTACCCGGCACCGGACCAATGCAGCGGACAACCTGACCGAGGTCGTCCACGCTCTTCAGAAGGCTCGAGCTGCGGGCCGCACGGTATCCTGGGCCTGCGGGCCGCATCTCATCAAGTACGGCTTGACCGACCACTTGATCTCCTTGATGGAACACCGCCTCGTCACCCAGGTGGCCACCAATGGCGCCGGCGCCATTCACGACGTGGAGATCGCCCTGTTCGGCGCCACATCAGAAGAAATGCAGGGGAGGATTCACACCGGCGAATTCGGCATGGCTCGAGAGACCGGCGCCTTCATTCATCAAGCTGCGGCTCAGGCTGCAACGCTTGGACAGGGCTTCGGCGAAACCATCGGGAAACAGCTCCTGCACCGCGGCGCTCCCCATGCACGCCATAGCCTGTTTGCCCAGGCCTACCGCCTGGGAATCCCCGTAACCGTACACGTCGCCATCGGTACCGACATCGTCCACATGCACCCAGGGTTCGACGGCGCAGCCACCGGCGCAGCGTCCGGGCACGACTTCGACATCTTCTCCGCCGGGATGGACCGCCTCTCCGGTGGGGGCGTTCATCTCAACGTGGCCTCCAGCGTGGTGCTGCCCGAGGTGTTTCTCAAGGCGCTCACCCTGACCAACAATCTCAGACGTAGCGCCGGTAAGGACCCGGTGCGGGATTTCCTGACCGTTACCATCGACCATCAGTCCGAGTATCGCCCGCTCATGAACGTGGTCCGTCGGCCCACCCGGGACCTGGGAAAGGGGATCGAGTTGCTCGGCCGGATCGAGATCCTGCTCCCCCTCCTCACCGCATTGCTCCTGCAAGACGACCCGCCCGTGTGCGCCGACGAGCGGAGTGGCGCATGAGGTCGGCCTGGAGACATCTCACTCCGTGATCAAAAACCCGGGATGTGCGGATTCCCACGCCTTCACCGCTCGATACAGGGCCGTTGCCCGCCAGTCCTGGAGGTGGAATGCAAGGCGGAGATCCCGCTCGAGGTCCTCGGCGGACACTCGGTGACGCCCAAACTTTTTCTCCAGCCCAAGTGAAAGCAGGCACACCAGGTCGTGACCGTTGCCACGTTGCCGACCGGGGCGTGGCTTCATGCGGACTGTTCTCCGAGTGTCACGGTCAGGTCCCACCGATCGTGGATGATCTGGGGGGAATGGGTTGACAGCCCAGCCGGCGGAGGCGCATCTCGAGATTCGAATAACTCAGGGTTCCACTCCTCGATTGCTCAAGCAGCCGCATCGGGAAGGTCCGGTCGAGCGACTGGGCGCGTTCCCCATATCTTCGAATCGCATCCTGGATC
>CAYQMG010000167.1:0-2577 GCA_964418585.1 uncultured Gammaproteobacteria bacterium | reverse complement strand
CTCGCCCGCGGTGCTGCAGTGCTGACGCCCGAGCTGCTGCCGTTCGCTCCGCCCGAGGCCGCACCCGCGGAGGACGATCGTGTCCGGCCCCTCCGGGACAGTCTCCAGCGGGTGGAGCGCCGGGAGATCGCCAGGGCCTTGGCGGTCACCGGCGGCAATAAATCCGCAGCCGCCCGCCTGCTGCGGATCAGCTATCCCAGCCTCTTGAAGAAGATCCGACAATACGGCTTGGGGGAAACCTCCCGGACTTGATAACTCCTCGATAGGGTTATAAATTTTCTTAACAGGCCAACTCGTTGGCGTCGCTTGAGTTGTGAGCGCACCGTGCGGCTATTAACTCTTTTGATATCTCAGCGCCTCCCTGTGAGGGAAGCGCACGGCGATGGTTTTCGTAACGTGCTGGTAGACAATGTGTTACGATGATTGCCGTACGGGGGTCGCTCCGGCACGGCTCCTGCTTTGTTCCGGATGCTCGCAGGCGCGGACCTCGACTGCAGGGATCACCGGGTTCCGTCGCCTGGAATGTCTGGACAACGTCGAAAGGAGCAAGGCGGACGTCCCCGTCATCTTTACCGGCTGGACGGGGGAGATGACCGACAAGAGGCTTCGCGACGGCCGTCGGCGGGAGGTGGGGTCCCACGGCGGACGTCCCGGAGAGCGGGCATCGGGTCCGCCTGGCTCCCGACGCTGTCGGGATCACGAATTGAACGAACGAGAGCGAGCGGGGCCGCCGGCCGTGTCCTCGGGGCGAGACGAGGGCATGATCCACCGGGGGCCTCGCAGCATATGTTTCCCCGCCGGCGTCCCGTTTCGGGGACCATTTCCCTTTTTCGAGACACCTGTTCCGCTCGACCGGACTCCGTGACGTCGGAGGAGTTGTGCGTCAACTTCCAGAATTACAATGAGTTGAGGCGATTGCTCCCCCCGGCGCCGGTGGGGTCGGCGTGGCACGGAACCTGCGTAAACCGGGGTGACCGCCGGCTTTCCCCCCATCGCCGGCAGAAAGCGAGGTTGCCATGGTGCTGCGTGAGACCATCGAGACCCGCTGGGCCGCCCGGTTCCTCTGGCTCGTCCTGTTGCCGCTGGTGTTGCTGGCGGCGGGTTGCGACGACGACGACACCGTGGT
This sequence comes from uncultured Gammaproteobacteria bacterium, assembly GCA_964418585.1. Lineage (GTDB taxonomy): Bacteria > Myxococcota_A > UBA796 > JAJRTE01 > JAJRTE01 > JAJRTE01. The sequence goes on along the minus strand of CAYQMG010000167.1, from coordinate 1,451 downwards.
GGTGCCTGACACCACCCCGCCCGCCGTCCCCACCGGCGTGACCTCGGTCACGGGGGACGGCGTGGTGTCGGTCTACTGGTATGACCTGTACGAGGATGACCTGGCCGGATACGCCGTCTACCGCCACGACGGCGATACGCCGGAGACGGGTCCCTACTACTGGCTCGCGGATGTGGCCTGGGACGAGAACTATGATCCCGACACCCGCCAGCATTGGTACGACGATTTCGACGTCCAGAACGGCCACACCTATTATTACGCCGTGCTCTCCTACGACAGCCACGGCAACGAGAGTGAGTTGAGCTTCGAGACCGTGGGGGATACGCCTCGCCCCGAGGGGTACGACGTCCTGTTGTTCGATCGCTTCGGCGATCGCCCGGATGCCAGCGGCTTCGATTTCAGCCGCCTGGACGCCGGACGGACCGACTGGAACGACCCGCTGGCCGACATCTACGTGGAGTACCAGCAGGGAATCCCCTGGGTGGTGGCGGCCCGGCCGCAAATCGTGGCCCTGCAGGATTACGGCACCATCCCCCTGGTCTGGGTCGACTTCGCCCCCGCCGACGGCTATTCCCGCCTCGGACGGGCGGAACTCATCGCGGGCCACTCCTACGTGGTCCGCATCGCCGAGGATCCGGTGACCGACCTGCACTACGCCAAGTTCCAGGTGGTGGCCGTCGAGGCCGACCACGTGGTCATCGACTGGGCGTACCAGGTGGACAACCGGAACCCGGAGCTGACGGTTCCCGGCGGCCGGAACACCCCGGCCCGGCGCCACCCCGTGGTGCTGCGCTTCTGACCGGCACCGGAACCGAGCGAGGAGGTTCGTGATGAACGAGCGCGACCGAGTCGAGCGTGTCCGGATCGTTCGCGGCGGGCGCCGCGTCTGGGCGGGCGCCATGCTCCTGGGTCTGATCATGGCACTTTCCACCGCCCTGGCCCGTGCCGGGGACGCGGATGTCCGACCGGAGCGGTGGCAGGGCTACGAACAGGTCGACCTGCGCGTCAACGTCTGGCACGACCACGACGAGGACGAGCCGTACCGGCCCGGGGAGGCGGTCCGCATCCACTTCGAGACCAACCGTGACGGCTACGCCGTGGTGTATCGCATCGACACCGAGGGACGGGTGACCATCCTCTGGCCCCGCAGCCACCTGGACGACGGTTTCGTCTTCGGCGGCCACACGTATCACCTGCCCACCGCCGGCGCCCGGCGGATCCGGGCGGGCGACGAGACGGGTATCGAGTACGTGGAGGTCATCTTCTCGGAGTATCCCTTCGACTTGCGCGATCTCGACATCGACTTCCACGAGGAGCGCGAGGGGAAGCGGCACGACTACTACGTGGCGGGGGACCCGTTCCTGGCCATGAACGAGGTGAACCTCGCCATCACCGGCCTGGAGGATCCCGAGGACTACGTGGTGACCAACTACGTGAGCTACAGCGTGGGC
>CAYQMG010000166.1:0-110591 GCA_964418585.1 uncultured Gammaproteobacteria bacterium | reverse complement strand
GGTCCGGCGCATGGGAGGGGTCGGGCCTGTCATGCGCTGGTAGGCGGCAGGGCCGGCCAGGAGAACGAATGCCAGCACCCAGAGCCCTACCTTCCCGGCTTTTCCCTCCAGTCGAACGCCCGCCACACTTGACTCCTTCCTATCCATTCCATTGCCGGGTCAGGGGGCGCCAGGCCTCCCGGACCACGTCCTTCACCCCGGGTCCCTCGAGCAACTCCCCATGCGCGAGGATCACACGTTGGAAATCCCAGCTCAAGACGCGCTGCACCACCTGCTCCGAACTCCGCTTGTCCCAGGTAAACATCAGGTACTCCGGGGCCGGCACGGCCCGCCCCCAGAGTCCGAAAAGCTTGAACGACCACCGGAGCCAGCAGTCCACACCCGGGGTGTCGTCCTGGAAGTTCTCCAGGAGATCCACCACGATGAGTGTGCCCGATGGTCGGTGCAGGAAAATCACTTCTCGGATCACGTTGTTGCCCCGGAAGCGGGCCTGGTCGAAATCGGCTTCCCATTCGGGCTCGGCCCGGTCGGCCAGGACGGCGTCGAACACGAGGTCCGGGCGTTTGCTGGCCAGCCCGGGACAGGCGAACGTCCGCGCGTCCGGCCACACCCGCATGGCCCGGGATACCCAGAGGTGGTGAAAGGTTCCGGGAGCGACGATGTAGGCGACCTCGCCCAGAGACCGGATCTCGGCCTCCAGTGCCTCGTCAATGGGGATGGGGGAGTGCAACCAGAGTCGCCCGTCCTGCAAACGCACCAGGGTCATTCGAGTCAGGAAGTGCATCCCGGCGTACTGCACCGGGAAAGGGGCCACCCAGATACGACCAGGAACCACCGCGCGAAGTGCCATTGACTGTCCTCCATCGACCACGTACCAGGTGCCAGTCTACACCCCGGCCCCCCTTCGAGCCACAAAAACCTGTACGTTGTGCCAGGTTCGGTGGTCTACTATTGCCTGGCTCACTGTTTCCTGTGTGAGCCTCGACGCCAGCGAGCAGGCAACTCCATGTCCAGACACACGCTGTTACGATTCGACCTCGCACTCGTCGCCCGCAGGGCCACGCCGGCGACGTTTCAGCGCGGATGCGCCCTGGCGGACCGGGGCGAGTTCTCCTGGACCGTGCGACACACCGCATCCGGGGCGGTGCGGGCGGATGCCACGTTTCCTGCGAACCGACGCGCACCGTTCCAGGTCCGACTGGTGTGGGATGGGCGTTCGCTCCGGTCCCGATGCACATGCCCGGTCCGTCGTCCCCGATACTGCTCTCACAAGGTCGCCCTGGCCGTGGTGCTCCAGCGCCGACTCGCCCTCGAGGGACGTGAGCCGGAGGGTCGGGCGGGGGCGGAACCTGGGGTCGCCCTCCCCGGGATGTTGGTTCGAGACGGGTTCCCCGGAGATGCGTTGAGGCTCCGGTTGTGTGTCCGCGGGGGGATGGACTGGTTCACGTTTTCCCTGGCCGCTCGGGCGGGGGACGTGGAGATACCGGTGGAATCGGTATTGGAGGCCTGGCGCAAGGGACGCATGGTCCTCGTGAGTCCCAAAGGAGGTCTGGTCCGCGTCTCCCCCCAATGGTTCGACGCCCATGGGGAAGCACTGGAAACCCTGCTCGACCAGCCGCTCCTGGCCGGGGGTGCGCGGAAGGTCCCGGTCGGTCTGACCCCCTTGCTCACCGAGGTCATGGAGCAGGTGGCGGAGCGGGAGGTCGACGCCGCATTCTCGACTGTGGCGGAGCGGTTCCAGGCTTTGGGTCATCCCCCTCCTGTGCCGTTGCCCACCGGCCTCCGCGCCCGACTCAGACCCTACCAACAGGAGGGCTACGCCTGGCTCCAGGCTCTCCGGCAGGCGGGGGTGGGCGGAATCCTCGCCGATGACATGGGCCTGGGCAAGACGCTCCAGGTCCTGGCCCTCCTGCTGGCCGAAAAGGAGGCCGGCCGTTCGGGCCCCTCCCTCGTTGTGGCGCCCACCTCGGTGATGACCAACTGGCAACGCGAAGCCGCCCGCTTCACCCCGGACCTCGTTGTCACCCTGTTCCACGGCCCGAACCGCACCAACCTGGTGTGTGCAAGCCGGGCCGACCTCCTGGTCACCAGTTACGCACTCCTGCGAAAAGACCTCGAGTATCACCGGACAGCCGGGTATCACTACCTGGTGCTGGACGAGGCCCAGGCGGTCAAGAATCCCCGGTCAGCCACTGCGCGCGCGTGTTTCCAGATCCCCGCCAAACACAAGCTGGCGGTCACTGGTACGCCTATCGAGAACCGGTTGATGGAACTTTGGGCCCAGTTCGCCTGGCTCAACCCCGGCTTGCTGGGCTCCGCCACCCGCTTCCAGAAGCTGTTCGTCCACCCCATCGAACGCGAAGGGGACGGACACCGACGCGCCACCCTGCGACAACGGGTCGAACCCTTCATCTTGCGACGGGTCAAGGAGGCCGTGGCGCCGGACCTGCCCCCGCTGACCGAGACCACCGTGGTCTGCGAACTGGCGCCGGACCAGGCTGCGCTCTACGCTGCCACGGTCCGGGCGTTCCGGGAAAGAATCGCACCCAGACTGGCCCGGGGGGGACTCCATGCCGTGCGATTCGCCGTGCTCGACGCCCTGCTCAAGCTGCGCCTCATCTGCTGCCATCCTGCACTGAGCGGGTTGGATCCGTCCGGCACGGTGCAAGGATCCGGCAAACTCACCCGGTTTCGCGAGATGGTCTCTGCAATCGTGCAGGGCGGCCACCGGGTGCTGGTCTTCTCCCAGTTCGTCAAGATGCTCCAGGTGCTGAAAAACGAAGTGGAACACCTGGGTCTCCCCTACGCTTACCTGGATGGGAACACCCGCAACCGGCAGCAGGTGGTGGACGCCTTCAACGCAACCGATACGCCGGTCTTTCTCATCAGTCTCAAGGCGGGTGGGACCGGACTGAATCTCACCGGTGCGGACTATGTCATCCTCTACGATCCCTGGTGGAACCCGGCCGTGGAGATCCAGGCGACCGACCGGGCTCACAGAATCGGCCAGAAGCGTCCGGTCCTGGCCTACCGCCTGATTGCTCGAGGCACCGTGGAGGAAAAGATGTTGCACCTCCATGCGCGCAAGCGGGCGCTCGCTCGAGAGATTCTCCCCGAATCGAACGCATTTCCCGCCGGCCTCGACGCGCAAGACGTGGCCCACTTGCTCGAGGACCTGCCCGAGGACTGACGAGTCGGGGCGGCGCCGAACTCTGGCGCAAGCGCACATCCGGCTCCCCGGGCTGTCGGAACCGGCCGGGGTCAGAGGGACTCCGCCACGCGCTTGACACTGTGCGGCAGGGCTCATACCATAGGTTCGCAGTTCCCACATCCGGGTCTTTCCCAGCACGCGCAACCTGCGGAGGCTCCAGCATGACACGTCATGTCTACCAAGGCCGATACTCGAATCGACGGGCGGGTCCGACACCACGACACCAGCCGCTCACGCTCGCTTGCCTGGCAGGATTCACCCTTCTCGTCGGCGCCGGGTGTCCGGACAGCCAGGACGATGACACCGCCGCGCCTTCCGCCACCCCTGCGCCCGGTCCAACCCCGACGCTGCCGGACTCGACGCCGACTCCGACGGTGCCGGATACGACACCGACACCGGCGGTCCCGACGCCATCGCCCACGGCCGCTCCAGAGCCGACCGGTACGCCGATCCCGGAAAAACTGCCCGCCCTGTATCTGGAGACGGAATCCCTTGATTTCGGCTCTGTACCACCCGGGGAAAGCATCGAGCAATCGTTGGCCATCGAGAATCGCGGCGCAGCCACGCTCACCGTGGACGCCTACCTGGTGCCCGGGACCGGTCCGTTCAGCGTTGCCGACACCGACGACGGTGGACCGCTCGCCCTGTCCCCAGGAGAGGTACGGTCCCTGACTGTGGTCTTCTCCCCGGCCGAGGCCGGTGATTTCGGGGATGTGCTCGCGCTGGAGACCAACGACCCCACCTGGCCCGTGGCCTGGATACCGGTCCACGGCACCAGTTCAGAACGCCTGGTGGATGAGGACGAGGACGGTTACACGGACGACGTGGACTGCAACGACCAGGACCCCGACATTCATCCGGACGCCGACGAGGTCTGTGACGGGATCGACCAGGACTGCGACGGCACACCGGACGACGGTGTACAGCAGACCTACTACCTCGACGCGGACGGCGACGGCCAAGGGGATCCGACCCAGCCGCAACCCGCCTGTGCCGCCCCGGACGGGTATGTCGCGAACGCCGAGGATTGTGACGATGGGAACGCCGACATCTACACCGGCGCGATCGAAACCTGCAACCACATCGACGACGACTGCGACACGATCGTCGACGATGGAGTCGAGGTCACCTTCTATCGAGACTCGGATGGAGACGGCCAGGGCGACCCGATGGAGACGGTGGAAGCCTGCACCGCCCCTTCGGGCTACACGCGGGACGACTCGGACTGCGACGACAGCGATGCGACGGTGTTTCGCGGCGCGCCCGAAGTGTGCAACGGTCGGGACGACGATTGCGACACGGTGGTCGACGACGGAGTTCTGCGCACGTTCCATCCGGACGACGATGAAGACGGTCACGGAGATCCGGACGAGCGCACGGAAGCGTGCACTGCGCCTGATGGCTGGGTTGCAGACGATTCCGACTGCGACGACAGCGACCCCAACGCCTACCCGGGGGCCGAGGAGGTTTGCGGAGACGCGGACCTCGATTGTGACGGTGAAACGGCCTATTGTGCCGACTGCAAGACCTACCTGCTCGTGGGCACCGGGACCGAAGACGGGGTCTACTGGATCGATCCCGAGGGAAACGGAGCCAGCTTCCCGGTCTACTGTGACATGACCACGAACGGAGGCGGGTGGACCATGGTGTACAAGGTCAACCAGGGAATTTCGGGGGATGCTTACGACCTCTGGACCGGAGGTGTCCTGAACGAATTCGACGAGGACCTTCTTTCCCCCACATGGTCAGATGACAACTACGTGTCGAGGATTCCCATGTTCTACTGGAACATGGACGACTTCTCCGTGGACACGGCTCGAGTCCACCTTTACGAGGATGGCGCCCTGGTCAAGTTCCTCCAGTTCGACGCCCGCGGCACCTCGTCCCTGGACTGGTTCTCTCCGGAACATCTCCAGTCCTCCTCGTGGGTGGACATCCTGTCCGAGACCCGCAACTACTTCAGTCTGGCGGGCGATGAATCGTTGAAGCGCCGGTTCTTCATCAATCGGAGCTACGCAGGGTGCCCAGAAGACTACGGCTGGCTGGTGGCGGCCAAGCCGGGCGGCGGCTGCTCCTGGGAAATCGCCACGCCCGGAACTCGAATCCTGTATGCTCCGGACGACACCTACGTCAACTGGACCTCGGCCACGAACGATGGCACGGTGGGATTTCCCGACGTGCTGGCGGTCTTTGTGCGGTGAGCGTGCGGCCCGACCGGACCCGTGGCCCTGCGGCAAGGCTTTCTGTTGAAGCCCCTGAAGCTCGGTGATACTCTGGACACGCCAATGGTCTGTCCAAATCACGGAGAGGAACGCATGCTCAACGACAAAGAACTCGAGGCGGTACGCCTCTGGTACAGTCAACCGCACGTCCTGGAGGAAGTCAGGCGGCTCGTGGCTGACAACGAACTCATGCTTCTCGAGGAATACCTTCACATGACCTGTCTCTTTCCTCTGGCGCGACATTCGGAACTCCCGGAGTTCATGCGCAAGGAGGATGGCTCCCCCCTGTTTCCCCACAACTTCAACCCCAAGGTGGCGCTCGAGGCATGGCAAGACGCCATCGAGGTCGGCTGGCAGGTGGTGGAGTCGGAGACCGGATTGTCTCACGACGAAGCCAATCGGCGCATGGCCCGGGAGGAACAGGAAGACTGGGAGCGGTTTCTCAAGAGCGTGGAGCAGCGCAAGAAAGAGCGCGGGCTGCTGTAGCCTGGCTGCCGAGCAACCGTGCGGACGCAGCGCCCTGAGAGGGGAACACAATGACACCTGGATACAGCGCTTACGACGTGGTGGTGGTGGGCACAGGACCCGGAGGATCCACCGTGGCCCGCGAACTGGCCCGGGCAGGCAAACGGGTGCTGATGCTGGAACGCGGTATCGACCACCGGGGCCGATGGTACTATGGCACCCACCTCGGCGCACTCCGGTACGTGGACCGCCATGGTCTCCTGTTCACCCGTGAGGGCCTGAACATCATCCGGGGCATCATGACCGGGGGGTCGACCAACCTCTACTGTGGCTGCGCCGCGCGCCCGCCGGACTGGTTCAAGGGGGAACTGGGGATCGACCTGGAGGAACCGACCGAGGAGACCATCGACGAACTGGGACTGGCGCCGCTTCCGGCCAGCCATGCGGGGGAAGCCTCCTTGCGGATCCTGGAGGCGGGACAGGCTCTGGGCATGGACTGGGAACCCCAGATGAAGTTCATCAACCCGGCGCGGACACTCAAGTTCCACTGCACCGCCACCTGCATGACCGGGTGCCGCTGCGGCGCGAAATGGACCGCAAACGAGTTCATGGATCAGGCGATCGCGGCCGGAGCGGACCTGTTCACCGACGCGGTGGTGGACCGGGTGCTGGTGGAGGATGGGGTGGCCACCGGGGTATCGGGCCGCCGTGCCGGACGGATACCGTTCGAGGTGCGGGCCGAGTTCGTGGTACTTGCCGCGGGCGGTATCGGGACGCCCATGATCTTGCAGCAGAGCGGGCTGCCCGAGGTAGGGAATGGAATGGCCATGGACCCGACGGTGATGGTCTACGGGAGAATTCCAGGCAAGGGCAACTGGAACGAGCCGCCCATGAGCGTCAGCTACGAGGATCTGGAGCACGGCTACATGCTCTCATCCCTCATCGATCCGTGGCTCATGTACCCCCTCATCATGTCGCTCAAGGGTCCACGCCATGCCATGAGCTTTGCACGCTACACCCGGACCCTCGGCATCATGATCAAGGTCACCGACGAACTCGGAGGCTCCGTCTCGGTCCAGCACGGCATCTCCAAACCCTTGTCTCCTCGAGACCTCCGGCGTCTGAACCAGGCGGAAAAGGTGTGCCGAGATATCCTCATCCGCGCCGGTGCCGACCCGGACTCGATCCTGGTCACCCCGATCCGGGGCACCCACCCATCGGCCACCGTCCGAATCGGCGAAGACCTCTCTCCGGACCTGGAAACTCGAGTGTCCCACCTCTACGCGTGTGATGCCAGTGTGTTTCCTCGAGCCCTGGGCCGCCCCACCGTGCTCACCATCATCGCCCTGGCCCGCCGCCTCGCCTCCCACCTGGAAACACGGATGGCCCCGGCTTGAAAACCACGCCATCAGGCAGGGAGGTCACGGTCATCCTTCTCGAGGGTTCGTGCACGCCTGCGCGCAGCCCGGATCTGCTGCAGCAACAACAGGAAACGGAGACTCGCCAGGAGCAAGAGCAGTCCGGAAAGCACGGGCTGTGTCGACAGCAGGGATAGTCCCGCCACGAGAAACGTGACCACCGTGGTTGCGCCGATGATGATACGCGCTCGAGGAGAGATCGACCCTGCCATGGTGTGCTCCTCTGGTTTCCGGAAACCATCGATACCGCCCCAAGGGCTTCGGGATTCCCCTCGCCCCAATGGACACCGGCTCCCACTATAGGCCGAACCCCGCTCGAGATCAACGAGTTCTCCGGCAGACGCCCACCCGTGGTACGCCGAGCCAGGCAAGCCACTGCCGGCCGGAACGCATGCATCCTGCCCGCAAAGCACCAGGCACGTGCCGCGGCCAAGGCCGGTCCCACCCGCCAGAGTGGCGGCACGGGGCACAGTCCCACAGGCTTCGAGGCAAAGGAAGCGGTCGACAGGGACCGGGAACGTTGAGGAACCTGAAAAGGGAGGCGTTGTCAGGGCGAGAGAAGGATCCAGAACGAGAAGGCGGTCAGAAGAGCCAGGCGCTCATTACCCTCCGCCGCCCGGAAGCTGCTGGGGCTGCCGGATGATCACGGTCACCCAGTCGGCCACCGGGTAGCCGTCGATCTCCACCGGGGTGCCATCGTCGTAGACCAGACGCAGCATGATCCGGTGCCCCTCTTCACGATACAGTTGCTCCTCGGACAACGAGCTGAAGTCCACCGTGATCGGGCTGGAGGACGCCACCGCGTTCGGCGCATTGTTGGCCTCGTCGTCGTTGAGATAGGCCTCGACCCGGCCGCACGCGCTCACACCACCGCAGCCACCCTCATCAGCCAGGGTGAAGTTGTCGGTGTCGTAGTTGAACGTGACGTCGAGCTGCTTGCTTTCGTCCAGGTTGACCGTCTGGTGAGACCTGGGGAACGTGATGGCGATGGAAGGATTGGTGGAGTCCGGGGCTTCCACATTGAACGCCACCGTGGCGGTCACCGGCCGGCTTCCCGCCAGCACCTGCTCACCGTCGTTGGTCATCAACTGGAGAGTCACGGTGATGGGTCCAGTGGACGCAGCCTCGTTGTAGTCGAGGTAGTAAAGGTAGATGTCGATGGCGTTGGAGCTGTCCGACCGGTTGTTGTAGATCACATCGGCACCAGCGAATGGGTCGGCACCGCCCGCGATCACCGCCCACACCTCACCGCAGTGATCCGCACCGTTGCAGGAGTAGCTGGCAGTGAAGTTGTCAAGGGTGTACTCGATGGTGATCGTCTTGAGTCCGTCGGTGCCGTAGGCGACCGTGTCCCCGGTCGCGGGGCTGTTGATCACAATCGCCGGGGCGTCCGGTTCCTTGACGTTGAAGGTGCTGAGCGCCTCGATCGGATCCCCGAAATAGTCCGTGTACTCGTTGCCGTCATTGTCCACCGGGACGGCGTGGACCAAAAGAGCGCCGGAGGGAGAACCCGCGTCATCCAGGTTGAACATGACCGAGTACTGACCCTGCTCACCAGGCGTGCCGACCTCTTCCAGGACGTAGTCACCCAGAATGGTGTCCGGGGCGTCCTGGGTGGTGAGCCAGAACTTGTGTCCACCACAGTTCAGCATGCCGTTGCAGGAATCGGAAACCTTGTACGTTCCCACGGTGTAGATGATCTCGATCATCCCATCCGCGGGATAGTCCAGGTTGGAGGTGGCGTTCGGGCTGATGATGTTCACACTGGGCAGTGGCGCTTCCACCAGCACCGAGATGGTGACCGGGTCCCCGGCGTCCGAACCGTCGTCGAACACAAGCTTCAAGGTGAATTCGTGGTTCCCCTCGGGGTTGCTGACCTTGTTGAAGTCCGCCACGATGGAACCGGGTCGGGTCACCTCGGTGTTGAACTCGCCGTCGATCAACAGTTGGGCACGACCACACGAGTACTCGTTCCCACACTCGCCCTCAGGGGCCAACGTGAAGTCCGATACCTCAAAATTGACCACGTAGGTGGCTGTCCACTCACCCGTGTCCTGCGGATCGGCCAACGTCAACCGAACCACGTCTCCATCCTCGAGGTCGCTGAAGTCGATCTCGCCGAAAAAGAGATACGGAGTCGGTGTGGCTTCGGGCGGGTTCGCCGTCGTCGCGTCATCGTCATCATCGTCCCCACCCGTGCCGCACCCACCGGCCAGCAACCCAAACGTCAACAACAGCGTCGGAATCAACAACCATCTGGACACAGATTTGATGTCCGCCATCGTACTACCGCTCCTTGCTACATCCCCGTTACACAACGCCCGCGGCCCCAGGATGCAATAGGGCTGCGGAGCACATCATGGAACCGGTCTTCTGACCAATATGCCTGGTTCCTTCACCAAACCACGGACCGGGCCACCCAACCGCCATCCAGCATGCCGGGTCCCCGGAGCCATCTCTTCGAATAGACCTTCCTCCATGCCCTCGAACACCCCCCCTTGCCACGGGGCTGCGCCCAAGGATCATCGCCATAGTGTACCAAATCGTCTCGACCTGTCACGAAGAAAATGAAATGAATTGACTTCAACTACTTCGCCGCCCTCCCCCACCTGCCTTGCCCTTCTTCCGCCTCCCCTTTCCACCACCTCCACCCCCATCCGACCCCTTCGATTTCACCTCCCCCCCGCCAGGAACCAACGTGTACTCCGCCAAACTCCGACTGTGATACACTATCCACAACCCCAGCACGAACAGACCCACGGCGGCATACTGCCCCGGCGTCAAACCAAGGTAGCGCCGATCATCCGTCCGCAAGAAATCCAACCCGAACCGAATCGGCGCATACGCCGCAGCCAGAACCCCCGAGATGAACCCGGGTGCTCGAGGCTTTCGGCCCAACCAGATCGCGGTGGCAATCCAGAGCAGGGTCAGCAGGGCCTCGATGATCCCCAGGTCGAGCCGGGTCCCTCCCATCGATGGCGGAAACCTCACGGCAAGGAAGAAATCCGAGGGAATTCCCTTGTGATCATGCGCCACCGAACAGCCGCAGCGTCCGAAGAACCAGGCGAATGGAAACGCCCACGTGATGGCGTCCAGGTAGTGCCAGCGCTCCACCCCCATTTTCTCACGCTTGATGAACCACAATGCCCCCACGATGGCGCCCAGAAAGCCCCCAAACGAGGAAATTCCCTGCCAGATCTTCAACAACCGAATGGGGTCCTTCCAGGTTTGCTGCGGTGAGTAGAACAGACTCTCCACCAGGTGCGCCCCGATGAACCCCCCCACGACCACCCACAGAACCATTCGCGCCGTCGTGTTCGGGTCCAGCCCCATCTTGACAGACCGCCGATCGGCAAGGTGCGTACCCAGGAGAATCCCGATGGCGACAAGCACCCCGAATGCATGAATCGTCAGCGGCCCAACTTCCCATCTCGGTTGAGGATAGTACGGTATCATCTGCCTCGCTCCATTCCGTGCTCGGTCCAAACACACGCTTCGGATGGTGCTGCGCGCCATTCGAGGTATCACATCGGCGAGCGAAGTATAGCATCAACCTGCCGGTTGTCTGCGATCAACTTTGCACCCCGTGTGCGGAGCGAAGCCAGGGATGAAGAAGATGTGATGAAGAGGAGAAGGAAGGAGCCTGGGACGAATGCGCCTCGAGGCCCACGCCGGGTGGGGATGAAGAAGCGAGGAAGAGGAGAAGGAAGGAGCCCCCACCAGACCGGGGGGCATGCAACGACCTCAACGAAAAAGGCGCCGACTATGCAACACGAGCGGTCCGCCGCGCACCTCGAGACGCCCGGCCCCCGGTTCGACCGATCCTGGCCATGTGTTCCCGGTCCTGACTCACGATCCGCCCACCCTTTCGGCCGGCCGCACGCGCCTCCTCGCTCGTGAACTTGTGCGCGGTTCCCTTGCGATGGGCTGCACGCCCTCCCTTGCTCGCGATCTCGCGCTGCTTTTCCTTGTCCATCGACGCGAACCCTCTTGCCTTCTTTCCCGCGGGTCGCTGAGACGTCCTGCTCATTCCTGTTCTCCTGCCAATGAGGTTGTCAAGGCTTGCGCAACAACGCTTCGACCCGAGTTGCAATCCTGGTGCCAGCCTTTCCTGGAAGACTGCTGATCCCATACTTGAGCCTGGTACATCACAAAACGCGCCGTTCGCATGCGGCGGTTCCGCCCCGAAGCGAGGCAGAAAGGCCACCGCCCACCCCCTGCCAGGACTCCGAACTTCCCGCTTGCAAATCGTTCGGGCAGCGGTTTAATACCACACATGGGCCTGTTCTTCGCTCGATCCAGGACACGTGAGGGCACGGAAGCCGAGTTTGCCAAGCTCCGGAAAGGGTGCATGGAAGGCTCCGAACGTGCCCGGCGAGCGTTTATCCGAGTGTACGAGCCGCTGGTCTGGCGCACGGTCATGTCGCGTTTCGGCACCATGTCGCGTGAAGATCAGGAGGAGGTGGTCGCCGACACGTTCATTGCTCTCCTTTCGGACAACGCCCGGCTCCTTGCCCGATACAATTCCACCCTTGGGCTATCGCCCCAGGGCTATATTCGTCGACAGGCCGTGCTTCAGGGGCTGAACCGCCATCGGCGGCTTGCGGCGGGGAAGCGGAAGCAGGAGGTGGGTTCCTTGTCGGACATCGACGAGGACCGAAGCGCGGCTCACCGAGACCGGTCTCCAGGGCCGGAGGAGCAGGCGGCGGGGAAACAGATGGTGGAGCAGATGGTGAACCGACTCCGCGAGGAACTCAGCCCGGCCCTGGCGTTGACGTTCGAATTGCTTTATGTCCGCGACCTCGAGCCGGCCGAGGCGGCCCGTGTGCTTGGGTGCTCGATGGACGTGGTCTACCAGCGCAAGCGGCGTCTGCTGAAGGCGGCTCGGTCGGTCCTGCGCACTCACGCTTCCTGGGCGGAGGGAGGGGAATGAATCCGCGCCCGGTTTCTGGGCCGAACGGTCCGACGCGGTCGTGCAGGAGGACGCGCACGTGTTCGGGCCCAGGGTCGGAGATGTGGCGGACGCGGTGCGCGCCTGGGCGGGCCTCGAGTGCCCTGTTTGCTTTCTTGATTGTGGGCTCCATGGTGGTGGCCGGTTGCAGCCGGGGTCGAGAGCCTGGTCCGTACGAGGTCCGATTCATCGGTTCGGTTCGGCTTCAGCGCACGGGCGACCGGGCGTTGGTCCCAAGCTACGAAGTGGGGCGCCCGGTGGGACTTCGATTCGAGCCGCGTCCCGGACCCGAACACCGGTGCAATCCCTTTGCCGGGGGAACCTTGCACCTCGAGTTCCTGGCGCCGGACCAGTCGCGTCCGTTGGTGCTCGACCTGGGCGCCACGGGGGAGACCTTTCTTCCGGCAGGAGACGGCTTTGTCCTGCCTCGAGTTCCGTCCAGCCCGCCCACCCCCGAGGGCACGGGAGCGCCGGCCTTCCGGCTCCCGGACTTGCCTGGCGCCTGGACTCTCGAGGTGACGTGGCACTGTGCCGGGGCTCACCGGTCGGTCCAAACCCGCCATCCATTCCAGGTGCATCGCAATCCCATCCGGGAACCCGGGAATGACGCTTTTTGGCAACGAGTCGCCCGGATCGAGGAACTCCCCCCGGAGGAACGTCTGGGCGCTTACCGGGCGCGGCTCGAGGAGGCGCGCACCGACCAGGCCCGCTTCTGGATCATTCGGGCCCTGTGTCAGACGGCTCGGGGGGTGGGGCGATACGAGGAGGCGGAAGCTGCGGCGGGGCAATGGGCGAACTTGTCGGCGCGTGCAGGGTTCCCCTCGGACGCGGTGTTGGCCTGGAATGCGGCCCACGAGGCGGCGCGGGCCACCGGTGACCTGGATCGGGCACTGGCATACCTGGACCGTTCCATGGCCGCGGCCCGCCGACTGGGTTACGACGCGAGGCTTCCCGAAACCTGGTACAGTCGAGCCGAGTTGCTCGATCGGTCCGGCCGACCGGTGCAGGCCATTGAGGCGGCGCGCAAGGCACGGAAGGAGGCTCGAGCCCAGGGCAAGACCTGGTTCGCCACCGCTGCAGACCTCAAGGAACTCGAGCTACTTCAGGCCATGGGCCACCACCGGATCGTCAACACCCGGCTGGAAACATATGTGTCCCGCCCCGCCCGTTTGCCCCACATTGCGAACAATGTGGGCTGGCTCATCCTGCGCGGTGTGGAGGCCGGGATGCCGTTTCAGAACCGGCAGGAGGAGGCCCTTCGGCGGGCCGAGGCAGCATTCGAGGAGGCGCTGACCGGATTCCGGGCCATGGGAAGCGTGGCCGATGAAGCGAACGCGGTGGCCAACCTGGCGGAGGTGGCGTTTTTGCGCGGGGACCTGGCCGAGGCCCGGCGGCTGGTCACGCGGGCGCGGACCCTGGCGCCCGCTCGAGACGACGTGCTCCACCCTTTCCTGGTTTGGCTCGACGCTGAAATCCTTCGCGCCCAGGGGGATGTGGCTGCAGCGGGGCGTGCCTATGCCCGTCTCCACGAACTGGCCCTGGAACTCCAATCCGCGGACTACGCGGGCCGTGCGGCGTTCGGGACCGGCTCCGTGCTCGCCGCGCAAGGAGACCTCGAGGCAGCGGTCGCGGCCTTCGACGAGGCCCTGGAATGGATCCAGGAGGACGCTGCCGTGCGCTCGCCCCTGCACGAGGCTGCTGTGCTGGCAAACCGATCCCGGTGGGAGGAGGCGGCGGTGCGCACGCGCCTTGCCCTGGGACGCACCGTGGAGGCCCTCGAGGTGGTGGAGCGCGGGGCGTGGGCCCGGCGTCAATCCCTGGTCCGGTCCGCCCGACGAGACCGACTCGACCCCGCGGTCCAGGAAGAAGTGGCAAAGCTCCAGCACACGCTGGACAGGCTGGACCGCGAGATCCTTCGCCTGCAGGACCTTCCGCCCACCCGGACCGTGCGTGCCCGGCTCAGGGAACAGGAAATCACCCGCCAAACCCGGTGGGCTGAACTGGAAATGAAACTCGGCGGCAACCGCCCCGGCCCGCCTCCTCCCCTGGACCTCGAGACTCTTTCTCGCCAGGCGCCGGACCACACCGTGGTGTTGCGTCCCGTCTCCTTTCCCGACCTGCTCGTGGTCTGGATCGTGACCTCCGGGCACGTCCAGGTCCGGCAGGTCCCCGTGGCCCGCGCTCGCCTGGAAACGCTCGCCATCCAGTTTGCCCGTTCCTGCCGCACGGGACGACCCGACCCGGAAGTCGGAACGACCCTGGCCACCCTGCTGCTCGGCGAGTTCCGCACACATCCACCTCAACAACTCGTGGTGACCACCGAGGGACCACTGCGCAGGCTTCCGTGGGTCGCCTTGCCCACCTCGGACGGTCCCCTGCTCGACCGGACCACCTGCCGCCACCGGCAGTCTCTCTTGCCCGTCCAGACATCAGACAGCGGTTCCAGGACAGGACTCGAGAATGCAACCACGACCTCTGCCACGACCTTGCGCCACGCACTGGTGGTGGCAGACCCCACCCGGGACCTGCCCCTGTCCGCTGCCGAAGGGGTCCGTGTGGCCCAACTGGTGGCCCAACGGTTCCAGAACACGACACTGCTCCAGCACGACGAAGCCACCAGGGCCGCCCTGGAGCGGGCATTGGCCATCGCCGACCTGTTCCACTTTGCTGGACACGGGGTCACGGACCCGTTGAACCCATACCTCTCCCATCTCAGGCTCGCCCATGGAGAGCGCCTCTCCCTCATGGACATCCAGGCCCTCGCCCTCCATCACCCGCTGGTTTTCCTGAACGCTTGCGGCGCAGGCGAGGTCGCGGATGAGGGCGGAGGTGTGCTCGGCCTCGCCGACGGGTTCGCCGCGGCTGGAGCACGCACGGTCGTGGCGGGCCGGTGGGATGTTCCGGACGAGGTGGGAAGCCGTGTGGCCATCGGTTTCTACCAGGCCCTCACCGAACCGGGTGTGTCCGATGTGGCGGAAGCCCTTGCCCGGGCCTTGCGCGCGGTTCGCCAGGAATCGGACGGTCGACCGGGCCTGGACAGTGCTGTCTGGAGTGCTTACCTGGCGCTGGAGGGGACGCGATGATCCCTGGAGGTTGCCGGGAAATCCACCACGCCGGTCGGATCTTGGAGTCACCATGTCAAAATCTCACCTCAGTTGAACTATACTGGGATGAGAGGAGCGGACATGCGGACCACGAGGCACGGCCGGCCCCCGGGTCGTGGCCTCGCTGCCACCACCCAACCGTGAGCGCCCGGAATGGACCCCGGGCAGGGAGCCGATGATGGACCCGGAGGAATTGTTGCACCATCTGGCCAACCATTCCCAGGACCTGGCCGACCCAGACACGCCATGCCCCGAAACGTCCATGCTGGACGCTTTCCGAAACGGTCGGCTCGAGCCGCCGGTCCGGGACAAGGTGGAGTCACACCTGGCCGCATGCGCGTCGTGCGTGGATCGCCTCGTCACCCTGGACATGAACATGCCTCGCATGTCGAGGCAGACCCGGGCACGGGTGCTCGACGCGACCCGGCCCACCCAGGATCGCTCATGGGCCTGGAATCCCCGATGGATCGCAGCCGCCGTGCCGGTTGCAATGGCTGCCGTGGCGGCTCTGACCCTGTGGCCTCACACCGAACCCGCGGGACTCCCTGCGTACCAGTTCCAGGTAAGCGGTCAGCGAATGGCCGTCCGGGGCCACTCCGGTCAAGCGTTTCCGGAGTCCCGTCCCGGCCAGGCCCCGGTCCCCGGCCCAACTCGGGGTATGGACTCCGCCGCCGAGGAGGCACCGCTGTTTTACCCGGGAAGTGTGTTGACCTTGACCGCGTCCCCCGACCTGGCACCACCGACCGACCCGCCCGAGGTCGCGATTTATCTCGAGGACCCGACCGGGGCCACCGTGCGACTCGAACTCGACCCGCCCCCCTCCCTGGACCCTGAAACCGGGACAATCGTGGCCCGAATCCCACTTCGCACACACCTCGGCGCCCGATTCGGCCTGTACCGACTCAAGGCCCTCGTCTTGCCCACCGGGACACACCCCCCCGAAACATTGACCACAAACCGCGAACAGCTCCCTCACGGCGCCCGCATCTTCTCCACACCCTTCCGCTACCAACCTCTCACCCCCTAGCGTCCACCCTTTCCGCCCGAAACACGGTCGTTCCACGAGACAATTCTGTTGTGTCTCGAGCATTGTGCTGCAAATATAGACCCACTGTCGGCCAGGACTCGAGCCCGAGGGGTCGCTCCCTCCGCGGCTCGACAAGAATGCGCACCACCACCCCGGGGCACGGCTGCTGTTCGCCCACCCCCGACAACGAGACAGGTACCATGTCGAGGTCCTTGCACCGATTCGCACCAAGGGCGGCCGGAATCGCCGGAGCGCTTCTCCTGGCAACGGTCCTGACAGGGCAGGGAAGCGGGCCGGCGACCCCGCCCGACGAGGCCGACATCACCCCATCAACCAAGCGGCAAGCCGAGGGAAACACGCCGATGGACCTCAAGGCTCGATGGAAAAAGGCCTCTCTCGCGCTGCAAAGCTGGTCCAAAGAGAGAGAAGAACGAGCAGACTTCATACTCCGGGGCCTCGAGGCCCCAATGGGACCTCCCGTGCTCGACCCCGACCTGGCCATGGACGCCATCGAGCCGTTCCCCCGGTTCGAGGAGCACCCTTATTACTCCGTGACGTTCCAGACCGAGCTGGACAAGGCCACGGCTTCACGGCTCACCGCCGGAAACAGCGCACACCTGCTCCCGAACTACACGTCCTGGGAAACCAAACGCGCCCTGATGGCAGAGGCTCGAGAAACCCTGTTCGTGACCACCATGGTCTACCACTGCGACGAGGGCGGCGAGGCGTTCGCCCAGGGCATGATCGACGCGGCGCGGCGCGGCGTGGACACGCGCCTCATCGTGGATGGAATCTACATCCCCACCTCCCAGCCATGTCTCCACCGCATGCGTGAAGCCGGCGTGAACGTCCGCGTCTCCTTCCGTTCCCTCCGCCCCGACAAGCTCGACTGGGAGATGCACGAAAAACTCTTCCTCGTGGACGGCACCATCGGGATTACCGGTGGCCAGAACGTGGGCCGAAAGTACCAGGACGCCTCCGGGTTCGACGCCAACTACCGCGACACCGACATCCGCCTCGAGGGTCCCGTGGTCCGGGACATGAGCCGAAGATTCGTCGAACTGTGGCAAATGATCGGCCCGGAAGACCCTTCCCTGGACCCCTACCTCCGCATGCTCGACGAACTCGAGGCCCGCGACCGCGCCCGGGGCCTCGTCGGGACAGCGCACTACGCCGAATGGCTCGCCCCTGGACACCGCCGCGGCCTTTGCCGATTCGTCGCCCAGGACCCCCAACTCGGCACATTCCACGTCTGGACCGCCTATCAACGCTACGTGGAGGCGGCCCAAAAACGGGTGATGCTCACATCCTATGCCCTCAACCCCAACGGCTCCCCAACCCAGGAAGCCCTCCGCGACGCCCTCATCGCACTGGCCGAACGCCCCGGCGCGCTCGTGGACATCATCACCAATGGACCGTGGTTTGGAAGCTCGGTCACCGTGCCTCCCTGGATCGCTCGAGCCCGCTCTGCCAACGTGCTGGCCCGCTCCTACGAAGGCTTCCAGGATACGCCGGTTCGCATCCGGACCTACCACTACTTCACCCATGCCAAGCAATACTACTTTGACGGTGTGGCAGCCGGTATCGGGAGTTTCAACTTCGACGCCAGCGGCAACCGCTGCCAGGAAAGTGTGGTGATTGTGATCGACCCGGACCTCATACGTGAGGTCGAGGCCCTCTTTGCCCTTGACATTGCGAACTCCACGCTGCTGACCGAAACCGCACCGGCGCCTGCGAACCTGGCTGGTGCACACCAGGAGCCTCCCGAGACCTCGAGGGCAGCCTCCAGCGGTCCCGGCTGAGCCCCGTTCCCCTTTCCCGGGTCAGTCGCAGATCAAGACGCCTGCGCTGGCCCGCAATGGTGGGGGTGAGGCCCGCGTCATGCTGCGCGGAGTCGAATCACCCGTCCCGGACGTGGTTCCGGGTGATATCCCGCCTCGTCCACGATGGGCGCGCCGTTGATCCAGACACGCAGCACACCGGTGGGGAACAGGTCCGGAGTCTCAAAACTGCTCCGGGTGTCAATGGTTTCGAAATCAAACAACACCAGGTCGGCCGGCGCTCCCACTGCAATACGCCCTCGTTCCGGAATACCAAGCTGAGACGCCGGGAGACTGGTGCACTTGCGCACCGCCTCCGGCAACGTGACCAGGCCGGCGTCACGTACGTACCGGGCGATGTATTTCGGGTAGCAATCATAGAAAAGATGGCTGGGGCGCCCGTACCCGAGCATGATGGCATCGGTGACGATGGAAACGTTGGGGTCCTGCATGGTGGCCCGGAGGGAGCGCTCGATGAACGGGTCGTCCGGGCGGGTGAAGGTTTCGAACACGAGCACGCGGCCATGTTCCTGGAGGAGGAGGTCACAGGCGGCGTCGAAGGGGTGTTTTCCGACGGCCCTGCCCAGTTCGTGGAGATTCATCCCTTCGAACTTCTTGTTCTTGTCCGTGACGACACTCATGATGAACACCCCTTTCCATCCCATCAGCTTGAGGAAGTTCATGGACCAGGTGCCCGGGGCACGATGGGGCCAAATGCTCTGTCCCTCGACGATGTCGCGGAACATGCGCTGTCTTTGGGCCGGGTCGCCCACGCGTTGCAGCACGGCCTCCAGGTTGTCTTCCAGGACCCAGGGAGGGAAGAAGGCGAGGAGGTGGGTGAATCCCGCCGCCGTGGGCATACCGTCGATGCCGAGGGGGGTCCCCTGTTGGATGTCGCGGTCGAGGCGGTGGAGGAGCCTGGCGAGGGCGCGGTCGATGGGGATGGGTGCGTGCGTGTGTCGGTGGACCCATGAGCCGACCCTTGCGAGGCGGCGGACCCATGGGTCGATGAGGTCATGGGTTTGAGGGATCCAAAAGATGTGACTGATCTGGACGCGGACCCCGGATCGTCGGGACACCTCTTCGATTTCGTCGACGGCGAGTTCCAGGGTATTGGAATAGGATCGCAGGTGGCTGGTGAACACGCCGCCGTGTGCCTGGACCACCTCGGCCAGGGCGACCAGTTCGTCGGTGTCGGACTGGCTTCCCGGGAAGTACTGGAGGCCGGTGGAGAGTCCCAGCGCGCCTGCGTCGAGGCATTCGTTGAGAAGACGTTTCATGGCCTCGAGTTCCTCCGGTGCGGCGGTCCGTCTGTGCTGTCCCATGACATTGATGCGGATGATGCCGTGGGGGGCGAGGAAACCCATGTTGAGGACGGTCCCTTGAGTTTCAATCCGGTCGAGGTACTCTGCGAAGGAGCGCCAGCCGATGTCGTTGCGCTGGTCCCTGCCGGTGAAAGCGTCGAGGAAGTCGAAAATCGCGCGTTCGTGCGCGGGGAGCACCGGAGCGAGGGACAGGCCGCAGTTGCCGCCGACGCATGTGGTGATCCCCTGGCGAACGAGGGGTTCCAGGAGGTTGGGTTGAGTGTCGAGGTGCGCGGTGAGGTCTGCGTGGGAGTGCACGTCGACGAAGCCCGGACACAGGACGAGGCCCTGGGCTGCGATGCGCTCCCGTGCGGAAGCGTTTTCGAGGCGGTCGATGGCGGCGATGCGGTCGTCCTGGATGGCCACGTCGGCCTGGAAGACCGGGCCCCCGGTTCCGTCGACCACGAGGGCTTTTTCGATGATGGTGTCGAATTCCATGATATCGCTCCTCGTAATGGGTGGGAAGGAAACGAGTCGGGCGAATGCCTACCAGTGGTTTACCCGATTTTCGTCTGTCGTGTCACCTGTGGGGAGGGGCGACCCACCATTGCCGGGCGTCCGACCACCGTTTTTTGATGCCTGCCCTTCCATTTTGTGCTGATATGCTCAGAATGCCGCGCGATACGGTGATGTGATGCGCGTGGTGGCGTGAAGCGGGGAGTTCCGCAGGAACGACGAACGCGGGGACGACGAGTCGAAGCATGGGATCGAACGAGAGACCAGAGGACAGCGGAACGACGGAACGGCGGGTGACCTTTGCCCGGGGGCTGGGATTGTTCGACGCGACGATGATCGGCGTGGGTGCGATGATCGGCGCCGGCATTTTCGTGCTTACCGGTCTTGCTGCGGGGGTAGCGGGGCCGGCGGCGATCCTGGCATTTGCGCTCAACGGGTTCGTGACGCTGCTGACCGCGTTCAGTTACGCGGAGCTGGCGAGTGCGATTCCGGAGGCGGGGGGTGGGTACTCGTACATCAAGCGTGCGTTTCCTCCGTGGACCGGCTTTTTGTCGGGCTGGATGCTCTGGTTCGCCTACACCGTGGCCTGTTCCCTGTATGCGCTTGGATTTGGCAGCTATTTCTGGGAGTTCTTCCACAAGTACACGCCGGAATTCTCGCACCGTCTCCAAACCACACTCACGTTTTGGCCGGACAGCCACATAGCGCTGGTCACGGTCGCCATCGGCGTGGTGCTGCTGGCGCTGAACTACCGTGGTGCGGAGGTGACCGGGAAGGCCGAGAACGTGCTCACCATTTCCAAGCTGGTGATCCTGGGTGTGTTCGTGGGGTTCGGTCTCTGGCAGGCAGCGACGCACCCGGACATGGTGCATGCTGCGTTCACACCGTTTTTCGCCCAGGGAGCCGGCGGCGTGATCGTGGCGATGGGGCTCACGTTCATTGCATTTGAGGGGTACGACCTGATTGCCACGGTATCGGAGGAGGTCCGGGATCCGGAGCGGAATATTCCAAGGGCCATTTTCATCGCCCTGGGTATCACCATCGTGGTCTACCTGCTCATCATCTTCGTCTCGCTGGCCTCGCTTCCGCCCGAAGCGGGCAAGGCAAGCTGGCAACTGCTGGGAGAAAAGGGCGAGACCGCCATCGTGGAGGCGGCCAAGGCCTTCATGCCTTCGTTCGGAGTTGCAATCATCGTGTTCGGCGGGCTCCTTTCCACCATGAGTGCGCTCAATGCCACGATCATGGCCTCCAGCCGGGTGGCCTTCTCCATGGGACGCGATCGCATGCTGCCCGATGCCCTGGCGCGGATTCATCCGCGGTCACGCACACCGCACGTGGCGATCGTGGTCACCGGCGTGATCCTGCTCGCCCTGGCCGTCACCTTTGACGTGGCCGTGGTGGGCAGCGCGGCCTCGGTCATGTTCCTGCTCACCTTCACGCTCGTGAACCTTTCCGTGTTGGTCCTCCGGAGCGACCGGACCATCAAGCGCCGATACTCCATCCCGTTCTATCCCTGGCCTCCGCTCCTGGGGGTGGTGACTTCGGTATTCCTGGCCGTCTACCAGGTCAACCTGGGGCCGGAAGGCTTGCGAAGTTGGGCGGTGAGCCTGGGTTGGATCGTGACCGGGCTTGCAGTGTACCTGGCCTTTTTCCGGGCCCGTGCGCAAGCCCAACTGCCCCAGGTCCTGGACCCGGACGCGGGCAAACCTCCCCCACGTCCCAGGTCGGACGTGGACTACCGGGTCCTGGTTCCTGTCTACAACCCGAAAAACGTGGACCTGCTCGTGGGCATCGCGTGTCGGTTGGCCCAGCGCCATGGACCGCGGGCCGAAGTGGTGGTGGTCAGTATCGTGGAAGTTCCGTTCCAGCTCAAGATCTCGGAAGGACTCAAGTTCGTTCGCGAGCGGGAACCGGTGCTCGAGGCGGCCGAGCGGGTGGGTGCAAGTCTCGAGGTGCCGCTTCGCACCGAGGTACGGGTGGCTCACGACACTGCGGACGCGGTTCTGGGCATGGCCCGGTCCGAGGAAGCCGACATGCTCATCGTGGGCTGGCGGGGCGGTCCTCGCAAGAAAGACACCGTGTTTGGAAGCGTGGTGGACCGCATCATCGACCGGGCGCCGTGCGACCTGATGGTGGTCAAGTTCGACCCCACCATCCGGATTCCATTCAAGAACATCCTCCTGCCCTCTGCAGGAGGCCCCAACGCACGCTTCGTGGCGCGCATGGTCGAGCCGATCGTGGCCGAAGGGGGGACCGTGACGGTTACCGGTGTGGTACGGGACGGGGGTGAGGAAGCGGAAGCCCATGCCAGGAAAGGGGTGGCCGACACCCTGGCAGAACTCTCCTTCGACATCGACGGAGACCGCAAGCTGCTTCGCGGAAAAAACGTGGCGGCCGCAATCGTGGAAGAAGCCGACAAGGGCCCCTACGACGTCGTGTTCATCGGGGCCGCAGGCGTGTCGGTGTTCAAGCGGGCCATGTTCGGCCGGATCCCGGAGCAGACGGCCCGGGATTGTTCCAAGCCGGTGATTCTGGTCAAACATTACGAGGGCGCCAAGTCCTGGCTCAACCGCTTCCTCGGGAGCTGATCGTCACCGATCTGAACGGAGGCGCGCGCGCCGTACCGCGAGGAACGCACCCACCATGACCAGGACCACCGCCCCCCCGACCCCTCCGACCGGACTGCGGCTCGAGGCGTCGCACGCGCAATCTCCGCCATTCGGCTCTGGAGTCACACCGGGCGTCTCGTCCCCCGGGTGCGGCGTGACAGTTCCTGAACGCTGCACCTCAAAATGGTTTGCCTCCGCCTCCGGCCCGGAAAGCCCTCGAGCATCGGTGGCAAACGCGGTCCATGCGAACTGGTATGTATCGTCGGGAAGGTCTGCCGTGTCCAGGGTGGTCGCCACCAGCCCCTCTGCCGGGGCCTCGACGCCCGGGTCCTCCCACACCGGGTCCCCTCCCTCGCGCCGCACCAGGAAGGTGTAAGTCACCGCCTCCCCGTCCGGATCCTGGGTGGGAACCAGGGACAGGCTCAAGGAACCTTCAGCCACCACCGCCCCGTCGGATGGGTTCTGAAGCACGGGCACCCCAGGCGGGTCGTTCACCGTGTCGACCCGAAAATCGGCCACGACCCACTCCGACCAGGCTTGCCCGTCGGTGGCGGAGACGCGCCACACGTAGACTGCATTCTCCTCCAGTGCCCCGGGCGCCTGCCACGAGGTCCGGCCATCCTCGCCCTCCGCGACCGGCCCGGACTGGACCAACGCATCCGTGTCGAACGTGGGCGACCGGTCCAGCTCGAACTGGTACTCGAGCAGGTCTCCGTCCGGATCCCAGGCATTGGCCACCACCAACGTGGGCTGGTCGTTCCCGACTCGGCTCCCGTCGGCCGGCTCCAGGATGGTGGGTGGTTCCGGGGCAGCATTGCCCTGGGCCACGAAAAACGAAACCTGCTCGGTCCAGGGGCTGACCAGGCCCTGGGGATCCGCGGCACGGGCATGCCACGTGTATCCAGTATCCCAGGTCAAGGCCGGTTCCACCATCCACCCGGTCGTCCCGTCCGCTTCCTCGGCCACATCCCCGGACCAGGCCACGCGTGTCCCTTCCTCGTCGAATACCTCGAATCCGTACGTGAGCACACTCCCATCGGGATCGGTTGCATTCACCACCTCGAGCACCGGACGGACATCGTCCACCGTGTCTCCATCCAGCGGCGCGCTCACCACCGGGGCGGACGGGGGCTCGTTGTGCACGTTGATCCGGAAGTCGGCCACCTCGGACCACGGTCCGTAGGCCTTGCCATCGTAGGCTCGAGCCCGCCACCAGTAGGCGTGGTTTTCCAGGAGAGGGACGCCCGGCTGCCAGGCGGTCGTCTCCTCGCCCTCCTGCACTTCGCGGGCAGAGGCGAGGAGGATGGAGAGTGCCGCGTCCTCGTAAAGCTCGAAGCTGTAGGTCAGGGCGTCGCCGTCCACGTCGGAGGCGTTGCCCACCTGCAGGGTGACGGGGAGGGCCGCCACCTCGGAACCGATGGGCGGGGAGACGATATCGGGCGGCCCCGGGGCGTTCGACGAGTCGGGGTCACTCCCGGCCAGGTACTCCTCCAGGTTGGAAATCCCGTCTCCATCCAGATCTTCGTCCGCGTCGTCCCGGCCCGGGTCGAGTCCGTTGAGAGCCTCCCACGAGTCGGGCATGCCATCCATGTCTTCGTCCACAAAGAAGACCTGGACTTGCACGGCCTGCTCGGTCGTCCCACCGTCGTCGTCCGAAACCACGATGGCAAACGCGATCTCTCCCGCCTCGGCCTGCTCCAGGGTCGGCGTCCACTCGATCAATCCCGAATCGGAGATGGCCATTCCCTCGGGAGCGTCCTGGAGTGAGAAGGTGAGTGGGTCGACTTCCCCTGCCGGGTCTTCCGCCTCCACCTGGTGCACGTAGCGCGTTCCCTCCCGGGCCTCGCCGGGCGGAGGATCGGAAAGAATGACCGGGGGGAGGTTGCGCACCAGGACCTCGGCGCTCCGGAATGCGGTGAGTTCATCGGGGTCGATCACGGTGACCTTGACCAGGTACGTCCCGTCGTCCGAGTAGGTGTGGGCGACCTCGGTCTGGTCCTCTCCGGTGATGGTGGCGGTCCCGTCGCCGAAGTCCCAGGTGTAGACGAGGGGTTGGTCGGCCGAGTCGCGTGCCTGGGCGGAGAAGAGCAGGGGTTCGGCCTCGTTCCCCTGGGTCGGCACATCGAATGCAACGAAATAGGGAGCGCCGGTCTCCACGTTCACGGCAAGGGTGGCGGCGGCCTCCCCTCCATCCCCGTCGGTCACGGTGAGGGTGACCTGGTAGTTCCCCACTGCGGTGTACTGGTGCGTGGCGGTGGCCATGCCCTCGCCGCTGTCCGGAGTCGTGCCGTCTCCCCAGTCATAAGTGAAGATGAGCAGGTCCTCCTCACCCGGGTCTGTGGCCTGCGCGGTGAAAGAGAAGGTCTCCCCCACCTGGCCGAACAGGGTTCCAGAAAACGATACGATCGTAGGAGGAAGGTTGACCACCTCGATCGTGGCCGGATCGCTCACCACGATGGCGCCGTCGTCGTCTGCGACCTTGAGCCGAATCTCGTAGGTGCCTTCGTCCACGAAGGCGTGGAACGCAGGTTCTCCGCTGGTGACCGGCGACGAGGACCCATCTCCCCAGATGAGGCTCGCGGTCAGCACGTCGCCAGGCCCTGGATCGGAAAAGGACACCGCGACCTCAACCGACTCCCCTTCCCCGGCCGAAGCCGGTACCCCGGGCACCGCCGCTTCAGGAGGCAGGTTCGCAATCACCACCGTGCCCTCGGCCCGCGTCTCGGTCCCGGTCTCGTCGGTGACGGTCACGGCCGCCTGGTACGTCCCGTCGTCTGCATAGGCGTGGATCACGGTGGCATCCGACCCGCCCTTGCCGTCGCCGAAGTCCCAGGCATAGGCGAGCGGGCCGCCCCCCGGGTCCGAGGCGGTGACCGAGAAGGTGAGCCCGTCCCCCTCGTTCCCGTTCGTGGGAATGGTGACCGCCTCGAGAACAGGCGGAAGGTTGCTGACCGCCACCTCGATCTCCAGGCTATCCATGCCACCGTCCTGGTCGGTCACCACCAGGGACAGCGTGTAGGTGCCCTCGCGGGAGTAAGCGTGCACCGCCTCGACCTCGGTCGTGGTCAATCCGTCTCCGAACGCCCAGTTGTAGCTCAAGGTGTCCGCGCCGGGATCCACCACGTCGGCAAGCCACGTGCCCTCCTGGCCCTCGTTCAAGCTTCGAGGTCCGGATAGCTCGTGGATGACCGGGGGCACGTTGGTCACCGGCAGGGAGAAGGTTTCCATGACTGCGCCGCCGTCGTCATCGGACACGATGACACGGATGGTGTAGGTCCCGTTTTGCACGTAGGCGTGACTCACAGACAGGCCGGACACTTCTCCGGTTTCGTCTCCAAAGTCCCAGACGCAGGTGACCACATCGTCGACTCCTGGATCCTCGGCCACCACCTCGACCACGAAGACCTCGCCTTCCTCCACCGTCTCCGGAACCGTGCGCGACAGGATCGCGGGCGGCGCGTTTTCCACGCCGATCGTTCGGCTGGCCCGGGCTTCCAGCCCCCCCGGGTCCGAGACCCGGACCTCCACGACATAACTCCCCTCGTCCCTGTAGGCGTGGGTGACGCTGTCGAGGCCCTCCCCGGCCACCGGGTCGCCCCCGTCTCCGAAGTCCCAGGTGTAGACGAGCGGATCACCGCCCGGGTCTTCGGCGGAGACCGTCATCTGGACGAGGTCGCCTTCGAGCGCGCTGGTCGGCACGTCGAACCGGGAGATCCCGGGTGCGCCGTTGTCGATGTTGACCGTGCGTTCTGCGGTCACATGCCCACCGTCCTCGTCGGACACGGTGAGCACGAGTGCGTAGGCGCCTGCGCCCTGATAGGTGTGGGTCACCGAGGTGAGGTCCACTCCCTGTTCCTCGGTACCGTCTCCAAAATCCCAGGCATAGGTGAGCATGTCCTGGCCCGGATCGGTGGCGGCGGCGGTGTACTGGAGCACCTGCCCCTGGTTCCCGGTGGTGGGTCCCTCGAGGCTGACGATGGTCGGCGGCACGTTGAGCACCTCGAGGCTGCCCGAGGCCACGGAGATACCGCCGTCCTCGTCGGATGCCTCCAGCAAGAGGTTGTAGACGCCGTTGTCCGCATAGGTGTGGCTGACCTGGAGACCCTCCCCGGAGGTTCCGTCGCCGAAATCCCACACGTAGGTCACGGTATCGTCCCCCGGATCGATGACACTGGCCGCAAAGGTGACCTGGTCTCCCTCATCGGCGGAGGACGGACCGGTGATCGACTGGATGATGGGAGCCACGTTGGCGACCGCGACCTGGAGTGCTGTGCTGGTGGCGGCGCCGTCGTCGTCAGACACGGTGACGACCACGTCGTAGGTGCCATCGTCCGTGAAGACGTGAGAGACGGCTGCTCCGGTTCCTGTCGTTCCGTCCCCGAAATCCCAGGCATAGCTGAGCGGGTCGTTGCCAGGGTCGGTGGCGGAGACTTCGAACGAGAAGGTGTCCCCTTCGTCTCCGGTGGCGGGCCCGCTCAACTCGAGGATCAAGGGAGCCACGTTGTTGATCGTGATCGCGCCTGCATCCTGGACGCTGCCCCCGTCGTCGTCCTGGACGGTCAGGGTGACGGTGTAATCCCCCTCGGAAAGATAGGTGTGCGTCACCGAGGAGAGAGCCACCCCGTCCTGGACAATGCCGTCGCCAAAATCCCAGAAAAATGTCAACGTGTCGCTGGTACCCGGGTCGGACACGAACGCGCTGAACCCGAGAGAAGCCCCTTCGTCCCCCAGAGCGGGGACGTTGAGGATGGCGATGGTCGGCGGTGCGTTGAGGACGGTCAACGACGCCGTTGCGCTGCTGCTCCCACCGTCTCCGTCGGACACGGTCAAGGAGACTTCGAAGGTGCCGTCGTCCACATAGACCTTGGAGGGGGAGACGCTGGTGGACGTGGTGCCATCGCCGAAACTCCAGAAGTAGGTCAGGCGGTCCTCTGCGCCCGGGTCGGAGACCGCGGCGGAGAAGGTCAACGTGTCCCCCTCGACACCGCCTGGGGCAGATTCAGGGCATCGATGGACGGGGCCACATTCGCGATCGTGACCGGCGTGGTGTCGGTGGCCGAGAACCCGGTGGCGTCTGTCACCACCAGGCGGAGGGTGTAACTACCTTCGTCTGGATAGACACAGGACGACCCGGTGGGAGAAGCGTCGGAGACATCCACGGTGCCATCGTTGGTGCAGTCCCACTCGTAGAGCACGATGTCCCCATTTGGGTCCGAGGAGGCGGAACCGTCCAGTGCCAGGGCCACGCCCTCGTCGCCGGAGTACGGTCCACCCGCGTCGGCGGTGGGCACGAACTCGAGGTCCCAGTTGACAACGGCGTCGACCTCCTCGGAGGTCATGCCTTCGAGCATGTCCACCGGCCCATCGTGCAGCGCGCGTGCCATCTCCTCGGCCTCGGCCCGCGTCGATGCCTGCACCTCGAAATGGAGCAGAATCACGGTGCTCCGCGCCGGAATCGTGACGTTCTGGTATTCCCAGTAGATGCTTCCCGGGCCGCCGTCAAACGCACCGACCTGGACCGCGCCGACGGTCACCCGCCCGCCACTCCCACGGACCACGTGGGCAATCGCCGGAGCCCCTCCGCCATCCAGGGCGTCGTCGGTACACCACCAGTCGTCCCCGGGCTCGAGGTCGGTGTCCTTGTCGAACGTGGCCGTGACCACGGTGCTGTCTCCCGCCCCCAGACGCCCGCCGGCCGCATCCACGGTGCCCAACCGAACGTCGACCGACACGGGCCGCAGGGCCGGATTGTACAGAATCTCGAGGTACCGGGCGAAGGCCGCTCCCTGGGCGGGTACGAAGATCTTCCGTCGTACCGACAGATTGCCGATCGTGAGAGACGACATCACGACCTGACGTCCATCCACCTCCAACCCGGCTTCTGAACTGACGCGATAGATCTCTTCGGTCGAGCACGTCCCACCGGCGGCTCCGCCGGGGAGGCAGAGGTCCGGCCACAGGTCGTAGGCGTTGTCCGTCCCATCGATCACGTGCCCGTAGGCGTCCGCATCGAGGTCCCAAACGTATCCTGCCGGGTCCTCGAGCACGACATCTCCGGCGTGAGCCTGGAAGCAGACCCCAAGGACCCAGGCTCCGACCACCACTACTGCCCGCGGGAACGACCCGATCGATGACGATGACACCATGGGCATGGTTGCTCCTCCGACAGAAACCATGTTAGTCGTTCGTCCCAACCGGTCAATATCAAATCGCATGCCACGATTGGCACGTGCGCCGACCGCTCAGGTGATGAGCAACTTGCTCACGAGGGTCTTGGTGAAGTGGTGTCCGGGGAAGAAGGCCAGCCGGACCGGTTCCTGGCCGTCCTGAATCAGGACTCGAGTAATGGTGCCGTACTCATAGCCGTCCACGACCGCGGTGACCGGCCGCAACTCGGGGTTGATGACGTGGGCCTCCACGGTGGAGGCCAGGGGCACATAGAGAGGTGGGAGGCGCGGAGCATGCGGGCAAATGGGGGTCACGCCGAGCACGTCGAGGGAGGGATGGCAGGGGGACGCGCCTGCGGAGAAACTGTACGCGGTGGACCCAAGCGATGTGCAAAAGATCAGTCCGTCGCACACCATGTGCTCCACCACGACCACACCGTTTATCCAGATCTTGAGATGGCACCCGTGGCCACCGGCGCGCTGAAGGTAGACATCGTTGAGCCCCCGGGCCTCGAAACTCCGCCCCTCGGCGTCCTGGGCCACCATCTGGATACGCGGGAACGTGCGTATCCGCAGCCTGTCGGACAGAATCAGGTCCGGCAACTCCTCCAGCCGGGCGGGGAGGTCGTTGAGGAGAAACCCGAGACGACCGCAGTTGATCCCGAGAAACACCGCATCCGGCCGGTACCGCTCGCGCACCGTGCGCAGCATGAACCCATCCCCGCCGATCACCAGCGTGATCTCGGGTGAGAGTTTTTCCGGGGCGCCGCTGGCCTCCAGGAACCGGGCCACCTCCACTGCCCGTGGATTCTTGGGGTCGAACACCATTCCCATAATATGGTCCCCCTGCGCAAACGGACCCCTCGACAGCCTCCCCCGGACGCTCGAGGGGAATCACCGGGTACTTACCACGGGGAAAGGTTGACGTCCAGTCTCCTGCGTTCTACGCTATCCAGAATCCCGGGCATGCGGCCGGCCGGTCCGCACCGAAATTCACTGGCACACGAAAGCTTCCAACCGGGAGGTTCCTGCCATGCCAGGGGCGAAACACCAACTGATCATCGTCGCCGACGACGCGCTCTCCACGAACATCTCGGCACTGGGCGCCGCCTCGGTCGCCGCCTTCGTCGCCCGGAACGTCCCTGGCTGGAGCGCCCACACCTTCTCTTTCAGGCCCGATGAGACCACTCGCCTCGTCGTCGACCTCCTCGCGTGCTCGCCCTCGGTCGTGGGCCTGTGGCTTCAGCCCGAGTGCGCCACCGACTTCTCCTCTCTCCTTTCCCGTGTCGCACCGGGCCTGCCTGGAGCCCGGTTCGTCTTCCTCGGTCCGACTCTCGTGTCACCGGCTCATGCCGAATGGTTCCTGACACGACATCCCCAGGCGAGCGCGGCCGTGTGGGGAGAGCCCGAAGCGACGATGGCCGCGTTCTGCAGCACCGCCATGTCCTGGCACGGCACCGAACAGGCCCCCATCCCATCCGGCCTGGCCGTCCGGCGCAAGGACTCCGTCCAGACCGCTTCCGCCCCCCCCGGTCCGGTCCACCCAGAACACCTCCCTTCCCCGTTCGCACCGGGCCATTTCCCTCCACCTCGCCCGGGACAGACGGCCTGCCTCGAGATTGCTCGAGGCCCCATTCCATTCTCCCCGCTGCCACTGGACGTGATGGACGGCCCGATTCGTCCCCTCCCCATCCCCCGCATCCGCCAGGACTTCGAATTCCTCCTCGAGATGGCTCCAGAACGCATCGCGCTGATTCCGGACCCGGCGGACATCAACCCGGTCCACCTGCGGTGGGTCCTCCGCATGCTCGGCGAAATCGACCACGCCCTCCCCATCGCACTCTCCCTCAAGACCGTGCCGGACAGCAAAACCATTGCCTTGCTCCACCGCGCAGGCGTCACCGATATCGTGCTCGAGCCCGACCTCATCGGTGCTCGAGGAGACCGGTGTCGGGACCGCCCGGACCGGGACCAGGTCGCCCGGCTGGTCCAGGAAGGATTCCACACCACCCTTCGGCTCGTCGTCGGGCACCCGGAGGACGACCGGGAGGCCATGGAACGCTGGTTCGACTACCACGTCACCGCCGGAGCAGGCCACGTGGAGGTCATACCCGCCGCCCTGTGGCCCGGCCACCCGTTCCTGCGCGCCCCCCAGGTCTCTCCCGGCCACGTGCCCGAGAACCAGGGGCAGTCTTCAGCCCGGAACGGGACCGCCCCACCTGTCATCGCCGTGGACTGCCGCCACCACATCGTGACCACCGCCCACACCGCCCCGGAAGACCTGGCCCGCATTCGACTCCTGCATAGCCGTATCCAACCCATCCTGGCCACGTTCCCCGCCTCGCTCCGCGCCCTCGCCAACATTGCCGCACACGGGCCGTCCCGACTCGTCGAAAGGCTCGCCCGGAGTATCCACGACCGCCCCACCCCGCTGTCACGGCCGTCCTCCCGCCGCATCCTCCTCGAATTCGGACGCCGCTTGCTCCAGGAAGCCGGCAAGGTGGACCGACGCCCGCCTCTGGAAGCCCTGATCGATTTCGAATACTGGAAAACCGGACCTCACGCCCTGTTTCGACCGCGGAAAGGAGCACCCTATCGCGTCGCCGACCTGGAAGCATGCGTGCTCCAGCTCAACCCGGGACAGCGGTGGACCACATTCCCCTACGATGTGCTCGCCCTGGAGGCCGACGCCCAGCTCGAGTCGGCTGCCGTGCACCCCACGCACCTGCTGTGCCGGCGCCATCGTCGGGGAGTGGTGGTGCTCCGGATCGACCACGCATGGCGTCGAATCCTGGCCCGGATCGACGGCAGGCGCACCGTTCGTGACATGTTCGACACACCGGGGCAGGCAGGAGGACGAGTCGACCCGCTCGAGGTCCGGGAGACGGTATTGCGAATGCTGGAGGCCGAG
The DNA here is from genome assembly GCA_964418585.1 of uncultured Gammaproteobacteria bacterium. Classification (GTDB taxonomy): domain Bacteria; phylum Myxococcota_A; class UBA796; order JAJRTE01; family JAJRTE01; genus JAJRTE01. Next base: position 78,866 of record CAYQMG010000166.1, on the reverse strand, counting down.
GTGGTCCATGTGAAGCGAGTGGAGACCGATTCGCCGCGCGTTCCAGGGGAAAGACATCGGGTGCTCCCATTCCGGCGGCGCACGAAGGGCGATGAGCGATCGCGCGAGTGATGTCTGAAAGCGACTGCGAGACTCATAATCTAGTTGAAAAGCGTCTCCGTTGGGTCGACTATACAGCGAGACGGTCCTGCGCACGTGCCGGGTCGGCGGCCCCGCCCTCGAGGCGGTGGAGGTGGTGGCCCTGTGCCGGAGGAGGCATTCGTTCGGGGCAAGGGACCGGAGGGGGTGGCGATGGTCCGACAGGAATACACCCCGCAGGAAAAGTGGGAAATCCTGGTGGAGGCGTTCGGGTCGCCCCTGGGACCGGCCGAGGTGTGCAATCGCCGTGGGGTGTCCCTTGGGCAACTTCGATCCTGGCTCCAGGTGGCGAGGCGCGCAGCGCTGGACGCCTTTGCCGGCGTGGACGGCACGGCGGTGCAGACAGCAAGCCGGCACGGGCCGGGTGGACGGACGGCCCGCAGAGTCGACCAGGCATCCGGAAGACGGCCGCTTCGGAAGCCGTTTTCCAGACCGGTGACGCCCACCCGGGCCCACGAACCCGAGGCGCGGGCGGAAGCGACCCAGGAAGACTCTCCCACGTCCCGGGATTCCGCCGGATCGATGACCCACGTCGGCCGGCCCATCGAACCCAACACCGGATGGTCCACGGAGGAGATCGATGCCGTCTTCTCCAGAACGTCTCACGAACTGCGGGAACCCCTCCGCGGCATGCAGGCCATCGGCCGATTCCTCCTCGAGGATTTCGGCGACCTCCTCCCGGACAAGGCCAAGGCCTACCTCAAGGCGCTCGACGACACGGCCGAACGGATGCGGCAGCAACTGATCGGGCTGAGTGAGTACGCCCGCTGCACGCGACGTATCACCCACCTGCGGCCTTGCTGCCTGGTGGAGGTCCTACGTCACGTCCGGACGACCCTGCGGCCGTTCGTCACGCAGCGCCATGGAACGGTGGTCATCGACTCTCGCCTCCCGGTGGTGTTGGGGGACCCCACGGCGCTGGGGACCGCGTTCGGGCACCTGATCCGCAACGGCATCACCTACTGCGAGGCGGAAGCCCCCAAGGTCCAGGTGGTGGCCGTGGACGCCGGGGCCGATGATCGCTGCGCCAGGATCGAAGTGCGAGACAACGGAATCGGGATCGACTCCCGGTACCATGAGGCGGTCTTCGACCTCTTCTATCGACTGCACAGTTACGAGGCCTATCCGGGCGCGGGCGTCGGGCTTTCGGTGGTCCGTCGGATCATCCAGGCCCACCAGGGTCGGGTGGCCATCACCTCGAGCAGCGACCAGGGAACCTGTTTCACCATTGAGCTGCCTCGAGCCCTGGAGCCCTGAGGAGCCCTGAGGAGCCCTGAGCACGGAGCCCACGACAGGCGCCTGGCCCCTTGCCCTGCCGCCCTCTGACATCGTGCCCACACCACGCGGCCCAGCCGTCCCCGGGCCCCGGCGCCGGCCCAGCCGATTGCGCCGCCGGCAGGGAGCGCACTCGAGGTCATCCAGGTAGTCCTTGCATGTTTTGCGCAGGAGCGGTAACATGCACCCTGATGAACTCAGAGGCGACCAACCCGAGCGGACCGGCACAGGCTGCTCGCCGCCCCGGAGAGGCAGGGGCCTCGTTCAGGCGGCCACGTGAATGCGCACCATGACTCGAGCTGTACCCCGCGACTCCAAGGCCCTGTTTGCCTTCCTCCTTTCCCTGCTCCTCGGGAGCGTCCCGGGTTGCCGGCATGCCGAACCCCGGACAACGCCCTCGAGCCCCGGCTCGTCGGTGCGCACCATTGTGTTTCAACCGCCTGCTGAGCGGAACTACCGGTTCACGGATGTTCTGTTTCTTCCCGAAGACCTGGTCTCCAACCCCTCCGGCCTCGCGTTTGGAGGCCGCCTGGAGGACCGCAGTATCGTGCTCTGGACCGTGTGCGACGGGAGTGCGATCGCCCGGGACGGGTTCGACCCGGCACTCGTGGTGGTCAAGCTCGTGCTCAGCCCGGACGGCAGGACCTTGCGCGACGTACGTCCGCTCCACCTGGACCCGGCCATCCGCCCCTGCGACCTCGAGGCCATCGCGGTGGACCCGGCCGATGGCGGGCTGTTCATCGGGGACGAGCGGGTTGCCCGGGTGCCGGCCTGCGGCGGCACGGGGCCCAACGGTCATGCTCGCTCGGTGGTGTTCAAGATCACACCTGACGGGCATCTGGTCGGTGGTCCGTGGGAGACCCCCATCATCAACAACGGCAACAACGGGGTGGAGGCTCTTGCCGTGCGTTTGGGGGCGGACGGGACCCACGTGTTCGTATTCGAAGAACGCAAGCGAGGCAAGGTCCCGGTGGTGCTCGAGTACCTGGTTTCGCCCCAGGATGCCGAAGACTTTCATCTGCTGCGCGTGTTCCGCCTCGGGTTGCCGGTCAACGCCACCCAGACCGGGGCGACCTTCAGGCGTTCTGACGGCAGGCTGTTGCTCACCGACCGGAACAAGGGCGAGTTGCTCGAGGTGAACCTGGACGACTGTCCCGAAGGGGATGCGGTGTTCTGTATCCGGACCGCTCGATTCGAAGCGCTCTTGGAGGAAGAACTGGGGCTGGAAGGAGTGGCAACCGAGACGAACCGATTCGGGTTGGTCGAAGGTGTTGCAGAAGACGACCGTGGCAACCTCTACATGGTGCTGGACAACAACGGCATGCCGTATGCCTACGGGGACAGAACGCCTCGGCTCATCCGGCTCGAGCCTGTGCCCCGTTGACCCGAGCGTGATCGGGCCTGCCTGGGTGTCCCTTTTTTGCTCATGCTCCCTCGCCGAATGCCGTCAACCAGGATGGAACTGCGATACCCCCGTTCCACCAGCGGAGATGCGCGATGTACATCAACGAGGAGCACCCGGAACCGGCCCTGGACGCACCTCGCTGCGACCGCCCACGCCCGTGGCGGACGGGCCGGTTGCCTGCGGGCCGATGGCGAGGAGACATGTCTGGCGCCCTTCGCGACGAGGAGGGCCTGGGGCGCCGTGCCGTGGCACGACTGGATGACAGTCATACCCACCGCCTGATGTGGATGCTCGCCGGAGTCATGCTGCTGTGCTGCTTCATCCTGGGCCTGGGCAAGATCGAGATGGTCCGTTCTCTCCGCAGGGGCGGTGAGCGGGTCGAGCCGGTCAGGCAGAGTCAACCGACAGCAGTCGATGTGGACCCGGCCCCATCCCGACCGTGATCCTTGCCGCAGGCTGTCCGGCGCCATGGCGTGTCGGCGGAGAGTCCTTTTCCAGCAAGTCTACCACCTGCCTGATGATCGTGGAAAAAGCACCCGCGTGACGTGGGTAGGCCGGAGATGCCCGGGCCGGGGAGGACATTCAGTCGGTGTGCGGCGTGGCGGGAAGTGGCGACGAAACAAGGGTTACAGGAGGTCGGTCCGATAGCTCTGGAGCATGTTGTTCATGCGCTTGCACTGACCCTCGGTGAATTCATCCATGCAGGAATCGGTGGAGTAATCCATGTAGTTGTGGACCGGGTCCATTCCCGGGGCCCGACAGGTATCCTTGCTGGTGGGGCAGCCAGCGGTGGACGTACCTTCGGCGGGCGTGTCGAACACGTAGTCGTTGCGGAAAGAGCAGCCGCCCTGGAAGGTGTGATACAGGCCGACCCAGTGGCCCACTTCGTGCGTACCCGTGTCCCCTTCGTTGTAGGGGAAAGCCGACCCGCCGGGCAGAGACTCGTTGAGGATCACCACGCCGTCCATCTCCGGATCGTTGTCCAGAGACCAGGGGAACGTGGCCCATCCGAGCAGGCCGCCACCCAGGCTCGCGGCATACAGGTTGAGGTTGTGGTACGGATCCACCTGGTACCGGCTCTTGCAAACGCGCTCGTTCGACATCCGGTAGCACTCGTCGTCCCGGTGCCGCTGAATGTCCGCCAGTGTGAAGGTGACACCGCACCCGGCGTAGGCGTCGTTGAGCACCCGCACCTGGGCCTGCACCTGCGCGTCGGTGACGTCACCGATGGTGCCCGTGTCGTTCAGCATGATGTGGAACACGATGGGAATCTCGATCTGGGCCAGGGTGGCGCCGTCCGTGCGCATGAGGGACTGGAACGCCTCCTCGATCGCTTCCGCCTCGGCCGGCCCCGGATGACGCGTTGCGCAGCGGCCGCCCGATTCGTTGAACGCTTCGTGACTCTGGAACCAGGTGTCCCCGATCACGAACCCTCGATCGTGCAGGGTGCCTGCCTGGGCCAACATCGCAAACCCTCCGATGGCCACCGCGGAGACAGCCAGGGTACCCATTGTCGACAACTTCATTTTGGACCTCCATCTTGAGAGCAACCCGACGCCACCACGGCGCCGCCAACTATCGAGTATTGAGTGCTTTCACTCAGGATTGCAAGTCAAAAAGCTCCGGTGCTCCGCCCGGTTCGCAACCGCTCAAAGCTTTCCAGAAAAGCCTGCTCCGCCTCCTTCGGCGACATCGGATCGATGGGGTCGGGCAGCGGCGCAGGGAGCGCCTCCCATCGTCGAACCGGCACACGCATGAGGTCCCTGGCCTCGGTGGCGAGCAACACATCGTCCGCCCATTCAACGATGCGCCTCGACAGCTCGCCGTCAAGTTCGAACCGCACGTGCACCACCTCCTGAAGCCGTGCCTCCGCCTCGAGGTAGAAGGCCATGTCCGGCTCGTTCTTCAACGGTCTGGGCAAGTCCGACAGGTAGGCCTCCGAAGCGTCATGAAGCAACCCGGCCAGGGCCGCCTCGGGCTGGAAGCGCTCCACCAGTTCGGCCACCAGCACGCTGTGCTGCGCCACACTGTAGAATGCGCGGCAGTGCCCATTGAAACGACATTGCAGGGACAGAGCATGAGCGATGTCCTCGATCCGAATCTCCTCTGGACGCGGGTCCAGGGGCCAGAAGCAGAGTCCGGTGAACGTCTGGATCCACTGTCCCTTGCGACTCGTCTCCTCCATGCTTCCTCCAAACGAACGGTCCAGCCTCCAACGACCGAACCTGCAGACCGCACCGCCTCTCACCTGCCCCCAGTGTTCCCCTCGACCCCTCCGCCCCGCGACCGCTCGGCTACAAACGGTAGCCGGTAGGGGGCGGCCACGTCCAGAAGCCTCGAGACACGGTCACCCCCTCTGCGGTCGTGCGCCAGAATACGCCCCTTCTGGGTGATGTACAGGTTCCGGGTATCGCCCTCGAGTACCCCGAATGCAACGGCGGTCGGGTGTTTCAGGCCCTCGGGCGCCAGGGTGTGCGTCCAGGCGCCTTCCGGAGAGACGATACGTATCTCGTTGGCATTGTAGAGGCACACGTAGAGGTTGCCTTCTGCGTCCAGCGCCAGGTCGTCCACGATGGGGAACCGGGGTCCGGGAAGATCGAAGTCGATCAGGCGCGTGACCTCACCCCCGAACCGCCCGGAAGACTGGCGCTCGAGGTAGAACACCTTGCCGGACAGGGTGCGGGTGAAATAGAGTCGGCCCAGACGGCGGTCGATGGCGATCCCGTTGACCCCGGTCACGCCGTCCACCACCCGCTCGGCCACGGCCACGGCCGGATCCGGACCGGGCTCGAGACGCCACAGGGCGCCCTTGCCCGGTAGATAGTAGCCGAAATCCGCCACGTAGAGACTCCCATCATCGTCGAACCGAAGTCCGTTCGGGGTCACGAGTTCCCCTTCGTAGTAGACGGTGAACGGGAACCCCTCAGACTCGATGTCGACCCGCAACACCTGCCCGCGACGCCCGCGCACATTGCCGACGTAAAGATGGCCATCCGGCCCCAGAGCCACCCCCACAAAGTTGCCTTCGAGACCCAGCACATGCCGCGTCACCTGGACCACCTGCCCATCCTGGCCGAATACAATCAGGTGCAGACCGTCGCCGCCGGTCACGAACAACCGTCCGCGAGTATCGAATGCGAGGTTCTCCGCGTCGTAGATGTCGGTCGCCAACACCTCCGAGCCTGGGATGCCTGGATCGACATCGCCGGCCCCCTGCGCCTGGCTCGACCAGATCGTACCCACCAGGACCAGGGCCAGGGCCAGTATCCTGCCTTGCATGCTCGTCCTCCTCCCCTCATCCAGGAAGACCCGCTCGATCGCACCCGCTGCGACCGGTGCTCAGGACACCGTCTACTTCAGTAATAGAAGAAAGTCGACAACAAGACCTCCGACGAGACCGGTTCGGCCCGCACCTCAAGGTCCACGGCGACTCGAGGCAGCACCTGGAGACGCATCCGGGCGCCCAGGTCCCAGATGGCACCGGGGCCTTGCCACGGGAGCCACACCCACCGGCCCGAGGCCACCATCACGAGACGCGACCAGGGCCGAATCCGAATACCCGCCCCCGGGCCGAGCCCGGTCCACACGGGCGCCCCGTAAAAGCCCACCAGGTCGGGACCCGCCATGATCAGGGCGTCCGCGGTGAGAAAACAGGTCAGCGCCCCGTTCGCCAGGGACACGGCGCCGCCACCGCCTGCAGACACCGTGGCCACCGTGCAATCCGGACATCCGTTCTGTCTCAGTGTCCGCGCCCCAAGCTGGAACCGCCACGTACTATCATGATCGAACCAGGTGATGGGATTGATGGACACGACATCGACAAGAGAGAAGCGTTCCAACCGTACCTTGCCTGTCGCAGGCTCGAGCTGGAGTGTAAGGGGCAGGAACTCGATCTGGAACGTCTCGGGATAGCCTGTAGGAGGATCAGCAAGGTCGTGGAGTGCGACGCGAAAGTCGTACTGGAGGACCAGGTTTCCGGAAGACTGGACGCCGACGCCCACGCCCATCCGAGAGGAGCCGTGCCCCAGGTGTGCCGAGGCCGTGGTGGGTTGCACGTCCAGGGGTTCACTTGGGACCCCCAGGGATGCCCGACGCACGAGCAAGGACTGCTTGAGTGCCGCCCCGTGGGACTCTGGTTCGAAGACAATCTCATCGGCGAACCGGAGGTCTGTCAGGTCGAGCGCTGCGTCCAGAACGCGCACCTGCTGCTCCAGGGTCAGGGTGTCCGGGATGGGGGAATCCGGGTCACCGACCAGATCCCGGACGGCCCGTGCCATGGTACGATCGAAGCCCTGGACCCGGGCCAGGAACTGGGAACGGAGGGAGGGACGGAAGCGGACGTCCGACACGAGACCGGGGGTGCTGAACAGGGCCTTGATGGTATCGACGGGCACGACCACGGGTTTGAGGCGTGCCAGGAGGTCGAATTGTGGCACCACGGCATCGAGGGCGCCGAGCACGTGATAGGAACAGTTCTCGTCGAGGTAGTAGTAGTCGAAATGGGTCCAGCCGAGTTCCCAGATGTGGTCGATCAGGGTGTCCAGGGTGGGTTGGTCCAGGGCGAGATGATACTCCCAGATATCCCGGGCCTCGTAGTCGCTGTACTCACGCACCTTGTAGTAATAGGGAATCCTGTGGAACCGGCCCGGGAACATGCCGGTGAGCCCTTTGACCACGTAGGCAATGGGATTTTCGGTATCCACCTCGGCCGAGAAGTCGATCCCGAAATCGAGCAGGTCCTTTCGCTCCCCACGAATCCAGGTCCCCGCCCGCTCGACGCGAAGGAAGGTGTGCCCAAACGCAGATGCCGGACTGTTCAGGTAGTAGGAGGAGAAAACCAGGTCCACACCCACCACGGACATGGCGCTCCGAAACTCCGCCAGGCCGGGACAATCCACTCGAGGCAGCTTGCTCCGGTCAAGCCCAAGAGTGGCCTCGAGAAACCGAAGGCGGGCAGGGAAACGACACAGGGGGTGCGGAAGGCTTTCCCACGGAGCAATGGAGTCTGGCCTCAGCCCGGCCGCACCGGCTCGGTCCGAATTCCCACCCTGGGGCACGTCCTCCTGGGAACCGGTATCGGCTCCACGCCGGGCTGCGGGAAGCCAGTCAGGTACTTGCTCCCATTCGGTGGCATGGAAAGCCCGGATCGTGGCCTCCAACTCCGCCTCGGGATCCCACTTTCCGTTGTCAGCCAGAAAAAACGCCGGACCGTCCGCCTCGCTTTTCCACCCACCGAACGGGGTACGCCGCCAGTGCCCCAGACGAAGCCACGCTTCGGACAGCCCGAGACCTTCCGCCCCGGCACGCGCCACCAGTGCTTCCACCCGGGATTCTTCGTCCAGGTCGGCTCCAAGCGCCGACCCGATTCCGATCCCCAGAACCGCCAGGGTCCAGATGGCAATACGCAGGCTCATGTGAAGGGATGACTGTGGTGCCAATCCGGTTGCATGAGAAAAGGGGGCCGCGCAGGCGGCCCCCCAAGGCATGTTCAGCAATGGGAGGCGGAACTCAACCGATGCCCTGACACTGAAGCGAGGGATCGCTCAGCGTATTCATGATAGCATCGCTCACCTCTTCCGTCGATACCGACTGGTCCGGGAAGATTGTGAGGAAATCCTGCTGGAGCGCTGCGCCCACCTGGGATTCGTCCGCACACCCGGCCAGGGCGGACAGGTTGGTGATGGTCTCCCCCGTGCCCCGTGCGATGTCCTTTGCCAGGACCTCCCGATTGGCCTCGATGAACACGCGGGCGCCGAGAGAATCGAGTGCACTGGTGCCACAGTTGAAGGTTCCAAACGTGATACCGAACGTCTGGTTGAAGAAAATGATATTGGTTGTGGCCGCGAACAACTGGACATACCCTTCCTGATCGCCGAAAACGATGGACCCCACCCCGCACCCGGCCGCACCATAGGTGGTCTGGTCCGCAAACGCAGAGAACCCTGTTCCGAGGGAAAGCAATCCAGCAAGCCCCAGAAGCAGCCCTTTCCTCATATCAACCTCCGTCAAAGAACACCAATACTGTTGAAGACGGCCCAGCGTCCGGTCCGTTCCGGCCAGCGCAGGCACCATCGCACATCCATACCAACGACCCAGGCTCCCGTCAAGCACGATTCGAGCGACTTTTTCTTGCCCGAGGGCCCACTCGGTGATACCTTGCCCCGAATCGTTGGCGCGAAGTCGCGCGAGCGGGACCGGACCGGGCTGACAGCCCCGGGGACCGACGCAAGGAAAGAGGGAGCGAACCATGAGCAAAAGTGTACTGGTAACCGCCACGCAGCGAGGGAGCGGCAAGAGCATGGTGGCGCTTGGCCTGGTGAACCTGCTCGAGGCCAATCTCGCGAAGGTGGGGTTTTTCAAGCCGATAGGACAGAAGGGCATGGACGGGATGGACCCGGATGTGCGGCTTCTCAAGGAGAGCCTGGGCCTCGACTTCACCCTGGACGAGATGGTCCCGGTCACCATGGACGACGTGTCGGACGCCCTGGCACGGGGCACGTTCGACCAACTCATGGACCGGATCCTCGAGGCGTTCGAGCACATTGCCGACCAGTGCGATTTCGTGGTCTGCGAAGGAACGGACTACTTCGGCACCATGGCTGCCCTCGAGTTCAACATCAACGCAGACCTGTCGAAGAACCTGGCGTCCCCCATCCTCCTGGTGGCCAATGCGGCCGGGAGCGATGCGAACTGCATCCGGGAGGAGGATCGCTGTGACGCCATCTGCGATGCCATGGTGGAGAACATCTCGCTCATCAAGGAGAGCCTGGACGAACAACACAGCGATCTGTTCGGGGTGATCGTGAACCGGGTCACGCCCCAGGCCATCGAGGAGGTCCGGACCGTACTCGAGCCCCGGCTTCGAAGCCTGGGTGTGAAGCTTCTGGGAACGATTCCGCGCAACGACATGCTGGCCAAGCTGCGAGTAGAGGAGATCGCCGCTGCACTGGGCGCCGAGGTCTTGAGCGGACGCGAACGCCTGAACGTGCTGGCTCAGGATGTCAAGGTCGCGGCCATGAGCCTCGAGAACGTGCTGGCCCGCGTGCCCAGGGGTGCGTTGCTCCTGGTTCCTGGGGACCGGGAAGACCTCCTGATCGGCCTGGCTGCGGCCTACATGTCTCCGACCATTCCGAGCCCTGCCGGCATCGTGATGACCGGCGGGCTGCGGCCTCGAGAAAACGTGGAAAAACTCTTCCTCGACCTGACCGAATCCACCATGCCGGTGCTGCGAGTGGACTCTGACACCTACGAGACCGCGATTCGTATCAGCCAGGTGGAACCCACCCTGGCTGCGCATCAGCGTATGCGGATCGAGGTGGTGAAGAGCCTGGTGGAACGTCATGTGGATGTGGAGGAGTTGCTGGCCAGCAGCGTGGTTGAACCGCGGACCTCCCGGATCACACCCAAGCAGTTCATTCACCGTATCGTGGAGATGGCCAGGAAGGATCGGAAACGGATCGTGCTTCCGGAAGGAAAGGAGCCCCGCATTCTGAAGGCGGCCGAGGTGCTCCTGTCTCGAGGCGTGGCCGACCTCACCTTGCTGGGCGACCAGCAGGAGATCGAGCGGGCCATCGCGCGACTCGGACTCAAGCTCGACCCCGTGCAGATTGTGGATCCGGCCCGCTCCGAGCACCGCGAGCCGTTCGCACGGCGGTACATGGAGCTGCGTGCCAAGAAAAACCCCACATGGGAACTCGCCTTCGACCTCATGGCAGACCCGACCTATTTTGGCACCATGATGGTCCAGGAAGGACTTGCCGACGGCATGGTCTCGGGCTCCATCACCACCACCGCGGCCACGCTCCGCCCGGCGCTCGAGTTCATCAAGACCCGCGAGGGGATCCTGATCGCCTCCAGCGTGTTCTTCATGTGCCTGCCGGACCAGGTGCTCGTCTACGGAGACTGCGCGGTGAACCCCAACCCCACCGCGGAGCAACTGGCGAGCATCGCACTCGCCAGCGCAGAAACGGCAAAATCGTTCGGGATCACCCCCTACGTGGCCATGCTCTCCTACTCCACCGGAACCTCCGGGACCGGATCGGACGTGGAGAAGGTCCGGAAGGCCACCGAACTGGTGCGCAAGGCCAACCCGGCCCTCCCGGTGGAAGGTCCCATCCAGTACGACGCCGCCATCGACCCCACCGTGGCCAGAACCAAGCTGCCGGGTAGCCGCGTCGCCGGGTCGGCCACCGTGTTCATCTTCCCGGACCTGAACTCCGGAAACAACACCTACAAGGCCGTCCAGAGGGCTGCCAACGCCATTGCCATCGGGCCGGTCATGCAGGGACTTCGCAAGCCGGTCAACGACCTCAGCCGCGGCTGCACCATCCCGGACATCATCAACACGGTCGCCATCACCTGCGTCCAGGCCCAACGGAGTTGAGAACGATGAAAGTACTGGTCATCAATTCGGGAAGCTCATCCATCAAGTTCGAACTGTTCGACATGCCCGCGGAGACGGTGGAGGCCCACGGTCTCCTCCAGCGCATCGGGGAGCCGGAAAGCCTCCTCTCGTGCACCATCGGACAGACCCGGCACGAGATCCAACGTCCCATCGCCACGCACGAGGAAGGCTTGAAGCTCATCGTTGACATGCTCACCGACCCGAGCCGCGGCGGAATCCAGGACGTGTCGGCCATCGGCGCGGTCGGGCACCGCGTGGTCCACGGCGGAGAGTCCTTCTCGGAAACCGTGCTCATCACCGACGAGGTGGAACAGGCCATCGAGGCCAATTGCGCCCTCGCGCCACTCCACAACCCGCCGAACTTGATGGGCATTCGCGTCGCCCGCCGCCTGTTCCCGGGTGCACCCCAGGTCGCCGTGTTCGATACGGCGTTCCACCAGACCATGCCCGAACAGGCCTATCTCTACCCCGTCCCATACGAACTGTACGAGTCGCTCAAGGTCCGTCGATACGGGTTCCACGGTACGTCCCACCGCTACGTCACCTTGCGCGCAGCCGCACTGCTCCAGCGGCCCACCGACCAGGTCAACCTCATCACCTGCCACCTCGGCAACGGTTGCAGCATCGCCGCTGTCCAGAACGGTCGTTCCGTCGATACATCCATGGGCCTCACCCCGCTCGAGGGCCTCATGATGGGCACCCGAAGCGGCGATATCGACCCCGCCCTGGTGGCGTTCCTGCACAAGGCACGTGGACTGTCCGTCTCGGAAATCGACAAGCTTCTCAACAAGAAAAGCGGCCTGCTCGGGGTCTCCGGCCTCAGCAACGACGTCAGAACCCTCCTCGCCGCCGAGGCCGAGGGCAACGAACGCGCGGCTCGAGCCCTCCAGCTCTATTGCTACCGTATCCGCAAATACGTGGGAGCCTACACAGCCGTGTTGGGCCGCGTGGACGCGGTCGTGTTCACGGCGGGGGTGGGAGAGAACGCTCCCGTCATCCGAAAGCGGGTCCTGGCCGGCATGGAACCCCTGGGGTATCGCCTGGACCACGAGCGAAACGAGAGTGCCGCAGGAGAGGCCACCGACATCGCCGCTGATGACGCCCCGATTCGTATCCTGGTCATCCCAACCAATGAAGAGTTGATGATCGCCCGGGATACCTTCCGCATCGCGGCCACGATGTGACGCCTCCTGCTTCCGGTGTCACCCCGCCTGGGCGTCCACGGCAGCGCTGTCTCCCGGCGTGGGTAGACGGTCCCGGGGGAACTCGAGCCGAAACGTGGACCCCACCCCCACTGCGGAGTCGAACGAAACGCGCCCCCCGTGTTCATGCACGATTTTCCGGGTGGTGAGGAGCCCCAAACCGGTCCCCTTACCGGACTGCTTGGTCGAAAAGAAGTTGGTGAAGACCTTCTTCTTCACCTCGTAGTCCATCCCGGTCCCGTTGTCCGCGACCTCGAGCACGATCACCCCGTTCTCCTCCCGCGTGGAGACCACCACCTGCGGGTGCTCCGCGTCGCTGATCTCACAGGCATCCAGGGCGTTCGATACCAGGTTGGAAAGACATTCGTGGATCCCCTCCGCGTCCATGGGCGCCGGGGCCAGGCGCGGATCAGGCCGAAACACCACCTCGATCCCCTTCATCGCCGCTGTCTCCCGGAACAGGTCGCACACCCGGCGGGCAATCTCGTTCGGATCCACCACCGCCACCCGGGGCACACGGCCTCGAGCAAACTCCAGGAATTCCTTCACGAACGCTGAAATGCGGTCGATGTTCTCCTCCAGCATGCGCCACCCGTCCAGCATCCGCTGGGAATCCCCTCGCTTCATCCCCGACCGGACCACGTACATGCCGCCCTCGAGACCCATGAGCACATTCTTTACCCCGTGGGCCAACCCGGCCACGGTCTGCCCCACCGCAGCCAGTCGCTCGGCATCGATCTTCTCCTTCTCCAGGATCTTGGTCGCCGTGATGTCCGTGGACATCTCGATCACGTAGGGAATCTCCCCGTCCGCCGTGACCAGGGGGACCATGTGGACCAGATAGTGCACCTGGTTCCCATCCTCGCGGACAACCCCCTGCTCCTCCGAAATGCGCACACGGCCATCCACGAACGTCTCGGCGGCCGCACATCGCTCACATCGGGACTGGCGCCCCTTGTACACCTCCCAGCAGCGTCGCCCGTGCCAGTCTCCATAACTGTCCCGGAACGCCCGATTCGCCTCCACCACCCTGAAATCGGGGCTGATCACTCCGATCGACACAGGCACCTGGTCCCACAACCGGTTGCGTATCCACGAACGCAGATCCTCGTCCGAGGACGACTCCGTATGTATCACAATCACGGGCTTCACCCCCTTCACCCAATTCCATCGCACCACCCAACTTCCCGGAACCCTGCAACACACTAGTCCCGGTAATACACGGGTCGATACTTCACGATACCCCCACTGTACCCCACTTTCCGGTTCGGCGACGTCAGGTCCAGTATCCCCAGCAACGGCACGTACAGGCTCCCGTCCGGTCCCACCGCAGGGGAGTTGATCGAGTCATCCGGGATCGGCAAACGCCAGGCCACCCGACCCGTGGCCCGTTCCACTCCAACCACCTCATGCGACAGGTTCAACATGAGTGGGTTGCCATCCACCTCCACCGCACGACGAATGGTCGTCACCGTCCCAACCACTTGATTGTCCAGCACGGTGGCTGCAGATGTCCACTGCAGGTTGTAGCCCTCCCGATCCGTAAACGTCGTCTCCCACACCACCTCGGGACCCGCCTCCGTGTCACGCAACGCAAACAAATCCGTCGCGGCAGGATCCTTCGACGAGTTCCAACAGTAGACCACCCCGTTTTCGTCCAGCGCTGCAGACCCCAACAATGGCTTGCCGAGCAGGGGGTAGGTCCACGCGGCCGCACACACCTCGGGCCGCGCGTCCGCGTCCGTGTTTTCGTTGCACCGATCGATCCGCGCGTAGACAATGTTGCCGGCACCATCTCCAACCACCACCCGATCCCCTTCCCGGGAAATCGCCGGCGAGGTGGCGCTGCCCGACCGGATCACCATGTACCAGCGCAACGTCAACTTCACACCATCGCCTTCATGGCCCACGTCGAGTGCCACCAGGGAGCCATCGTCCGGTGTGGGTCCGCCTCCGACGACGAACACCTGATTGTTTTTGCTGATACCTATCGTGTTATCAGAAAAGGCACCGGACGCACCCTTGGAGGCTCCCATGAACACCCCCAATTCCTCGGGAGACATCGCCCCCAAGACCCGTTCCAGCTTGGCCCGGAGGCCTCGAGGCAGGCGTGCGAGGTTGGGGCCTTCCTTGGGGCGCGGCGGCACGAACCCGGTCTCTCCCGGGATGTCGAACGTGGCCACGATCTCCCCGGTCTCCCTGGAAAGCAGCACGACGACGCCCCCGGGGGTGACGGTGGCCACGTAGCCGTCTGGTGTGAAATGGAGGCCGGCCGGTGCCAGGTATGCGCTCTCGACCGCACCGTGGATCGACCCGAGTGGGGTACGCCATCGAAGCTTTCCTTCTGGAGTCCAGGAGTAGACCGCGGTGTGCTCGGGCCGCTCGAGGCCATCGGTGACATAGACGTTGCCGTCCAGGTCGACCTCGGCGGTTCCAGCGGAGACTCCGATGGTGAGGGCTTCCGGGCCACCCTCCTTTCCCTTGCACCAGACCACGTCGCCGGTTCCGGCGTCGATGGCGAAGAGCTTGCACCCGGTGCTGCGGGCCACTGCAACGTAGAGACGGGTTCGGTCCGGGGCGAAGGAGATGGGCTGAAAGACCATGTATCCCTGAAGGACCGGACGATCGTTCCAGGCCCGTTCGTACCGGTCCCCGGCCGGGCAGTAAACCCGATTGTTGTTTTCCCGATTGGCGTGAAGTCCCACGTAGGGAGAGCCGACGCCATACGGGAACGGCTGCTCGATGGCGCAGATGTCCGCATGCTCCTCCGGCGTCAAGGTGGGCCGCACTGTCTCCCTGTCCACAGACGCTGCCGGCGCGGTCTTTGCCTCCTCGGTGGCGCGGCGCGCACGGCTCTCATCCGCCCCGCTCCCTGTGCTCTTCACACACCCCGGCGCCAGGCCCATCAGGATTGTCCCGGCGAGGATCCACCCGAACATGCTTCCAGAACGTTCCGTCACGCTGCACCTCCCCGAGCGTCTCTTGCCTCCAGGCCGGCTGGAGGAAGGATCGCCCCTTCCGACAAATACTGCCAGGCACCGAACGACCGCACGCCCGGGATCTCATCCCTCAGGCTGCATGCGCTCGTCCGCGAACGTCACAAACCCAAGGGAACCGGAAGCCTCGAACACCAGGGGGCCGCGCCCATCCCCGCGCGGACATGCATCCGAAATGTCTTGCTCGAGGTAAGCCGGGTCCGAGATCCGATTCAGCGTCCGGATCCGGGCCGCCGCCTCCTGCGGCTCCAGGATCCGGGGGCTGCTATGCATGTCGTAAATGGGGATCGCTTCGACCCGTCGGAAAACAACCTGCCCGGTGCGGCGGTCGAACTCGAGGTCGACCCGGGCCAGGAGGCCGAAATCGGCATGGAGGTCCCCGATCCTGCGGTTCCCGATGTTGGCGGCTCCCCGCATGATACCATTGCCCAGACTGTAGAATATCAGTCCGTCCTGGTAGCGTTCGATCCCCTGCACGCGATGAGGATGATGACCGAACACGATGTCCACGTCGTAGTCCCGGATGGCCACCCGGTCGACCAGAATCTGACGATCGATGGGGTACAGTATCCCCTCCTTCCCGTCGTGATTCGCCAGGATACGTATGTCCACGTCCGCGTCCCGCAAGCGCGCCAACGCTTCCCGGTAGCGACTCACATGGGCGACCCCCGGCTTGCCTTCTCCTGCCCGGGCCTCGGTCGGACCGCCAATGCCGATCGCCACCATGCCCACCCGCACCCCCTGAACCTCGAGCACCGCAGGGGTGGCAGCCTGCGCAAAATCCTCCCCAATACCGGCGTAGCCGATGGGCGCTGTCGAGGCCAGCCGGGCCATGTTGGCCAGTGTCTCCGCGATCCCCACGTCCCCGTAGTCGTAGGCGTGATTGTTGGCCAGACCGAACAGGTTGAACCCGGCCTCCACGAGGCGGGAAACACCATTGGGATGGCTCCGGAAGCAGTAGGCCTTCCCCCTGTCCGGCGGCTCGAAATCATTCCTGGCCGTAACCACCGTCTCGATGTTGGCAAAATTGATGTCTCCGTCGATCCACGGGGCCAATCCGACCGTGAACGTGGTGAACGGCACCACCTCACCCCACACGTCCACGCCGTCGGGACGAACCGGAAGCCGGTTCCGATTGAAGTTCACATCACCGATGGCCGTGAACCTGAGCGTGACCACCGGCGGCACCGGGGTCGGCGTCGGCGGAACAGGCGTCGGGGTCTGAACTTCTCCGGGAGCCGGCGATGACCCCGGCGTCGCCGCCTCCGCCACACCCGGTGCCACTTCCCCGGCAGGGTCCGACTGACGACCCGTCGGTCCCCCAGCCGAAGAGGAGACACGCTGCTCGAGGAAACAACCCACCAGAAGCACAGTCACACCGCCCGCGACCAGAGACAACCGGAGACCGATTCCTGGAGGGAGGATACGACAACAACGCAAGGGATTCTCCTTGCCGTCCTCTGGCAGACGGCGACGCTCACACGATCCAGCTCGAGGCTCAGGGCTCGAGGGTTTCATACCGCGCGGCAAGTTCCCGGTCAAGTGCAGGCGCTCCAGCCGACTACCTTCCGAGCGCCTTCTCGACCTCGGCCATGGTGGCAAACGGCACCTCCTCGCCCAGCGGACCGCCGAACGCGCCGCGGTCGTTCCGGCTTCCGTCCAGGTCGTCGTACCGGCTGTCCGGATGACCGGAATCCGAGGCCGGGGAGCCCTCGGAGAGGTGGTAGTCGTCGTCTGCGGCGACCCCGTCCTCGGGGTCGTTTACGAACAAGGGGTCGAGATTGAGGTCGGTTTCGGTGGTGCTCATCCCGACCACGCCATCCCCACCGAGGGCGTCATGGAAGAGGTTGTACTCGGACTGGACTTCCCCGCTCTCGCTCACGTGGACGTTGGCGCCGCTCGATGCCGCGTTGAAAGCGATGATGTTGTTCAGCAGAGGCAAGGTACCGGATGCCACGCGCAGGCCTCCGCCATTGAAGAGGGCGCTGTTTCCCACAATGGTGTTGTTGGTCAACTCGCCCCCGATCGTCAGGTTGCCGACCCACACGCCTCCGCCGTCGAACTCCAGGGCGCGATTGTAGGCGACGATGTTGTTCAGGATGGCGGGATAGGAGTGGTACAGACAGATCCCGGCCCCCCGCCCGGGACTCACCACTTTCCCGGTCTCGTCCTCGGACCAGTTGTATACGATCTCGTTGTCGACAATCACCCCGCTGCTTTCGAACGCGTAGATACCGGCCCCGTCCCGTCCGGCATGATTCTCGGCAATCAGGTTGCCGGAGATTTCTCCACCCGATTGTGACAGGCTGATCCCGGCGCCGTCGTAGGTGGCGGTGTTCCACCGGATGATGTTGTTCACGACCGCGACCGGGCCCTGGTCGAGGTAGAAAGCGCCCCCGCTGCCCGACGCGCTGTTGAACTCGACGATGTTTTCCTCGAACCGCGGGGCGGCGCCCCGGGTGCACACGGCGCCGCCGTACCGGAGGCCGGTCATCCCGCCGAGTGTGTAGCCGCAGACATCCGGGGTGGAGCCGGAGCCGCCGGTGATGGTGAAGCCCCGGACCACGGCCTCGGCGTCGATACCTTCCCCGTGGGTGAAGAGGAAGACCGGGCCGAGGTCCTCGGGGTCGTCCGAGGTAGCGCTGCCATCGATGATGGTCTGGGCGGGTCCATTCATGGCGACGAGGATGAGGTTCTTGCCCCCGAAGTCTATCCGTTCGTGGTAGGTTCCTGGCCCGACGACAATGGTTTCTCCGCTCGATGCAGCGTTCACGGCGTCCTGGATCCGGTCGTGGGTGGGGACGCCGTCGAACAGGACCTCCCCGTCGACCGCCACGAACCGGTCGATGTTGTAGTCGAGCCCGTCGCAGTTTTCATCGGTGCCGTTGCCCGGTATTTCAGGAGCGTCCGGAGAGATGGACGGGTCGGTGTCGTCACAGTCGTGGGCGTCGGGGACCCATCCGGGGGACGGTTCACAGGTGCTTTCGGGATCGGCCGAACGGTCACCGTAGCCGTCCTGGTCCTCGTCGGGGTAGAAGGTCTGGCCTGGGTCCTCGTCCACTTCCCCGTCACAGTCGTTGTCCAGGTCGTCGCAGCCATCGTGGGCCCCGACATACACCGCGGGGTCCAGGTCGTCGCAGTCCCCATCGCGCTCGCTGAATCCGTCCCCGTCGTCGTCCATGCAGTCGTTGGTTCCGTCTCCGTCCTCATCCCGGGTCTGTGTCCCGGCATCCAGGTCGTCGCAATCGCCCTGGGTCTCGGTCAACCCGTCGCCGTCGTCGTCCACGCAGTCGTTGGTCCCGTCCCCATCCTGGTCGGTTTCCCTCACGGCTGGGTCGGTATCATCGCAATCTCCGGACCGCTCGTCCAGTCCGTCGCCGTCGTCGTCCACGCAATCGTTGGTCCCATCCCCGTCTTCGTCGGCTTCCCGCACGGCTGCGTCGGTGTCATCGCAGTCTCCGGACCGCTCGTCCAGCCCGTCCCCATCGTCGTCGGTGCAATCGTCGGTGCCGTCCCCGTCCCGGTCCGCCTGGAACGTGGCCGTGGCCGTGTCGTCGCAGTCGCCCTGGTTCTCGCTCAATCCGTCCCCGTCGTCGTCCACGCAGTCCGACGTGCCGTCCCCGTCCTGGTCCACGAAGCCGATCCCCGGATCTGTATCGTCACAGTCGCCTTCGAGTTCGGTCCACCCGTCCCCGTCGTCGTCCGTGCAATCGCTGTTTCCGTCACCGTCCTCGTCGATCAGGGACAGGGTCGGATCGTTGTCGTCGCAATCCCCCTCCCGTTCAGACAGGCCGTCGCCGTCATGATCCTCGCAGTCATCCGTGCCGTCGCCATCCTGGTCCATGCCACAGGCGTCCGGATCGGTATCGTCGATGTCCCCTTGGGCCTCGCTCAATCCGTCCCCGTCGTCGTCCACGCAATCCGAGGTGCCGTCCAGGTCATGGTCAACCCAGGACACTGCGGGGTCTGTATCGTCGCAGTCCCCGTCCAGAGGGGTGTACCCGTCTCCGTCCGCGTCCACACAGTCGGGTACGCCGTCCCCGTTCACGTCCGTCCCAACCGATGCGTCGAAATCGTCGCAATCCCCGTCCGCCGCAGACACGCCGTCCCTGTCGTAGTCCCGGTACGGCGCATCCGCACCCTCCGTGGAACCGCAGGGGTAGTACTCGGTCCACACGGTCTCGAAGAAATCACACGCGGTCTCGTCCACGAAAACCTGAATGACCTTCTGAGGTTGCACCGGGGACCACCAGGACAGGTCGAGACAGTCCCACGCCTGAATCCAGACCGCATGCACGTCCACATCCCACGAGTCGTCGTTCTCCAACTCGGTCTCGATCAAAATCTCGAAGTCGGGCTCCCGGTCAGTCTCCACAAGCGGCGTCGCCGGCTCCTCTCCCCAGCACTCCATCGTCTCTTCCCACTCCGCGGAGCACCCGCCCAACACCCACATGCCCGGCAACGTCAGCCAAACCGCCAACCTGACAAGCTTCATGGTGTCCTCTCCCCTGCTACTGAAGCCCGTTGAGGAGATTCTTCGAACAGAAATAGGCCTTGAACCGCGTCTCCACCCGGTCGCCATTCGAAAATTCCAGCACGATTCGACCCTTCATGGGCGCACCCTCGAGAGCTTCCGACTCCAGCGGCAGATCGTCTATCTGGATGGACGCTTCCTCGGCCTCCCGTTCAACCACTTCCCCGTTCTCCCAGGTGGCGAAAAAACCGCCCACCTCCGTCACGTCGGCCTCGGTCATCTGCCACACGGACACCACCCAGTCGCCCGGACCCAATGGTTGGACACCCGCATCCATGTATGCGCAAACTCCGTCAATATTCGAAAACGCTATCAGGTAGTCCGTTATCAGATAGCTCGACTTCCCATACTCGCAGTAATAGACCGCCGACTGCGCCACACCCAGTTCATGACCATACAGCGTCTCGAGATCGTTTGCACACCCGGCGAACCAGGACAGGCCCAGCACCAGGAGCCCCAGCCGCGGCAGCAGCCGACCTCGAACACGTGGACGGACTCGATCCGCGCGTGTCATGGCCATTCCTCCGGCAAAGATGGTGCCCCACACCTGGGGGGGCGGCACGAGTGCACCCCGCAACGGTTGGGTTCATCGCATGTCCGAAGTATACCAGAGCGCAGGCAATCGCGTCAAAAAGGGAGCCAGGGACCAGGCCGTGCGTCCGGAAGAGCGGGGGACCGGCCGTGGGGGTCAATCTCCGACCACCTGGTGCTTGACCACGTCGTAGGCGACGCGCCGGGTCGCGCTTTCGGCAAGCACGTGCACCCGCAAATTGACGAGAGCGGCCGCCCTGAGTGTATGACTGCCGGTATCGAGGTTGGAGTAGCGGGGGGAGAGGTCCTTGTAGGTCATGGACTTGCCGTCGATCACGATGGTGGCCGCCTCGGGATACGCGACCTGTGTGTTTGCCTGGAATCGCACCAGGTCCGCGCCGCACACCCCCCGTCGCAACTGGCCCGAGTCGGCAACGAGAAAGGCGCTCGAGGCTGGAAAGTCGTAGAGTGCGCGGAAAATGGATTCCTGGACCGAGCCCCGCCGGTCCTCGTCCTGGGCGTCCAGGATACCGAGGCTTTCGACCAGGCAGTCGCCCCGGGAGCCGCCGTCGTGAGTGGCATACGGTCTGGGCGCCACGTCCACGGTGTGCACGAACCCATCTTCGTCAGCCGGATCGTTTCCGTGGATCGTGAGGGGTCCTTTTCTTGGGGCCGGGTCGCCCTCGTAGCCGACGGGTACGGCGGTGGTGGGCACCGAGGTGAGGTCCACCTGGCGTGCTGCCAGGTCGTAGACCCATCCTTCGGTCAGCCGGTCCAGTCGAAGGTTCGTGTAGAACAGAGGGCGGCGAGCGTCTCGGCGCACCACCGTGTCCGGAGTCTGTACGATGAAGTCCACGGAGCCGACCCCAATCACTCGAGCCCGTGTGCCCTGAATCACCAGACCGGTCCGTTCCTCGATCCCCACCGCCAGAATTCCAGCGTCTGCATTTTCCTCCACGGCCTTTGCCAGGATGCCGAGCATGCGGCCGAGTCGCGCCCGGGTGGTGTAGTGGGTATCGAGCAACACGTTGCGCAGGAAGCCAAGGAAATCCGTGTGCACACCTGACCCGCCGTCCGAGTCATTCAAGTAGTTGGTGCGCGCATCCGTGAGCACATCCAGCGAAACCAGGTCCTTGCCCGGCGCAAAACAGTACTCGGCCAAACTCATGGCGCCGGCACTGGTTCCCCCAATTCCACCCCCGCGAACATCCACGAGGACGCGAAGTTGCGTCTCCAGGAGGGTGTCGTTCCATTCGTCATAGTACACCCCCTGGTCACCGCCCTTGATGAAAACCGCATCCGCCGTTTCCAGCACCCCCACCACCCGCGGATCGTCTGCTTCTGCGCGGGTGGATACCCGAAGATTGAACGCCTCGTCCGCTCCGAGCCACTCGAAATAGCTCGGGAGCCAGTTCGTCTCCTCCGCGCTCGACAGCACCGCCACCGTCACCCGGCCGTCTCCGTCCACATCCCCGGCGCTCAAAAGGGCACGGTACAGTTCGTATGACCACGCGGTCGTGTCCCCCCGGTCCCCCTCGTAACCACCACCGGCCACCACCGCGACCCCCGCACTCATGCCCAACCGGGGCAACAGCCACCAGATCAGGGATCCCCAGACAAAAGATCGCAACACCAGGCGCAACCGCTCGTTCATCCGACTCATCTATTCGCTCCGCCCTCCGTGCCCCATTGACGGTCACCGGCCGACCGTTTTCACCACGCTTTCGGGTGCTTCAAACCAACCCCACCCTCGAAGCCAATCCGGGCTCCTCGAAAGGGAATCGATCGCAAGGCTGAACCTGCAATCTGCATTCCAACGGTCCGCGGGTCACTGTCACACCATGCAACCAGCCGAAATCGTTTGATTCTGCGTCTCCTACCCCTTCACAGACACCTGGACAGGCAGACGCCGAACGTCAAAAAACGATGAACGCGCGTAAAAAAAGTATGAACACTCCCCCTCGCATGAAACCGGCCGGACCACACACCGGGAACCGGGAAACAGACCTACCAGGGGTCGGCGGCGTCCAGGCCTGCAGCGGCTCGTCGGCGTTGATACCAGGCGAGGAGATTGGGTGTGGTGGAGAAGACGAGCAATCCGAAGGCGAAGCCTGCGATCACGTCCACGACGTAGTGGAAGCGGAGGAACATGGTGGCGAAGATGATCTGGGAGGCGAGGAAGTAACCGAGCCACCGGAATCGAGGCCAGTGCTGGCGGACGAAGAGGGTCAGGAACATGGTGATGGCGGTGTGGAGGGAAGGGAAGGCGTCGAGTCCCGGGCCTGCGTGGATCTGAGTGGCCATCACGTGATGGAAGATGGGTCCACCGGGCAAGTCTCCGGCATAAAGGGGCTCGAGGAAGCGCCAGGGTCCTCGAGCGGGCACGAACAGGTAGAAGTGGTGTCCCAACATGAGGAGGAGGATTCCGACGGCGAACAGGCCCTGTCGGTTCCGGTTTCGATCGAACAGGACCATGGTGACGAGGAAGGCGCCGCCGAGGTAGATGTAGAGCTGGTAAAAGAAGGAGAACCACTCCACGGTGAAATAGGAAGAGAAGGATTCGAACCAGATGCTTGGGTGGACAGGGAAGAGTCGGAGGTCTGCCGCAGCCAGGACGGCGTCGGCCTCGACCGGGTTCACCACGGGAATGATGGTTCTTAGCTGGAAGTATGTGAGGGCGAGGGCGGGGATACCGCTGATGTGGTACAGAGTCCGGATACGGTCGTTTCGGTTCCACCGGACATGGTAGGCGCGTGCCCATGCCATGTAGAAGAGGATGGAGAAGAGGGGGAGCATGGCGAGCGGGTCGGCCCAGCGGCGAGGGGAGCGCATCCCGACGGCGAGGCCGATGGGGACAAGGTAGGCAACGAGGATCCAGTCAGGGAGCGAGAACGTGAGCAACCACCGCCCCCAGTCGGTGCCGATCGAAGCGGTCCTCCGCCTGAGCGCGAGCAACCCACCTTCCCACCTGCCCGAGAAGTCGACCATGGTGCACCTCCCGGCCGAGCCATTCCGGCCCGATGATGGTTTGTGCGAGTGTGCCCTTCCTCTGGTGGAACGGATCCCCTCCGGGGTGGCCATTCCTCCTGCCACCCAACATAACATCCGGGTCCGGTTCCCTGCAAGGTCCTCCACAACCATAAACACCGAAACGGAACCGTCACCCCTGCTGGGGTCCCGCCTCCAGAATCCGCCTGGCCTGCTCGAGAAAGTCCCGGACTCCCTTGCGGATCTCATGAGCCACGATGGGTTCGAACACACGGACCATGATCCTGGGAATCGGCAGGTTGGACTCGATGGTCTCCTCGTACCGGACTCGAGTCTTGCGGGAGTCGAGCGCTTGCAGTGCAACCAGGCCTCGAGTCCTGGTGGTGCCTTCTGCGGCAGGTTCCCAGGTGATGCGGTCCTTGCCGTTTCCAGTGTACCGGGTCGTGTAGTCGGGCTGCACGGTGACTTTCAAGGCGGTGCGCGGGGCCATCAGCCATCGCTCGCACTGTTCGTCGATGACCTTTCGTTCCTCGATGTCGTCGAACGCTTCGGCCCGCCGGGCGGGCGACACGAAGAAGGCATAGACGGCTTCAATCGGTGCGCGGATCTCGAGTTCCTGTTTCTCCGTCCCCTGGATCCAGGTCATGGGCGCCTCCCTGCTTTTTCTTTTTCTGACCGAACGCTTCCAAGAGACCTACCCCGTGCGGCCGCAGGCGTCAAGGCCGGGCTTTCTGGCGAGGGCGCGGTTCCTTGGAACGGGACAAGTGGTGAAGTCGAAGCAGGTGAACCGGGGATGGACAAATCCGTTCCCGCCCGAATCATTGTCTAGTAAGATACGAACTCGAGACGGGTCCAGGGACCGTGTCCGGCGCCGGTGGTCGCTCGAGGGGTCGATGGGCCGTACAATCCAGGAGTGTGAGATGGTTCGTGACGACAACGACTGGTCCGGGCTGGACCATCACCTGTACGACCCGGAGTATGCGAGGGAGAAAGGAGAGTTTTTCCTCAAGTGGGCCCGGCGCTACCTCCGCTATTCCGTCTCCGGATGGGAGCATGTACCTGACGGGCCGGTCCTGGTGGTAGGCAACCACAACGGCGGTGCGTTCCCGGTGGATCCCTACTTGATCATGTTCGCCTGGAACGAACACTTTGCTTATGTCCGGCCGCTCCGGGGATTTGCCCACGACCTCCTCTTCAAGATACGGCCGTTCGCACGGTTCATGTGCAAGGTGGGGGCAGTCCGTGCAGACCCAGGCGTGGCCCGGGCTGTGCTGGACGAAGGCGGGTGCGGCCTGGTCTTTCCTGGAGGAAGCGAGGAAGCGTTCCGGCCGTTCCGCATGCGCTACCACGTGGATTTCCTGGACCGGACCGGGTTTGCGCGTCTGGCCATCCGCACCGGAGCGACCATCATCCCCGCGGCATTCATCGGGGGTCACGAAACCTTCATCGTGTTGAGCGACGGCCGGCGCCTGGCACAGAAACTCCACACCCATCGTTTCCTGCGCGTTTCCACGTTTCCCCTGGTCTTCTCCATTCCCTGGGGAATCACCAGCGGATACATCCCCTACTTTCCCCTCCCGGCCAAGGTGCACGTGGAACTGGGCGAACCCATCACCTTCCCCGAGTACGGCCCGGAGGACGCGGCAGACCCTGCGGCCATGCGACGCTGCGCCGATGTGATCTATGCTCGAGTCCAGCAATTACTCACCCGGCTGGCTGGAGAGCGGCGATTTCCAATCCTCGGCTGAAACCCCCTTGCCCTGCGACAGCACCCCCGCCCGGCTCGAACCGCCGGCGGCTGGTGCACCAGGCACCCCGGAGAATCCATGGACCCACAACACACCACGTCCTCATCCCCGACACGACGCATGACCGCGGCCACCTGGCTGAAAGTGGTCGCCGTCTCGATCATGGCGGCGGTACTCTACCTGTCGTATCAACAGCACGATCTGTTTCCTTCCCGTGTAGAACGCTTGCCGCCATTCGACCTCAC
Organism: uncultured Gammaproteobacteria bacterium; assembly: GCA_964418585.1. Taxonomy (GTDB): domain Bacteria; phylum Myxococcota_A; class UBA796; order JAJRTE01; family JAJRTE01; genus JAJRTE01. Next base: position 53,400 of record CAYQMG010000166.1, on the reverse strand, counting down.
CACTCTGGACGGCGATTCGTTCACCGATCAAGACCTGGAAGGTCCGGTCACAGTGCTCAACTTCTTCGCCACTTGGTGTGGCCCGTGCAACGCCGAAATGCCCATGCTTCAACGGTTTGCCGATCATCACGCCGAGGAGGGCCTGCGTGTGGTGGCTCTGTCCGCAGGCGGAGACGACAGGCTCCGACTCCGGAAATTCGCCGCCCGCCACCGCCTCACGATCCCCATCGTGCTCGAGGGGGAGCATCTCCTGGAGGCCGTCGGAGTGTCCATGCTCCCCACCACGGTGGTGGTGGACAGCACCGGGCGCGTCGCCCACGTCTTCGTCGGGTTGGTCACGCAAAAGCGCCTCGAGGCCGTGGTGACGCCCCTGCTGGCCCCCAACACCCCGACAAGGTCCGGGTGAACGATTCAGCGGCCCTGGCGCTTCACATACCGCCGAATGACGTCCCGGCTGGCCTGCAACCGCTCGGCCGTGGGCAGCAGCTTGCGGCCGCATGATTCATAGACCCTCAAGATGTGGTCCCGTTTCCAGCGTTCGCAAGCAGCGAGAAGTTCCGAGTAGGGTACGTCCTCGGGAAGCTCGAACGGCACCTCCACCCGGACCGGGGTCCCGGTGGACGGTTCCGGCAACCTCTCCCCCTGCTCCTCCGCAGCGGCACGCACGTGGGTTTCCACACCGACTCGAGCACGGTTTTCCACGCAGAGCGCTTCCTGAACCAGGTCCACTCCCACACGCCGACGAGGCCCTTCCGAGCCCGACCGAAGTACCCGCCGAATGGCTCCATTCCGGAACAGGTTCTCCATTTCCCCCACGTTCCACGGCCAGTGGTACCGGCGCAGAAACGCCACGGCAGACGGTGCCAGATAGTCCTCGAGGGGAACCATCTCCGCATCCTCGGGAATAAGCTGGTGCCGCTTCAGGTAGCCGGTGATGAAATGGCGGGCCAGAAGCAAAATGTCCCGCTCCCCCCGCTCTTTCAGCGAAGGAACGTAGAGCACGTTGACAAAGATGCGGCGCAACAGGTCGCCCCGGAACCGCCCCTGTGCCACCTCGCTCCGGAGGTCGCGGTTCGTCGCGCATACCAGGTGCACGTCCAGGTCCCGCTCCACCACCTCGCCCAACCGGGTGAACTTCCGGCTGCCCAGCGTGGCAAGCAGTCGCCGCTGCTGTTCCATAGGCATCTCGCCAATCTCGTCCAACACCAGCGTGCCCTTGTCCGCCTGCTCAAACCATCCGGGGCGAGCATGACGCGCACCGGTGAACACTCCTCCGACGTGGCCGAACATCAATTCCTCCACGAGGCCGTCCGGAATGGCGGCGCAATCGACCACGTGGAACGGGCCGTCCTTGCGCGTTCCAAACTGGTGCAACCGCCGCGCCACCAGGGACTTTCCGGTCCCGGTCGCTCCCTGAAGCAGGACCACCAGATCCGGATCTTCCACCTCGGTGAGTTCCGCCATCCGCTCCTTCAAGCGCTGCATGGGCGCACTGTCTCCCACCAGGTCGAAGTCATCCGGAGCGCGGCCGGCACCTGCCTGACGCTTCCCAGGGCGGGCGAGCAATTCCGACGCCAGTCCAGCCACCTTCTCGAGCATCGCCACCGCCTCGCTCGCGCCACCGCTCGAGGGTTGCTGCCGATCCACATAGATTACTCCAACACAGACGTTGTCCCGCACCACCGGACTACACACCACACTCCGCACCCCGGCCGCCCGGAGACTCCGCAACCGCCCCACCTCCCGGTCGGACAACACGTCGTCACACACAAACGATCGCCGCGCCCGCCTCACCCGCTCGATGATACTCCGCGAAACGTCGTCCACCTGCTCCTCAGACATGCCCCGGCCGCTGACCACCAGGGGACGCGCCCCCTCGAAAATGAAGACCAGCCCGCGGCCCGACAGCAGTTCCCCGGCCTGACGCGCCAGCTCGGCGGCCAGCAACTCGTCTTCACCCGTGAGGGAAAGCAACCGGTGGATCCGCTCGATCCACTGGGAAGGGGTCCAGTCCGACCGTTCCCGGCTCGGTGGGAATTCCAGCCGCACCGATCCCCCCCGCCGCAAGCTGCCTCGAGGCAGAGGAGGAGTGGTGGGTCCCGGCTTGCCGGACGGCCCTCCTCCCGGGCCAGGCGCCCCGATGTGCTCAGGCCCTCCTTCCCGCCCGAGTCTCCAGTGGGCCTCTGCCGCCAATCCATGGATACGCCGCCAGGCGAAAAGGTGGCGTCTGCCCAACAGGTCGGACGGGATCGCCCGCCAGGCGGTCAAGACATCCAGCGGCTTGCCAGCATGGCGGGCAAGGGCCATGCGGGCGGCGTGCCAGGACAGACGCAGCTCATCCGGAGCGTCCTCGGCCAGTGCTCCCTCCAGCGCATCGAGATGTTCCCGAGCATCTTCGACCTTGCCCTCCTCAATAGCCACCCGGGCCTGGAGCAGCTCGAGCCACTCCCGGGTCCCGGCCGCCGCTGGGGTCTCCGACCCAAGCAATCCGGCGGCCCGATCGATCACGTCCCGTGCCCGACCCGTCTTGCGAAGTTCCAGGAGCAGCTCTGCCGCCGCCATCAAACTTCGTGCCTCGGCCTGACGGTTGCCCAGCCGCCGCTGCAAGTGTGCCGCCGCTCAAAGTGCGCCAGCGCAGACGAAAGATCCCCTCGCCGCATGGTGAGGTAGCCCAGGTTGAGGGTGCTCGAGGCCTCACGGGCCAGGTCAAAGTCGGCACGGGCACGGGCCACCGCCTTGTGCGCGAACCGCTCGGCCCGCTCCCCCTCCCCCATCGCCTCACACACACGCACCAGGAGATTCAAAATGTCCGATTCACCCCGCCGATACTCCAGCTCACGGGCCAGGTCCAGCGCTTCTTCCAGCATGGCCACCACCCGCCGGTCCGCCTGCCCACGTTCGACCGCGAGCCACGCACGGTACCGGGCAAACGAGACGGCAGCCCACGACTCCGGCGGAATCCCCTCGGCTTCTGCACGCGCCAGCGCCACGTCGGCCCGCTCCGTGTCTCGCTCCGACAGGGCCAGCCAGACGAGCCCGAACCACCAACGAAGTCGATCTTCCGGCGACACCTCGGTGCCTTGCGCAAGGGCTGCTTCCAGCTTCTCACGCGCTCGCCCCGTCCGTCCCTGGGCCATCAACGCACGGGCAAGGCCGGCCAGACACCGCGCCGTCAGCGGCTCTGCCCGGGATATGCCGGTCCCGAGCCCGGTCTCGAACGCTTGCCGCGCCTCCGGGTAACGCCCCAGTTCGTACAACAACTCCCCCAGTTCTACATGAATGTCTTGCCACCCAGGCTCCTCGGGCCCCGCGATCGAGGCAAGCTGCTCGAGATATCGGACCGCTCCGGAGAGCCACAACCGGTCCCGCGCCCCGACAAAAGCGTTCCGCAACGGAACCCGAGCACGCTCCGGCATGCCCGCTGCCAGAAAATGCGCCGCCAATGCACCGTCCGCGTCCGGTCCCCGCTCACCACCCGCACGCTCGATCGCCTCCGCCGCCCATCGGTGACGCTCCTGTCGCCGCGCCGCACCCAGGGAACTCTCCAGCACCCGACGCGCCGGTTCCCGCGCAAATCGATAGTGAACCGCTCCGTCACGCCCGCCTGCGCATTCCTCGAGCAAGCCGGCACGGACCAGAACCGTCAGCGCTTGCCGCACGTCCACCCCGACACGTCCCTCTGCCTGCGCCGCCTGCCGGACCACATACTGCAACACCGAAAATGGCTCCTGTCGATCCAGCACGCAGACAACCTCCGCCACCCAGGCAGATTCCTCGGGTATGGATCCGAGCAGCGCCGACACCGCAGGCACCGACGCCGGAGCCCAGGCTTCAAACGAAAACCCGGGATCCTTCCACCGGGCCTCCAGCGCATCGCGCACCCAACCCACCACGCCACCCGTGGTGCGGACCAGATGCTCCACCTCCCCCTCATCCAGCCCACCGGGCCCCAGCACGTCCTCCCCAAGCACACGCACCTCGCCCGTGTCCAGCGGCTCGAGCACCACGGCCGGACCTTCCTGAACCGCTCCGTCAGCCACAGTCGACCGGGCCACGCACAGCACGAGCCCGCTCCCCGCCAGGTGCGGACGCAGTCGCGCCAGGACCCTCCCCGACAGTTCATCCACCTGGTCCACATCGTCCAGAACCACCCGCGTCACCGCCCCGGTCTGCTCGAAGGCCGCGCGGCCCAGGTGGAGGAGTCGGCCCAGGGCGTCCAACACCAACTGGTCGAGCGTTTCACCTGGAGTACTTTCCAGGCGCTTCGAGGCATCGAGAAGAAACGAACGACCCGGTTCCTGCCCGGGGGGTTGCTGCCTACCCAGGACGGCCAGGTACTGGAGCATGATGCGGACCGCGGCCATTTCCTGACGTGGCAGGCTTCTGCAATTCAGGCGCAAGGCTTGCACCCCGCCGGCATGCCACCGGGCGACCACCTCCTCGAGGAAGCGTGTTCGTCCAGAACGTGGGGGACCCAGCACCGTGATCCACCCGCCACCTTCGGAGGCCGCAGTTTCCTCGAGCCTGTCGAGGCGTGTGAGTGCCCCGGTCCGGCCGACCAGGCGGGACTCGGGCAGGGGACTCGTGTTTCGCCAGGCTTGCTCGCCCCCTCCGCAGAGCCGACCGAGCACTGCGCCTGCTGACGCAGGTCGGTCAGCGGGATTGCGCGCCAGCAACGTGTGGGCCAGGGAGGCCAGTGCCGGGGCACGCTCGACCACGGGGTCCGGGAGTGGCGGGATTGGGGATGCCTCCAGGTTACGGGCCACCTCCGACACCGTCGCGCCCGCGATCGGAGGGGGAGCGCCGCTGAGCGCTTCGTAGAGGATCGCACCGATGCTGTAGAGGTCGGAACGGACGTCTGCGTCACGTCCAGCGAGCAGTTCGGGGGCCAGGTAGTGGAGCGTTCCAGCCGGCTCCACCTCGGCCAACGGGTCCTCGATGCGGGCCTGGTCCAGGTCGATGAGGCGCCATCGTGATCGGGTTTCGATGAGGTGGTCCGGCTTCAGGTCCAGGCAGATGAGGCGTCGATCGTGCAGGAACGCCACCACCTGAAGCAGTTCCACGATGCAGTCCTGGACCGCCTCGGGGTCCAGTCGACCACACAGCGCGCTCAGAGGGGTCCCGGCGATCCACTCCTGGGTGAAGTAGGTGAACGTTCCGCCCCGGGGCTCTTCGGGGGATTGCCACTCGGTCCAGCCGAAGTCGTAAGGACGCGCGATCGCCGGGTGTCGAAACGCAACCAGACGGTGGTACTCGTCCCGGATCGCCTCAGCCGCCTGCTCCCCCGGGGCGGCCTGCACCCCCTTGACCACCACCGGCCTCGAGAAAAATGTGTCCACGGCCCGCCATACCCGGCGGGGTCCCTCGGCAACCCAGGTACGTTCCAGTCGATATCGCCCGGCAAACAGCGGCCGGCGAGCACGTGATGACATGTCGGTTCTCCTCCAGAAACAGGCGGCAGCCCAGGCAACCGGGCTGCGCGTCCGTCCATTGTACACGAACCGGCGTCACCCTGCGCCCCCCGCGCTCCGGGGTTCCGTTTCCGAACTCCGTTCGTTCCGGGTTACCGCGCCCCCTGTTCCAGCTTTCGAGGTGTCCGGGGTTCCGGAACCTGCTTCTTGGTGGAGTTGATGTGAAGCACTTCCTCGAGCACCTGGCCGAGCTGTCCGGACACCAGCCGAACGTACAGCGGCGTCTCGGGTGGGGTGGGTTCCCAGATGATGGTTCTCGAGTCGTCTCCTGCCCATGCGGTCCCGGTCATTCCAGTGGACATGATCACGAGCAGTCCGAGGGAAAGCACCCAACCGCCGAGGCGAGAACTCTGAATGGTCCGAATGATATGCAGCACGGCGAACCTCCTTGTCGATTCCAGGATTCGGCCCCTTGGCGGGGCCGTGCGCGCGTCTGGATCGTCGCGTGCACCTGCCGAACGAGGAATCAAAGGTCCGTGCCAGGGTTCAGAGTGGATCGTATTCCGAGGGATGAAATCCTCAACCTATTGAAATTTCGTGATATTCTCAAGTCTCGCAACCCAGTGCGGGTGGGGGCTGTCGGACTGGTCTCGATGCGCGTCTCGCAAGGGTGGCTGCGGTTCGTCTCGTTGTCTTGCAGGGTGCAAGACAGCGTGGCGGGTCTGGATCAGGGGGGCGAGAGCCATTCATGTCTGATGGCGTCCACGAGTCGGAACACCTGTTCGTGGTGCGGGGAGTATTCACGTTTGATGGATTTTTTGAGGGCGTCCCATTTCTCCGGCTCGTTTCTGGCTGCGCGGGTGCGTTTGGCCAGGTTGGAGACGAAGCGGCGAGCTCTGCCGGCGACGCGTTCGACGAGGTCTGGGTCGTCGCCGGCGATCAGGGTTGCAGCGGCGTGGAGGTCCCACTTGCATGCGGAGAGGGCCTTGGCGAGGAGGATTCGGAAGTGGCGGTCGGCGGTGGCGCGGTTTCCGGGATAGTCCTCGGCGGCGCCGCAGGCCCGCATGACGAACCGTTCCCGCCTGTGGATTCGGAGCAACGAGAGTTCTTCCGGTGTGAACACGTGCCCCGCCTGGGTGGCGGGGTGAGCGGCCATGTCGGCCGGGCCCAGGTGTTCACGGACATCTGCGGCGGTGACCGTGGGCGCCCGGCTCATGGCCACGAGGCCGGTGATGACGTTCTGGAGTTCCCGGACGTTCCCTGGCCAGTGGTAGGAGAGCGTGAGGAACCGGCGGGCGTCCGGGTCGAGGCGGCACGATTTTTCGAACTTGGCGCAGGCCTGTTCCCAGAAGTGGTCCACAAGGAGCGGGATGTCTGCGGGGCGTTCCCGGAGTGGGGGGATTCGGACCGGGGGGAGTCTTCGCAGGCGATGGTAGAGGTCGGCCCGGAACCGTCCCTTTTCCACCTCGGCTTCCAGGTCCACGTTGGTGGAGGCAATGATCCGCACGTCGACATGGCGCGTATCCTTTTCCGAGCCCCCGACCGGCTTGACCTCTCCGGTCTCCAGTACGCGGAGGAGCATGCCCTGGACCTCGACCGGGAGTTCGCCCAGTTCGTCCAGGACCAGGGTACCGCCGTCGGCTTCCACGAGCACGCCTTCCCGGTGCGTGTGTGCCCCGGAGAAGGCGCCCTTGCGATGGCCGAAGAGTTTGCTTGCCGCCAGGTTGGGGTCGAGGTTGGCGCAGTTCTCGAACACCGCGGCCCTGCCGTCCGCGGATCGAGGACTGTTGGCATGGATGGCGCGGGCCACCAGTTCCTTGCCGGTACCGGTTTCTCCCAGGATGAGCACCGGCGCATCGAGCGGGCCGTAGAGATCGACCAGGTCGCGAAGGATACGGGACATCCTGGAGTCGCACGTGAGGAGGCCGGTGCGTGCAAACAGGTCTGGATCCGGTTCCGTGGGCGCCTCATGCCGGGGTTCGGGCACCTCGGGAGGGGGCGTGCTGAGTGTGACGAGCCGGTCCACGGCCACATCCAGGATACCCCGGAGCTGCCGAACCACGCCCTCGTAGGCCGGAGCCCAGGTCTGGTACCATCGTCGATACCGCTCGATCGACGGCTCCACCTCGAGCAGTTCCTGTTGCACGGCCTCGAGCCGGGCCTGCGCCGCCCGGACCTGGGCCGTTCCCTCGCCCAGCTTGTCCAGCAGCACCCGGTCCCCATCCGCACCGACCTCGGTGGACACGGCCACACCAAGGCCCGACGCGGTCCCGGCCAGGGTGGCCCGCGCCGACTCGAGCACCCGGTCGAGCGCATCGAGTTCCTCGAGTGCACGTTCCCACCCCGGTTCTTGCCGGGGTGGAAGCCGACCCGGTCCTGCCGGCTCCTCTCCTCGGCGTACCTCGTCGGCCACCCGCCGCAACGCATCGTCCCGGGCCGCCTCCAGCCTCCGTATCTGCTCCTCCAGCACTCGAGACTCCTGGGCATGGGTCTCGAGCAGCCCTTGCTGGCGGTGCAATTCACGGGCCAGGTGCCGCGGCACCATGAATCGCCACCCGAGGAAACTCCCGGCCAGCACGGCCAAGGGGTAGGCGACGGGAACGACCAGATTGAACCCCTGGAACAGGCCCACCGCAATTGCAAGCCACGCCGCTCCGAGGATCGGTTCCGGGGCCACCATCAGCGACCGAAGATAGGACCCCACAATCCGCCACGTCGACTTCGACGCACTCACCCCCCCTCGACGAACAGGTCCCCCGTGCCGAACACGCCAGAGCAGTCCCGCCCCGGCCGCGGCGATCACCAGTGCCCAGGCGACCGCCCCGGGAACGACGCGCAGGTAATCGTCCTCCAAAATGTTGGCCATGATCTGGGCGTGCACCGCAGCCTGAAGGTAGTCCGGCCCAAGCGGTCCGCGCACCAAGGAGCGCTCCTGCCCGTCCACCACGAGCAACACGCGATGGACGAAAGCGTCCAACGACTCCAGCGGTCGCCCATCCAGATGAAGAAAACGGCCGGCAGCCTCCCCAAACGGATCGAACATCACCACCTCGGGATACCCTGCCCTCCCACGCGCCGCTTCCTTTCCGGCAAGACCTTCATGAAGAAATCGGAACCGCTTGCGGTGATTCACCAGGTAGCCACCACGCCCGTCCAGTGGAACCACCCGCCGATCGATCCCGTTGATCTCGATGCCACCATTCACCGGACCGAGACACGCCTCGAGCGGCCGGGTACCACACAGCACAGAACAGACCCCCGCCAAGGAGAGCGACAGATAGTCCCGCTCCCCCCCGGATCCCCCTTGAGACCGAAACCGGGTCACCATGGGGAAAACATGGGCTCCAACATCGCCCGGGGTCCGCGGTGCCAGACTGATGAACCCGACCCCCGCCGAGGCGCCAAATAGTTCCTCCATGAACGGTGCAGGCGGAAGCTGAACCCCCCGAGCCACGCGCGCAGCCGGAAGCCCCACTGACGGCGACAAGGAAAACGGCTCCAGACACCGCACATCTCGAGGGGTATCCCGAATCTCGTCCTCCCGGTAGGTGAAGATCCCTGCGTGAACCACGTTCCCAAGTTCCCGCGTGGCACGCACGATCCGTTCCGACGCCGTTCGGCCCGACACCGCCGGACCGCCCGGCAACGTCAGCGCGATGTCCACCACCACTGCTTCCGGATGCTGCTCAACCGGTAGTCGCACCAGGGCCTCGAGCAGGTCGGCCAGATCCTCCCGAAGCCTCCGCCCCGGAGGACGCACTCGCTGCCCCCGCAAAACCACCATCACCACCGGCGAAGACGCTTCCGGCGGAGGACGCAACCGGAATCGCCAGTCCAGGGACCGCTCTTCCAGTATCCCCCCAAGACCGGTCACGGCCAGGAACACCACCGCACCGGCGGCACCAATCAGGCTCGACGTGGCAAACGCACGGACATGGGTCATTTCGATACCGGTGGGGCCTGCCCCGGGTCCAGAAGCACCCGGTTCAGATCGTACAACAGTGGACTCGACCCCGGCTCCACTTCGATCTCGAGCGGCGAGTCGATGATGGCGGGAATGGAAACCAGTCCTTCCCACGGTCCCGCGTTCCTGGAGCCTGCCAGATAGATGTAGAGGCGATCCGATATGCCGAGTTCCCCGCGCACTCGAGCCTTCAGCCAGGCCAGGTAGATCGCATGGACGGAGATCACGTGACCCGGGAGGAACGACGCGAACCGCGTGGCGGCTGCGGCAATCTCTGACGGGGTACATGGGATCAAGAGGTCCGTAAAGGCAGCGAACAGGGTCTCCACCTCGGCGGGTGTCAGAGTGTCCTGGCCAGCCAGGTCCTCGAGGGCCTGATCGAACTGCTGAAGGACCTGACGCGCCCCCCACCCCCTCGAGGCGCGGGAATCGAGACGGACCTTGAGTCCGTTCCAGCGGCTGTCGGCCTCTTCCCCGAAGAATCGCCGGACCCGAATTCGCCCGCAGGTGCCGTCCGAACCCGGACTACATTGCCGGTCCACCTGAATTCCACCGTACTCGTGAGGGTCCACGAGGACGGCCTCGCCCCCTCGAAGCAATGTCTCCTGCCAGTCCTCCTGCCACCAGCGCACCCGAACCAACCCGCTTGCCACGCGGACGTACACCTGGCCCTGCGGCGTGATCAAGTAGTCGAATCGAGTCCCTTCCACTCCAGCGATCACGGGCGGGAGTCCGTGCGGAAGCAAGCTGTGCGGATGACTTTCCTCACCGCTCGCTCCGCCCCCCGGGGAAATGAATTCGTAACTGCCGTCCGAGTGGAGGAAAATGGAGGCTGGACCGAGGAAAACCAGGGTTTCGGCCATGGTGCCGATACGCCGGATCACGGGAAACTCGCCCGCGGTCGGGATGATCAACTCCCCGGGGATGGGGAGCAGGACCCCAAACAGGATCCCCTGCGTCACCGTCCCCTCCTCGCCCGCTTCTGTGGGAATGAAGCGGGGGCATTCGGCCAACACGCAGTCTCGAGACGGCGGGAACTCCCACTGAACGATCCGGGAAGCAGTCTCCCCTGTCTGGGCCTCGGCACCACCTGGCGCCCCCAACCAGCACCAGGCCACCATCAGTGCCGCCAGGTAGCCGGAAAATCGCACAGTCATGGCATTCCTCTCGCGCATATCTATAGGATACCATGCCCCGGCCCACAGGCAAACGTTTCGCACGCCTTTTGCCAGTCGAGCAAGGACGGTCCGGGCCACCTGTCCACCCTGAGCCCAAAGCATCCCACTGATTGACAAACGCTCTGGGGTCCGTAGACATGAGGCGATCCTCCCATGGAAGAGTATGGAGCCATGGACGAGGCGCCTGTCCCGGCTTCACCCTGGGTGTGGAGACTGGCAGACGGGAGGGTAGAAGCAACCCTGAGAGCAGCTTGCGAGAACTGGAAGCGAACCTGGAGGCGACTCATGGAGAGAAAACAGTGCATTGCGTTGAACACCCCAAGGGCCACACGTAGCAACACCTGCTGCTCGCCCCCGGACGAAACGCCTTGCCGGGTGTCTGCCAAGGCAGTGCACCGGAACACGCCTTGGTCGCTGCGCACGCTCGGACTCATGCCTGTCGTTCTGGCGCTCCTGGCCTGTCCCGGCAACGACGATACTGAGCAAGCCAGCCCAAGCCCTTCTCCAGAGGTGATTCTTTCGCCGACCCCTTACCCGGGAGAGATTGCCACCCCGACACCGGCTCCCTCCCCAACCCCTGCGCCTACCCCGTCCTCCTCGCCGACCCCGTTCCTCGACGCGGATGGGGACGGCGTGACCGTGGCTGATGGGGATTGTGACGATGCCGACTCGACCGTCTATCCCGGCGCAGACGAAATCGGGGATGGAAAGGACAACGACTGCGACGGACTCGTGGACAATGGTACGAGCACGAAGGATGAGGATGGGGATGGCTTCTCCCCTGCGGACGGAGATTGCGATGACGCGGATGCGACAACCTACCCCTCTGCTGATGATGTCCCGTATGACGGAATCGACCAGGATTGCGACGGGACAGACCTTGTCGACGTGGACGGCGATCATTACCCGGGCGGTCCCGAAGGTTCGGATTGTGACGATCAGGATCCCGGGACGCACCCCGACGCTCAGGAAATTCCGTACGACGGTGTAGACCAGGACTGCGACGGCAACGATCTCGTGGACCAAGATCAAGATGGGGTTCCGGGTGGGCCGGAAGGGACCGACTGCGATGACCTGGACCCGAATCGCAGCCCCCTGCTCTCGGAGATTCCATATGATGGGATCGACCAGGACTGCGACGGAGCGGACCTTGGCGATGTGGACGGGGACGGGGAGGACAGCACTGAAGTTCAGGGAACGGACTGCAACGACTCAGATCCCACGATTTTTTCCACTGCAGAAGAGATCCCCTACGACGGGATCGACCAGAATTGCGACGGGGAGGATGTCACCGATCTGGACAATGATGGCTACGACGCAGAGGAAGTTGGCGGCGACGACTGCGACGACAGCGACCTCAACACGTATCCAGGAGCCACTGAGTTCGCCGACGGCGTGGACAATGACTGCGACGGGGCAGTGGACGAGGACCTCGGCACCACCGACGATGACGGGGACGGGTACGCCGAGTCCGACGGCGACTGTGACGACCACGATGCCGAGACCTACCCCGGTGCCCTTGAGACGCCCTACGACGGCATCGACCAGGACTGCGACGGGGCCGATCTGACCGACCGGGACAGAGACGGGTACGACGGTGGACCGGAGGGCTCCGACTGCGATGACCAGGACGACAGCGTGCACCCCGGCGCGCCCGAGACGCCCTACGACGGCATCGACCAGGACTGCGACGGAGCGGATTTGACCGACGTCGATGGGGACGGCTTCGATGGTGGGGAAGAAGCGAGTGATTGTGACGACCGGAACGCGCTGGTCTATCCCGACGCCCCCGAGACCCCGTACGACGGCGTCGACCAGGATTGCGATGGCTCAGACCTCACCGATGTGGACGGGGACGGCCACGCCGCTGACCTCGTTCTCGGAGGCGACGATTGCAACGACGCAGACCCCGCCATTCATCCGGCGGCAGACGAGGTGTGTGACGGCGTGGACAACAACTGTGACGGCGTGGTGGACGACGACGCAGTGGATCGAACCGTCTTTTACCCTGACGGGGACCATGATGGCTTCGGCGACCCGAACAATCCCGTCCTCGCATGTGAGGGATCGAGCACGCTTCTCGACGATGGAACCGACTGCGACGACTCCACCGACGTGAGCTACCCAGGGGCCGATGAGGTATGTGACGGCCAGGACAATGATTGTGACTGTGCCGGTCAGGACGACACATGCATCCCGGAAATCGACGAGGGGGTTACCCTCTCATTCTACCAAGACGCCGACGGCGACGGTTTCGGTAATCCGGGAAGCCAGATCCAGGCATGCACAGCGCCCGCAGGCTATGTCGACGACAATCAGGACTGCAATGACCTCGACCCAGCTATCAATCCAGATGCCACAGAAGTGTGCGACGAGGACGACACCGACGAGGACTGCAATGGGGTCGCTGACAATCAAGACCCGAATGCCGACGAATCCACCCAACAACGTTTCTACCCGGACGCGGATTCGGACGGCTACGGTTCTGCTTCCAGCCCAGGACGCCTTGCATGCGACGACCCGTCCACAGCAGACCTCACCTACACCCTCGATCACTCGGATTGCACAGACACCAACGATGGGGTCTATCCCGGGGCACCTGAATCCTGCAACCTCCGAGACGACGACTGCGACGAGGAGGTGGACGAGGGTGTACTCCTCACTTTCTACCAGGACGCCGACCAAGACGGATTCGGCGACCCGGGGGTGTCAACCGACGCGTGTACCGCGCCGACAGGATACGCCCCCAATGCTCTGGATTGCGACGACACCCGCTCCGACGTCAATCCGTTGCAAGACGAGATTTGCGATCCCGATGATGTCGACGAGGATTGCAATGGCGTCGCAGACGACCAGGATCCCACGGTCAATGCGTCCACCCAGGAAACCTACTACCCGGACGAGGACCAGGATGGTTTCGGAGACCAGAACAGCAACGGGACACAGTGGTGTGACGCCCCGTCCACTCCGGACAGCGCATGGTCCCTGGACGCCACCGACTGCGATGACAGTCGCCCGGAAACCTACCCCGGTGCACCAGAACAATTGAACGGCGTCGATGACAACTGCAACGGGCAAATCGACGAAGGGCTCATCCCCTCGGACTGCGCCACCTACCTCGCCTCCCACCCTGACGCACCAAGCGGCGTCTACCTCATCGACCCGGATGGCGTCGGCCAGGGTTCCGAACCGTTCGAAGTCTACTGCGAAATGTCCCTGTACGGTGGCGGCTGGACCCTGGTCGCCAAAATGACCAATCAAGACTCCAAGCAATGGGTCAATGCTCGAGCTTCCTGGACCGGGACCGATGCCTACGGCGATACCACCTCCCTCGACTCCGGGGCAGACGCCAAGTCCCTCGCCTGGGGAATTCTCCCCGCTTCCGAATTCCTGTTCTCCGACAATCAAAACATCGACGCAGGGCGCTACGTCGCCACCACATCCAATTGTATCGGAAACCAGACCCTCGCCGACTTCTTTACCACCGCCCTCGCCGACTACCCGGATACTTCCAGCCTCAATTTCTTCCTCCGCTGCGAAGTGGATAACAACTACATTCCCAACTGGACCACGGAACCTCATTGGAACGCCAACGGACCCAGCTCCCAGAACCTCTCCTTGAACAATGGCCACCTGCTCATCGCAAGTACCGATTCCACCGATACATCCGGAGTGATCAGCTTCTATCGAGAGGGATATTCCGAGGCAGATGTCGGCCTTGCTCCGAACGAGGATACCGGATTCGACACCGACGAGCGGGCTCAGGACATCGGAGGCCCCACAAGTTGCTCCTACAGCGACTCCGAATGCCGAACCGAGTACCCGGAGACGGTCTACGTGTTCGTCCGCTGACCCTGCCGTTCTTTTCCAGGGCCGACAAGCCTGAACCCTCCGCGCCACAAGAAACCATTCCCTTCCACCGCACGCCACCCGGGCAGAACCAATCGGTTTGTCCGCCCATGCACATGACTCTCCATCAAAAAACGCCACCTTGCTCTCCCCAACAATCCGACGGGCGGATGCGAACCGCTGCGCCCGGAGTTCCGCGCTTCGCGCAAACACCGCCTCTCGGTGGCAAGCCTGCAGCGGGGCAGCTATCCGCCTGCGCCGCCGACCTCGAAACGGACCTGCCCGTCCCCCTTGATCTCCCCACAAAACCGTGGTAGGTGGTCGACGTCGGTTGCAAGACCCGCTCGGCACCAACCCCGGCGAACTCCAGACGCGCGCCACCCTTCGCGCTTGCCGCTGCAGAAACATCTTCGGGTGCCCTGCCTGGTTCGGGGCCTGTCCCCGACCACCCAACGCCTTTCCAGGTGGAGTTCTGCATGCCTCGAACCCCTTATGACCGCCTGGCCAAGACCGCCTGGCAATGTCTCCTCGAGCCTCACCGGCGCTGCGAGGTCCAACGGTCCATCGACCTGGCCCCCCTGTTTGCCGATTTCTGGGTCTGGCCGGGCCCTCCTCTCCCGAAATGGATGGGCCTTTTCGCGCACATGGTCGGAACCACCCTGATGGTGGGCGAGTCGGAAACCGGACACCTCACCTCATCCGAACTCCGAAAAGCGCTGCTCAAGGTGACCATGGGCGAGGAGCAGGCATTGAAACAGATGAAGGGAAACCGGGTTCGGGTGGAACGGGACGAGCCCCAGCTCGAGGTTCGGGGATTGGTGCTGGCCGAACGCATTTCAGACCAGATGCTCCGAGCAACCCTTCCGAAACGGTTCCTGTCCAGGAGGGAGCGCGGGTTGTGGGTGTACCGGGGGCGACATGTGGTGTATATTGTAGACTTGAAGAGATTGGCATTGCGAGACGACACGGCCGTGCTGCACGTGCTGTGTCGAGGGAGTCGGACAGCGGAAGCGATCGCGTTCTTGATGGGGCACGAGGAGGCGGAGGCCCGGGCCTTGGGGCGAAGAATCCACGAGGAGGTCAAACGCATGCTGAGCAAGCCGATTCAGGAGGGCGAGCGTCGCGAGGAGCGCGAGGCGCTGGAGGCGCTTGCCGGTGACATCTACCGGAATCTTGTGGACAAGGGACTACGTCGAGGACTCCGCAAGGGATACTACTACGGCCGACGGGACGGCGTGCAGCAAGGCTTTCGACGGGGCAGGATCGAAGGCAGGATCGAAGGCAGGATCGAAGGCCGCAGAGAGGGTCGTCAGGAAGGCCGCAGGGCGTCCCTGGAGGCCGTGGTGCTGGGGGCGTGGCGCCGGAAGTTTGGCACGGTTCCGGCATGGGTGACCCGGCAAATACAGTTGGTGCAGGATCCACGGGTGCTGGAACGACTGGTGGAGGAAGTGGCGATTTCCACGGACGAGCCGGCCCTGTGTGCCCGGGTGGATGAACTACTTGCCAGCCTGAAGCAGGAAGTGTGACCTCAACCGACTGTCCTCCCCGGGGTCCTGTCGCGCCGGTTCCCACACACCTTCCCTTCGCGCCCGCCCCACCACGTCACATCCCTTGCTCGTCACGACTCATCCGGTCTGTCCGACATTCACAACGTATCCGCAGGGTCCTGCGTGGACTGGCGAGGCAGCACATCTTCCGGTACTGTGCCCATGACAAAAGGGAGATACCGGCCCGCACGTCCCGACGTCGGCTTGCCGGTTCTGGGATTCACCCTGGCGAAGACCACGCCCGGCGGCACCACGAAATCCCGCGGTTCCACGCCTCGGAGGGCCTCCCGCATGAACTCGAGCCAGATGGGAGCCGCAGCCCGCCCCCCGGTCTCGGAGGGTCCCAGTGCCCGATTCGTGTCCGTGCCCACCCAGACCCCGGCGACCAGGTCCGGCGTGTAGCCCAGGAACCAGGCGTCCTTGTACCCGTTGGTGGTCCCGGTCTTTCCCGCCGCCGGTCGTCCGATCTCCCGGACCGCCCTCCCGGTTCCTTCCCGAACCACATTTTCGAGCATGTCGGTCAACACGTAGGCCACGGCCGGGGAGATGGGTCCCTCGTTTTGCTCCTGCCCTCCAAACAGGGTCAGCAGATCCAACGTATCCTGTTTCGCCTCGTCGGTTGCGCCGTTTTCCCGGGGGGTGGCTGCGTCGAACAGCACCGTGCCCCGGCTGTCGAGGATACGGGACACCAGCACCGGTTGCACCGGGCGCCCACCCCCGGCCAGGCCTGCGTAGGCCTGGGCCAACTCCATCAAGGTGAGTTCCGACACGCCCAGGGCCAGGGTGAGGCGAGGCACGAGGGGAGACCGTATTCCGAGCTTCCGCGCGATACGGATGACAGCGTCCACGCCCACCTGGTCGAGCAACTTGACCGCCACGCTGTTCAACGACTTGGTCAACGCAGTCCGGAGGGTGACGCGACCGTAGTAGCGGTTGGCGTAGTTCCTGGGTGTCCACCATGTGGAACCGACCCGATAAGAGGTTCTGACATCATCGACGAGGGTTACCTGCGTCATGCCTGCGGCCAGCGCTGCGGCATAGATGAAAGGTTTGAACGCCGAGCCTGTCTGGCGGCGGGACTGAACCGCGCGATTGAACCGACTCAACCTGTAGTCGTACCCCCCGACCATGGCGCGGACCGCCCCGGACCCCGGTTCGATGGCCACCAGAGCCGCTTCCGCAGCCGGCACCCCGGCGATGGTCACCCGGGCTTCACCGTTCTGTTCCCCCAGATAGCGCACCCGCACCACGGCCCCAGGTTCCAGCAGAGTGCTTGCTCGAGGGAACGCCCAGGCGCCGTGCTCGTACCGGGGCGCCACGATGGTCAGGTCTTCCTCCTGGAGCACCGCCTCTTCCCTCCCGATCCCCACGGTGACGCGGTCGTCGGTTCGAGACAGCACGACTGCGGCGTACACTTCGCCCTCCTTGACCAGAGGTTCGCCAGGACCACCTCCAGCCTTCAGGTGAAGATAGGTCAGATCGCTCCAGGTGCGTTCCCTGAACCGCTCGATGGCCTCCGGCCGAAGCCTCCGGACCGGGCCTTGAAACCCCGCCCGCTCCGCAAGCGTCTCCAGCCCGTTTCGCACCGCCACTCGAGCCGCGCGTTGCATCTCCATGTCGAGAGTCGTCTCGATGCGCAACCCGTCCGACTCGGGGCGCCCGAGACCTCCAAACCGAGCCTGGACCCGGTGTCGCACCTCGGCCACGAAATAGGGCGCGGCCTGGTTGGTCACGTCCGGTTGAGAGACCAACACCAGCGGCTTCTCGAACGCCTCCCGGGCCTCCTCACGGGTTACCATTCCGTTCTCTTCCATCTGAGTCAACACGTACCACTGCCGTTCTCGAGCCCGCTCGAAATCGAGGAGTGGAGAGGTCTTTCCGGGCGCCTTGACCAGACCTGCAAGCATGGCCGCTTCGGCGAGCGACAGGTCCGAGACACTGCGGCCGAAATAGCTCCTGGCCGCCGCTTCCACTCCATAGGCTCCGTGACCCAGGTAGACCATGTTGAGATAGACCTCGAGAATCTGCTCCTTGGTCAACTCCCGCTCGATCCGGTAGGCCAGGATGGCCTCTTTCACCTTCCTCGAGAAGGTCCGTTCCGAAGTCAGCAGCACATTTTTCACGACTTGCTGCGTGATGGTACTCCCCCCCTGCACCACGTGCCCGGCGCGAATGTTCGCGATGAGGGCACGAAGGATACCCATCGGGTCGATACCCCGGTGTTCAAAAAATCGAACGTCCTCGGCAGCAAGGAACGCGGAGATGACCACCTGGGGAATCCGGGAGAGGGGGACCACGATCCGGCGCTCGAGATAAAACTCGCCGACAAGTTCCCCGTCACGAGAGTAGACTCGAGTCAACGATCGAGGTCGATAGTCGGCGACGGCGGACAGGTCGGTGGGGAGTTGACTGTTGTAGTAGCGGAACGTCACCCAGCCCACCAGGACCGCAGACAGGATCAGCCCCACGGACACTGCGGCCACCAGCAGCACGCGGCGGCCCTTGCGCGACTTCGCTCGACTTCGGCCCGTGGTGGTTCCGCTCCCCTTGCCAGGTTCCTTCATGCCTCCATCCACCCTCTGCTCTCTCGCCCGCTCGAAACCGCCCCCGAGCCCCTCCCCATCCTGCATTTCTCGGCGATTTGGCTTGCACGGCTGCGCTCGCCAGGGAATACCATGGTACTATACTCCGAAACCGAACTCGAGGCACCCACGCGCACCGAGGACCGGCGCCGGGGTCTACCCCAAGGCCTTCGCCGCCGCGATCCGGGAGTCTGAACCGATGCTGAACCAGACAGGCGGCCGGCACCTTCGCCCCACCAGTCAACCCACCCGCGCCAACGCAGCAAGGCGCCCGGCACAAACCAGGTCGCCGTGCCCCCCTCCTCGATCCGGCCCCACGCCGACTCGCCGACCAGGCCACCTCACCCTTCGAACCGCCGACTGCACCGCCCGGACAGTCCTCATCCTGGCCACTCTCCTCATCTCCACCGCCGCCACAGGCACACTCCGCGCCCAGGAATCGTACCCACCCTCCGACACCAACCCTGCTCCCAGCCCGGTGCCGGCGCCCGCTCAACCTCCCTACCGACCGGAAACCAGCACCCCTTCCATCCAGACATCCGTCGCCTTCCTCCCACTCGACAGCCGCACAGGCTACTCGAGCCACGACTGGATGCGCACGGCGTTTCCCGAAATCGTCGGTGCCAAGGTGACCGGGTGCCCGAGTGTTCACGTGATGGAAACCGAAGCAATCACCGACACCCTGCGAGGCTCCGACGGCCGGGTGCCCGAGCGTCTCACCGCGGCACGGGTGATGGCCGCCGCCCGTCGCCTCCACGCCGATTTGCTCGTCTGGGGCACCATTGAAAAATCAGCCACCTCCCTCACCGTCACACTGACCTTCACCCGCGGTGAGGATGGTCACACAGTGGAACGCACCGCATTCCAGGGTGATTACGAAGCTCCCTGGACCTTGCTCGGCGACATGGCCGGGACCTCCCTGTCCGTGGCAGGGTGCGTGCCGGATACCGCACAGCAGGAGCGCATCGATGCCCAGGCGGCCCGAGATCGATACGCACTCACATTGTTTGGCCGGGCACTGTGCAAACGCCACGGAGTGGGCACCCCCGTGGACCTGGAAGCAGCGCGACAGGACCTCATGCGTGCGCTCCGGATCGACCCCTGGAACGCAGTGATGTATCACACCCTTGCACGACTGCTCCTGGAAACCGGAGATTCGGAAGGGGCGGGACGGGCAGCTTACCAGGCTCTGGAACTGTGGCCCGACGACCCTGTCCCCCACCGGGTGCTCGCCCGGTTGCTCGAAGAAAAAAACGCCCTCGAGGACGCTGCCGAGCACCTCGAGGCGGTGCTGGACACGGACCCGGGCGACCGACTGAGCCGTCTCGAGCTTGCGCGAATCCTCTCCCGGTTGAATCGGGTCGCCGAGGCCCGGGCGACCGTGGGGGATGTCCTGGCAACCGATCCGCCGCCCGAGGTGGCGACCCAGGCGCTGAAACTGGAGGCCCGACTCGCCGCGCTCGACGGAGACCTGGTCTCTGCCTTGCTCGCCTACCAGCGCCTCCTCGAACTCGATCCCGGCGACGCTGACACCGTGGCCCGACTCGCCGCCTGCTATCTGGCTCGAGGCGACCTCGAGACAGCAGAGGACCGAGCCCGGCTCCTGGTCCGGTTGCGTCGGGAATCCCCGCTCTCCTATCACCTGTTGGGCGAAATCGAACTGCTCCGCGACAAGGTGCCTGACGCTGTCGAAGCATTTCAGGAGGAAGCAGCGCTGGACCCGTCGAGAAGTGCGGCCTGGTCCTACCTGGCCGAGGCGCTGCGGCGGGCGAATGATCTGCCCGGCCGGCTCGACGCCCTGGAGACGCTGGCGGTTGCCGATCCGCTCGACCCGGTGCCGCTGAACGACCTGGCGGTGCTTCGATACGAGGCACGGGACTTCGAGGGCGCCGTGGCATTGCTCGACCGGGCCATCGAGCTTGCGCCGGGCTGGGCGCTCCTGCACCAGAACCTCGGCATGGCCTTGGCCGCCCAAGGGGAATCGGAACGAGCCTTCGAAGCTCTGCTTACTGCGGTCCATCTCGACCCCGGCCTTCCCATGGCCCAGTACCATCTCGGGCTCCTGCTCGCCGCTCGAGACGACCTCGAAGGGGCAACGACCGCATTCCAGGCGGCGGTGCGGGCCGTGAATGACTCCGCGCACCGCGCCTCCGAGGCCACGCTGCACCCGGTCCTCGAGCCCGCACTGTTCAACCTCGGTGTGGTCGCAGTCCAGTCCGGACAGACCACCGTCGCCATTCGCGCCTTCGAACAGTACCTGCGCATTGCCCCGGACGCACGCGAGGCCAACTTGCTTCGTCAGTGGATCGATCATCTGACCCGCCAGGCGGCTCGAGACGAACGGGTCCGCCCCAAAGGCCCGGCCATGAGGTAGCCCAGGGGAAGGTGGCGGGCGACCCTCGTTCTCCGCGGCGCCGGCAGGTGCCCCCTCCGCCGCAGGTCTGCCGCCGGGAGGCGGTGTTTGCGCCGGACACTCCAGAATGCATGACTTCCGGGCTTCGTTGCGAATTCCGGGGCCTGCTCCAACGTCGGGCTCAGTCTCTGGAAATCACGTCGCGGCGCACGTTGCCCGCTTGCGCACCCCGCATTCATTCCCGAATGAACCGGGTCGGGGAAGAATCCGGGACCGCTGCCGCACATTTCAGGCGGCCTGGACAGGTACCCGGACAACCAGGTCAGCCGCTTCCTGCACCCGGTCGCACCAACGCGCCGGGTCCCGAACTCGGAAGCCCCCTGGCGCCCGGAAATGCGTTCAGACGTTCCCCGTAGAATCCCTGCCCGGGAAAATCCACCGTGGCCTGGTGACCCCTCCAACAAGCCGGCACGGTTTTCACGATAGCCCCCCGCATGCCGACTCGAGCAGGCCACCAGTGCCTGAACACCTCTTGCCTCTGATGGCACGGTTCAAATCCCGGTGGCTCGAGCGTTGCTTTCAACGACAGCGTGCCGGTCCGGGACCATCCTGCGTCCTTGACTCGGAGCTGACCTCGTCCCCTCGCTGGTGCGAGGGAATCGAGACGCCCTGCTCAACAGCCGGGCCGAAGGGCGAATCCCTCGTAGAGCATGATTTCGATCTGCCGGGATGGGTCGGAACAGGTTGACGCCTCACCAGCCGGGGCCAGGCACAGGACGTGACGCCCCTCGAGCGCTTCGAACTCGGCGGACGCCTCCCCGGGCACGGTTCCGAGCCGCTGGCCGTCCAGGAAAACGATCACCGGTTCGGTGCAGGCGCTGTTGTCCACTGCAAACCGGACGAGCACCCCCTCCAGGACGGGCGTGGGGGTTGCGCGCCCCTCTTCAGCCGTCACCCCCTCCGCTGAAGCCCCCGAAGATTCCGAGGAGGATACGGTGACTTCCGGACGCGGCGCCGCCTCCGCCTGTTCGCCCCCTGCCGAGGTTCCATCCAGGGTCAAGTCAGGCCCGGCACTCCGTTGATCTCCCCCTTGCGCTGCCAGGGGCACCGGCTCAGTTTCTCCCGAAGACCGCACGTCCTCCCCCGAAACCGGCGCGCCTTCTCCTTCGGAACGCGCGTCGCCCTCTCCAGGAGTCGACGCCTCCACCAGAGTGAGGTCCGGGACCGACGGCACCTCGATCCGGCCGCAACCCAGCCGCTCCCCTTCCGGGACCACTTGCTGATTCATGAGCGCACGCCACTCGATGTGCTCATCGCGGATCCGGGCGTACAACGACACCGCAGTATCCAACCGCACTTCCAGGTCCGGCGTGAGCACGGCGCCGTAGCCGGCGGCATGATAGGCTTCGAGGCCTCGGTACCGGTCCCGGACTTCGCGGGCTCCGCGTCGGTAGGCCTCCCAGGCGTCCCGGACCGCATGGTAGGCGGCCGCGATCTCCGGTGTTCCACAGGCATCCCCGGACGAACCCGCGGACTCGGAATTCTCCAGAGCCACGACGCCCTGAATGAACCGCTGGTACTCTTTCTGGAGGATACGTGACGTTGTCTCGAGCCTGGAGGCTGCTTCGGCAAACCCCTGGAGGGCAGCAGGAAGGTCGCTCGCGAGGAGCGGGATCACGGGCTCCGGGTTCAGAAGCCCCTTCAGGGTAAGGGGCGGCGGCGATCCATGAGTTGCGCCCCGCGTATCCCCGGCCGGAGCGTGCTCCACCGCCCCAGGTTCCTGGGGAGACGCACCTCGAGCAGCCGGGGCGAGCAATCCGACGACAACCGTCAGGACGGACCAGGCGCGGCCAGGAGACAACACCGTAACCCCCCTCGAGCCGACCCTGAATCTCGAGGCGCCCTGCATCGAGTCTGGTGGGGCGCCAATCCGGCGCAGAACCGCAGCCGGAGCCCGGGGTCAGGATGAACCAGGGGCAGTATAACGCAAGACGCACGCGGTCGCACACTCCCGTTGCGCCGCGGAGGCCGCGGAGACCTCATGCGCTCCGGAGACCTCATGCGCCCCGAAGGCACCCATCCAAGAGACTGGACCCCCCGGCCCTCGTGTGCTACGCTGCCCATTGAGCGCCCCGGGGGTGGCAGGGCCACCAACGCGCGTCCCGGTGGCTGTTGCGGAGCGGTTCCCAGGTTCATGCAGGCGATGTCGGAAGAATCGAGCAGCGAACTCCCTTTCGAACGACTCGGCCCGTTCCAGGTACTGAAGTCCCTGGCCACCGGGGGCATGGCCGACATCTACCTGGGCCGAAACCTGGGAAGCTTCGACGGCCCCGAAACCGTGGTGCTCAAGGCATGGCACCCGCCGCGGTCCGTGTCCCCGTTCCAGACGGAAAAGACCCGCAACCTCCTCTCACGTCTGCTCGAGGAGGGCAGGCTCGGGATGCGCCTCAAGCACCCTGCCATCGCACGCTCGTTCGGCATCATGCACGACCCGGACCTGGACCTCTACTTTCTGGTGCAGGAGTATGTTCATGGCGCCACCCTCTCCGAATTGATCGCGCACTACGCCGAAAACGATCTTCGGCTGCCCTACAACATCATCCTGAAGCTCATGATTCCCGTGCTCGAGGCCCTGCACTACGCCTACTTCAATGCACTCCGGGACGATGGCAGACGGCTGCGGGTGATTCACCGGGACATCAAGCCGGACAACATCATGCTCGGCTTCGATGGACGGGTCCAGGTGCTGGACTTCGGCGTCGCCAAGACCACCTCGCTGACCCGGGAAAACACCGTGGGCACGATGGTGGTGGGCACGCGGTACTACATGGCCCCGGAACAGGCCTACGAACCGGAAAAGGTGGGACACCACACCGATATCTTCTCCACCGGCCTGATCCTCTATGAACTTTGCTCGCTCCGATCGCCGTTCGAGGACGCGAGAACCGTGCGAGACTTCGCCCTCGCCCTGAAGGAGTTCCGCTTCGAGGAACACGCCGAGGCCATTGACGAGCGACGCTACCCGGGCATGCGTGCGGTGCTGGCCCGCGCACTCGCCGTGGAGGTGAGCGCACGGTACCGCGCCGGAGCGGACATGGCCAACGACCTCCGCGAACTGCTCGAGTCCACGCCACCGGAACCACGGTTGGCCACCTTTGCCCGGCACCTGCAACAAGATCTGGCCGACGACGGGATCGTCAAGGTGCCCCCCTCGAGCGACCCGGGGCCGAACCTGGTGGAGGACCCCGACGAAGGGGACCTGGAAGAGACTCCCACGGTCCTGGACGTGACCCGGATGCAGTGGCCAGGCGGCGACGAGGACCCCGAACCGGTCACGCCCCTGGAAGCAGCTCCGGACGCTCGAGCAGCTTTCCCGGTGCCCCCGAACCTGACCCCCAAGATCGCCTCCACCGCCGCTCACACCCCGGGCCCCACCCACCGGGCCGACCGCCCCGGCGCCAACCGCCAGGAAATGTCAGAACTTCCAACTGCTTCACCACCCATCCTGCGACCAGTCCGCACCCTCTCCGCCTGGGACGACCCCGCATTGCCCGGACTCGAATCCGACCGGTCTCCACGGCCCAGGGGGGAAACCGACATGCCGAAACCAGTCCGGGCTCGAGGCGCACCCAGACCAGACCCTCTCCCCTCCGACCTCCTCCCGTTCGCAGGCGGAGCACGGCCCGAACACAGCTCGGCGCCCGGGACAGACGCCAGCCCGCCCCCGGACCTGGGCACCCAACCCCTGTCCCCCATCCAGAGCCTCTGGTTCGAGGACCCGCCTCACGACAACCACGGCGACACGCAGTCCGCGGCCGATACCCCCCTCCCCGCCGAGCAGCCCCCTCCCAGGACGCCCCCGCCTCCACCGCCACCGGTCGCCGCACAGGGGCTGTCGCTCGCCCCTTCATCCCCTCGCGCCGGTTCCTCCGGGGAACCTGCCGAAAACCAGGCGCTCGAGGCCCCCGACAGGACGCCGCCGGGACCAGGTGCGGCCCATTCCGACGGGACCCGGGATCTCAGGGGTCGTTTCTCCTGGCCGTCTCTCCTCGTCGGCTTCCTGCTCGGCGCCGCGGTCACCTCCGCGTTCTTCCTGCTCCTCCCCTGAGGTGCTCCCCCTACCGGACTACTGAATCCTTGCGCCGAAGGGCAAGATGGCGAGCAAGGCCAGCTTGAAGTGCTGCAATCCGAAAGGAATTCCGATGATGGTGATACACAAGAGAATGCCGATGGACAGGTGCGCCACGAACAGTTCCCATCCCAATATCAGAATCCAGATCACGTTGGCGATGAATCCTGCGGCCCCGAACCGTCCGACTTCCACGTCCCGTCCGAACGGTGCCAGCGTCAGGCCTGCGATCTTGAAGCATTGGATTCCAAAGGGAATCCCGATGATGGTCGCGCACACGAGCACGCCGGCGAGGAGCCAGAGGAAGGCAGCCACGAGCCCTCCGAAGATCATCCATACGATGTTTCCGATCAACCCCATGACACCCCTCCTGATTCCCGGTTCGTCCCGAGGCCCCCGGCTGCTCCGGGCGCCTGGTCTGGTTCGCATGGTACCTCGAATCCGCCTTCAGCCGGTGAGAAAAAGCCCGTTGTCCGTGGGCCGGAATCCGGGACGGCCGCCCTCACCCCTGGGGAAGAAAAGGCACCCCTCCCACCACCTCGATCCCCACCGGGGTAGCCCGGGCCCGGACCGCGACCGGTTCCACCCCCTCGCCGACCACTTCCAGCAAGGTCGCCGCATAGGCTGGGTCTATCTCCGCCGCAGGCCGCATGACCTCACAGTCGTCGCGATTGACCAGGAACAGCATGACTGCCCGGTGGCCCTGGCGCACCTCGTTGCGCAGTTCCATGAGGTGCTTGCGGCCTCGAGCCGTGACCGCATCCGGGAAGGCGGCGGCATTTCCCAGGCGCAGGGTGACGTTCTTGACTTCCACGTAGCACGGCGGCGTCCCCGCGTCCGGGTGGGAAAGGAGCAGATCGATCCGGCTGTTGACGCCGTATCGGACCTCCCGTCGAATGGTATTGTACCCCCGCAGAGCCGGAATACGTCCTTGCCGAGCCGCCTCCTCGACGATGGCGTTGCTGCGGCTGGTGTTCACCCCCACCCAGGTCCCGTTCACACGCACCAGCTCGAGGCTGTAGGGCAACTTGCGACCTTTCCCGGGATGATGGGAGAGCGCGACCCGAAGGCCGGGGTCGGCGCACCCCCGCATGGATCCGGTGTTGGCCACATGGGCGGTCACCGTCTCCCCGGTGTCGAGCCGAACGTCGGCCAGGAAACGCTTGTAGCGCCTGATGAGCGTGCCCAAGGAGATCGGGCCGGAGAACTTCATGAACCATCCCTGCTCGAGTAGGCGGTCGGGAACCGTGCGCCCCCCTGGCCGGGCCCGGGAAGACACGACCGTATCGACCGGATCGGGTTGCAAAAGCGGCTACCACATTTTGCAGCCGCCGGTATAATGTAGTCGGCACCCGGCCGGAAGTCGAGCGGAGAGCCCCGTGCATGCGATACCGGGCCTGGCCGGCGGGATGACCGAGGCGAACCCGGACCCGGCCTGTCAACGGGCAGATCGGGTCGCGTCCGCGGGAAACCAACACCAAGGAGGGCACAGGCCAGATGGACGCACCACCGAGCAGTTCCCCACCTCCCGTCGAGCAGTGGGTTCCCCTGTATGAGAATGAGGCCGAGTTTGCCGCGGCCATTCGCGAGGGGGACGTGGGTCGCAAGCCGGAACCCGGCGACCTGGAGGTCGGTGCCCACGCGATTCGGTGCCAGCAATGCCAAAACTTGCTGCCGATCGAGCCGTGCCGGCACTGCGGCGGCCGGCATTTCGTGCTGCGACGCACCGCCTACGGCCAGGTGGCTCTCCATTGCCGCGCCTGCACCCGCATGTACGACCGCACGGCCTGTACCTGTGGCACTGTGGTGCCCCTCAGCCACAAGGTCCTCACCAGGAAGGTGCTCCTGCAACCAGTCCCCCCGGGCACCATCCTTCGGTGGGCAATCATAGCTTTCGCTTGCCTCGTCGGACTTGTGCTCCTCATCAAGCTCCTGTGAGGCAGTACCACGGATTCGGTCGGCCCGGGTCCCTACCTCCAGCCCAGGCCGGCACGAGGAACGGGAAACAGAACCATGCATCCACGCAAACGCACGTACCCATATGCCATCGTGTCCACCCTCCTCCTCTCCCTCGTCGCGTGCGGCCCGAGCACTCCAGACGACGGCCCCACCGGTGACGACGACTCCGGCGCCTCCCCCTATCCCTACACGAGCCCTACCCCCCTCGTCACACCCTCTCCAACCCCTTTCCCCGACAACGACGGAGATGGGTTCGCCGCCAACCTCGATTGCAACGACGACGACCCCACCGTCAATCCCAACGCCGTCGAAACCTGCGACGGCATCGACAACGACTGCGACGACCTCATCGACGACTACGACCCGGACATCACAGAAAACGTGTCCGGCACCGTCCCGGTCTGGTATCTGGACCGCGACAACGACGGGTATGGCGACCCCTCCGCGATCGCCTACCGGTGCACACAGCCCGCCGGACACGTGGACCGCGCCGGCGATTGCAACGACGACGACCCCGCCTTCAACCCGGACGCCGTCGAGGACGACTGCACCAACCCCAACGACTACAACTGCGACGGTGTCACCCTCTACGCCGATGACGATGGCGACGGATACCCCGCATGCGTCGAGTGCAATGACCAGGACCCGGCCATCCACCCCGACGCACCGGAAACCTGCGACCACATCGACAACGATTGCGACGGCGCCATCGATGACGACGACCCGGATGTCCAGGACAGAACCGCATGGTACCTCGACTCCGACGAAGACGGGTTCGGCGAAAACAGTTCAGAAACCCTCGCCTGCTTCGCTCCATCCGCCCAGTACCGCGACACACCGGGCGATTGCAACGACCAGGACCCCACCTTCTTCCCCGGCGCCCCCCTCGGTTGCGACGACCGCGACCACGACTGCGACGGCCTCGTCGACAACGACGCCGACGGCGACGGCTTCGCCGACCCCTACTGCGGCGGCGGGGATTGCGACGACACCAACCCATCCGCGCACCCGGACGACGGCTCCTGCGCCCTCGCGATCGACGTCCTCATCGGTGACAACGATGGTTTCGGCTTCGGGATCCCCGACGGTGCAGACCTCAATACCGCCGAGGACTTCACATCCTTGCAGTTCGACAACCGAACCTCTGACGACCCGGACTTCACTGACTTCGGCGACGACCTCCGCCAGGCCGGCCCCCTCGCCTGGACCGCCACCTTCGACATCGGATACCGGAACGTGACCGGCGTCACCCTCATGATGGACGTGGCCGGTATCCAGGATGGCGTGACCGATACCTGTAGCCAGTTGGACGACCGCCTCGTGGTCGACGGAAACGACGTTCCCGGGGCGTTCGACGATACCGACCTGGGCGCCTACGGCACTCGGCGGGTCACCTTCGACCTCACAACCCTGGTCCCGGACGTGCTCCGTTCGGCCGGGGACGGGATACTCGAGTTCGAGTTTGACGTGGACCGGTCCGTCACGCTTCCTCCCAACTGTGGGGAATACTTCTCAATCGACTTCGTGCGTGTATCCATCACCGCGGACCGCACGCTCGAGTAACCTGGCGGGAGCACCGTCATGCACGAGGATTCGACCATGAACCATGCACGTACCACGGGGAGGCGCCCCATTCATGCGACCGCAACCGGATGTTGGCTTCTGCTGGTCATCGCCCTGCCGGGGATCCCGGGTTGCGACTCGAGCCCCCAGACCGAGGCCCAGGAGGAGGCGCCGCCGCCTGCGTTCAAGTCGCCGCTCGCGCCTGCCCGTGCCACGCCCGCGCCCTCGGGACCGGCCGGGCTTCCTGCCACGTTCATGACCACGCCTTCGGGATTGCAGTACGCGATTGAGAAGCCGGGTGTGGGCGAACCGCCGAAGCCGGGGCAGAAGGTCGCGGTGAACTACGCGGGCTTCTTGACCAATGGGAAGCGGTTTGATGCGAGCAAGAAGGGGCGGCCGTTTACCTTCGTGGTGGGCAAGCACGAGGTGATCGATGGGTGGGAGGAGGGGGTCCGGCTCATGCGGACCGGGACCCGGGCGTGGTTCAAGATTCCTCCGGATCTCGCCTACGGCGACCTGGGGTCTCCGCCGGACATTCCGCCCGGAGCCACCCTGATTTTCTACATGGAGCTTGCAAAGATCTATTCCGACTGAAGGCGCGCGGTGAGCCGGGAACCTGTTTCCGGGATGGGCCCGGGAACGGAGGGCGGGGGGCAGGAATTTTTTTCCAACCTCATAGCAAATTCTTTTCGTACCCCCAGAATTCTGTGCTAAATAGACTCTCCTTGATTTCTTGTTGATGTCCCTGGAACGGCATTCCAGGTTCTTGAACCGCCAATCAAAAGACACAGGAGTGAGACATGGCCTTCATGATCACCGACGAGTGCACCAACTGTGGTGCCTGTGAAGCCGAATGCCCCAACGACGCCATTTCGGAAGGCGACGACATCTTTGTGATCGACCCCGAGAAGTGCACCGAATGTGTGGGCGACTATGACACCCAGCAGTGCGCGGACGTCTGCCCCGTGGATGCCTGCGTG
The DNA here is from genome assembly GCA_964418585.1 of uncultured Gammaproteobacteria bacterium. GTDB lineage: Bacteria > Myxococcota_A > UBA796 > JAJRTE01 > JAJRTE01 > JAJRTE01. The sequence continues at coordinate 23,885 of CAYQMG010000166.1, read as the reverse complement.
CCGGATCCGGACCATCCCCGGACCTGAGCCCAGCCTTCCCTTCTTCCTCCCCCTGATTCCTGCCGCGCGTGGCAAGTCCATGAATCAGCCCTTCCCGCCGGTCGGTCGTCCGGCCCGGTGCGTTCCGGGTCTCCGTTGTTTCTTGCGGCCGGGGCCTCGGCCCGGCCAAGAACCCGGCCGCGCTTGCCAACTGCGCTTGCCTGCACTATAACCATGAGGTGATCGATCGATGGAGCAACGCCGGAGGTGAACAGGATGGCGGTCCGAGCCATGGTCGTGGAAGACGACCCCCTCATGCGGGAACTGCTGGAGGTGCTCCTGGCGTCGCGCGGGCACGAGGTCGTCGCGTGTGACAACGCCCTGGAGGCGCTCGAGGAGTACCAGCGTCGGCCTCCGTCGCTGGTACTGCTGGACTGGATGATGGAAGGGATGGACGGTCTCGATCTGTGCCGTCGTCTGCGCAGCATGCCGGATGGGGATTTGCCGGTGATTCTGGTTGTGACGGCGCGGGATCAACCGGAAGATCTCGAGGCGGTCCTGGATGCAGGGGCGGACGACTACATCACGAAGCCCATCGATCCGGACCTGATGGGGGTTCGCCTGGCGGTGGCGGAGCAAAGTGTGGTGCAGCGTGCGCAGCGTCGGGCGGCCCTGGAGGATCTGGAGCGGGCCCTGGCCCGACTGGAGCGCAGCAACCGGGATTTGCTGTCGATTCTGGATGGTCTGGGTGTTGGCACGATGTTGCTCGACAGCGACGGGCGGGTCACCTTCTTGAGCCAGGTTGGCCGTCGCATGCTGCGAGCAGGACGCAAGCCTTCGGTGGGCCTTCACTGGAGCGCCCTGTTTCGCGCCGGGGGTGATGCGGTCTCGAAGATCGAGGCAGCCATGCAAGCGTCCCCGGCCAGACGAACACCGATTCCTGTGACGCTGGAGCGTCGGAATCAGCCCAGCCGGGCACTGGAGGTGGAGGTTCATGACGATCCCCGGGATCCAGCGCGCCGAATCCTGGCGGTCTATGACGTGACCGAGGTCCAGGTTCTGCGGGAACGACTGGCCGCCCAGCGCCGATTCGGTCGTCTGGTGGGCAAGAGTGACCGGATGCAGCGGGTGTTTCGGCTGATCAAGGATGTGGCCCGGGTGGATGCGACGGTATTGATCGAGGGGGAAACCGGGACCGGGAAGGAACTGGTGGCACGCAGCATTCACGAGTCGAGCCACCGGCGGGACCGGCCGTTTGTGGCGGTCAACTGTGCCGGGCTGACCGACTCGCTGCTGACCAGTCAATTGTTCGGGCACCGCCGAGGCGCGTTCACCGGTGCCGTCGAGGATCGTCAAGGATTCTTCGAGGCAGCCAACGGAGGGACGATTTTTCTGGATGAAATCGGGGACATCCCGATGAACGTCCAGACCGCCCTGTTGCGCGTGATCCAGGAACGGGAGATCATTCGCCTCGGGGACGCGCGACCACGAAAGATCGACGTGCGCATCATCGCCGCCACGCACCGGGACCTGGGGGAGGAGGTGGCGCATCAACGTTTTCGCGCCGACCTTCTCTACCGGATCCGGGTGGCCCGTGTTCCACTTCCTCCGCTGCGCGCCCGCCGGGAGGACATTCCGTTGCTGGCGAACACCTTCCTGGAGGAACTGCGCGCCGAGACCGGGAAGCGCGTCGAAGTGGTCTCCGAGGAAGCCATGCGCCGGCTGGTGACCTATGCGTGGCCCGGGAACGTGCGTGAGCTTCGAAGTGCCATCGAGTTCGCCTTGATCCAGTGTCGCGGCACAGCCATCCTTCCGGAGGACCTTCCTCCGGAACTCTCGTCTGCACGACCGGAAACCGCCCCCCAGCCCGGCGCCGTTGCAGCCGAGGCCGAAATGGACGAACCGGCCCGCATGCGCGAGGCTCTGAGGCGAACGTCGGGCAACCGTGCCGCGGCTGCACGCCTGCTGGGCATGAGTCGTGCCACCTTCTACCGAAGGCTGAGCCACTACGGCGAGGTGGTCCTGGGCGCATCCTCCTCGAGCCGGACCGGGCCGACCCGGGCTTCACGGCGCCCGGGTCCCGGCGCGGGGGACCCGGACTGATCGAACCGGATCCAGGCATGGTTCGGAATCATGTTCGTTCCCGGACGCCCTCCGACAGGACCCGGTTTCGAGGTATGGAATCGTCCATTCCTGCGGCCAATCTGGAAAAAGGTGGGTGACGAACGGGGGAGCAATCTGTATCTATTTTGACGGGGACAACGCTTCGAGATCGCCAGGCGCTCGAACATGACCCCACAACGGTCACCGTGCGTACCGGGGATGAGTCGACGAGATTCTTCCGGGGTTCTGGGGCTGGTCCGGCCGCACGCGACGCCGAGGAACCGCGCGGGCTGCTGGAAGGGGTTTCGCGAGCAACATCCACCATGTACAGGGATTGGACGCACCGATGAGCGAGGGGCGACTCGAAAAAATTATGCTAATAGATGACGAGGAGGACATCCGGACCGTGGCCCTGCTGGCCCTGGAGCACGTGGGGGGCTTCCAGGTGGAGGCTTTCGGGTCCGCTCAGGAGGCACTGGCACGGCTCGAGGAGGTGGTCCCGGACCTGATCATCCTCGACTACATGATGCCCGGCATGGACGGCGCCCAGACCCTGGAGGCCATCCGGAACATCCCCGGGTGCGCCTCGATTCCCGTGGTATTCATGACCGCCCGCGTCCAGGCTCGAGAAATCGACCGCTATCGACAACTGGGAGCCATCGACGTACTGGTCAAGCCGTTCGATCCCATGCGGTTGCCGGACCAGGTTCGGGCGGCGTGGAGCAAGCGTCATGACCAGGCATAGGGTTCGCAAGGAGCCGAAAGATCGGGTAAAGGCGGCCATCTCCGCCCTGTCCCGCCGATACGCGCGGGAACTCCCCGAGCGGGTGGCCGAGGTGCGGCGACTGTTCGAGGCGGTCAAGTCCGCGCCCGTGGATCTCGAGGTCCGGGAACGGCTGCGTCGACGGGTCCATGCCCTCAAGGGAAGCGGGGCCACTTTCGGTTTTCCAGCCATCAGCCGCGAGGCGGGACGACTGGAAACGGAACTCGAGCGATGGGAGTCAGCCCAAGGCGCGCCCATGGAGGACGACCTTGCCCATGCCCAGTCTCTGCTCGACGCCCTGGCGTCCCAGGCCTCCCTGGAAGCCGACCGTCCCCGAGACCGGGTCCCTGCCCCCGTTCACTAGGACCCGACCTGTGCCTCAAAGCACTTGACATTCGGCGCTCCGAACGCCATGCTTTGCGCATTCGCCTGTTGGGATTGGGAAGAAACGCTTGGGGACAACGATGGGAGAGATGGAGATCTTTCAGGACAGAGGCATGCTCGCACGTGCTGCCGCGGAGCGCTTCGTGTCGTTCGCGAACCATGCCATTCGAAACCGGGACCGCTTCCTGGTCGGGCTTTCCGGGGACCCCTCCTTGCGGGAAACCTACGAACTCCTGGCCACCGACAAGTTCGCCGCCAAGGTGGACTGGAAGCACGTGCACGTGTTCGTGACAGACGAACGAGGCACCGGGTACGACCACCCGGAAAGCCGCTACCGGTTGCTGCGGGAATCCCTGCTCGACCACGTGGACATCCCTGAAACCCAGTGTCATTTCATCATTTCCGAGGCACACCCGGCGTCCGCTGCCTCCACCTATGAAGCCAGGATCCGGGAAATCGTCGGCTACGGCAACCGACTCGACCTCGTCCTCCTCAGCATGGAACCGGACGGCACAACCGCTTCCATCCTCCCGGGTTTCCCCGGCCTCATCGACACCACCCGGTACGTCTCCGAGGTGATGAGGGAAGAGGAGGAGGAACCCGGCCACGTCACCATGACCCTCCCGTTCATCAATACCGCACGAAACCTCATGTTCCTGGTCACAGGCGCTGACCGGGCCGCTGCGGTCAAACGGGTCGAGGCCGGCGAGGACATCCCCGCGGCACAGGTCAAACCCTCCGACGGCACCCTGGTCTGGATGATCGACCGGACCGCACGCGAGGGCTCGGGCTGATCCCGGGACACGACCGCACGCCTCCGAACAGAACTCGAGCCGCCCGGACCGCGGTACCCCACCCCTGCGACCGGCCGGCCCCGGAACTTCACCACAAGCCACCAGGGATTCACCATGATGACAACCCGATTGCTCCTGCTCGCCACCCTCGCTCTCGGAGCCTCCACCCTCCACGCCTGCGCCCACAACCAGGCGGCGACAGCCAGGACACAAGACGCATCACTCGGTCCATGCATGCCCCAACAGGCACCGCCCCCCCCGAGCGGCGAAGGCATGTGGCCCTGGACATCGCTCCAGGACCTGGACCCCGAGACCCTGGCCGCTCGAGGCCTCCAGGTGCCCCTCTCCGACCTCTGGACACCCGGCCAGGGCGGCCTCCTCTCCGCCGTGGCCGGCCTCGAGGGATGCTCCGCTTCGTTCGTGTCCCCGGACGGCCTCATGCTCACCAACCACCACTGCGTCTACCAAAGCTTGCAGCGAAACTCGAGTCAGGAACAGGACCTGATTCGCGACGGGTTCGTCGCTGGTAGTCGGGCCGAAGAACTGGACGGAAAAGGCCTCCGCGCACACGTGTTCAAGCGACACACCGATGTTACCGCTCGAGTTCTCGGCGCCGTCCCCGAAGGGGCCTCCGACCTGGAACGGGCACACCGAATCGAAGAAGCCGAAAAGGCCATCGTGGCCGAGTGCGAGGCAACCCCCAACACCCGCTGTCGCGTCGCCGCCTACAACGACGGTCTCTCCTATGTCCTGCTCGAGACCACCGAACTCCGCGACGTGCGCCTCGTGCTCGCCCCTCCTTCAGGCCTGGCCGACTTCGGCGGCGAAATCGACAACTGGCACTGGCCCCGGCACGGCATGGACTTCGCACTCATTCGCGCATACACCGCTCCGGACGGCACTCCCGCCGCCTACAGCCCGGACAACGTCCCTTACCACCCGGAACGGTTCCTCCCTCCTTCGACCACCGGCGTCCAGGCCGGTCAACTGGTCATGGTGGCTGGTACCCCCGGCCGCACACGCCGATACCTCACCTCCGCCGAGGTCGAGGACGCGCAAAACTGGTACTATCCCACCCGGGTGGACCTCTTCGAACACTGGATCGCCACACTGGAACAGACCTGCTCCGACCTCCCCGACTCCTGCCTCGCAACCGCTGCACGCCGAAAATCCCTCAACAACTCCCTCACCAACGCACGCGGCACCCTGGAAGGACTCCAGCGCGCCCACGTGCTGGACCGGAAGCTCTCCGAGGAATCCGCCTGGCGCGACTGGATCGCCGAAAACCCAGCACGAGAGAAAAAATACGGACAGACCCTCGACAACTTGCTCCGGTTCGTCCAGGAATCCAGGGCAGGACGCGACCGGGACCTGCTCCTCCGCTACGCCCTGTGGGGCGCCCACACCCTCCGATCTGCATGGACCATCACCAAATGGGTACGGGAACAGGAAAAACCCGACGCCGAACGAGAACTCGGATTCCAGGAACGGGACCGCGCACGCATCGAAGCCGACCTCGTCGCTGTCCAGGGAAGCATCCACCCCGAAGCAGACCGCCGCGTGCTCGCCATGTTCCTCCTGCGCCTGGGCAACCTCCCCGTGGACGAGCACATCCCTGCGCTCGACAAACTCCTCAACCACGATTACTCCCCCGAAGCCATCAACCGAACGCTCGAACAGCTCTACCAAAACACCATCCTCTTCAACCCAGACGACCGACTCGAACTCTTCCACTCAACACTCGATACCCTCAAGCAGAGCGACGATGCGTTCATCCAACTCGCGCTCCAGCTCACCCCCACCGTCGAAACCATGCGGGACAAACACAGGGCCCGCGCAGGCGCCCTCTCACGACTCCGCCCCCCCTACCTCCAGTCGCTCATCGAGATGCGCGGCGCACAATTCTACCCGGACGCAAACGGCACTCCCCGAGTCACCTTCGGTACCGTCGCAGGCTACCAGCCTCGAGACGGTATCTGGTACCTCCCGTTCACCAACCTCCAGGGCCTCGTGGCCAAGCACACCGGGCTCCCCCCCTTCGACGCTCCCGAATCGGTCCGACAGGCCGCCACACACCCGGGCGACCGGTACCGCTCCCGACAGGCCGGAGGCATTCCCCTCTGCTTCCTCTCCAATTGCGATACCACCGGCGGTAACTCGGGCAGCCCCGCCATCGACGGCCAGGGACGACTGGTCGGTCTGAATTTCGACCGCGTCTACGAGAACATCGTCGGCGACTTCGGATACAATCCCAGGTTGTCCCGAAATATCATGGTGGATATACGCGGAATCCTCTGGTACCTGGACCGGGTCGTGGGCGCCGACCACCTCCTCGAGGAACTCGGAATCCAACCGGACCCACGCCCTTGACCCCGGCGCGTCGCTCCGGTCCGTCTTCTCAACAGCTCACGGAACCTCGTAGGCGTCCACACGCCCGTCGTTCATCTGCGGAATGAACAGGCGCTTCTTCGCCGGGACATACTCGAGGTCCGCGGTCCCGGCGCGAAGCTGAAGCAGGGTCTCGAAGGAACCATCCGGCGAGATACGAAGCAGGCGTCCGAGCGTGAAGTCGGTGGCGAAATAGGCCCCGTTTCCATCGGGCTCGAGCCCATCGAGGTTGCCGACCACCTGACCGGACCCGAGGCTGGCCACGGAGCGATCCTCGAGAGACACGGTCTTGAGATGCCCGGGCACCTCGGTGGTCCACCCGTCGGTCATGGCCCCCCAGGCGGCCACCACCAACCGCTGGTCCTCCACAAGCAAGCCGTTCGGGGACTCGAGGGCATCATCCTTGACCCACAAGGAGAACCGGTCGCCCTGGAGACGATAGATGGCGTTGGCGAGCATGTCCGACACGTAGATCCGCCCCGCGCGATCCGCCGCCACATCGTTGAGGAAACGAACCCCGGCCGCACGGTAGCGGTGCGTGACCTTGCCGGAGGGAATGTCCACTTCCACCAGGGTGTCGATGTCGGCCACGAAGAGCCGATCCCCCACTCGAGCCAGTCCCTTGGGAGCGTTCAACCCTGTGACCCATTCCAGGGCCAGGATCTTGCCGTCCGGGGAGACTCGAGAAAGAAACCCCTTCCGGTTCCTGCTGGTGGGCGACCCGTTGATGTTGGACACGTAGATCACCTGCCGGTCCACGTCGAACAGGACCGATTCCGGGGCCTTGAACCCCTCCAGCGACCAGACCCGCTCAATGGTCCTCTCCTTGCGCACGGACTCGACTTCCGGCGCACGGGTCGCCTGTTCCACGCTCGAGCCCGCCGGGGTGGACGCCCCGGGCTCCGAACTCGGACATCCCCCGGCCGGTATCGACACCCACACCAGGACCAGCACCAGGACCTCACCGGCCCACCCACGGTTTGCTCCTTGCCACGTCCCCACCATTCGAACGACCCCCCGATCGCGCGCCACGCCGCGCCTCTCGATCTCACGGCCCGCCCACCAACGTCCATGCCGCCCGGCCCCCCTCCGCTTCACCCACTCTGCACAATCGAAACGCCAGGCGTCGTGTCCCCTGTCATTTTACCTCGAGCCAGGGGCCGGGTACAGGCTCTGACCGCCCAGGGCCTGCACGAAACTTCACCGAGCGCCTTCGCCTCCACCCGTCGGCGTGCGGCCCTCCACCGGCTCCAGACGAAGGTGCCCCAGACTGTACCGGCCGTCACCCAGAAACGGACGAATCCGAATCTCCGAAATCCCGCTCGCCTGCGCCGTGCTCGACAAGGTCCGTCGATAGATCACCAGCCCCTTCCCCTCCCGGCGCTCGTTCAACAGCACAAACTTGTCCACGCGACGCCCAGATTGCCAGAACTCCACCGCGTACTCGTCATCCGTGTCCACAGAAATCTCGAACGCCGACGCACGGGTCCCCTTGGGACAGAGAATGTTCACCCCCGCCGATGTCATGACCACGTTCCCCTTCGCGTTCCACCGCGTCCCCTCCTTCTTCCGCTTGCTCAACTCCTCCAGCTTCAACTCGATCGGGGCATCCTTCCTGGCACGCTGAAACCGACTCGGCACCAGGGCGTCCAGTCGCGTCACCCCCACCACCGCAAGTACCCCCAACATGAACACCGCATACCAACGTAGGGCCACATGCACCACCCGATCGCGAACAGCACTCGTTCGGTTGCACTCGAGACCCCTGTCAAGCGCCACCTGGGCGGGATCGATCAGCCGGACCACATTGTGGTACGCCATGAAAAAGAGGAACGGATAGGCCTCGTAGAACACGCGGACCTCGCCCCACCTTCCCCCTGCAACGTACAGGGCCAGTTGCGGGAAAAAGATGAGCGCCGCGTCCCGGATGAGCCGCGATTGGTACTTGAGTCCGCCCAGGATCAGGACCAGCAGGAACACCCACATCGCCGCCTGACCCGGCTCGAACCACATCCGGGCGCTCCATATCTTGTCCACATTGGCGACCAGTTCGTTCACGACCACGTGACCCCGATTGCCGCGGTATGCCAGGACCATGACCGCACGAATCACCCCGTAGAGCGCCGAAACCAGCGCAACCTTCTGCACCGCGGCCCGCCTCCCCTCGGTCGCCAGGGCATGGAGTCCCAGCGGGACCACGAGCAGGATCGAGGTTTCCTTGTTCAAGGTGGCAAGGACGAACAGAACCGCGAAAAGAAGAAAACGCCCTCGAGCCACCAGGTAGACCCCGGCGGTGAAAAAGAAGAGCACGGGAAAATCGTAGAAGTAGTTGGCGCCACGCTGCATGAGCAGGGGCAGGCCCAGGCAGGCGGCAGCCGGAAAGATCAGCGCAGCCCCGCCTCGAGCCCGGTAGAGAAACCGCCACAGTCTGGACAGGACGAAGACGAACCCCAGCAGAAACAGGAAATCCGCGACCAGAAAACAGAAGACATCGAATGGCGTGCCCCCTGCGCGCTCGGCAATAACGCGCAACCCCGGCACGTGCGCCGCCGCCCCGTCGCCGATGGCGGCCCGCACCCCCTCGGGAATCACCTGCCTCAACAGGTCCACCGCCTCCGGAAGCAGCCGCCGGTAGACCCACGGCCGATATCCAGTTCCCTCGATGAGCGACTCCACGCTCCACCGCCCGGAGACATGATGGAACTTCCGGCTCCGGTACAGCCACAGGGAAAAGACAAAGCCCGCCACCGCAAGGTAGCAGGCCCATACCACCACGGCTCGAGCCGCGCGCCACGACCGCTGGAGCGTCCCACCCGCGCGTCCCCCGTACTCCGGTTCACTTCCTGTCCCGCTCATCATCCCTCGCCACTATTCAGAGGTGACCGAACCCCGTCCGTGCAAGAACAGATTGTCCACCTCCACGACCTTTCCGCCACACCATGCAATCCCCGGACACAGGCGCAGCCCCACAACGCTTGCCGCGGAATAGAGCTTGCGCCAAGTCCACGAGTGATCTATGCATCAAAACATCACACAAATCCACAGGGGGCGCCGGTGACATCCGCACCGGCAACACCGGCAGGGGTGAAGGCTCGACCTCCAGGGGGAATCGATGATCAATTTCAAACTTCACATCACCATGATCAAGGCGGCGTACAAGACCTTTGGACTCCGCATCGCCGTGGGCACATCCCTCAAAATCGGCGTGGACCTGGCCATGCACGCCTTCCTGGCCATGGACTATGTCTTCTTTCCCGGGTTCAACCGGGTCAAGGTCGAAAAACCGGTGTTCATCCTGGGCCATCCCCGGAGTGGGACCACGTTTTTCCACCGCTTACTGACACAGACCGACGAATTCGCCACCTTCAAATTTGTCGATATTCTGCTCCCTTCCTTGACCGCTCGAGCCATCGTGCGTCCCCTGTTCAACCCCATGCGTTTCGTGCAATGGGGACTCGAGGACCCCACAGCGGTATTCCCGGACGGGTCTCACGTGACGGACGAGACATCGGTGGAGGAGGAGGAGTTGCTCTTTCTGTGGCGCAACGACACGCAGATGAACATTTTCCTGACGCCACTGGCCTTTTCGGACGAACCGTGGGACGAGATCGTGTTCAACGATGCGCAGCCGGCGAGGCGTCGGAAGGCGTCGACGCGGTTTCTCAGGCAGTGTTTCAAGCGCCAGATCTATGCCACGGGGCGAACGAGAATCGTGGCGAAAATGCCCTACTCCACGCTCCGAATCAAGGCGTTGATGGAAGAGTTTCCGGACGGGCGTTTCATCTATCTGGTTCGTTCGCCGTTCCGGACACTCCCTTCACATCTTTCGCTGCACCGGACCTTTTTCTCCAACCGGTGGGGCCTGGAGAACATTCCCGAGGACCGGCTGATGCGATATTATCAGCGGCGCTATCAGCACAATGTGGACCTGTACCGGTATTTCCACGAACTCTGGGAGGGGGGGGAACTTCCCCAGGACCGGGTCAAGGTGATTCTGTACGACCAGTTCTTGAGCGACCTGGAAGCCGCATTCGAGGAACTCGTCCAGTTTGCCGAACTCGAGGTGAGCGAGGCGTTGCGGCAGCGGATTCGGGAGCAGGCCGAAAAGCAGAAGAGCTATCGGCGCAAGCACAGCATCTTGAGCCTGGAGACCTTCGGTATTTCCCGCGAGCAGGTGTTGCACGATCTGGACTTCGTTTTCGAGGAATACGGGTTCGATCGCGAGGAACAGGACTGACGCTTCGGCTCTGACCGGTTACACTCGAGAAGAGAGCGCGGATCGATCCCCGGGGGCCCGGTGTGTTCAGCACCGAGGACTCGAGGCGGGAGTGGGGAGGTGTGCCTTGCGAACGGGTCGATTTCGCATCCCATGGAACCGCGAGGACAAGGAGCGGGAGATGAGCCCAATGCGACCGCACGCGGCGCTGGCAGTCCTGTTGGCGGCCCTGTGGATGGGAGGTTGCCAACCGTCCGACGACGACACGTCGTCGACACCGGAGCCCACCCCGGAACCCACCCCGGCGGACCAGGACGGGGACGGATTCGTGGAAGACGAGGACTGCGACGACACCAACCCCAATGTCTGGCCGGGAGCAGACGAGGTCTGCGACGACCTGGACAACGATTGCGACGGCAAGGTCGACGAAGACCTCCTGTTCTACAACTACTACCGCGATGCAGACCAGGACGGGTATGGGGACGGACGGGAGATCATCCAGTCGTGTCTGTTCCCTGACGGCTACGTGGAAGACAACACCGACTGCGACGATGCCCGTGCCGATGCCTATCCCGGTGCCGACGAGGTATGCAACGGGTTGGACGACGACTGCGACCACGACGTGGACGAGGGCTTGATGACGCCCTACTACCCGGATGCGGATGGGGACGGATTCGCTGGAGACACCGAGGACGTGGTCATGGCCTGTGAGGCCCCGCCGGACCGATCGAATCTGGAAGGGGACTGCGATGACAACGATCCTGCTGCCCACCCCATGCTCGTGGACCCAGTCAACGGCGCATCCTCCGGCGCGGGCACCCCGCAATCCCCGGTGGACACCATCTGGGCCGCACTCGACAACCTCAACTCGTGCCGCACCGTGCTCCTCGAGGCCGGAACCTACACCTCGGGAATCTCCATCAAGGACGAGGCGGACATCACCATCCGCGCCATCCGCGGTCCGGACGCCACCGCGATCCGAACCGAACTCGGCGAGCGGGCGCTCTACGTGGAGAACGGAACCAACATCCGGATCGAGGGACTCACGTTTGAGGCCACCGATCCGGTCTATGGCTCCGGGGCCGCAGGTCTCATCTACGGCTCCGAAGGTGTGGCGATCGAAAACTGCGTGTTCGAGAAAAGCCGCATCGAGGTGGAACTCCAGGGAGGCGGCGGCCTCTCCGTCATGGGCAGTTCCGACGTGGCCCTCACCAACGTGACCTTCCGGCGCAACAGCGCCCAGTTCGGCGGAGGCCTGGCCGTGGACACCGCCACTGTCTCCGTCACCTCTTGCCTGTTCGACCGGAACGAGGCGGGGCAGGCGGGCGGGGCCATTGTGGTCGGGAACACGCTGGACGACGCCGTGACCGCCACGGTCACCGTGGTGGGGAGTTCGTTCCTGGACAACAGTGCCGGAAACCAGGGGGGAGCCATCCTTGCCGAGATGGGCCACCAGGTTCTCGTGTCCGAATCCTACTTTGAGGGCAACCGGGCCACAGCGCCGTTCGCCATGGGAGGGGCCGCCTACAACCCCACCGAGGTTGTGCGCTGCGAGTTCCTCGAGAACGAGGCGGACTTCGGCGGAGCCCTCTACCTGCGCACCATCACAACCGTGGCAAACTCCATTTTCTGGAGCAATGCCGGAGACCAGGGTGGTGGCGCCATCCATGTCAATGATTCCACGGACGACCCGAGCTACATCGAACTCATCAACAACACGATGGTGGACAACAAGTCGGCGTTCATGCTGGGCAGTTCCCTCTACCTCTTCGACGTGGACACCATGCTGGTCCGAAACAACATCATGGTCGACTTCGTCAGCCTCGCCTCCAACTACTACAGTGTAGAGGTATTCGACGTGATCTCGTTCGACCACAACGACATCTACTCGCTCAAGGGAGACCCGGTCAAGGGGCCGGCGGTGAGCTACAACGACATCATCGGGAAGGATGGGAACATCAGCGTCAACCCCAAGTTCATGGTGTACGACGAGCAGAGTTACGAGGTGAGCGACTATCACCTTGCCGTGGACAGTCCTTGTCGGAACACCGGCAACCCGTCCGTGGGTCTGGATCCGGACGGAACCGCCCCGGACATGGGGGCGTACGGCGGCCCGGGCGCCATGCCGGACGACGGGATATCCGTCCCCGGGCAATAGGCCCGTGCGCGCCGGCCTGCGGCGCCCGGGTCCGGGCCACCATGCCCATCATCGGGGAGAGAACGAGAACCCCATGCCGGCCCCGAACATCCAGCGCGGCTCGTCAAAGGACGGTTCGTCGATCCCGATGATCGGACCGATCGGGACCGCATATCCCACGGTCACTTCCGGGTGCACCTCCAACCCCTGAAACAGGGGTTGACGAATCCCGAAACTGAACACACCGAGGGCGGCATCGAACCGCTCCGGATGATACCATCCAACAGACGCCAGGATGCCCTGCGGAGTAAACACGAACTCGGTCCCCGACCGGGTTCGAAATCCGAGGATCAAGGGAAACCGGTACTCGAGCACGTGCAACCCGTCGTCCTCGGTCACGGGATACCGCACCCCGCCCAGGGCCGGTGCGATGGACAGGGCCGCTTGGGGCCGCTCAAACAGCTCGAGCTGCACTGCGGAATGAAACCCCGAAGGACCGACCCGGACCTCGAACGCAGAGCGTTCCCCGATTCCGGTCCGTATCACCACGTCCGTGAACGGCGTGGTGGTGGGGAGTTCCGGGTCCAGACGGGTGGCTACCTGAGGTTGAACCGAGACCTCGAGCCGGCCCGGGTCCGGGGTCCATGCGGACCGAAAACTGCCCACAGACACACACCCCCACGACCCGAAAAACATCATGCTCCACACACCTGCCAGCACAAGGGATCGAGCCTTCCTCTGTGCGCGACCCGGCCGGAACATTCCAGGCTTCATGTATCCTCCAAGAGGCTCCATTCCGTGGTAATCACTCTGCGCCTGTATACATCACCAAAGGCGCAACCGTGGCTGGTGCAGGCTATTGTACTCCGCCATTCATGACAATGGAAGCACCGGGGTCCGTTGCGACAGGGTCGGAGGGGAATCGCTCCCGGGCGACGGTTCAGAACAGGGAAGTCAGAGCGCCCTTGCGCCAGAGCGCCATCAAGTCCATGGACCAGGCCACCGCGATGTGGATACAGATACCGCCGAGGATCGATCGGGTGCGGAGGGCAAGGGTGCCGAGCACGGTCCCGGCGATGATGGCCCCGGTGGCCTCGAGCGCAGGTTTGGAGAAATGGATCATGGTGTAGGGGACGACCATGGCGAACACGGCGTATGCGCCGATGTACCGGGCCAGGGTGAACACCATGAAGCCGCGGAAGAAGAACTCGAGCACGACGAACTGGAACCCGTAGGCCAGTTCCCAGGCGAAGAATTGGGTCAACGACTCGGACGTACCCGCGTAGAAAGGATAGCGGTGAAGAAACCCGGGGGTCGCCGAGGCCATCACCACGAACGGGAGCACCACGGCCAGCATGAGGAGGTAGAGTGGAATGTGCCGGGCGGTGCCCCTGATACGCCACCCATAGTCTGAGATCCGCTCACGATACACCAACTTGACGAACAGGGCCGGAATCACGAAATAGACCACCGTGCACCCCAGCACCCAGTAGAGGTGCGGATACAGGTCCGAAAGCGGCCAGGAAGTGAAGTACTCGGCAAAATGCTTCCGGAAAAACCGCTTGCCCCCGAAAAAGCGCTGGACGAGCAGCATGGCGGCCACCAGCACGAACGTGGCCGCCCCCCGGACATCCACCCCGGCCCCGGGCAGCCGGTACTCGGCATCGATGGCACGCCACTGGGCCATGGTCAGGAAAACCACCCAGTCCCGCACCCATCGCCGAACACCCCCACCGCCAGGCAGCCGCCCAGGCATGACCGGAGCACACGCACCCGGCACGCTCGAGCCCGCGCCCGGGCCGGCTCGGACACCCGGCCACCCGGCCGAAGACCTCTTCTCCTCCGCCTTCCCCTTCCGCCCACCAGCCCCTCGAGACACCGCTCCGGAGCGGCGCTTCCGGCCCGCCCTGTTCGCCACGTCACCCCCCTGGTTTCCCGTCAATCATCAAATCACCAGCCGAGCCGGTCGGCCCGACCGGCCTTCATTCCTGCTCAATCCGACCGTCCACACGCGCCTCCACCCGGCCTTCACGCCGAAACGCTTCCACCGCCACCTCCAGCAACGTCACGTCCAACCGCTTCGGACGGCCGGGCGTCACCCCGGGAAAATACTTCTCCGGCTGCGAAAACAGCATGTAGTCGTTGGTGGCCGCCAGGTACACCCGCTCCGGCTCCACCGGATGTCCCCCCACTTCCAGGGCCGTCACCCGGACCCCGTCCCCTTCCACCGTGAAGGTGTATCTCAGCCCCGAAACTTGCAATATCCCGTGCGTACGCTCCACCGCGGCCCGCGCGTTCGCCTCCACGATACGAACCAGATCCGCACCGGTCGCCTCAAACGTACACAACCGGTTCTCAAACGGCAGCACCGTGACCAGGTCCCCCTTGGTCACCCGCCCCGCTGGCAGATTGTTCCGGATACCCCCGCTGTTCAGAAACGCCACATCTGCACCGGCACGACGGCGCATCTGGTCCGCAATCCAGTCCCCCACGTTGCTCTCCCCCCGGTAGTTCCGGACCCACGCCACCTGCAACTCGCCCAAAGGCTCCCCATAGTCGGCCGCAACCCGCCGACGCGCCCTGGACACCCCCTCCCGCATCGCCGGCGACACCACCAGATCGGCTCGAACCCACAGGGGGATCAACGCCCCCTCGTAGCGAACCACCCGATCTCGAGCCACCACCAGGTCCAGCCGCCCCAGATACCGCAGGTTCGACCCGGCCTGAACCACGATCACCTCGCCCACACGCTCAGGCGGATAGATCCGCTGGTGCGAGTGCCCCCCCACGATCACGTCCACACCGCTCACCGCAGCCGCAAGCGCACGATCCGCCTCGTCCCCCATGTGCGAAAGCACCACGATGAGATCCGTCTCCGGATCGATCCGACGCACCACGTCCTGCAGCGTGGCCACCGGATCGGCCACCTCAATCCCCTCGAGACCATCGTGCAACAGGCCGCCCAGTTCCGGGGTCATCAGGCCCACAACGCCCACGCGCAGCCCGCCGACGCGGAGGATCACAAAAGGCTTCACGTCTCCGGCTATCGGCGAGGTGGGCGCAATGCCAAGGTTCGCCGACAGGGTGGGAAATCCAAGGCGCGCCAGGATCTCGTGCAAGTTCTCCTGGCCCTGGTCAAAATCGTGGTTGCCCAGCTCCCAGGCGTCGTACCCCACGATGTTCATGAGAGAAAACAACCCCCACCCGGCCACACCCTCCACCGGGATACGGCTGATCGGGTTGCCCGTCATCATGTCTCCCGCGTCCAGGAGCAGCGTGTCCGGTTGCTCCGCCCGGATCTTCTGCACCCACGCATCCAGCATCTCAAATCCCCCGATGGGCGCATGATCCGCTCGCCAACCTGCTTCCGACGGCACGAACGAGGCATGAATGTCGTTCGTGTGCAACAACGTGATCCGATGACGCCCCCCGGAAGACGCAGCACCGTCGCTCGATCCATGCCCCCCGGTCGCACCCGCGGACAGACGAACGCTTCCCGCCCCTCCCCACACCGTCGCCGACCCGCCGACCCATCCAATCCACGCCAAGACCACCATCCAGGTCGCCACAACCCGGACAATCCTTCCCCGATTCCCCCGGTACACTCGACCCGACATGCGTTGCTCCCTCCACGCTCCCCACCCCCGTGCAAATCCCCCCCTTCCCCGGCCCAACGTGCACCGCACCGCTCCGGTTGTCAACCTCCATGTACGGACGACTCCGCCCCATTCACTCCACGCCCCCACATCCAGGGCACGGACCCCGGGCATTCCACGCAACACAGCGCCTGCACCGGCGCTCCTGTCCTCTCGATGAACAGGACACAGCCGGAACGACCAGCCGGTCATCCTCGGGCAATGCGCACCACAAAAGGGGAAAAACCAGAGCAGCGTGAGGCCGGAGAGAAACGAACCAGGGGAGGGTCAAGGAAAGATCACAGACGAGGCGGGCACTCAGTAGAGGCAGTCCGGACCGAAGACCTCGGGCCACTTGCCGATGGCGGTGCAGATTTCGTAGCCGTCCCAGTAGTCCGAAGCGTAGAACACGTAGGTCAGATCGAGCGCATTGTCGCACGTGAAGATGGTGTTCACATCCTCGGTATACAACTCCCAACCATCAACCCAGTCCAGATCGTCCCGGACCCAGACCTGATAGTAGCCCGCGTTGACCGTGTCTCCACCTTCCTCGACCAGCGTGTCCAGGGTGATCTCCTCGATCCAGAGATTCGGGTTGTTTGGGTCATAATCGTACCAGTCGACATCATAGTTGTCATAGACGATCACGTAAGGGTATTCCTCGGCCCAGCCGGTGGTCGTGAGTTCGTAATACCACACCGATTCGCCAGCTTCCTCGACGCATTCCACGTAGGTGTCGGTGGTGTCGAAATCCAGGTATTCCGGAGTCGCTTCCACTCCGGGAGTGGGGGAGGTTGCCTCGGTGGCGTCGTCGTCGTCCCCGGTGTCGCATCCGAAGAGAAGAGCACTTCCCAGCATGGAAACACCAATCAACTTTACCAGTCTTCCATCAAGCATCAACATTCCTCCATCCAGTCTTCAGAATTACACCGGACCGAAAGCCCACCTCCCGGTCCGCCGCCCCTGAGCCAACTGGCTATAATAATAGATCGACCTCAAGAAGTGTCAAGGTCCTGCTTGAGGTGAAAATACCTCGAGGTGGCTTGCGCACCGAGCTGCTCGAGGCACCTGGTGCAGTGTGGGGGGGAACGAGGGGGAGGGGTTGGGAGGATTCGGCCGGTCCAGGGGACGGTCGCCCCGCGGACTGCCTGACCGATTCGAGCCGGGGCGTGCAGGGGCGGCGGGATGGATCCGGTCGTTCACGGCACCGGAAACGGGGCGTGGCTTCGCGAGGTTGCGCTGCTGTGGCCGTCCGGAGCGGACGAGGTGCTTGACAAGGCTGTCAGGAACCGGGTAACCATCAACAGAGCAGGCGTTGCGCGTCCTGGCGAGGGAGAGGTTCTCCGGCCGGGGTTGTTTTCGTGCGCCGCCGCGTTCACGGCATGCCCGCGTTCGCCCCGAGGAAGTGGAACCCGCCGCGACATATCCGGAGCGCCAGCGCGAGGACGGATCAGGGCTGAGGCCGCACACCGTTACCAGAACGAGGAGAATCCTGCATGCGTTATCTCCTGACAGGGGGAGCCGGGTTCGTGGGCTCGCACCTTGCCGAGTACCTGTTGTCTCGAGGGGACGAGGTCTTTGTCATCGACGATCTGTCCACGGGGAGCATCCGGAACATTGAACACCTGAAGCCGCATCCGCGCTTTCACTACCGGATCGAGACGATCAACAACGTTCCTGTGACAGCGGAGCTGGTGGATGAGGCGGACGTCATATTTCATCTGGCGGCGTCGGTGGGTGTGAAGCTCATCGTGGAGAGTCCGGTCCGGACGATCGAGACGAACATCCGGGGCACGGAAATCGTGCTGGAGCTGGCCAACAAGAAGAAAAAGAAGACGGTGATCTTTTCGACCTCCGAGGTCTATGGCAAGTCGGCGGCGTTGCCGTTCCGTGAGGATGGAGACCTGGTTCTGGGTCCGACGACCAAGGGTCGCTGGTCCTACGCCTGTTCCAAGGCGGTGGATGAGTTCCTGGCGCTGGCCTACTGGAAAGAGAAGGGGCTTCCCACGGTGATCGTGCGCCTGTTCAACACCGTGGGGCCACGTCAGACCGGGCGATACGGCATGGTGATTCCCACGTTCGTGCGCCAGGCTCTGGCCGGGGAACCGATCACCGTCTACGGCGACGGAACCCAGTCCCGCTGCTTCTGCCATGTGCTCGACGTGGTACCGGCTCTGGTGCACCTGTCCGAGGAAGACCGGGCCGTGGGGGAAGTGTTCAACGTCGGCTCGGACCAGGAGGTGACCATCCTGGATCTGGCGCAGGAGGTGCGGCGTCTGACCGGATCCGCGTCCGAGATCGTCTTGGTCCCCTACGACCAAGCCTATGACCAGGGGTTCGAGGACATGCACCGGCGCGTCCCGGACCTGACCAAGATTCGCAACCTGATCGGGTTCGCTCCGGCGCACGACCTGGCCGCCATCCTCGACTCTGTCATCGCCCACGAGCGCGCGGCAAACCAGGCGGCTCGAGGCGTGAACGCGGCGGCAGGGTAGCGAGGTGATAGAGCACCTGCTCGCTCTCGGGCTGGTCTCCGTAACAGGTCGCCTCGCAAACCACCTCCGGCGTCCCGTCCGGTGCACGCCCGATGATGGTGGAACGACCCTCGAACCGCCGGTCCAGGAAGGTCCCGTTGAGCATCGGGTTGACCCCAAACACCACCGAAGGGTGCTCCTTCATCAAGGCCAGCAGCCGCTGTGTAAAGCAGCACTCGCCACAGGCCCCCCCCTCCTCCCCGGCATCGTCCCCGCGGCGTGCAGCACCGGCTGAAGCATTCCACGGCAAGGTGGTCGCGCTCGGCTGAACCAGAATCTCCGCACCGGCCGCGACCAGCCGCGTGCCCACCGTGGCCCCCTCCGCCCCGCCCCCTGCGGTCCAACCGTCCACACAAAGCATGTTCCCGATCCGGGTGCCCTGCACCTCGAACGGTTTCTGCTCTTCCACCGGAGCCGCATCCACACCCAGCATGTCCTCGAACCCGGGAAGAACGTTGACCTTGCGCGTCGTGTGCAAAACCTCGCCCCGGGCATCGAACGTCACACTCAGATTGTACACCCCGGCACGGCTTCGGATCAGTCGAAAGGTCCCGGTGGCTCCATACTGATTGTCCGGCACGAGCAAACTCCCCGCCACCACCGTCACCTGATGCCGCCGGGCCAGGTGCGAAAAGGTGCGGTGATACAGTTCATACGTGCTGCGCGCGGTCATCAGGAAAAGCGACCGGAGCGTGGTGGTGCGGTGGATGGTCCGAAACCAGACCACCCTCGGGAGTTTCCACAGGGCAATCCGCCGCAACGCTTCCTCAAGGGTTGGAGCAGTTCGAACGAACCGATAGTGCGGACTGATAAACAGAAATGTACCCACATCCTCGGGAAACACCACCAAAGCCGGGTAACGGTAGTCCCCTCTCCGATCCCGGGCACGCATGGCGTCCACCCGCTCGAACAGACTCGAGATTCGACTCACGAACGCATTCGGCGACGCATAGTCTGCGACCGAGATACGCATCTGGACGGCGAACAGTTCCAACCTACGAGGCGCCATGGAACCTCCGGTGCGCACGCACGGCAAGGCGCCATTATACACGAAACCGGCGCGGGCTTCAGTGTTCGCGCCCGGCAAGCCAGGATCGCGCATCGTCCGGACGGGACACCCGGCAGAGGCGCACGGCCACCGGGTCGCTCGAGAGGTACACATCGCCTTCGATCCCGCCCAACCGGGTGAGGCGGGAGAGGCAGTCTGAGCGAGGCGGGAACGGTGAGCGGCGGTACTCGAGAACGAAGTGGCCGAGGTATCGGGTTTCCCCGGGCTGGAGGTGGAATTCCGCCTGGTCGATGGCGCCCTGGGCCGTGGGCACGGCGGTAACGCCGTCCGATGCGAGCCGCAGGGCGCTCTCCCAGAGGGGGAACTCGAGGTCCGGGGTGACCGGTCCGGGGGATCCGCGTCGTCCCCCGGGAGCCGAAATCCGCACCAGCCGATAGGGTCCGGGGGCGAGGCCGTCCTGGTAGAAACACCCTGCCCGGTCGGTGTACGTCCGGACCATGGGGCCTCCTCGGCCGGCCGGGTCGTCGGGCTCGATCACCACCGAGATGTTCTCCAGCCGGGTCTGTCGGGGCACCAGGTAGTCCAGGTCGTCCAGTACGTCGACCCGCACGCACCCGTACACGGCCGCGGCCCCTTGCACCGTGCCCGGTGTCCGGCGAGGCGTGCACGCGCTCGAGCCGACCAGAGCCAGGGCCATCCAGCCGAGCAGTGTCCGCACGGCTACCGTGGCAGCGCCCCTTCCCACCATGAACCTCCTTGCTCGACGCGGCCTCCTCGGATTTGAAGAGGCACGCGCCCTCCCGCTCCGGCCTACCGAGAGCCTGCGCGGGATATACACAGGCTCGTCTCTCCCTATATATATGGCGACCCAGGCTCCGACAACAAGTGCCCGGTACGGCGCCGACGGCCATCCGGCACGCCTGACCCGACTTCTCCAGGCAGTGCCTCCCTCGGTGGCAAGCCCGGACACAGGAACGATACGAGGAGACGACTTCATGACCGACATGCTCAACCAGGCGCCGTATCCCGGCCCGGCCCCGGTTTCTGGACACGCACCCGACCTCGAGTCCGTTGCGCGGGACCTGCTCCGGGCCCGCCTGCTGGACGACCTCGAGGAGGCGGAACTGGCGCCTCGAGGCGAGGTGGCCTACCAGTTTTCCGCCCGCGGCCATGAACTCCCCCAGGTGCTCCTGGCCAGGACCCTCACCCACCCGCACGACGCAGCCACGGTTTACTACCGCTCTCGTCCGTTCGTGATGGCGGCCGGGCTCTCCCCGGCCGAGGCACTGGCAGGGGGCATGGCCCGTAGCGGCTCCCCCAGCGAGGGCCGGGACGTGGGCGTGATGTTCTCCATGCCCCCTCGAGGGGGACCCACCATCCTGCCCGCTTCCGGGGACGTGGGCGCCCAGTTCACGCCGGCCGCCGGCTGGGCGCAGGCGATCCGGTACCACGTCGAGGTCCTGGACCAGGCAGACTGGGCCGGAGCCGTTGCGGTTGCGTTCGGCGGCGACGGGTCGGTGGCCACCAACGGGTTCTGGGCAGCCCTGGTCATGGCCTCGACCCAGAACCTCCCGTTGCTCATCGTGATCGAGGATAACGGGTATGGACTCTCGGTTCCGGCGCATTTCCACACCCCCGGGGGCGACATTGCCCGGAACCTGGCTTCGTTCGACGGCCTCAAGGTGCTCGCCGGGTCCGGGACCCGTCTTCCGGAGACCGCCGACCTGGTCCACGAGGCGGTCACCCACGTCCGGTCCGGGCAGGGCCCCTGCCTGCTCAGAGTCCAGGTCCCACGCCTGTGCGGCCACACCTTCATCGACAACCAGGCGTACAAGGATGCCGCAGAAATCGAGGCGGAGCAGGCTCGAGACCCCCTGCTGGAACTCGCCCGGCACCTCGGCCAGGACCGGTTGAATGCGATCCGGGCGGAACTGGACGAGGAAGTCCGCAACGCACTGGCCCAGGCTCGAGCCAACCCCTGGCCGGACACGGCGGAAGTGACCCGTCACCTGTTCTTCGATGGTGTTTCGCCGGAGGTCGGGGGGCGTGGTACGCACCTCGAGGGCGATTCCGCGCGTGCAAGGGCGGCGACCCGCTCTCCAGCCGGTGCCGGCCCTCTGTCGGGTCGCGGCCGCCGTATCAACCTGGTGGACGCGGTCCGCCAGGTGCTGGCCGAGGAACTCGAGCGCAATCCGCGCCTGGTCGTGTTCGGTGAAGATGTGGGGGTCAAGGGCGGCGTCCACGGTGCCACGATCGGCCTCCAGCGCCGATTCGGAAAGGACCGCGTGTTCGACACCTCGCTCTCGGAGGAAGGCATCATCGGGCGGGCCGTGGGCATGGCCCTGGCCGGTCTGCGTCCGGTACCTGAAATCCAGTTCCGCAAGTACGCAGACCCGGCCACCGAGCAGATCAACGACTGCGGCACACTCCGCTGGCGCACCGCCGGTCGTTTCGCCGCCCCCATGGTGGTCCGCATTCCCGTCGGATACGGCAAGAAGGTCGGCGACCCCTGGCACTCGGTCACCGGAGAGGCGGTCTACGCCCACACCCTCGGATGGCGCATCGCCTTCCCTTCCAATGCAGCAGACGCAGCCGGATTGCTCCGAACCGCCCTGGCCGGGGACGACCCGACCCTGTTCCTGGAACACCGGGCACTGCTGGACGCCCCGATTGCCCGCCGCCCGGACCCCGGACCGGACCACGCGATCCCGTTCGGAGTCGCCAAGGTGATCCGACCAGGCACACACCTCACCCTCGTCACCTGGGGAGCCATGGTCTACCCCTCCCTGGAAGCAGCCGAACGGTTCGACCGTCGCGTCGAGGTGCTGGACCTGCGGACCATCAGCCCGTGGGACCGCACCACCGTGCTCGAGTCGGTTCGAAAAACCTCCCGCTGCCTCGTGGTCCACGAAGACACCCGCACCGCAGGATTCGGCGCCGAGATCCTGGCCACCCTGGCCGACGACCTGTTCGAATACCTGGACGCTCCCTTGCGTCGCCTCGCAGTCCCGGACTGCCCCATCCCTTACAACCGGGTTCTCATGACCGCCGTGATCCCCGGCGCTGACCGGATCGGGGAGGAAATCGCTCGCACCCTGGCCTATTGACCGGTCGTACCCCCGGCCTGGAAAGTTGCTCGTCGAACCACGGCCCGGCGCCGAAATCCGGAATCTGCACCGGTACCGCACGGAAACAGGCGAAGAACTGGACGGCAAAAGGCCAGGGATGGGATCGCTCGAGAAGGAAAGCGGCTCAGGGCTCGAGGAGGAAGGCGGCTCAGGGCTCGCGGTGACGCGCGATCAGGTGCCACTCGGGCCACGAACCCAGGTCCATCACGCCCACCTGGAAACTGCTGGACCAGCTCATCCCGGCCGTGTTGGTCAGGTCCCGTGCCGTGCGGTACCCGTAAACGCGCTCCAGGATCACCCCTTGCGGCCCCAGCAGATCATCGGTGGAAGCCATTTCCAACAGGTTGTCCTCCACGCGCTCACTGATCATGTCGAACAGCTCATAGGCCAGTTCCTCCAGATCGCTCTCGGTGAAGATGAGGTTGGATTCGGAAAGGGACAAATGCATCGAAAGTTCCGCGTCGGTCAGGTCCAGATACGAATCCCGGTACCGGA
Source organism: uncultured Gammaproteobacteria bacterium (assembly GCA_964418585.1). Classification (GTDB taxonomy): domain Bacteria; phylum Myxococcota_A; class UBA796; order JAJRTE01; family JAJRTE01; genus JAJRTE01. Next base: position 320 of record CAYQMG010000166.1, on the reverse strand, counting down.
ACGTGGAACGCTCAACAGCATCCTCGAACCGCTCCACCGCGTCGTCCAGCTCCTCCTCCGTAACCGCCAGACTGAAGGCGTTCATGGCAGCAAAGAAATCGAAGGAGCACCCGCTCCCGGACGGCCCGCCTTCAGAGCCGTCGCTGTCCAGAACACAGTCGACGAGCGCTTCGCTGTCGTCGAGGTCGGAGACGTGGCCGAGGCAATAGCCGAAGCGGTTCATGCAGTCGTACTGGTCGGGATTGCCCCGCTGTGCCAGAGTGTCGAAGTCCATGGCCAGGGCGAGTCCCTGGACCGTGAATCCGCCGGAGCCCTCGATG
>CAYQMG010000165.1:0-4064 GCA_964418585.1 uncultured Gammaproteobacteria bacterium | reverse complement strand
GGACCCGGAGCGTCATTTTTGCGTGCCGCGGCGGGAACTGGTGGAAGCATGCGTGAGCCAGTTGGTGGACGACGTGGCCAAGGGGGGCCACTTTTTCACGGTCTGGGCGCCGCGCCAGGCCGGGAAGACCTGGCTGCTTCGGCGCGCAATGGAGGAAATCCGTGCGCGTCACGGTGACCGGTTCATCGTGGGCGCCATGTCCATGCAAGGGGTGATGACCCCTGAAGACCCGGTCTCTTCCTTTCCCCTCCTGGCGCCCGGTTTGATCGAGGAGGCGTTTGAAGTAAAGGTCCCGGAGTCCCTGACCTGGGATGGATGGCGGCGTCTGTTTCTCAAGCAGGGAGGCCTGTTCGACCGACCGGTGATCCTGCTGATTGACGAGTTTGACAGTCTGCCCCGGGAAACGATCGACCGTCTGGTGGGGCTGTTTCGCAAGATGTACCTGACACGGGACCGGCATGTGCTGCACGGTCTTGCTCTTGTGGGCGTGCGTGCCGTGCTTGGTGTGGAGAGTGGGCGGGATTCTCCGTTCAACGTGCAGCGTTCGTTGCACGTTCCGAACCTGACGCGGTCCGAAGTGGAGGAGATGTTCGAGCAGGAGCGTCTGTACAATGCGCTCACTGACGACCTTGTGGGCGAGCGTTTGGCCGTGCGGGCGTTGGATCCGAGGGATGGCCTGGAGGACGTTTTTGGAGAGAGTGGCCTGGACCTGGGGCGACTTTTATTGAGATATCGAGAGCACCTACGACGGTTGCGTGCGGTGGTTCTGAGTCCGTGGAAAGAGCAGCCGGGGCGGGCGGATCTCCACTTGGTCGAGGCGGTGGGGCATTTTCACCTGCATGCGTGGCTGAAAGAGGCGTTGGGGAGGCGTTGCAGTATGATCCCGGAGTTTCCGACCGGAAACGGGCGGGTGGACCTGGTGGTGAGATGGGGGGGGCACCTGTCCGTGGTGGAGGTGAAGAGTTTCACGAACCTGCGAGAGGTTCCGGAGTCTCGACGGCAAGCAGGGAGGTATGCGAAGCGCCTGGGTTTGAAGCGTTCGGTGCTGTGTGCCGGTGCCGGATGAAGACCCGTTTTTGTCGGAGTTGTCGACGGAGGAGGAAGTGGAAGGGGCACAAGTGGAGACGGTCGCGATTTCGTGGGAGCGAAGTCCGGGACAGGGTCGGTGTACCCAGGAAGGATCAACACCGGGAACACTCATCCTGTCTGCCAGGCCGCAGGCTTCAACACGTCGGATTCTCTACCACTCCAGGCCTGCAAGTACAGTCCCCCCTGCAAATGCCGCAACCGCACTGCCCCGTCGATCCTGAAATTCCACCGCCAGTTCCGGCCGGATTGCGACCTCCATGGAAACTCCGCCCCCTGTCTCGCGCAGAAGATCCACCTCGAGCCCCACCGTGAGACCAAGGGGAACTCGATAGGCTGATGAGGGAGGATGACAGTCGCCCGAACCGGGACCAAGTTGGGCTGCCGAGAAACCGCCCGCCACGGCCAGCAAACGGAACGGCCAGTTGCCTCGAGGCCACTCCATGCCCATACGTGACCAGTAGCGGGCCCGGTATACGGTGGCACCCGCAACACATCCTACCAGGTTGTCCGTACTGACGCCCAGATCGATTTCACCGCCGATTGAGAGATAGCCGAACGACAGCCGGGTGATTCGTATGTCCACGGCAAGACCCAAGGCGCCAAAGGGGCGTTCCTGTGTCAGAGATTCCACGTTTCTGTTCGCCGTCCCCAGCGTTCCGTCAGACAGTTGTTCTGAATCTTCCGTCATGTCGGGGTGCAGCAAGGTCTGGTAGGCGCCACTGGCGCCCATGCGGATCGACTTCCGGACCTTTCCTGGCAATACCCTCCAGGAAACGGCCGTCCCCATCACAGGGCTCATCTTGAAGTAGCTCACCTCCTCGGGCGTAAGGGGACGTATGAGCGATGGGAGCGACGCTTGCCCTTCCTCTCCTTTCTCGCCCCCCAACCAGGCCCAGAGACCTCGCATTTGAGTCTCTTGCACCGGAAGAAACCGGCGCGGCAAGACCTGAAAATCACCTTCTCGCCCCGTCCATCCCCTTGGCGGACGGAATGCCATCACGTGGTAGCGACCCGGGAGTAGAATAATCCGGCGCCATTCGTTTGCCGGCTTGCACAGTTCCACCACGAGACGGCCTCCGGAGTCCTTTATCCAGTAGCAGGTGTCCGTGGGATCGTCTGTCGGCGGGAACATCAGCCCTTGGGTTGTGTTTTCGTCTGGTTCCACCACATCGGAAATCCGTCCATTGAGCGGTGCGGGAGCTTTGATCCGGACATGCCTCAAGGCAGAGTTATTTCGAGTGTAGTAGTCCAGGTAGGCTCGGAGTTCTTCGTAGTCCACTCGTTGATCCTGATCGAGGTCCGCTGCCCCCAGAATGCCAGAACAGAATACGTGGGTCAGGAGACCCCCACGAACGACGTCACGTTCCTCTCGCGCTGACGACTGAACCGATATCATCCCCACTTTCTCCAGGTGGCTCAACGCCTTGAACACGGCGTCCTCCGGGAAGAAGTCTGTTCCCTCACCCTTGACCTGCATCCAGAGGGAACTGAAACAGGCGTCGGCAACGAGCAGAACCGTATCTGCACTGAGACTGTCCACCTGGGCCATGAGGACTCGGCCAGGCAATACGCCTCGAGCCAGATGGATCCCCTGAACATCCCCGTGGGTGGAAAAATAGAGGATCACATGGATGCTCGCCTTGGCTCCATATTGCTCTCGGAGCGTCATGGTGCGGTTTTCGACCCACTCCATCGCTTGAAAAAGGAAAAACCTGTCCGGGAACCAGAACGAGTCGACATGCAGCGATTCCAGTTCGGCTGCAACGTCAGGGGCCGGACGCACCAACACCTTCATGTTCTCCACAGCCACAAATGGAAGCAGGGCTCTCACCATCCGAAGGACGTCCTCGTCTGGGTACTTCAGGTCTGGCAGGTTCGATTTTCCCTGATACGTGCGGTTCCCCACCAGCAGCGCGATCGTAATGTGTCTCGTCCTCGCCGCCTCGTACCCCCCAATGGCCGACACGGGTAACAAGAGACCCGTCGACACCACGAGGCCTGCCAGCAGACCCAATCCGCGAACAATTCGCTGACTCGCGAAGCCGAATCGCACGCACCCCGCGTCTGGCAGCACCCTTGCCATGCCATGCAAGAGAGGGGCCGCACATCCAACAATCGCAGGCCCTGCTTTTGCAAGGCCTCTGCCGCCCATGGCAACGCTCATCGCACCTCCAGCAGAACGGTGCCTTCGAGCACCGCGCCTGGCCTCCACCGCACCTTTCCTTTTCCTTCGGCCAGCGCCTCCAGAAGAAGTGACGGGGCAAGAATGTCCTGATTGCTTCGCTCGCGGGCAATGTGCACCACACTTTCTGATATTTCCTGAGATCGCGTCAAAACCGCGTGAAGCCGATAACAGTGTGTTTCTGAACCATCCCTTGCTGGCATGTGCAGTTCGGTCGGGAACAAAAAAGGAGAGCGTGGCCTCTCCAGGTGGGACAACACCACCGATTCCGTCGAGCCAGACAGGGATTCCACCCGCCCCCGTCCGTCCAAAGCAAGGACGACCACAATCCACCCCCCAGATGTTTGCAGTAGTTCATCTCCGTAGAACGCCATGCGCACAGGTTCACCCGGGTGTACGATCATCCCCTCTCCCCCGCAGTGCAGCGGCTCTACCCCTAGGCGAACAGCACGCCCTCCCCGCGAGGCCACGAGTTCCAGCCGAAGGGCAACCGCACTCCAGTCGAACCCCGTCGCCTGCTCACCTTTTGTGTTGAATGCCCCCGTCAACCCGGAAACGGTGCGAAATCCGACAACGAAGATGATCAGCAACGCGGTCGCACAGGCAAGTTTGAGCACCGGAAACTCCAGCCAGCCCTGCCACTTGCTCCGTCGCTGTTCGCGCTTCCCGCGATCCTCCACGCATGCGATTGATCTCAACCGCTCACGGACCTCCGGAGGTACCAGCTCCGGTGCCTCAGGGGGGGGAGGCACCAATATCGTCTCCGGAAGGTCCGGCCCTCGAGGGAGCAGGG
>CAYQMG010000164.1:0-2754 GCA_964418585.1 uncultured Gammaproteobacteria bacterium | reverse complement strand
GGTGGCCGACGCCAGCACGGTCACCGTGGAGGATTCCATCTTCTCCGGAAACGTGGCTTCAGACGGCGGAGCCCTCTACGCAGCAGAAGGAACCTTCTCCATCTCTCGAACCGAGTTCCGGGCCAACCGCGCAGAAACCTTCGGGTCTGCAATCTCCGCCATCATGTCCCAAGACGCGACCGTCTCCGAATGCACCTTCGTCGACAACGCCTTCTCCACGACCGACAGCGGCCAGGGCACCCTGGACCTCCAGAAAATGGACGGCCTGATCATCACAGACAACACCTTCCAGAGCAACGTGGCCGATTTCGGCCCCGGCATCGTCCTCGCCGGCAATACGGCCGTCTTCGTCGAACGCAACCGTTTCACTTCCAACCTGGCAAACACCAGCGGCGGGGCAATCCTCCTGTTCTCGAGCGGGGAGGCATCCATCGAGGACAATACCTTCGCCTACGACACGGCCATGGAAGGAGGGGGCGCCATCCACTGCCTCGCCGCCGACGATATGGTCACCATTGAGGTGGTCGGCAATACGTTCTACCAGAACGACGGCGCCATCCACGGCGGGGCAATCCACCTTCAGTCAGGCTGTGAAGCCGAAATCCAGCACAATGTGCTCCTGGAAAACCGCGCCTCCGACGGCCAGGGCGGCGGCATACACGTGGAGGGGACCCGGGCCGACATTCACAACAACATCCTGGTGGACAATACGGCGGCCAACGGAGGAGGGATCGCCATCACCGACCCGGACCCGACCACCCGATTCGTCAACAACACCCTGGATGGCAACGAGGCGACCTCGGCCGGAGGCAACGCCTACCTCACAGGTACAGCGCCCATATTTGAAAACAACATCCTCACCTGGAGCACTTCTTCATACGAACTCCACGGCGAAGAGGGACTCAACACCGCAGCCATCCGATACAATGACCTGTTCGGCGACACGGATTCACCATCCAATCTCACCGACATCGTCGGGGTCAACGGCAACCTGAGCGCAGACCCGCGATACGTGGACCCGGTGGGCCACGGGTACGAACTGGGCGACGACAGCCCTGCCATCGACGCTGGAAACCCGGACAGCGCCCAGTCCGACCCGGACGGAACCAGAAACGACATGGGCGCCTTTGGCGGCCCGGATGGGGCGTGGGATCCCGTCTGGCCCACGCTCGAGCCGGCACGTCCAGTTACAGGTCGAGCGCCTCGTACCAGGCCGCGTAGTCACTCCACTGCTCCGCGTATGGGGCCATGAGGTACCCGGCGTAGCGCATATCGAAGTCCAGGAACACCTTGAAGTGGCTCGTCACATACGTGTTGATGATCTCGTGCGCCAGATCCATGTCGATGAAGGGGGGGCGACATTGCACGAATCGGGGCGCCATCATGCAGATGTCACTGTATGTGAAGTGCCCTGCGTCATACATCTCGAGGAAGGATTTCGGCTCCTGGGCATAAAGCCAGACCATGGCCGCGTCGGTTTCGGCCGGAACCACATGATCCCGGTCTCCTCCGTGCACCTGGATGGGCACGTCGATGTAGCTCAACCCCTCTTCCTGGAACGGAGACCAGGCCAGGGGCGCCAACGGCACGGCCGCGGTCACTCGAGGATCCGAGAGATCGATCAGTCCATTCCATTTCCCGAGCACCCGGCCGGCCTCCCCGACCACCACGCAGGCCTGCTGGTCCCGGCCGGAAACACACCGTTCCGTGAGATAGTCCAGGTTCAGCCGGGCACCGGCAATCGCCAGGGTCGTGTAGCCTCCAAACGAGTGACCGGTCATCCCGATCTTCTCCAGATCGATCCGGCCCTGGAACCTGGGGTCCGAGGCGTCGAGACGCTCCAGTTCGTCGATCATGCCGTGGATGTCCAGAGGCCGCAGGATGAACCCGGTCCACAGTGCCCCGGGCTTGAGGTCGGTGAGATTGTTTCCCGGATGATTCGGTGCGATCACCACGTACCCGTGGCTCGCCAGATGTTCGGTCAGGAATATCGACTGGTAGTTGATCGCCCCATACCCATGGCTGAAAACCACCGCGGGAAACGGACCGCCGTCCGCCATCGGGGCCTCGAGCACCGCCTCCCCCACCATGGGCGTCCCGCCCTGGGGATTGTACACATAGGGCGACGCCCCGGGAGACGTGGTCGCAGGATACCACACCAACGTATCGACCGGTTCCCGCCGGGTTCGCACGTCCACCTCGAGCGTCATCACGCCCACGTCGAACGGACCCGGCGCGCCAGGCTCGTAGAAAGTGGTCGCACTGGAGGTTCTCTCCGTCGTATCCGGGGCCGGTGCTCGTTCCGGGGCGGCTGCATTCCCGCCGTACGGCGCCACCAGGGCCGGGACAGCCGCGAACAGGACCGGTGCCCAGACACTCGATCGCCAGCATTTTGCGATGACCCTTTTCATCAGCGGTCTCCTCCTCCGATTGGACCTCCTCCGTGTCTGCCGCCGAGACCTCCCGACGACTTTCTGCCATCCTGTTGACATGATAGCTCGAGCACGGTTGGGTGCACAGTGCTGGAGGTCCGGAAAGCCGGAGGCAGGAGCGCCGCATTCGGACAGGGGAATGAGTGTGTGGGGTGTGGGGTGTGGGTGGAGGAGGGAGGAAGCGAGAACGAGGAAATGGCTACGGGGTGTCCTGCGACGCCGGCCGGGTCCACTGGTTGAGCCAATCGATCACGGTTTCGTGCCAGAGGATGCTGTTGTGGGGCTTGAGCACCCAGTGGTTTTCATCGGGGAAGTAGAGGAA
>CAYQMG010000163.1:0-21122 GCA_964418585.1 uncultured Gammaproteobacteria bacterium | reverse complement strand
CGTCGCAATCCTGGTCGATGTCGTCACACAGTTCGGGTGCACCGGGATGAATGAAGGGGTCGGAGTCGTCGCAGTCGGCGCCCATGGATGGACAGGATTGAAGGGAGAGGAATCCGTCGCCGTCGACATCGAAGTCCTCGTCGACAAGGGTGTCGCAATCGTTGTCGGAGCCGTCGCAGAGTTCCTGGGCGTTGGCGTAGGTGTTCGGGTCGGAGTCGTCGCAATCGTCGCCGAGGGGTGAGGTGGTGCAGAGGGTTTGGGAGAGGTGTCCATCGTTGTCGAGGTCGAAGCCGTTGTTGGTTTCTCCGTCACAATCCTGGTCGATTTCGTCACAGATTTCGGGCTGACCCGGGCCGACATCGGGGTTGGCATCGTCGCAGTCCCCGTCTCGCTCGGAGTGACCGTCTCCGTCATCATCATAGGTGCACGTGCCCTGGTCGAGTGGGGTGCTGGGGTTGCAGTCGTTGTCGATGCCGTCCGCGATCAAGCATCCCAGGTCGGGGTCGAGTGTGGTGCCCTCGGGGGCTCCGGGGTAGATGTTGGGGTTGGCGTCGTCGCAGTCGCCTTCGTTGGCGGCGTAGCCTGCAGGGGGTGTGTCGGCGCAGGAGGGGTAGGGGGAGTCGGTCCGGCCGTACTTGTCTCCGTCGTTGTCCTGGAAGTAGATGTTTTCGGCCTTGACGTCGGGATCGTCGTCGTCGATCAGTTCGTCGCAGTCGTTGTCGATCCCGTCGCATGTTTCACCGGCGCCGGGATGGACACTCGAGTCGAAGTCGTTGCAGTCGCCGCCGGTGGTTGTGTAGCCGACGGGGGGACTGCTGAAGCAGGTGGAGAGGGAGAAGGCGCTGCTGCCGTATCGGTCCAGGTCCACGTCGATGTAGTAGGTGTACTGGCCCTGCACGGGGTCGTCGTTGTCGTCGGTTCTGCCATCACAGTCGTTGTCCTTTCCGTCGCACACCTCGGTGAGGCCGGAGGGGTCGTAGAACACGTCGGGGTCGTCGATGTCGCAGTCTCCGGACACTCGAGGCTGTCCGTCGCCGTCGCGGTCGAAGAAGTCGCCCATGGACATGGCGGCCACGACGCCTTCGGTTCCCTGGGTGTCGCCGTTGGCGCGGGGCAGGCCGATGAGGATGTCATCGAATTGGTCGTTGTCCAGGTCGAAGTCTGGAGAGCCGAACACGGCCAATCCGGTCAGGGAGGAAGGGCGGAGGCCCAGGAACCGGTATCCGGGGTGGTCGCTGACGGTGCGTCCCTCCGTGGGCCACCCCTCGCTGGTTCCACCCCAGAGGAGGTAGGTGGCGCCGGTGTTCTGTACGGAACCGTCGGGGTAAAGGGTGGCGCCGGGGGCACCCACGAGGAGGTCGAGTGCGCGGTTGCCGTCCGCGTCGCCTGCGCTGCTGACACTGGTTCCGAATTCAGCCCCATCCACCTCACCGACAAAGAAGGTGGAGATGTCCGAGAGGGGAATCTCGGCGCCGAGGAATCCCTCGCCTCCTGTGATGAGGTAGACTCGACCCGGGAGGCTCTTCTCATCGTGGAGGTCCGGGGCGTAGGGTGCGCCCAGGGCCACGTCGGGATAGCCGTCCCCGTTGATGTCTCCGATTGCCGCCACAGAGGTGCCCAGGGCCCCCACGCGCCGACCGTCGCCGTTGGTGAGGTCGCCCAGGATGACGGTCATGTCGCTCCCTTGCGGTGTGGTTCGAGCGGCGACTTCGAAGGTGGAGGTGGGTTCACGGGCGTAGTCGGTGTAAATGGGACGCACGGAGGCGGCCAGGATTCCGTCCAGGAAGTAGGCTCGGCCACCGGAATTGTCGGCGTTTGGTGCGCCCACGACGAAATCGTTGTACCCGTTGGCATTCAGGTCACCCACGACGGCGACGCTGTATCCGGCCTCCTCCTCCGTGTTGAAGTACTGGATAAATGGCTCATCGTTCCAGCTCACCGGGCCTCTGAACACAACGCACTGGGATGACCCGGGCGCACCCACCACGAGGTCTGCCAGTCCATCTCCAGTCACGTCTCCGACGGCGAGAGAAGTTCCGAACTGTTTTCCGTCCTGGGGACCGAGCAGCCGGAACGCGTCGGGGAGACCTTCCACCTGCCCGTCGGTCCAGCGGGTTCCTCCCAATACCACGTAGACAGCCCCCATGCCATCCTCCTCGTTTGGTGCGCCGATGGCCAGGTCGGGGATTCCGTCGCCGCTCATGTCTCCCACGGCCAGGGCGGAGGCGAACGCGGTGACTTTGCCCATTCCCAGGATGGTGGTGGATTCCTCGAGATGGACGATACGGTAGAACGGGTTGGCGTTCCCATAGACCACATGGACTGCGCCCACACCCTGTTCGGCGAAGGGGGCGCCGATGACCACGTCCTCGTATCCGTCCTTGTCCAGGTCTGCCCCTGCCACGATGGCCTGTCCGGTGGCGGATTCTTCGAAAACACCGTCGTACAGGGTGGAGACGTAGGGGGAGCCGGAGTAGGCGCAGTCGTTGGAAGGACAAGGGTAGGTATCCTCGGGCATGCCGATTCCGACATCGATCAGTCTCTGGGCGGCCAGGGTTCCGGGGAAGGAGAGGGCGAGACAGAGGAGCGTCATCGAGGGGGCGAGGGTTCGGCACTGCACTGCGTGAACGTTCATTTCCAGCTTCCTCCAGGGCTCCGGCGCGGGTGGTTGGGGCTTTGGGCCGGTTGTTTTCTTGCCGGTCCGGGGGGCGCAGCAGCCGACCCGCAGCGGATTCAGAATGCAGCCCCAAACGACACGACGGTATCGATCCGTAGAATGCCGATGCGTTCGGATTCGCGATCCATGGTGTAGGGGAGCGAGGTATCGCCGACGGTCAGGCGGCCGTTGTCGATGGTGGCCAGGTCGAAGCCTCCCTGCACGCCGAGACCGGCAGACCAGGAGCGCGGCCCCTGTCCCGATGTGAAGGTGAGTTCGATGCGGCCGAGCGGGCCGTGGCTGTGGGAGACCAGCACCGCACTGTAGCCTCCTGCTCCGGCAAGGGTGTCTCCCGTGTTGCACAACAACGTCTCCCCGTCGTCCTCGGGCACGAGGTCGCACGTGGCGTCGACAGGTGGCCCCTTGCCGAGCCCGTAGCCCAGGGAAGGCACGATGGCCAGCGGCCCGGCCAACGGGATGGGCAAGGCCACGATGGCTCCGACTCGACCCTGCGGGTACCCGACACCTCCTTCCAGAACACCGTAGATCATGGTGGCAAAGATGCCGGCCTGGAGGGAGGGACCCACCCGGGCATGGACCTCGAGGTCGAGCAGACCGCTCCAGGCGGATGGGCCGGACAGGGCACCGCCCACGCCGACCCGTGCGGTGGCGCCGATTGCGAGGCGGTTTCCAGGAGCGCCCGGCTCCAGGAGGTCCACATCCGAGGCTCGGGACCCCCTGCCGCTCCGCCGGTCCAGACCGCTCCAGGGGGGCGCTGACCGGAACAGGCTGCGGTAGGTATCCCCGCTGTGATCGAGCAGGCCGACGCCGGGTTCGTAGACCTCCACCACCAGCCCCTCCGCCTCGAATGCAAAGGCGACCCGTCCCTGTCCGGTCTCCACCAGGTAGGTCTCGAGCCCGTGGACGGCCGGTTCGTCCAGGTTGCCGGTGCGCAGGCCTGCGAGGAGGGCCTCGAGCACGGCGGTGGGGGTGGGAAGGCCGACATCGACGAGAGACTGGAGCGGGACCGGGCCGGGGCCGGGCTCCACGGCAATGAGCTGGGATCGGACCTGGCCGGAGGGCCCCACGAGCTGCACGAGATGGGTTCCGGGCCGCGTTTCGGCCACGCTCGAGATGGGGAGACCGTCAAAGTAGACCTCGCCGTCCAGCCCGGATGGATCGAGTCCCCGGGGAGGCATGGACATGAACGCCTCGGCAGCCTCGAGGAACGCTTTCTGAACCCGAGGGGGGTGCTCCGGCTCGAGGTACACTCGGGGGTCGACAGCGAGCATGCGGAGGAATGCCTCCTTGAACCGGGGGTCTCCGGAGTGGAGATAGGCCACGGCCTGGTGGAGGAACAGACTGCGCAGTTGAGCCCGTTCCACGACCCTGTCCACACAGGGGAGACTGGCCCGGGCCTGGCGGACCGACTCGAGCGCGCCCTGGAAGTCGACATAGAGAAACTGCTCCTCGGCCTGTGCGAGCAGGGTGGCGAACAGGTCGGCCGGGTCTTCGGGCGCCGGAACCCGGCCCACCGACTCGATGGAGGCGATCACAGTCGGGGCGTGCTCCTCGCAGGCAATCCGGTCCGGATCGGGCACGGCCCACTGAAGCGCCCGCACCAGCACCGAGTCGACGCGGACGAGGTCGATGTCCACCCGGGCTTTCTTGTTGATGATGCTTGCTGCTCGGTCCCGGTCTGCGCTCGAGGGCAGAAGGTCGTACACGTCCAGACCCTCCCGAGCGGCTCGCGCCGAGTCGAGCGGCAAGAGGGTGAGGGCGCATACCAACAACCCGGCGGTGGTCTTCTGGTGGGTCGTCATCCAGGACCTCGTCTGCGCAGGAGCCGGAACGCGGCTCGAGCGCTCGTGCTGCTGGTTCCGCGGCTCGAGAAGAGGGGACGTGGGGATGGCTCGACAGGTCCGACCCGATTGGTTTCGAATCGTTTCGAGCGGCCCTGCGGCGCTCCCCCGACGGTCCACGCTCGAGGCTACACCTGATCCTGAAGCAACTGCTTCATTTTCTGGATGTTGTGTGTCACCGTGTTCCCGAGATTGATTCCTTCCCGCTTGTGGTACTGGATCAGTTCGTTCCAGAGGGACGTGATACGCTTCTTGAGCGTAACGAAGTCGCGTGACTCGATCAGCCGCTCGATGGTGCGGAGCTGGGGAGGCAATGAGACGCCTGTGTAGCAGCCGATGACCTTGAGGTAGGTCTCGGACAGGTACTGGTACAGGTCGTCGTCGCCGGACTGGGCTTCCTTGGTGCTTTCGGGGAGTGGACGGCCCGGAGCGGTGTGGACAGGGTCGGTCAGGGTGAGCACCTCGCCTTCCCGGTCCCCCTGGTCGGCTGTCTCCAGGCTCGAAGGCTCCAGTTCTTCCACTTCCTCGATGGACTCGAGGCTCGAGTCCGCGTCGGTCGTCTCCGCCTCGTCCGAGGACGCCTGGTCCAGGTATGCGTTCACGTCCGGGTACTTTGCCAGAATTTCGTCCCCGGCAGGAAACAGATCGAGGTATTCCTCGAGGCGGAATCCTCCCTTCAACCGGTGCGGGCCGGGTTCCTCCACGCACTCGATGACGGTGGCGCGGCCCTTGAGGTCGTCACTGATTTCCACCGACGGGGTGGCCAGGATGTCCGCCTGGAGCACCTCCCCTTCCAGTTCGATGCGCTCTTCGGCCACGATGGACCCGGCGGAAAGTTTCCCCGAGACCATGCTGACCCGCCGGGCGTACACGGTTCGCACGCTCAGTTCTCCGGCCAGCTTGACCTCGCCTCGAGGTGCTTCGATGCGGTTGAGGGTTACCGGGTCGGCGGCATCGAGGGTCACCGAGCCGTCCGAGGAAGCGATCACATCCAGGGGGTGGTCCAGCGCGCCGTGGATGACAATGTCCCCGGGGTTGCTGATTCGAAACCCATTTTCTCCGACGTCGATCCGGACGCCTGCTGGAATGACGAGTGTTCCGCCCTCATGGTCCTTGTTCATCACATCACCTCTCGACAACGTCCATCAGGTTTGCATGGCCGGCCCACCGTGGGGAAGGAACCCGATCGCCAGGGCCGAACCGCCCCGGACCTGGCTGGAAGCTCGAACGGATCGACCTCTCCGTGCGTTCGGGGCCGTGCTATTCTCGGTGCGCTTCGGCGGCCGCCGGCCAGGGTTCGGGGTTCGACTCCGCCGGTCGTGATATTCTGGCACAGATTGGGGTACACAACAACCTGAAATCCGACTAGACTCCCCTCGCTCCGGTCGGGTGGTGTCCGGAGTTGGCAGCAGGAACGGGGCGGTCGGGCCTTCGGGAGCCTGTCCGCGACTTCGAGGGGTCATGGCAGGAGCGCGCAGGCGGCGAGTGCGGGGGCCGACCCGGCGACGGACGGTTCGGCGGGGCCAGGGGGGCGCGCGTCGGACACCGGGCAGGAGGTGGACCGGGGGGCGGCGCTGGATTCGGCGCGGCGTGGAAGCGGCGCTCGTCTATCTCGTGTTCAACCTGGTGGTGAACGGCTTGCTTGCGTGCACGCGGGAGTTCGACCTGGCCGGGCTCCTGGCACTACGGGACCCTGACATCCGGCTGTCGGCCACCTACTACCTGGCGCGGCACCTGGCGTGGCACGACTCCTGGCTCGAGGAGCAGGCGATACCCGCCCTGGTGCTCGAGGTGGCGGCGGAAGAGGGGATGGACCCGGCGCTCCTCCAGGCCCTGGTGGAGGTGGAGTCGGGGGGAAGGCCGCACGTGGTTTCTCCGGCCGGTGCCTGTGGGCTCACCCAGATCATGCCCGGGACCGCCCGGGCGTTGGGGGTCCAGGACCCGTTCGACCCACGGGAGAATCTTGCGGCCGGCGCGCGATACCTCCAGCAGATGCGGTCCCGATTCGGTGGAGATCTCGCCCTGGCGCTCGCGGCCTACAACGCCGGTCCGGGCGCGGTGCTGGCTGCCGGGGGCGTGCCGGATTTTCCCGAGACCCGGCGGTACGTGCGTCGGGTCCGGCAGCGCTACGCCGCCCTGTCACGTCGGCCCGACAGGTGAAACAGGGCCGGGTGCGGCTTGGGGTTCGAGTCGGCGATCCGGGCGCTCTCCGGAGCCGGCGGAATCCCGGGGCGCGACCTCCGGGTACAGTACGGTGGCTCCGCCCGCGGTCCGAAACATCCATTGCCCAGGGCCGGCCGGCCGCGCTTCCGCCACCGGGACCTTGCCTCGTCCACCTGGAAGATCCACCACATATCGCGGCAAGCCGTGGCCCGGCACACGGGTCGCCAGTTCGCGGACGATCCGAAGGCCTCGAGCCAGTTCCACCCGGAACAGTTCGGTGCCCGGCACGGGGTCGCACTGGTGCAGGTAGTAGGGCGTGACGCCTGCAGCCAGCAGGTCCCACGAGAGGGCCGCAAGCGTGTCCGAAGAGTCGTTTACTCCCCGGAGGAGTACGGACTGGTTGAGCAACGGGAGACCCGCATCCTGAAGTCGTTGAATCGCGCTGCAGGCCTCCGCGTCGAGTTCTCGAGGGTGGTTGGTGTGCAGCACGACCACCAGCGGGCGGTGGCGTCGCAGAAGGCGGACAAGCCTGGGCGTCACCCGTGCAGGTCGTGCAGTGACGACTCGAGTGTGGATACGCAGGAGCCGGACGTGTGCGTGGGTGCGCAGGCGCTTGAGAAGGCGCTCGAGCCGGTCGTCCGTGAGGGTGAGGGGGTCTCCGCCGCTCAAGATCACCTCGTGGAGCCCCACGTCGTGGGCGATGTGATTCAGTGCAGGCTCCAGCGCCTCGAGGTCGTTTCCCGGGTCGCACGTGGGATCGACCTCGCCCTGTCGGAAGCAGAAACGACAGTGCATGAAGCAGGCTCGAGTGACGAGCAGCACGGCCCGATTGGGGTGCTTTTTCACCAGGCCCGGCACGGGTCGGCAGGCAAGATCGCCGATGGGGTCCGGAGTCTGTCCCTCCGCCGGGATGGGGGCGCGGGCACCGGAAACACGGGGTATGCACTGAACCGCGATGGGGTCGTCCAGGCGCCCGGGCTCGATCAGACGGATCAAGCGGGCCGGGGCATGAAACGGGTGGTGCGCGAGCGCCTGTGCCAGGGCGTGTTCCTCCGGAGGGGGGACGCCCCAGACGCGGTAGGCCTCGAGGACCTGGGCGCGTGCGGTCTGGCCCGTGGTTCGCATGGTGGAGTCGAGGGTCATGGCCACTCCTGAGCCGTTCGCGTGCGCGACCTGTGCGGGGCGGTGGCGGGCAACGCAGTCACTCGAGTCCGGTCGGGGCCTCGATGCGCTCCCAGAAGACGCGGTCCACGATGGCGGTCCGGTTCGAAACGCCGTCGATGTCCGCCATTTCCCGCGTTCCATCCTCCCGGACCATGGTCAAGGTGGTACCCACCACGTCCCAGTGCCCGGACCTGCCGGGCCAGTCGATGTCGTCCGCCCGCGGCGGGTGGTGGATGGCGTCGAGCCGGTTCCGGGTCCGGAGCACGACCGAGAACGTGCCGTCGGGACGGAGGTGGAAGCACCGTTCGCCGACCTCCTCGTACTCCTCATGGCTGTCCAGGTAGCGCCAGTAGCCGCACAGGGCCTGCTCAAGGCGCCGGTTGGGGGTCCTGGGGAGCACGCGCAGGGTTCGCCCGATGGCATTCAGTGCAGGGAGCAGTGGTTCCAGTTTCGACACCGGGGCGATGGCGAACAGGTGTGCCACGGTGACCCCGTCCGTGACTCCGAGAGACCACAGGCAGTGGGTCTCCGGGTGCGCGGCGTTCGGCGGCGTGCCGTGGTACACCTGAACCAGGCCGGGCCGGCCCCCCACTTCCACCTCGAGGGGAGGGCACGAGCGTGCGTAGACCCGGTCGTCCACCAGGATGGAGACGGCGTCCACCAGGGTGGTGCGCAGATCGCCGACCAGGTCGTCGGCGGAGATGGACACGAGGATGTCCGCGTCACTCGACGGGGTCGACCCCGGGGGAAGCAGGAGCCATCCGGATATGCCCTGGTCTGAAACCTCGAGGGGCCGCCAGCCAGGGGGCAGCTTGAGGGCGAATCGAGCGTCGACCTGGCCGAACGGCTGCTCCGCCTGCTCCGCTGGTGGTCGCCAGAAAAGGGACAGCGGGATCTCGAGTCCGGGGGCATGGTCGGGCCGTTCCGCGCCCGCAGGTGTCACGCTCAGGAGGACCGCCCGCACCAGATCTTTCACCAGGTCGGGATGGTAGAGGTCGGCGGTCACCTGGTAGGCCACGATCGCCCCTGCCGGGTCCCTGGGACGGTGGACCACCCGGCCCACACTGGCCACACCGTCGCGAACCCCTTGAAAAACAGCCTCGACCGCGCCTTCGACGGCCTCATCCTCTGAAATTGCGAACCCGGTCCCGTCACCAGACAAAGGACCCAGCCGCTCCGCCACGAATTGATGAAGCAATTCACGCACATCGCCGGTCCGGTCGCCGGTCGCCCGGCCCACCGCCAGGGTCCCCACCGGCGGAGAACCGTGGTGGGCCAGCAAGGTGCTCCCGTCCCGGAATTGCGTTTCCTGCCATCCCACCGGCACGTCGCAGACCAGCTCGAGCGCATCGAGTCGTACGCGCTGGAATCGCAGTCCGTGGTCTTCGAGACGCTGCCTCGACGCCGCGGCGCTCTGTTCGAAATCCATGACGCCTCCTCTCGTTTCGTACACGGCTCCGTGCCGCCGCGCGACCGCATAGATAGATAGCACGAAGCAGCCCCCGCCGCCACGTTTCCGCAGAGCGTACGGCGCGCCATGTCACGTTGTGCGTTGAAAAACAGGCGTGGAGACGCCATGATGTGATACAATGAACCTCCTTGAGATCCTGTGGCTCGAGGTTGCCATGCTGCATGATGAAGTCTATGCACGCCCGGAGACAAGGTCGGGCCCGCTGTCTGCTCAGGGTCTGTTCTGGCTCCTGGCCGGAGTTGCCTGGGCCTGGAACGGGAACGGCTGCGCGCCAACCGAGGAGGTGGCCGCGTCTCCGACCCCGACCGGGCATGTGCTCGAGGTCTCCGCCATGGAGGGCCTGGAAGCGCGAGAAGGGGAGCCTTACGAAATCACCCTGCCTGTGTCGGGGGGACGGCCTCCCTACCGGCTCGAGGTGGTGGACGGAGAGCTTCCCTGGGGCCTGCGGTTGGATCCGGAGACCGGTGTGCTCGCCGGGACGCCGAGTTACCCGGGTGCGTTTGCGTTCACGGTGCGGGCACAGGACGCGGACGGCAGGGAAGACCGGGCCACGGTCTCGGTCTCGGTGCTGCCGTGGAATCCGCCCGAGCCGATTGCGTGCGGGTCCGAGGTGACCGTGACCTTGTCGCGCTCCGCCGTGGACGAATGGGGCGGGTACCGGTTCGACGCCTCGGACCGGGTGGCGTTCTATTCACTGGACCTTTCCGGAGCCGAACTGACGTCCGTGACCTTGACCGCCACCTCACCGGATGGAGACCCGGCGCTCTTTCTGGGCCGCCGCTCGGAGCCGCCTGGATCGGAACGGGAGGGGTACTACACGGTGGCTTCCACCCGCCCCGGAGACGAAGAGGTGCGGTTGCATGCGGCATCCTCCCCCTCCCTTTCCTACTACACTTCCTGGGGGGGGCCGGTGGCGGTGGCGTTGGCTGCGACCCACCCGGGGCGGATGACCTTGCGCGTAACCTGCGGCACCGGCGCAGTTCTGGTCAGCTCGAGTCTGCCGAACGCGGTTCCTGGGGTTCCTTACCAGGCGGAATTGGAGGTGGTGTCGGCGAGTGGGGTGTACCAGGTGGGGGCGCGAAGCGCGTTGCCGGAAGGGTTGACCCTGTCGAGCGAAGGGGTGATCGCCGGAACGGTGTGGTTTTCCGGGATCTGGGACCTGGACGTGGCGGTGTGGGATGAACACGGGGAGGGGGAGACGCGCACCCTGTCCCTGTGGGCCCCCGACCCCCTGGTGCTCGAGTGCGGCGATACGCGGGCCATCACATTCGAGAGGGCGGCCCTGGGCCTTCCGGAAGGATTGGCCGCGCAAGGGGGCGCGGTGTTTTTCGGGGTGCAGGTGCCCGAGGGGGTGTCCGAGATCGCGGTCGACGCCGCCCGGGACGGTGCCTCGAGCGGTGTGCCCGGGGTGGGTCTCTACCTGGCCCGCCCAGGCGTATTCGCAGGGAGTTCGGAATGGCAGGACTACGAGCAGGCAGCCTTCGACGCCCCGGACCTCCCCGCCCGGCTCGAGGTCGGCCCCCACGGTCCGCCCGGCCTGACGGCCTACGGTGGGACGCTTGCGGGCGTGGTCGCGGCCCAGGGAGGGGCGGGGGACGCGGAAGTCTCGGTGCAGTGCCGCGAGGACCTGGCTGTGGCGACGCCCTACCTTCCCAACGGCATGGTGGGGGCGCCCTACACCGTGCAGCTCGAGGCCGCTGGAGGGCACGGGGAATCGACCTGGTTCCTGGAGGCGCCGGTCCCGGAAGACATGCACCTGTCCACCGATGGACTGCTCGAGGCCGATTTTGCCGGGAGCGGGGCGGTGGAATTCACCGTGGGCGTCCAGGATGAGGCGGGTGGGGTGGCGACCCGCCGCTATCGGATCGAGGTGGGCGAAGCTGCGGGCACATCCGGATGTGGCCTGGCCACGGCGATCACATGTGACGAATTCGTTTCCGGGTCGCTCCAGGTTTCGGCGTGGGTGACTCGGGTGGAGGTCGACCTGTCGGAGCCGGGCGGGGCGGCCTTTTTCTGTGTGACCGTCCCACGGGATACAGGCACGATTCAACTCGAGCTGTCCAACTACTCGGGGGACGCGGATCTGTTCGTGGGCGGTCCGGGTGTGCCGCCGGGGTTTGTGGACGTGTCTTTCTATGAAGCGGCCTCGAGCAACCAGGGGGACGACGAGGTTCTGCTGGAAGGCGAGGGGGCGTCGGCCCTGGTGGATTGGGATGGGATTCTGGCCGTGGCGGTGGCCGCCTGGGAACCGGGGGATTTCCTCTTGTACGTGGGGTGTGACGAAGCCTGGTAGCATGGCGCGGAGGTCCGCGGGAACCCCGAAAGCGGTCCGGCGGTGAGTGGGTTACCCGGACGTGTCTCGAGGCCACAGGAGGTGGCGGAGGGTGCCTGTTCCGGAGACCACCTCGTCCCAGTGGGCAGCGTCCAGGTCGATGTGGGCCACGGTGCAGGTGCGGAACCGATCGATGGACGTGCCGGTGAGGTCGATCGCGAACCAGTGGAGCGTGGGGTTGTGGGCCACGATGGCCACGTGAGACCAGCGGTCCTCGAGGCCGTGCACGATGTAGTAGAGGGTGGGGAGGTCTGCGTCATACAGGCGGGGATCCAGGCGGATGGCTCCGGCGTCCATGCCGAGGCCCTCGGCGATGAGGTCGGCGGTTGTCGCTGCGCGGACCGCCGGACTGGCCACCATGAGTTCCGGGACCAGGCCGAGGTCCCGGAGGCGACGCCCCATGGCCGGAGCATCCCGCCGTCCGCGTTTGTTGAGCGGCCGATCGAAATCCGGGAGGCCCGGTTCTTTCCAGCTTGACTTGGCGTGTCGTATCAGCGTGAGTCTTTTCATCAGTACCCCCATCGGGCGGCTTGAGCGAAGTGGGGTGCGTCGGGGTTCACGATGCGGTCGAGGACGCAGCAGGTGCGGCCAGGACCGGACAGGGGGCGTCCCGAATCACCCGTTCGAGTGTGCTGCCGCGGAGCGTGTCGCCCACGGACTCGCGCCCGGCCGTGGCCATCACCAGGAGGTCGGCCATGGTTTCGGCCGCCACCTTGAGGATCTCGTACACGGGTTCCCCCCGCCGGAACAGGGTCAGCCAGGTCCAGGGCCGGTTGGACAGATCCACGCGGGGGGCTTTTTCCGCCGCACCCACATGGACCAGGGTGCAGGAAAGGATGTCCGGCTTCAGGTTCGCCACCACCCCGGCCAGGGCGTCCAGGGCGATTTCGGGGCGCGGCGTGTGATCGAATGGAACCACCACCCGCCGGAGACGCAGTGCGCCGGTGGCCATGTCGACGAATCCCTCCACGCCGGCCGGAATGAACAGGGCGTTACACCCTGCGGCTCGAGCAACCGGGACGGCCACGGCACGGGAGAACCAGCGTTCCACCCCGGTGCGTGCGTGTGTCGGCACGACGAGGAAGTCGGG
The DNA here is from genome assembly GCA_964418585.1 of uncultured Gammaproteobacteria bacterium. Taxonomy (GTDB): domain Bacteria; phylum Myxococcota_A; class UBA796; order JAJRTE01; family JAJRTE01; genus JAJRTE01. The sequence goes on along the minus strand of CAYQMG010000163.1, from coordinate 8,384 downwards.
GCGGTGGTCGATGAAATAGGCCATCAGTGCAGCGGATGGGTGTTTGCCGGTGAGGGTGGTGAACCGGAGTCGGAACCTCGAGTCTGTGTTCAGTGCGGGGTCGGGGTGAAGGACGCCAAAGTTGTCGAGCAGGGTGTTCAGATCGAGTCGCGCGTTCCAGGGCACCGGGTTTTCGCGGCGTTGGATGTGGACCAGTTCCAGTTCGGCGTCCGCGTCGATCGCGAGCCTGAGGGCGTGTCCGAGAGCCAGGCGTGAGGTGGGAGAGAAATCCACGGGCAGGGCGATCCTTGCGATCGGGGCGCGTGGTCCGCGCGATCTCGGTGAGGTAGACAGAGCCATGCGTGGTGGGTCCCCCGTGTTCCGGGACTGGAACTCTGGCTGATGATAGCCCGGCCTGGATGAAACCACAACGATCAAACCAGGGAGAGCGCTCCCGGAAAGTTTTCGCTCACCAGATTGGACCCGATCGGGTAGTATGAGCACCCCAATCGCGCGGAATCATTCAAGGGCAAGGTTGAAGACGGGTACCAGATGGTGGAAGAACTGACGGGAGATCTCATCATCGTCAACGGGATCCAGTTTGTTGGATACCACGGCATTCTGCCGGACGAGCGTCGGAACGGCTGTCGATACCGCGCAGACCTCCAGGTCCAGTGCTCCATGGAAGCGGCCAGTCGCACCGACAAGATCTCGGCCACGATCGACTATCGAAAGCTCTGTGCGATCGTCATTGCGCGCGGAACCGGGAAGCGATACAACCTGATCGAGGCCGTGGCCACAGCGATTGCCGAGGACATCTTGCAGGAGACGAGTGCGACCGGGTGCGCGGTGACGCTCACCAAGTATCCGTCGGAGATCGACGCGGAGTCGGTGGCGGTGCGTGTGGTCAGGCGCCGAGAGGGAGCCCGGCAGGGCGACTGAGGTGCGGCCTGTACCGTGGCTCGAGGTTGGTCTGTCACCGTTTCCGGCTCCTCCAGCCCAGGGCGCCGAGCACCAGGCCAGCCAGGAAGAACGGGGCTGCACCGGAAGTCCCACCGGTTCCCGGTCCGTGACCGCAAGAACAGCCTTCGCCCTCGCCGGTGGCGTCCGCCGTCGGCGACTCGGCCGGCCCGGGGGTCGCCGTTTCCTCTTCCTCCCCGCTCGAGTCGTCGTCCGAGGCCGGTGTCTCGGCGGTGGTGGGTGTTGCCTCCCCGGTGTCGTCGTCCCCTGCCGGTGTGGCGGTCGTGGCGGTGCTGTCGTCGTCTCCGGCGGTGTCGTCCCCGTTCGAGTCGTCGTCTCCAGTGGGTGTGACCTCTGATGGGGCGCCTGTATTGTGGTCTCCGGTGGGTGTGACCTCTGGAGTAGGGCCTGTGTCGTCGTCTCCGGAGGCGGCGTCGACGATGCCGTCGCAGTTGTTGTCGATTCCGTCCACCAGTTCCACGGCCCCTGGATGGATGGCCGGGTCCGCGTCGTTGCAATCGCCATCTTCGACCCGGTATCCATCGCCGTCCACGTCGACGAAGGCGGGGTCGACCGGACCGCCATAGGCTCCGAGGTCGTTCCGGGAGCCGTCCGGGTCGTCGTATTCTCCGAACGGGTTGCCCGCGTCCCGGGTGGGGCTCGAGGGGTTTGTGTGGAGGTCGTCGTTGTCCGGATTGCCGTCATTGGAGAACGCGACGAACTCGGGGTCGACCGACAGGTCGGTGTCGGAGGCCGAGCAGCGGCCGCCAAAGTCTGCCGGCGCATTGCCGTACACGTCGTTGTAGGCGAGGGTGGGCAGGCTGGTACCCTGGCAGAGCACGCCGTACGCCCCGTTGAACGCGATGATGTTGTTCCCGATGGCGGGGTAGGCCTGATCCACGCACCGGATACCGGCTCCGGTGCCGCTCACGATGGTGTTGTTGAGGATGTGGGGGGAGGCGTCTCCGGTCGCCACGGAGCCCTCGAGGACCACGCCGTCGTGGTTGTCCTGAAATACGTTCTGGTAGATGGTGGGATAGGAGCGGCCTGACACGAGGATCGCCGCGTCCGTATTCCGGGTGAACCAGTTGGACGTGATGGATGGGGAGGCCTCGGTGGTCTGGATCCCGGCGGCGTTTCCGTCGAACCAGTTGCCCTCGACATCCGGATACGCTCCGGACGCGATCCGGAGTCCCACGCCGAGTGCGCCGCGAAACGTGTTGTCCAGCACCGTGGGAGAGGTTCCGGTGACGGTGACCGAGTCGAGGAAGGCGGCCTCGAACAGGTTGCCCTGGAGCCACGGCGCGTTGCTGCGGTCGCACTGGATGTCCTGGTCGTTGTCCTGGAACGTGTTGTCCAGAATGGTGGCCGAGCAGCCTTCGCCGATGTGGATGGCCACGGTGGCACTGTTGGCGAACATGTTGTCCGCGATGGTCGGGTCGGCAGCGCCGGAGAGGACCACGGCGGAGTCGAGTGCGAGGAACCGGTTGCCCTCGATGTGAGGGTCTGAATCCTGGGAAGCGAGGACCCCGATGGGGGCTGGACCGTTCAAGAGGTTCCCTCGAATGTCGGGAGAAGAGCCATCGAGGAGGATCAAGGCATCCATGGCTCCCTGGCCGGCGCCCGAGACCTCGAACCCCTCGAACACCGCCGCCGGCGCGTCCACAAACCGCACCACACCGCCCGAACCGTCACCCTCGATGTGCGCCGTCTCTCCGTCCAGACCCGGTCCGCGCAACACCACGCCCACCTGGACCAGGACAGTTTCCCGGTAGGTGCCGGGACCCACGATGACCTCGTCCCCATCCCCCGCCGCATCCACCGCAGCCTGGATGGTCGCGTAGTCCCCCGGTACATGCCACGTGGCACCCACCGCACGATACGGCACCCACCAGAGACACAACGCCCACAGGCAACCCGCCGGCCGGCAACGCCAGGGGATGCTGCCATGTTTGCTCACGCCCCACCTCCACGTTTTCCTGTTCCTGCACCGCTCCAGGGTCCAGCCGCCTCTGCCCGCAAGCACCCGTCTCGAGGGTCGCGAGCGAGCTGGGCAGGCGGGTGCTTCTGTCAAACTATAGCCGACCTGGACGGGGGCGTCACGGGAATTCTGTCGGAGAAAACAGCAGGTTATATCTCCGGATTCCCAGAGGTGGCCAGCGGGGCGGACCGTGCCCCGATATCCGGCGGCGCCCATGGACTTGGGGGGGCGCGTGGCGTTGAGGCGGCGCAGGGCATGCAGGGGGGTGTGAGAAAAGCAGAGAGAAAATCCTCAAGTTGACTCATCGAGGATGCCGTAAATGGGAAGTAGGGTAGGAGAGGGGACTGATCCCATGAGGCCTTCACGGTTTCAGTCGAATCAACCTGGACTCACGCTGCGAGTCGACGAGGAGTCAGCTATGAGTACGACAGGATTGGGAGCTGCAATCAGGTTGACATATCGGGCAGCCGTGGTCGCGGCCCTTGCAGGTGCTCCGTTCATCAGCCATGCGGCACTGCCGGAGTACATGGGCCTGGGAGACGCCGACGTGCGGCTGTACGGGGAGTACGAGTTCGATCAGGCCGGGTATCGGGTGATCGGGGTGGGGGATGTCAACGGGGACCATGCGGATGACATCGTGATCGCCGCACCGGGCGCGTCGAACTGGACCGGAGCAGTCTACCTGGTATTTGGAAGCACCTCCGGGCTGCCGTCCCTGGCGAGCCTGGCGGACGCCGATGTGATGTGGGTGGGGGAAGCCGAAGGCGATCAGGCCGGGATGGGCCTGAGCGCGGTGGGGGATTTCAACGGGGATGGCCTGGCCGATTTCGTGGTGGGCGCTCCGTTCGCCGGTGATGCGTATGGGCAAGGCAAGGCCTACCTGGTGCTCGGTCGGACCAGCGGGTGGCCGGCGCAGGCGTCCCTGGCGGACGCAGACCTCATCCTGGTGGGGGAAGCCGGCATGGCCCTTTCCGGGTTTGCGCTCGCAGGCCTCCAGGACGTGAACGGAGACGGGTTCGACGATCTGGCCGTGGGCGCTCATGGGACCGACTCGCAAACGGGGAAGGTGTTCGTGGTTCTGGGGGGACCAGTGGACCAGTTCGCCCCGGAGATGTCGCTGACCGGGTTTCCCTCGTTCGTGGGCGAGGCGGCCGGAGACAGTGCCGGCTTTGCCGTGGCCGGGGTGGGGGATACGAATGGGGATGGGTTTGGGGACATCCTCATTGGTGCCTATGGCAACAGTGATGTCGCGAGTCGAGCGGGCAAGGCCTACCTGGTGTTCGGCCATGGAGGCGACTGGAGTGCGGACTATCCATTGGCTCAGGCGGATGTGATGTTCGTGGGCGAGGCGTCCAAGGACTATGCCGGATATGCGGTGGCCGGGGCCGGGGACATGGATGGAGACGGGTTGGCGGACTTTCTGATCGGAGTTCCGGGTCGGGACGATGGTGGGGAGGCAGCCGGCATGGCAGCGTTGGTGTATGGCAAGACCGCGTTCGGCGCCACCTACGATTTGGGGCAGGTGGACGGCCGATTCCAGGGGGCAGCAGCCGGGGACGGAGCGGGCTCGAGCATTTCCAGTGCCGGGGATGTGGATGGTGACGGTTTTTCGGACATCCTGGTAAGTTCCTATGCGAGCGATTTTGCGGACGTGGACGCGGGTGCGGTGTATCTGGTTCGAGGGGGACCGCGGTACGCGGGGGATCAGGCCCTGGAGGGTGCGACCACGATGTTTGTGGGCGAGGCTGCGTTGGACCAGGCCGGCTGGAGTGTTTCCGGGGCCGGGGATGTGGATGGCGACGGTTTTTCGGACATCCTGGTGAGTGCCTATGGGAACGACTACCATGGGGCTGGTGCGGGCATGGCCTACCTGGTCCTGAGTGGTCCTCGAGTGGACCTGGACGGAGACGGATTTTCCGAGGCGATGGGGGATTGCAACGACTACAACGCGGCCCAGAACCCGGCAGCGGCGGAGATTCCCAACAACGGGATCGACGACGATTGTCGGTACGGGGACGCCCGCGGATTCCGCTTGATCCGGCGATAGACCTCACCGAATTCCTTCCTCTCTGCTTCCTCTTCGGCGCCGAAGCGCAAGATCCTTTTGAAACTCGAGCCGCGATCTGCTAGAAGGATACGTCTTTCAGTCGGGACGTGCCCGGCGCCACCGGCCGGACTGGCCTCGATATGCAGGAGGAACCATGGGAAGCGAAGGTATCACCCCTCGAGAGAAGGACTACTCCCAGTGGTACATCGACATCTGTACCCGGGCCGAACTCGCCGATTACTCGGCGGTCAAGGGCTGCATGGTGATTCGTCCCAACGGATACGCCATCTGGGAGAAGATGCAGCGTGTGCTGGACGGCATGTTCAAGGAAACGGGCCACCGGAATGCCTACTTTCCTCTGTTCGTGCCCAAGTCGTTCCTGTCGCGCGAGGCGGAGCACGTGGAGGGGTTTGCCAAGGAGTGTGCGGTGGTGACCCACTACCGCCTCAAGAACGATCCGGACGGCGGCGGGGTGATCGTGGATCCGGCCGCCAAGCTCGAGGAGGAACTCATCGTTCGTCCCACGTCGGAGACGATCATCTGGTCCATGTACAAGAAGTGGATCCAGAGCTATCGTGATCTGCCGCTTCTTATCAATCAGTGGGCCAACGTGGTGCGGTGGGAGATGCGGACGCGGCTCTTCCTGCGCACCACGGAATTTCTCTGGCAAGAAGGCCACACGGCTCATGCAACGTCCGAGGAGGCGGAGGCCGAGGCGTTGCGCATTCTCGAGCTTTACCGGCGTTTTGCCGAGGAGTGGCTGGCCCTGCCGGTGCTGGTCGGCCGCAAGACCGAGTCGGAGAAGTTCGCGGGCGCTCAGCATACCTACTGCATCGAGGCCATGATGCAGGATGGGAAGGCGTTGCAGGCAGGTACCTCCCACCACCTGGGCCAGAATTTCGCCAAGGCGTTCGACGTGACCTATCAGACCGAAACCGGCGCGCGGGAGTATGTCTACGCCACCTCGTGGGGGGTGAGCACCCGGCTAATCGGTGCGCTCATCATGGCCCACTCGGACAATCATGGCCTGGTGCTGCCCCCCAGGGTCGCCCACACCCAGGCCGTCGTGGTCCCCATTTTCAAGAAGCCCGCCGAACTCGCTGCGGTCGCCGAGGTGGTGGACCGGCATGCGGAAGCGTGGCGAAAGGCTTTCTCTTTCCACTTCGACGACCGGGACACGGTCACGCCGGGGTTCAAGTTTGCCGACTGGGAACTCAAGGGTGTGCCGGTCCGCATAGAAATCGGGCCTCGAGATCTGGCCAAGGGCCAGGCGGTCCTGGTGCGGCGCGACCTGGAGCGGGGTCAGGAAGGGCACAAGACCTTCGTCCGGATCGAGGACCTGGCGGAGGAGGTCCCGCGTATTCTGGACAGGATCCAGCGGAACCTCTTCGAACGAGCCCTGGCGTTCCGCCGGTCCCACACCTATGATGTGGCGTCCTACGACGAGATGAAGGCGCGGCTCGACAAGGACCCGGGGTTCTATCGCGTCTTTTTCGCCGGCACGGCCGAGGACGAGGCCCGGATCAAGGAGGAGACCGGGGCCACGGTGCGCTGCATTCCGTTCGACGACCAGGGAGACCAGGGGACCTGTTTCCTCACCGGCAAACCCACCACCCAGCGCGTCGTGTTCGCCAAGGCCTACTGAGACCGTCCGTGTCCGGTCACCGCCTCAGTAAAGGTAGGGGACCAGGGCGCGGCGCTCCCGTGGATAGTCGGGGAACGTCTCCCGGTACCACCGATGATGGGCACGGGCTCGAGGCGCCAGGTTGGCTGCGGTCCACACGGCAAAGCTGAGCCCGGCCAGGGTCCAGGTGGCCAGGGCCCACCCGCACCATTCGAGGATCTCGCCAAGGTAGTTGGGACTCGATACCCAGCGGTACAGACCGCCTCGAGGAATCTTGTAGCCTGTCTCGCCGGGCTTGCGCAGGTTCAGCAAAATGGTGTCCGACTGGAGGTTGATGACCAGGCCCGCGACGAACAGGGCAAACCCCGCAAGAAATCGGGGATCCAGCAGCCATTCCGTGTCGCGCGGCGGCTCGAGCGTGAACAGGTAGCGGCCGTTGAGATAGCTGTTGCCCAGGTTGAAGAGGACGCCGAACAGGACGATGACCACCGGAATCCGCTTGCGACTGGGCTTCATGCGCAGGGGGTATATGATCGCGCGATGGATATAGTGAACCTCCCACATGCCCAGGAACACCAGGGCCGGGATCGAGGTGTGGCGGTCGCCGAGAATGAACAGCACCGCCATCGCGATCGGGGAGACCGCTTCCATGAGCACCCAGCCCGGCCGCTCCGGCAGGGTGGGTCCCCATCCTCGACGTGCGTGTCGGCCATACGGGGCGGTCTTGAACCGAAGAATGACGAATACCAGGCCGGCCAGGGCAAGCCAACAGCCGATGAGCACGTTGTGCAGCATGTTCTCTGTCATGGGTGTGGTGCTTCCTCCATGGGATGGGTGCCGAAATGACCGGGGCCGGGCCGAATTCAGACACGGAGAGAGGCGCTGCCCCTGCCCGGGAGCATGGAGAGAACCCAGGCCGCCTGGCCGGCCCCGGCCTGCCGGTCGAGTCGAGCCAGCCGGAACGGCACAGAGACCCGGGCACCGTCTGGGCCGGGACAATCGAAACGGCCCTGCGTCACCAGGTCCTCGAGCTTCCCCGGGTCGGGCGCATCGAACAGGCGTCGGGTCTGCTTCGTGAGGTCCGGGAGCAGCTCTCCCAGACCTCGCCCAACCGCGGCGTGGGACGAGATCCCCGTCAGCGACGCCGTGGCCGGATTCCAGGCGAGCACGCGGCCCACTCCGTCGAGCACCACGACCGCCGCGTGGACCAGGCGCAACAGGGCCTCGTTGAACGCCTGTTGCGCCTCCAGCCTTTGTCGCGCGGCCTCGAGTCGGGCGCGGACCGTGGCGTTTTCCCGGTCCATCGCGGCTGCATATTGACGGGTGAGCCTGCGCAGGCCGCGTCGAAGGCGAGACCTGGCCCGCGCGCGCTCCACAGGGTCAGGTTCCACCTCCCAACCCATCCGGGCCAGCATGTACTCCTCGATCGCCGCCATTCCCCGAAGGAAGCGTTCCATCGGGACCACCGGAAACCAGGGAGAAGACTCGGCTTCATCCGCCAGAATGGCCCGGAATCGTCGGATCAAGGCCATCGCATCGGGAAGTTCCGCCAGGGTGCGGGCCAGATCCTCGGCATTCTTGTCGAGGAGTTCCAGGAGATCGAGCATGTTCGCCTCTCGCAGTGCCGTCGATGGGTGCCAGGGCCAGTCTAGCATGTTCTGCAGGGTTGGTGAACCGGCCCAGGTCGCCGGACCCCGTAGGCTGGCATGGTCGTCCTGGTAGGCCGGCATGCTCGACGTGGTGTACCGGCATCTTCGACCTGGTGTGCGTCGAAGTTCGAGGTGGTGTGCGTC
>CAYQMG010000162.1:0-3682 GCA_964418585.1 uncultured Gammaproteobacteria bacterium | reverse complement strand
TCCCACTTGGGTGAACTGCGGCGAGGCAAGAAGCTGCGCTGTGTGAGCTGCCATTCCCAGATCGTGCAGGGCGAGCACCTGACGGTCACCGAGGGAACGTGCTTCATCTGTCACTTTATGGAGCGGGAAAAGTTCCCCGAGCTGTCGGACTGCCGGCTCTGCCACGCCAAGACTAAGCTCAAGGTGTTCATCAATGCCAATGAGAACATGCCGTTCGTCCACCAGGAGTACCTGGACCGGGGGGTTCCCTGTCAACAGTGTCACTTCGACGTGATCTTCGGGGACGGTCACCTCAAGGACAACACCTGCGTCCAGTGCCATGCCGAGCCCCGCATCCTGTACGGGAAGCATGCGTCCGAGGAGGTGCACCGCAAGCACGTGACCGATTACAAGGTCGAATGTCTCCGGTGCCACGCCGCCATCGAACACTACATCGTCCGGCCCGGCGAAGCCTTGCCCCAACCGCTCAAGGACCTGGCCCGCAAGGCGTTTCGGCCGCGGGAGAAGGGCTACTACTACGACACCGACTGCCTGAAGTGCCATTCCCTGGGCCAGCACGAAACGATCCGCGACATGTACCAGGGACGGGGCGCCGAGGGGGTTCCCGAGATCCCGAATCCCATGTACCTGGCCCACGCGGACTGCGGGACCTGCCACGTGCACCTGGAAAAAACGGCCACGGGCTACCGTTCGAGCCTCCGCCTGAACTACGAAAGCGTCATCCGTTCGTGTCTGGACTGCCACGGACCCGGCTACGACGACATGGCCAAGCACTGGAAGAAGATCCTCACCGAGGAGCTGGACAAGGCCGCCGAAGCCCTGGCCGAGGCCCGGGAAACGGTCCAGGCGCGCAAGACCCGTAGCGCGGCCGCCGACGCCATGAAGGAACTCGAGGCGGCCGAGCGCAACCTGGCCTTTGTGCGCAACGGCCGAGGGCTTCACAACATGGACTATGCCCTGAAGATCCTCGCCAACGTCCAGGAACGGGCGGAGCGGGCCAAGGCGCTGGTCACCCCTGGGTATGCGATGCGCGAGATCCAGGCTCCCACCGGGTGCACCCAGCTGTGCCATTCCTGCGTCGAATGCATCGAGACCAAGCCCGTTCCGTTCGGGAACGTCCAGTTCCCCCACGACGTGCACGTGAACGACGAGGGCATGGACTGCCTCGAGTGCCACACCCCCCGGGAGGAACACGGCCAGACGTTCTTGCGCAACTGCAACGAGTGTCACCACGGCGAAGGCCTCGGCGCGGTGGAATGCCAGGACTGCCACGTGGAGAACCACAACCTCTACAACGGCCAAAACGCCTGCGACGAGCGGAGCTGCGACGTGAGGGGAGAGAAGAACCCCATGGCCGATGCCGTGGAGTGCCAGGATTGCCACGTGCAGGTGACGGAGGGCGAAGAGACCACCCTTGAGGGCATCAAGCAAACCTGCGTGGACTGCCACGACGGGGACGAGGGCTACGCCGTGATGGTGGACGAGTGGGTGGAGCAGGCCGACGCCCTGCGCAAGAAGGTGGAGGAGCTGCGCGTGCTCCTGGCCGATACCCAGCGGATGATCCTCAAGGCCATCCGCGAGGGCAAGTACACGTATGACGCCCAGGACCTGGTGAACAACGCCGAGAAGAACCTGAAACTCTTCGAGCGCGGCAACCCGGTCCACAACCTGGCGTTCTCGAAGGAACTCCTGGAGCGGGTACGCAACCTGCTCCTGCAGGCGCAAAAGACCCTCAAGGCGTACACCACGATCCGGACGCTCCCCAGGAAAGCCTACATGTAGGCCCTTGTGCGTCCGGCGTTCGGTGCACGCGCACCGCATCGGGGCGGGGGCATCCCCCCGCCCCTTTCTTGTGCCGGAGGTCGGCTGCCCCAGGTCGGGGAGGCTACCGGGTTTTGACACCGGGAGCGTCGGGCGGTAGGGTAGACGACCGCCGTTTCTTCCCGGAGAGACGACGTGAGGTTCCCGCGGCACAGACCCCCTTGGAGGAAATTCCTGCAACGAGCCGGCACGGGCACGGCGGTGGTCGTGTTCCTCGTGCTGGCCTCGACTCGCATCCTCCCCGCCGACGTCCTCATCCGGCCCGGGGATCCGTTCCCCGACCTGGAGTTCTACGGACTGCTGGAGCCCGGCGACTACCCCAAACTCGGTCTGGGAAAGGCCTCGGGCCCCTTCCGGCTTTCCGAAATCCCGGGCCGGGTGCTCGTCCTCGAGTTCTTCAACAAGGCGTGCGTGCCCTGCCAGACCCACGTGCGGCAGGTGGAGGCCGCCTATCAGGAGATCCTGGAACGCGGACTGGGCGAACGGATCCGGGTACTGGGCGTGGCCGCCGGCAACCTTCCCAAGTACCTGGGACGATACCGGAAACGGCGCAAGCTCTCGTATCCCATCACCGCCGACCCGCAGTTCGACCAGTGGCGGAGGATCGGCGATCCGGGGCGTACTCCCTTCACCCTGTTCCTGGTGCGGCGCGACGGCCGCTGGCTCCTGGCCCGTTATTCGTTCGGCATCCAATGGAAAACCGAGCTGCTCGGACACGCCCTGACCCTGGACGCCGCACCTGAGAGGGCCGTCCGCCGGGAACCGGGGCTTCCACCGCTCCGCTCCGGACCCCTCGTGGTTCCCGTGGCCGAGGCCAAACTCCGCGACATGGTGGTGGGCCTGATGGAGCGGGTCACCGGGCTGGCTGGCCTGTCGGCCGAGCCGGTCCGGGTACCTGACGGGATGCGGGTGTTCCGGGCACGGCGGGGCGGCAAGAGCCTTCCCGTGTTCGTGCGGGTGGCCAGCCGCCGTCCGGTGTGCGAGGTGTGCGAGGCGGTGCACTTCATGTTCGCGTTCGACTCGGAGGGACGGCTCTTGGGGTTCCAGCCCATCCACGTCACCAAGTACGGCAACGAGGAGTGGACCGAGGAAGATAGCCGCTTCTTCGAGAAGCGGCTCAAGGGACGCCGCCTCCAGGACCTCGCCTTCGACCCCCAGGTGGACGCCGTGTCGATGGCCACCATGAGTTCCGCCCTGATCTTCGACGAGGTCCGACGCACAGCCGAACTGCTGGACCGGATCACCGAAGGCTCCTGACCCCCCTGGAAGGTCTTGCCCAGAGCTTGCTCAGCCGGGCGGGTGGTTCATCATGAACCACCCGCCCGGTTTTTTCCGAACCACCCCCGTACTCCCTTGACCCGCCCCAGCCCGGGACCTGGCTGATCTCGTAGCTGGCCGCCTTCTTGCATAACCGCCATCGACCCCGCCCGCTTTCCCGTACGCGGAGGCATCTGTGCGATGAAGCGACACAAGTGGGTCACGCGGCGGTTGTCCATACAGCACCTGCTCCCCTGCCAGCACGGGTGCCCCGTATCCACCGACGCCGGGCGCTACGTCCAGTTGGTTTCCGAAGGGCGATACCTCGAAGGCTATCTGGTGGCCCGCAACGCCAACCCTCTGGTGGAGGTGTGCGGACAGGTGTGTGCGGCGCCCTGTGAAGATGCCTGTCGACGGGGGAGGATCGACGAAAGTGTCACCATCCGGGCCCTGAAAAACTTCCTGAACGCCCGCCATTCAGACGCGTACTACTCCGCGGACCGAGCCCGGCAAGCACTGGCCCGGCAAAGGTCGTCGCTCATGGCCAACGAGGCGGCGCATCATCTCTCCCGCCTTCCCCGCTTGCCGGCCAGCGGGCGCAGGG
>CAYQMG010000161.1:0-31859 GCA_964418585.1 uncultured Gammaproteobacteria bacterium | reverse complement strand
CGCCCATCGAGAACTGCGCCCTGCAGGACGGCTACGTGACCAACGGGGACGACTGCGACGACAGCGACGCGGCGATCAACCCCGGGGCCTCCGAGGTGTGCGACGGTACGGACAACGACTGCGACGGAGCGGTGGACGAGGGTGTGACCAGCACCTACTACCTGGACGCCGATGGCGACGGGTACGGTGTCTCGTCGTCGACTACCGAGGCTTGCAGCGCACCGAGCGGCTACGCGGCGACGGCCGGGGACTGCGACGACAGCGACGCTGCGGTGAACCCCGGCGCCACGGAGATCTGTGACGGAGCGGACAACGACTGCGACGGCCAGACGGATGAGGGCGTGGAGCCGCAGACCTACTACGCGGATAGCGACGGCGATGGCTACGGGAACGATGCGTCGACTACTGAATCGTGCACGGAGCCGGCCGGCTACGTGTCGGTGGGCGGCGATTGTGATGACAACGATCCCTGGGTGAACCCTGGTGCCGACGAAGTCTGTGACGGCGACGACAATAACTGTGACGGAGCGGTGGACGAGGGGTTTGACGCGGACGGGGACGGGTACACGAGTTGTGGCAACGATTGCGACGACAGCAACCCGGCCGTGAATCCGGGTGCCACCGAGGTCTGCGATGGAGTGGACAACGACTGTGACGGAGCGACCGACGAGGGGTTTGACGCGGACGGCGACGGATATGCCACATGTCAGGGCGATTGTGACGACAACGACCCGGCAGTGAATCCCGGGGCGACCGAGGTGTGCGACGGAGCAGACAATGACTGCGACGGGACCACCGACGAGGGGTTTGACGCGGACGGCGACGGGTATGCCACCTGTCAGGACGACTGCGACGACAACGACCCGGCAGTGAATCCCGGGGCGACCGAGGTGTGTGACGGAGCAGACAATGACTGCGACGGGCAGGTCGATGAGGGGGTCGGCACGACTTACTACCCGGACGAGGACGGAGACGGCTACGGAGACATCACGCAGAGCGTCACCGCCTGCGCTGGAGGCGCACCCTCGGGCTGGATCACCACCGGAGGAGACTGCGACGACAAGATGTGGTCCGTCAACCCGGATGGGATCGAACTCTGCAACGGGTTGGATGACGACTGCGACGGCCTGACCGACTCCGAGGACACCTGGGGAGACAACAGCACCGGCGAGATCGCCAACGTGAACAACAACTGCGATTCGTTCGACCGTGTAGTGGCGGCCGAGATCGATCAGATGATCAGCCACTACTGGTCCAGGGTGAAGGGGAGCGGCACGGACGTGTTCCCGCAGCCCTTGATGATCGCCGGCCACACGGTGGGCGCTACCCAGAGCAATGGGTGGCCCTCCACCTGCGTCTACTTCGACAATGGCCAGTTCTACGGCCATCTCGAGGGATCTGATACCTACAACACGCGGCCCATCAAGCTGTGCTTCTCCAGGGGAACCGACGTGGGTGGGCTCGACGAGGTGTACGCCGAGATGACCGCGCAAAGCACCACCGTTCCGGGCGTGCTCGACAACGAGACTGATGACGACGGACCCGAATTGGACTGGGTCTACTACAGCCCCGAGGAGAGCACCCCGGACTACGAGGTCTGGTATGTGAGTGACTCCTTCACCGCTTCTGGAGGCTCCGGCTTCAGCGCGTGGGAAGTGACCATGGAGTTCTACAACATGCGCGTGGTCATTCAGACCAACTAGCCTGCCCTTCCTCCTTTTCCTGCAGGGTGCCTTGTTTCCCTCTCCCCATGTTCCGTCGCACTCCGTCTTGCCATACCGAGCCTTGTTTTTGTGCATCGCACTGGCCAAGGTGTTCTCAAGCCAGGCCCGGGCGTTCGGCTTGTCGTGGGTTCGATTCGTCTCCGGTCGTGCTTCGTCTGATTGAGCCCGCCGCGCTGATGGGTGGGCGTGGTTTGGGTTGCAGAGGAAGCCACCACCTTCGCGGCAAAAGGTCTGCCCGTGCAACCAGGGTTCCTTTTCGCCATGGGGGTGGAGGACGGGAGACGGACCGGGCCGTGGGGTTTCAAGACCGGTTCGCCCGGTGCACCTGGGCGGCGTCACATCTGAGGAAGGATTTGGCGGATGTCGGAGGTCGGGGGACTACCTGGTTTCAGGCTTCAAGGTCCTGAAGATGTCGATGTCCGGCAGGTCGTCGCCGTTGGTGTCCATCGCCGCGAAAACCGGCTCCAGGTCGTTGCAACGTCCGCCTCGATAGGCTTTCGAGTTGGCCGAGATGACCTGGACGACCGCGTCCTCTCGTTCGTCACCCTGCACGTCGAAGGAGACCATGCTGTCGATGGTGGTCGGCCACTCGGGAGTCAGGATTGGAGTGGAATCCCACGCAAAGCTGGTCCACGCCGTTTGGAGAATGTCGATGAGGTCGAAATCGCCCTCTCCGAGGGGGCCGATGTTGTCCTCGATGACCTCCCAGTAGTCCCAGACGTAGTAGACATCGAGTCCGTGGAACGCGCCGAAGCTGAAGTCCTCCGAATGCGGATCCGCATAAAAGATGTAAGAGTAGACATTGCTTCCCGCCTCTCGAAGGTGGTTCGCGTTGACCTTGAGCGGACACATGAAGACAAAGTCCTCCCACAGGGCCTGGTAGGCGATCTGGGGGTCGTCGAACTGGCGTTCGTAAAGTGGGACCACCACCCGTTTCGCCCAGAGCGGTCCCACCACCTTGGAGACCTGAACCTTGAACTCGGCCCACGTGTTTACAGGAAGATAATAGGGCGCTGCGAGCAGGGACCCTTCGTCCTGAACATCCCCCATGATCACCGGTCGCCCTTCAGCAGCCCCTTCAATGAGGGCAGTGCCAGGGATCTGGTCGAGGTAGTAGCCATCGATGGCCGGGAAAGTGTAGAACGGCTCGTCATTGTCAGAACTCGTGTTGCACATCGCCAGTACGATGTCGTCTGCCGGGAGGCTCCTGAGTGTCTCGAGCCGCGTGGCTGGGTCCTGGCAGGCCTCGGTACAGCTTTCCACGTTGGAAATCACCTTCTTGCTCCGGTAGATCGCCGTGTCCACGTCGGTACTGTCCTCGGAGCCAAGCTCCAGCGCCGCCGCACAGAAGCCGCTTTGCATGATCGCCTTGTGCATCAAGTCGACCCCGTACAGGTCGTGCTTGAGGGGCGTGGCCAGCACGGAGCAGGTGATTCCTGCGCCTGCCGACTGTCCAAACAGGGTCACGTTGTTCGGATCTCCTCCAAACTCTGCGATGTGGTCCTGGATCCATTTCAGAGCCAGCAGGATGTCCAAATGCCCGTAGTTACCCGTGGACCGCCCCGGATCTTCGTCCTGGAGTTCGGGTAGCGACAGGAAACCCAGCACACCCAGCCGATACTGCATGGTCACCACAATCACATTCCCCGCCGTGGCCAGCCGGAAACCATTGTAGCTGTCTGCACTCCCCGCGATGAAGCCTCCTCCGTGGATGTAGGCCATGACCGGGAGGGGGGTCCCGGGCCGGTCACTGCAATAGTCCGCCTTGGGCCGGAATATGTTCAGGGTCAAACAGTCCTCACTTCCCGTGGTGTGGAGGCTGTCTCCTGCGCCATCGCATTGCGGACAATGGGGCCCGAACTCGGTCGCATCCAGCACCTCACCATCTTGCCACTGCTTGGCCACAGGCCGCCGCCACCTCAGCTCTCCCACAGGCGGCTCCGCATAGGGAATACCCAGGAACTCCTCGTCCTCGACACCATAGTCGACTCGACGTTCCTTCCCTCGAATGGTCACCGTGGCCCCGTTCTCGAACGTCAGCCGCACTTCGGGCGCCAGAGGTATGAACCCGGCCGCTGTACTCAGATGATTCTCCGCAGAAACCAGCCTCGAGAGCGCTCCCTGAATGTCCGGAGTGTTCCGAGACAGGAGATCCGCCGCGGCACGGAGATCCCCGGCGGCGCCCCCATCGCCCGTCGTACCTACCAGTTCGTACTCAACGCCATCCTCTTGATCTTGGCACAGCTCTCCTTCTCCATGACTGTTCAGCAGGGCAATGGCAGCCACGTCCACCTGGTCGGCGGCCAGATCGATGGACGCCAAAGCCGCCTCCAGAGCCTCGTGCCCTTCCTGTGGGTACCGCCCCAGGGCCGACTGGGCTGTATCGATCAATTCTTCACTCCACCCAATCGCCTCGTCCACATGGGCTTTGTACAACCCGGGTTCCAGGGCGGTGATCCCCCCTTTCGGCGCATCCACCTTGAGCGCGGTGGGGATCAGGTCCGCGAGACCGTAGTGGAACACAGCCGAGAGAGCGCCCAGGTGGGTCACGTAGAGGCTTCCGTCGTTGTCCAGCACGATGTGACCGTCCGCGACCTCCGGGAGCGAGGTGATGCTCCCCACGATCTCCCCGGTACGGGGATCCAACGGGAAGATCACGCTGATTTCGGGCGTGGGCACAAGTTGGTCGTTGTTGTCCAGCGGGTTTTCGTCCACCCCGTACCCCATCACCGGGGCCACCCACACGTGTTTGGCGGATGCGCTGAACACGTGCATCATGATGGCAAACCGCTCGTTCGTAAACATCGGGTCCCACGAGGACATCGACGGGTCCCGGAAAGCAAACATCGGGTCCAACCACGCTTCCGCAAGATCGTTGAAGTCCCGTCGCCACAACTCGTTCCCGTCCGGGTCGAAGGCTGCCAGGTCGTCCACGCCGTTGTAATAGATGGTTCCGTCGAGTCCAATGGTGGGCGCCGAGGTGCCTCGAGCTTCCGGCTGGGCCACGGACCAGAGTTCCTGGTAGTTGTGAGCGTCGAAGGCGTGGATCGTGCTGTCGTCCCCAATGACGATCACCCGTGAGCCGTCGGGGAGGATTCCTGGGCTGGAAGCCCGGCTTCCCAGGCCCAGGGGCGCCTGGTGGACAAGCTCGAGCCCGGTCCGTGTGGCGTTCATTCGGACCACGTAGAGGGCGCTCGTGCCGTGGCCGTCCGGGGTGAGCTGTCCAGCGCCGGAAATGAAGATGTCTCCGGTGTCCGGGTGGACGGCCGGGGCGTTGGTGAGCACCCATTTCGTGCCCGTGTCGAGCCCGACGAGTCTCGAGACCACGTCCGGGTCGATAAGGCCGCTTTGGGCCATGGAATCCACGACGATTTCCAGATTGTGTGCGTCTGCGGCGTCGTCCAGAGTGGAGAGTTCCCCGGGCAGTTCCAGGGTCGAGGTGGCGGGGTCGCCCGTGTCGCGGGTGTAGAGGGTCACCGTACCGGGCAGTGCGTAGACGCCCACGAGGTCGCCGAGGAAGAAAATGGCGTATTGAGAGCCGCCACTCCAGGTGCTGGGCGGCAAGGAGGCGACCCACTTGAGCGTCACGCGGCGCGCGTTGCTCGGATCCGGGCGAAAGGCCCAGAGTTGGTCTCCATCCGTTACATACACCGTGCCCTGGTCGTCGATACGGGGCGAACTCATCACCGCCATGGAGTCGAGGTCGTCTTCGTCCCAGTAGGGAGCGCTCTCCCACAGGATGTTGCCGTCCTTGTCCAGCCGGTGCAGGGAACTCGTCCCAGGTCCCTGGCCCGTGGTCACCCACAGGTAACCCTGACCATCGATGACCGGACCGGAAGCAACCGAAGCGGCCACGAGCGCGTTCCAGCGCACGGTCGTCGTGGTCGGAGCCACGTAGGAAGTGCTGTTGGAGTTGCGTGCGTCTGCGTGGACGGTGGGCCAGGTGGAATCCTCGTAACCATCACTGGCCAGCACATCATTGCAGTGGAATAACAGGAGCAGCGTGAGGGGAACGGCGCTCCAGGCGGCGGACAGGACCAAGGGTCGAATGCTCCTCTGTGGCATTCCAGCCTCCTTTCTTGCGGCAAGACCGTGGGCGTTCGTGTTGAACCTCGAGACGAAGCCTGGCCTCCACCGTGGACATCGGTTGTGTACCTCGTCGTGCGGGTACGGTCGACGGCATGGAGAGATGCGAGGGCCGAGTTGCGACCCTGTGAACAACAATACGTCTCGTGGCGACGGCAGGTGACCTTTCGTCGCTGGACATTACTTTCAAACTAGCTCCGGCAACCGTTCTGTGCAATGAAAAACGCTACACGATCCCAAGGTTATGCCTGTTTGCCCTGTTGCCATCAGGGGGATGGGGGGTGGTTTCAATGTCGGTGTAGGCAGGGAATGCGGGGCCGGTGTCGCAGATGAGGTCGGGGCGGGTCGAGAGGACAGGGCGCGGTCGTGCGGTGTCGAGGCCGCTTGTCCTTGAATGAACGCGGAACGGCAGGTACACTTGCCCATCGGCAGTGGACGCTGGGAAGAGCAAGGAGGTATCCATGGTGGGTCTCAGAAGGGTCGTTGCGGGCAAGGTCGCCGGTCGCTCCTATGTCGCCCGAATTCCTTCCTACGTGAAGGGAAGCTGGGCGCAAAGTCGGGCCTGCTTCGATCCTCCGGAGACGTTCGAACGGCATGGAGGACCTCCCCTGCTGCTGGTACCGGGCCTGTTTTGCACCCCGAGTGTCTTCAATCGTCTGGGCAAGGCGCTGGAGCGGAGGGGCGCAGACGTGTTCCTTCCACCTCGAGCCTATCCGATCCCATTCGGCATGCTGGCCAACATTTGCAGGCTTGAGACCGCCGCGAGCCTGCTGGCTCAGGATCTGGCCGCGTTGCGGTGGCGCGAGGGGGTGGAGCGGCTGACCATCGTGGCCCACAGCAATGGGGTGTTGATATCCCTTCTGGCCCTGTCTCAACCGGAGGCGGCGCCGGGCCCCTTGCCCGAGGTTCAGGGTGTGATTGCCCTGGCCTGCCCGTTCCACGGAGCACCGGTGGCTGCGTTGCTGGGGCCCATCGTGCCCGCCTGTGACGACATCAGGCCGGGGTCCCCGATTCTGGCCCGGGTTCAGGAGCATGCGGCTCTGGTGAGGACCGTTTTGATCTCCGGGTTCGACGCAATCGTACCGGAGGAGAGTCAGCGGGTTCCGGGGGCGCCTTCCGTCTTCATGGAGGGCTTTCAGCACATGGACTTCCTGGTGGGCACGGAAGAGAAGATCGGTCACACGGCCGAGCGGATACTGGAGGCCCTCGAGCCCACCGAGGGGGCTTCCGGCACATGGACACAAGCGATGGGGGACTCGATATGTTGACTGCGTTGGAGACATTCACCGGCCTTCTATGGCCCAGGTTGGACCCGGACACCGTGGCGGACCCGGACATGGAACTGGCCGAGGTGGCGGTATCGTTCATCGAGCTGTTGAAGAAGTATTTCCGGGCCGAGGTGCGAGGTATCGAACGTATTCCGGAAGGAAAGGCCTTGTTGGTGTGCAATCACAACGCCGGGATCACGTCGATGGATGGGTTCTTCCTCGGCGCAGAGTGGCACCGGCGCACCAAGGGGCGGGACCCACTCTATTTTCTCGCCCACGATGTCATGGTGGCCATGCCGGTGGTGGGCAATCTGCTCCTGAAGCTCGGCTCGATTCGTGCCAGTCACGAGACTGCGGCCAAGGCGTTCGCCATGGGGCGGAAGGTGGTGGTGTTTCCTGGTGGGAACTACGAGGCGTTCCGGCCCTACCGAGAGCGATACAAGGTGGACCTGGGGGGCAAGAAAGGCTTTTTGAGACTGGCACTGCGTCATCAGGTGCCCATCGTGCCCGTGGTGAGTGTGGGCGGGCATGAGACGTTTTTCGTGCTTCATCGCGGGGAGCGCATTGCCGAGTGGACCGGGGTGCGGAAGTACCTGAGGTCGGAGTCTTTCCCGATTTTCCTGGGCCTGCCCTGGGGAATCGGGGTGGGACCGGTGTTCCACCTGCCGTTGCCGGCGAAGCACACAACGCAGGTGGGCGAACCCATCGACCTGGACGGCTTCACGGAGGAGGACATCGACCGTCCGGAGCGGCTTCAGGAATTGTATGACCTCGTCCAGGGCCGCATGCAGGCCATGATGGACGAGTTGGCCGCGGAGCGGAAGTTTCCGATCCTGGGCTGAGCCGGCATCGGTCCGCGCGTCGGTCCCGGGAAGACCGGGCAGGGGGACGAGGGCAGGGGGGCGAACCGGGGGAACTCCTTGCGTATCCCCGGAAGAGAGGGGTGTCTCGAGGAGGTCGCTGCGTGCCAGACCTCCCGCCCGGGTACGCGGTCCGTAACACAGGGTCTCCGAACATGGTATCTGGCGAAACGCTCCTGGCGTACATTCCCTCCCGACTCTATGACCTGTTGAAGCAGGACCCGGCGCCACACCCGAACCCCCCATGGGAGGAGCGCTTCACCGCCGCCGTGCTCTTCGTCGATGTCTCCGGCTTCACACCTCTTTCCGAAGTGCTCACCCGCTCCGGTCCGTCCGGCGCCGAGCAGTTGACCGACATCCTCAACCGTTCCTACGAATGGCTGGTCGACGGTGTCGAAGGTGCCGGCGGGTTCGTCGCCCATTTCAACGGGGACGCCATTACCGCCGTCATTCCCGGGGAGGACGTGGAGACCGCGTTCCAGTCCGCGGTTCGCTGTGGGTTGGACCTGATTCGCATGGCTTACCGCCACCCGCCCGAGGTGGTGGGGGGCATCGACTTTCCGTTGCGCGTCAAGGTGGGCGTCAGCGCCGGGTCCGTCTATGCGGCGGCAGTGGGGACAAAAACCCGCGAACTCCGCTATTTCCTTGGCGGAAAACCCGTGATGGCCGCAGCCAAGGCTTCCTCCTTGTGTGGCCCCATGGAACTCCTGGTGCCTCGAGCCATGGTCGACGCCCTCCCGCCCGATGTGACCACCATGGAGGGCCCGGAAGGGCACACCGTGGTGCTGCCCGCCCTGCTCAAGCGAGTCCCCGCGCCCATCCCTGTTCGCAGGCACCGGACCCTCAACCCGGAGGAACAGCCCCCGGTGGAACGCATGGCGCGGTTCGTCCCCCAGGTCATCCACGAGCGCCTCATGCTCGGGCTGTCCGACATGGTGGCCGAGCACCGGCCCGTGGTGGTCCTGTTCGCCCGGTTCGAGGGCGTGGATGTGGAGGCTCCCGGGTTTGGACAGGCCCTTCAGACCTTCATGGCCGAGGTGTTTGAACGCATCTCGGTGCATGGCGGCACGGTGGACAAGGTCGAGCAGGCCGACAAGGGCAACGTGGTCATGGGTCTCTTCGGAGCACCTCGAGCCATCGAGCGGGCCGAGGAGGCTGCCATGGCTTGCGCGCTCGAGCTGCGAGAGCGGTTCGCGTCGGGAGGGGCGTTGCGTATCACGCGAATCGGGATCAACTCCGGACTGGTCTATGCCGGCGGACTCGGGTCCAGGTGGCGTTACGACTACACCGTCATGGGGGATGCCGTCAACGTGGCTTCCCGTTTGATGAGCGCCGCCCATCCCGGCGAAATCCTGGTGTCCGACCGCTTGCACGAGCGGGTCCCTGACTGGTACTACGGCCCTCCGCGCAGTGAACAGTTGAAAGGACGGGCCACCGAGACTCGAGTCTGGCCGCTCCTCGCCGTCCACCCCACCACCTGGAGCGTTGATTCGGAAGTGATCGAGCTGCCGGACCGCGGGGACCTGCTCATCGGTCGCGAGGCCGAGGTCTACCGGCTGGTCGAGGCGGTCCAGGCGCTTCGAGCCGGAAATGGGGGGACGATCGTCATCGAGGGCGAGATGGGCTTGGGCAAGACCCGGCTGGCCGAGTTCGCCGCCAGCAAGGTCTTCGATTTCGGCGAGGTGCTCGAGCATTCCGCCCGGCCCCTCGTGGGTATCCCCTACGGCCACTGGCAAGGACCGTTGCTCGACCTGTTCGAAGGGGAGCGGCGGGGTATCGAGCAACGGGTGGAGGAGGCGTTTCGTGCCATCGATCCCGAGCTGGTACCGTGGCTGGGCTTGCTAAACCCGATCCTGGGGACCAACTTTCCGACCTCACCCGTCGTCTCCCAGGTGGAGCCTGGGACCTGCGAACTCAAGCTCCAGGACATGGTCACCGAGGTCCTCATCCACCGGGCAAGGCGCATTCCGCTCCTGGTCATCCTCGAGGACTTCCACGACGCAGACAAGGCGTCCATCGGCCTTCTCCGCCGGGTCGCCGCCCGTCTCGATGAAGCGCCCATGCTCCTGCTCATCCTCACGCGGGCCTCCCTCCCCCTGCCCGAGGATGCGTTGCCCCGTCTGGTACGCATTGTGCTCGGCCCCCTCGATCGGCCCCGCATCCAGACCCTGGTGACCAAGTTGGTCGGTCACGAAGTATCTGACTCGGTGCACAACCTGGTCTGGGAGAAGTCCCAGGGAAACCCGCTGTTCGCAGAGGAATTGCTCCACACGCTCAAGCAGGGGGGACACCTGCGGCGCACACCGGCCGGGGTCGAGACGCTCCCCTCGGACGCCGTGGACCTGCCCGATTCGCTCCGATCGCTCCTTCAGAGCCGGATCGACGAACTTCCCGAAGCCGTCAGGGCCGTGGCCAAGGTGGCCGCCGTCATCGGTGACCGGTTCACGCTTCCAACCCTGGCGGCCGGGTTCAAGGAGGACATGGACCCCGCCTTCCTTCAGGCCCAGCTCGAGGTACTCATTCGGACCCGGATCATGACGGCCAGCGGCACGCCCCCCTACCTGCTTTACGAGTTCCGGCATGTGCTGAGTCGCGAGGTCATTTACAGCACCATGACGCAGGGACAGCAGGAGGAACTGCACCGGCGTATCGGCAGGTATCTGGAGTCTTCCGGAGGGCGGGTCAGCGCAGGGGTCCTGGCTCACCACTTTGAACTCGGCAAGGACTACCCTCGAGCCGTCAAGTACCACATCGAGGCCGCGAGACAGGCATTCAACACTTATGCCAACGAGGAGGTCATCCGGGGCTACGAACGCGCGCTCGAGCTGGCAGACGAACAGTGGCTTCCGTTGCCCGAAAATGTGTCT
Organism: uncultured Gammaproteobacteria bacterium; assembly: GCA_964418585.1. Classification (GTDB taxonomy): domain Bacteria; phylum Myxococcota_A; class UBA796; order JAJRTE01; family JAJRTE01; genus JAJRTE01. Next base: position 21,054 of record CAYQMG010000161.1, on the reverse strand, counting down.
CGAGCGCAGGTGCTCGAAGCGCTTGGAGACGCCTATTTCCGGATTGGCGCCTATCGCAAGGCGGAGGCGCTGTTCCGGAAGGTGCGTGGGATCGCCTCCGACTGGCTCAGTGTGGTACGTTGCCTTCGGAAGGAGGGTGAGGCGCGGTGCCGGGGCGACGACATGCCCAATGCGCTCCGTTGCTACAACGAAGCCCTTTTGCTCCTCAAGGCGAGGCGCGGCTGGAACATCTGGGGAGTCGCCTTCCCGCTCCTGCTGCGGGTCATTCGGGACCTCTGGTTCGGCCCCCCGTCCCGCCCGGGAGAGCCGGTCCGGGAGTCGGAACGGGAACGCTTCATGGAGATCGACCAGGTCTATGCCGTGATGGGCATCGCCTACTTCTACGAGGGGAGCCGAAAGGTCATCGAGGCCGTGTTCCGCATGGTCGAGGTCGCTCGACGCCTCGGGGAACCACCCCGGATCGCCCGCGCCTATGCCGCCGTCGCCTTCCTCTACGCCAACCTCTCATGGTTCGGCCTGGCCCGCCGATACGCCAAGGCTGCCATCGAATGGCTGAGTCGCGAGGAGGACGACGCCATTCGGATCCAGATGCGTGCCACCTCCACCTACGCACTCGTGGGAGCCACCGCGCGGCTCGCAGCCGACTGGGATCAGGCCGAGGCCATGCAATTGCAGGGACTGGCCGTCAGTCAGGCCATCGGCGATGTGTGGGAAGAAGGCGTCGCCTTGATGAACCTCGCGAACATGTGGCGTATCCGGGGCTACCACCACCGCGCCGTGGAGCTTCATCGCCGGATCATGAAACTCGGGCGGGCCCACGAGCCGAATCTCTACACCGGCGAAGCCCTCGTCGCAGACGGGTTGACTCTCGCAGAATTGGGCCGGTTCGAGGAGGCCCAGGCCCAGTTGGAAAGGGCGCTCGCACTCCCCACCCTCCACATTCGAAGTCGCGTGCGCGCCATCGCCTATCGGGGGTGGACACGGTATCTCAGAGGGCGTCACCAGGCCGCCCTCTCCGACATGGAGGAGGCCTGCCGCATCGTGCACAAGGAGGACATGGTCGGCGACAAGGTGGCCGAAATCCTCACAATGGCCGCAGAAATCCTCGTCATCACCTCGAACTCCCCGTTCCGCCGCGCCAGGGCGCTCGGAAAAGCGACCAGGGCCGCTCGCAGACTCCCAGCCCTCGCTGGTTGCCTCCTCTTCGTTCGCGGCCTCGCCGCCGCGCGAGACGGCCGCCGTCGGCGCGCCGCCGACCTCTTCGCCCGAGCCGCCGCACGCCACCTCGACACCGACCGTGGCAGAGAGGCTGCTCGAGCCCTCCTGTGGCAGGCCAGCGTCGACCCCGGCGAAGCTCCCGCCTTGAGAAAGGCGGCCCGAAAACTCCTCCGGGAACGCGGCTTGCCCCTCGACCTGCCCGGGGGGCCCGACCGGTGACCCGGATGGGGGGCGCGGCTACTCGGTATACCAGGTGAGGCTGTCCGCGAAGTATCCCATTTGCACGATACGTTCCTCGTCCCGTTCATTATGGACAGCAACTGCTTGTTGAACTTCCCCGTTGCTCCTGACCACCGCAATGTGCTTGTGCCGCGCAGGGATCATCGCCTGCGAAGGCCCATCACACCAGAATTCCACCTCGCACCCCACGTCGTTCTCCGTGGTTTCATAGGCTTCGAGGCACGGGGCGATGACGGTGCCGTGAAATGTGGGGATGCCCACCGCGATGGGGCGACCCATGCGAACGGCCTCGAGCAGGGCCTCATGGGAACCGGCCTCGGTCTCGTGGCGATTGCCTGCAAAGATCACCTGCCAGCCCGTACCCTGCTCTTCGCCGGCCGGGGCACGCGTGGGGTCATTCAGCAGGTTGTGTGGGACCAGCATGGGAGCGGACAGATAGGCGATACGGCCGGCCATGGGTTCCGAAGTGGTCGGGGCGGCGTCCTGCTCGGGGGTGAGGGACCGGTGCCCGTCCCGCAACGGCCCTTCCGACAGAAGGGCGGTGGCGAGGACCAAGCTGAAGCCACTGAATAATGCCACGGGATGGATCATGCGGTTCGTCTCCAGTACAACTCGATCTCGTCGATCGCGGCGCGACCCGCCACTCGGTTCTTCCTGCCCTCAACCGGGGCGATTGCAGTCGTCTGTCTCGAGGCCGGGCCGTGTTGTGTTCGGCTCTCTCTGTCTTGTGAACGTCACGAGGGTGGAATAACTTCACATCTATTTGTCTATCGGCGAAAAAAAATGCCTTCCTTCTCTCAGGTCGGATATTCTGAGGTTCCCCGCCGTGTACGGAAACGGTGGGCAACCGGTTGTCAAGCCTGTCCCACCGTGTTGCTGCGTGTCGCGGCGACGCGGGTGCGCTGGTTTCCGCAGCTCCTGGACCCGGCTCGGTGCGACCGCACGACGTCCGGTTGATTCCTGTTCGTTCCAGCAGGTATCGCTCGAAGGTGTGTGTTTCCGGTGAGATGAAGCGATCTGAGCGGCGGAGATGACGGTCTTGACAGGGTTCCTCTCTCCTTTGACAATGAGCGCGAGATGGTTCGTCGTGCAAAGCCTACCTGGAGGTGCCAGATGACACGGAATCTCGCGAGCATGACAGGAGTTCCGGGGTTGGGTGCGGCCGTCGGCCTGGTGCTTTGTTGCGCCGCAGGCTCGGCTGTGGCGGCCCGGACGGGGGGATTCGAGTCCTTCGAGTCCAGTTACGTGGCCGAAGGTGCCGGCGAGATGGTGGAACGGGGGGTTGTGGTAGGAGACATTGACGGCAGTGGGGGGATGGATTTTGCCATCGGCTCGCCGTACAACGGTGCGGGTGGAGCAGAGGCGGGGCGAGCGTACCTGTTTTTTGACGCCGGGGTGTCGGCGGGGAAGGGGACGTCGCTCGGGGGTGCTCCGGTGGTGTTGACCGGGGAACCTGGGGAGCGTCTTGGGGAGTACATTTCGGGGGGGCGGGATCTGGATGGCGATGGGATCGGGGATCTCCTGGTGGCGGCGCCAGGTTGGAACGGGAATCGAGGTCGAGTGTTGGTGTACTTTGGTCGAACGGACTGGACCGGCGTGACTGCAGCCGGGGCGGACCTGGTGATTGAGGGGACCCAGGCGGATCAGTTGCTGGGGGGCGGTGGCGTCCTGATGCCCGGGGACATCAACGGTGACGGATACGAAGATCTGGTGTTGAGTTCTCCGGGGTACGATCTGGATGCGAACGCACGGGATCGGGGGGCGGTCTACCTGTTCCTGGGGAACAGTTTCGGCTGGTCCACCCGTACGCTGATCACGGCCGACGCCATTTATCGGGGGGATGGAAACAGCGATTTCCTGGGCCAGGTCCTGGTGGGACTCGGCGACGTGGACGGGGACAAACTTCCCGACTGGATGGTGACCGCGCCGAACCGGGACGAGGGCGGCGTGGATGCGGGCATGGCCTATCTCATGTTCGGCGGAGACTACACCACCGGCGAGACCGCCATCAGCTTCGTGGCGGACGTGCGTTACCGGGGGGATGCGGCCGGAGACCTGTTCGGCTCGTCTGTGGCCGGGGGGGGAGACCTGAATGGTGACGGCCTGGTCGACATCTTCGTTGGAGCGCCCGGGAGCGACTACAACGGGGAGGATTCGGGCCGGGTCTATCTCATTCCGGGTCGGCGTGTGGGGTGGCCCTTGGCCACGACCGTGCTCGCTGCGGACGACGTGGCGTTTTCGTTTTTTGGCAGTGCACCCGGGGAACAGATCGGCGGACCGGGGGAACTGGGCCTGGCCGATGTCACGGGAGACGGGACGGTGGAGGCATTCATTTTGGCGAGCACCGTGGACCTGGGTGGAGAGGATGCGGGGGTGGCCTACGTGTTCTTGGGCCGTAGCAGCGGTTGGGGCACGGCGATCAACGTGTCGGTGGCGGACATCGTGCTTCAGGGGGCGGCGGCCGGGGATTACGTGGGGACCATCGACCCGGCGGGCGCAGGAGACCTGGATGGAGACGGGTTCGGCGAGGTGTTCATCGGCGCCCCGGGGAGCGACACAGGAGGCACGGATGCGGGCGAGGTCTACGTGGCCTCTCAGGTCAAACGATGGTTCGACCTGGACGGCGACGGATACACGCCGCTCGAGGGGGACTGTGACGATACCGAGTCTCGAGCCAATCCTTCCTACGAGGTGGACGACAAGGACGGGATCGACAACGATTGTGATGGGGAGGTGGACGAGGACGCCTCGGGGGCGTGTGATCAGCGGGTGGCGTATCCCGGGCAGGGGCCGGCCGGGGCCGGGGCGCTGGCGAGTTTTGGTCTGGCCGGGCTGGCGCTGGCCTTGAGGCGGCGTGCGCGAGGATAGGCTGTTGCCATGGCTGCGGGGACGTGGACCACACGGCGGGGCGGGGTCGCCCGCGACGGCGTGCGAGCGGAATGGCCCGCTGCCGTGACATCTGCTCGAGCGGGAATGTGGGGGGTGCCATGTGAGCGAGAACAGCGATGACCGACCGGATACGGTTGCTCGGGGCGGCCAGTGAACTGCTTCTCTTCCTGTTGCTGCTTCATATCCTCTACACGAACGACTTCACCACGCTCGGGTTCTTCGGGTTCGGACCCTTCTATACCATCGGCGCGCAACGTCGGCTGTTTGTACTCCTCTTCCTCGTGTTCCTGATCCATGCCGCGGTCCCGGAACGGTACCGCAAGCACGTCCTTCTCGCCGGGGGGCTGCTCGGCGGGACCGTCACCTATCCCGAGTTGATGCCCGGCCTCCTCGCGCTGACCGGGTTCGTCTACCTGGTCGTCCACCACGTGGGCAGGCGCGTGACCGTCAAGCTCGCGTGCCTCCTCGGCCTGTTCCTGGGCCTCGGCTGGTGGTCGGCCCATTCCCCTTACGGTCAACTCCTCTCCCTCGTGTTCGTGGCACTCACCTTCTTCCGTACCCTTCTCTATCTCCACGCCATGGCCACCCGGGGCTATCCGGCCACACCCTTCTCGGATTTCCTCCGATTTCAGCTCCCCATCGCTTCGTTCGCCATTCATCCCTACCTGGGCGTGATCCCTCCCTTCGCCACCAGGGGGAGAGCCCGGCCTCTCGACGTGCTCGTGGAGGAAGGACGACGCCTCTTGCGGGGAGGATTGGCGGCTCTTCTGGCGGCTCGAGTGGTGGCGCGATTCGGAACCCTGATCTTTTCCGGCGAGACAGGAGGAGGCGGCGTCCCCACCGATCTCCTGGGCTGGCACGGATGGACCATGGTCCACATGGTGGTGGCCCTCCTGGACACGAGCGCATGCGCCGCATTCCTGGTGGGCTTGATGCTGATGTTGGGGTGGGACCTCAAGCCCGCGATGAATCGCCCGTGGTTCTCGGAAGGCCTGTTCGAGTACTGGAACCGGTTCATCATCCACTTCAAGGACTTCCAGGTCACACTCTTTTTCTATCCCACCGTGCTCGCCCTGCGAAGGGTACCCCGAAATGTGGCCGTGGTCGTGGGCGTGGCCATGACCTTCCTGGTGGGCAACAACCTGGTGCACATTCTGGGCCGCTACCTCTACACCGCGGAACGGGAGACGTTGCTTCCTCGAGGCGTCCGGGCCAACCTGGCGTTGACCTGCGTGATGGCCCTCGCCTTCCTCTGGGAAGAGTACAAACAGGCGCGCAGGCGAGACGGGCGTCCCCTCCCGTTCGGACTCGGCTCGAGCAAGTGGCCTGTGCGGGTCGTCCGGATCTATCTCACCCTGGCCGTGGTAAGCTGGGTCTGGTTCTTGTGACGTTTCTCCCGGCACTGCCGGCAGTCGCTCGAGGAGGGTGCTCTTGACTTCCCTGCTTCGTCGCCTCACGCAAAGTACGCGGCTTCGTCCCGTGGACCTCCTGCCGGGGCTCTTCCTGGGGACCACCGCCCTCCTGGTGATTGCGGTGGGAGGCGAGGTGCGGGTAGACACCGAAAAGTTGGTGGAGTGGGCCATCTTCACCCTCAACGTGGTCCTGATCATCGCCGTCCCCACATTCGTGCGATTCGAACGCTCGTTCTGGAGGCCGGAGTACCGGAATCTGCCTGGACATGCACTCTTGATCGTGTTGGTGGTGGTGGCTCTGTTCACCTACCGGTGGGGAGCCGTGTTCGATCCCCTGGCAATGTTGATCCTGGTGTTCGTTTCTGGACTTGTCTGGGGGGTGGGACGGCGAAGGGAGCGGTTCACCGCCAGACAGTTGCTCGTTCGCTGGTCCCCGCTCATCGTGTCGGCCTACATTTACGTCAACCTGCGCTGGTTCGTATCGTCCATCAACCCGAGAATCATGGACGGATGGCTCGCCGACCTGGACCTTCGTCTGTTTGGGGCTCATTTCACCGTGCTCGCGGAGAAGATCCAGAACCCCTGGCTCACCGAGTGGTTCTCCTTCCACTATTCGGCCTATATCCTCTATCCCCTGGTGCTCGGTACCTTGCTCTACTATCAGCGAAAGGACGAGGCCTTCGAGGATTTCCTCCTCGCGTTTTGCCTGTCGATGTACCTCGGATTCATCGGCTATCTCCTCGTTCCAGCCGTGGGACCCATCAAGGAACTCTTCGATCTCTACTCCACCCCTACCGTCCCGGGCATGGGCATGGACGAGTTCCGTCGGATCGTGGACGCCAAGTACCGGTACACTCGAGACACGTTCCCAAGCCTTCACACCGCCAACTCCCTCCTGTGCCTTCTCATCATGCGCAAGACCCACCCAAAGCTGTTCTGGGTCTTCCTGTTTGGGGAGGTCAATCTCCTCCTCGCCACCATCTACCTCCGCATGCACTACACCGTCGACCTCATCGCAGGCGCACTCCTCGCATTTTTCGTGGTCTGGATCGCTCCACGGATCAATCGAGCCGCTGGAGTCCCGGCCCCGGAGTCCTCGAGCCCGTGACATCTGCGGATGTGTGTGGGACGGGTCACCAGAGCGGCAACGGCTCCTCCAGGTCCAGTCCGGTCCGCGCCAGCAGCACTGCTTCCCGATCTTCCAGGACCACGAACCAGCCGGGTGTCCGCTTCAACGTGGCGGTGAGCGCTGCGTCCGGCGGCATGAATACCGCTTCCACGCCGCGGTTCTTCAACAGGTCCGCCCAGCCCGGTTTCAGGTTGGCGATGGTGAGCCAGTCCTCGAGCACCTCGCGGGGGTAGGCGTCGAACACCGGCGTGATGAACAGGGGCCATGCCGGGGCTTTCCAGGCCATGAGGCCGGCCCAGTCGCAGTGGTTGAACACGCGGCGAGGAGGCAGGTTCGCGAGCTTTTGCACCGCTGCAAGCGGGTAGTGCTTGGCCTCCATGGCTCGAGCGTCGAAACCAGGTTGGAGGCTCCAGGTCAGATAGCCTCCTGCGATCAGGACCAGCAATCCAGCAAGAAAAGGCCGTCGAGAAGCCCCCTCCTGCCTGGACAGCCCGGCCAGATAGGCGCCCACTCGCCCGGATGGCTGTTTCAGTCGTTCCGAGAGCGGGGCAAGCAAGCCACGCGCCACGCCTGGAAACAGGAGCAAGGCGGCCACAGGAAGGTGCCGCTGCGCCTTCAAGGTGAAAGCGAGGAACACCAGGCCGATCCAGGCCGCCGGGCGTCGCCGAATCTCGGGAGACACCAGGAGTGCGAGAGCGCCGAGCAAGCACCAGACCAGGTAGACCCCCCCGAAAAAGCTGCCAAGCTCGATCGGGCTCCACTCCTTGATGGCTCCAATCAGGGCCAGGCCGGTGCGCTGCTCTCCGAGCAAGTAGTCGATTGGAAGTACGAGTGCCTCCATTCCGTGGGGATTGGGAATGAGCACCAGAAACGCGCACACTCCAAGGCACGACGCCTCGAGGAACCGGCGAACGGTGCCGGGTTGTCCGGGCGCTTTTGCTGGTGCAACCACCCAGAAGAGGAGTTCGAGGAGGAGCAAGCCCAGGCCGAGTGCAAAGCCTCCGTGGAGGTTGACCCAGAGCCCGAGGAGGGCCACCACGCACCAGCGTATCCAGCGCTTTTCCGGTCGGTCCCTCGCCTGGTCCAGCACCAGCAATTCCACCACCAAGAGCAAGTTGCTGAACATCCAAGGTCGCAGGGCCACGTTGAGCGCGAGTGTGATCCCGGTGAAGAAGAGCAGCCCGGCGAGTGCGAGCGGTTCGGCATGGGTGCGGCGGCCCAGTTTGAGCAGGAGGAAGAGCGTCGTGACGAACAGGAGGCCGCGGACCAGGAAGAGGGCTGGCAGGCCCCCACCAGCGTCCAGGAGGGCGAACAGCACATCAGCGAGCCACTCGTGCGTGAGCCAGTGGGACCAGGGCGCGGTAAAGCAGAGGAAATTGGTGTGTGGGACAGCGTGTCGGTCCAGGACGTACTGTCCCACGCGGATGTGCCACCCGAGGTCGCCGGAGAGGAGTGGACGGGTGAGTGCCCAGAGGAACGCCCCTCCGAGGAAGAGGGTGGTGAGGGATGGCGTTCGGGACAGGTCTCGGTTCACCGGCGGTGGTCCGTGCAGGGTTGAGGGGCAGCGAAGATCTCATGGATAGCACGAACCAGACTCGGGAGCAACGGCGTCGTGGCCCTCGAGAATCCCTCCCGTCATGGCCGGCCGGTCCAGGGAAGCCGCCTTTCTCGCCCAGCATGCAGGGAACATGAGGGCGGAAGACCGCCCGGGGTACAGGTCACGTCCCGAATGGAGCGTACCAGTGGAGCTTGACCCTCACCTCGGCCACCCCGGGCACGGTCCTGGCCAGGCTTGCCACGTCTTCGGCGAGTCGTGGGTCCTTGGCGCTGGACGCACGCACATTGACAAACACCTCGCCGTCCTGGCTCGTCACGTCGACCTCGGGATACTCCTTGATCAGGCACGCCTTGACCGCTGCTGCCAGTGCGGCATCCGCGATCGCGCGGCGCGATTCTTCAGTGGGCTGAAAGTGCTCCAGCCGCACCGTGTGACAGATGATGTCCACCGCGTCGTCCACGGTGAGCTTGTTGATATGGAGGACCAGGTCGTACAGCCTGGAGTCGGCCGGGTCGATGCCGTAGAGTTGCTGGCCCCAGCGGCTTCGTTCCATGTCGATCCGCTTGATGAACCGCACCGCAGCCTTTCGTGAGACCTTGTCCCGTTCCATGACGAGCTGGATACGGTCCTCGGTGTCGGCGATGATCCGCACGTTGAGTGCGTGTTGGATGTCGCGCACGAAGAATTGCCCTGCAAGCCCATGATAGACCACGTTGTCCTTTTTGAGGTGGGCCAGCAGTGCTGCGCGGATGTAGGCGATGTAACGTTCCCGGTCATAAGAGAGTCGACCGAACAGGGAAGGGGCATCTGAGATGGCCTGGTTCAGTTTGACTTCCTCCACGTCGAATTCTTGGGACGCTTCAATGAGCACGTCCCGGGCCACACACTCGTACCCCAGCCGCTTTGCGACCTTCTCGGCCACTTCTCTTCCGCGGCTGTACGATCCCCTCGAGATGGTGATGATGGACATGGCACACCCCCACTGGCAGTTTGAAAGAGCGTCGTCCTTCAGGCGCGCAGCCGGCGCGTCTGGGGGATGGCGTTCAGAACCTACTGGCCTTCACCCTAGCACGGTCGAGGCGCGGAGTGAAGGGGGGAGACAGGATTTCCGACCCGAACTCATGGCGCCCCCGCTCCGTTCGCCATCTTCCGGGCATAGTCCCGGTAGGCCACCACGAAAAAGTAGGTGGCGGGCACGAGCAGGAACAGGGCGCTGAAACGGTACATGGCTCCGGTCGATGTGAGATCGGCGACCCAACCGAGGACGACGGCTCCACCCCCGATGCCCACGTCGATCGCCGAGTAGAACGTGCCGTTGGCGACCCCGCGGCGTTGGGGGGGCACCAGATCGATCACCATGGTCTGGAGTGTGAGCCACACGTTGGCGTTGCCCGCCCCGATAAGCGTTGCTGCCACCAACAACCCCGTCAGGCTTCCGGGTTTCCCAAGCAGCAGGAACCCCATCACGAGCAGGGCGTATCCGACCAGCATCGAAGGAAGTTTGCCCACCCGGTCGATCAGGCGGCCGGCAAGGAGTCTCACGATACCCACCGACAGGGCATAGGTCAGGAACACCGCTCCCGACCCCCCAATGCCCAGGCGTTCGCAGTGGAGCACAATGAAAGCCAGGATACCCCCGTACACCGTGGTGGAAAGGAGCATGACCACGCAAACGTGGGCCACATCCCGGTCGTAGAGTCCCCGCCAGTCCAGTTTCCGTTTCCGCCGCGGCACTCGAGGTGGACGCACCAGCGCGGCCAGGATCAGGGCCACCAGACCCAGAGCGCCGGACGCGCCGAACAGGCGCATGTACTGGTCATTCGCCGTGAGTTCGAGACCGATGTAGGGACCCACGGCCATGGCCATCGGCATGGTGAGGCCGAAGTAGCCCAGGCCCTCGCTGCGCCGTATCTCGGGCACCATGTCCGCAGTGATGGTCCCCCCTCCGCTCGTGGTCGTGCCCCAACTGAACCCGTGGAGGACCCGGAACAGCAGGAACAACCCCATCGTGCTCGCAAGGAGGTACGAGGCGTTCAACAGGGAGAAGCAGGCGAGTGCGGCCAGGAAGATCGGGCGGCGGCCGAATGCGTCGAGGGCGTGGCCGGCCAGGGGGCGCACGGCCACGGAAGCCAGCGTGTAGACACCGATCAGATATCCCACCTGACTGTCCGCAGCCCCGAGTTTGTTCACGGCGAACAGGGGCAGGGTGGGCACCAGGAAGTAGAAGGAGAGGGCCATGAAGAAATAGGCGGCCCAGTGGAGGGTGAAGTCTCGAGTCCAGATCCGGTCGGGGGTGTCGTCCATGGTTCGCCTTCCGGGGGCGCCGTCGGTTCAGCGTCCGGTTTTCCCGGTCCGCCCGGGAGGCGTTCATTATGCATCGAATCGTGCTCCCGGCCAGCAGATACGCCCGGGTGACCGGTCTCGGCCGTCTCGCACGATTGCGGCTCCATGGGCTGGCGCGGCCCGAAACCGGGAGCGGTTGAGGTGGCGCATGACGGGCCGGGAGGCACATGGCGCCTGCCGGAAGGCCAAGTGAGCGCACATGCAGCCGTCACTGGTTCCGTGAGCACCCGCGTCAAGGTTGGGTGAGCACGGAAATGGTGCGAATCTGATGGGCGATCGCCTTGCCACCCTCGCCGTAGCCCGGGTCCAGGGTGCCGGCACGCCAGCGATCAATCTGGTAGGTCACTTCGCAGCTCTCCTGGGCTGCATCGTCCAGCGGGATGAGCGACCCCGCCTCGATGGTCACCGTGCCCGGATCTCCGCTGATGTCCCGCTCGTAGGTCAGCACACAGGAACCGGCCGCTGTGATGCGCATGTTGTCCGTGCTGTTCGCCGGTGACCAGGTGATCGTGATGTCGGAAGAGCGCTGGAGCGGTCCGGTCACAGGGTCGATATCAAAAGGGTCCGGCAAGGTCATGGTGGAGTTGGGGGCTCCCTCGTCGATGCTCCGGTTCAAGCTCACCTTGAACACATCACCGCCGTTCGCAGTGGCGAATCCTGCCACGTATTCGTGGTAGTCGCCCAGGGTCTGCTCCACCATGGGCTGACTTTCGTCCCCCACCGTGGCCACCAACTCGTCCTCCCCGGTCAATTGCACGTAGGTGTTCGAACTCGCGCCTCCGACCTTGAGTACCGCGCGCACCGTGCTCGTACCGTGGTCGCTGGCCTCCACGCTCAGGTCGGCATAAATGCCCGAAGTGAGTATGTCCTCGGATGTCACGTCCTCGCACGCTCCGAGCACGGTGGCAGCGAGTAGGACGGGAACCAATCGCTTCATATCGCCTCCTGAAACAGGTTGCAGGTTGGCCCATGCGTTCCCTCGATGCATGGACGAACGCACCGGGCGTTTCTTCGATCAAAGTTGCACCTATTGTGCCACAGGTGGCTCGAGCCGGATACCCTTTCGAGAACTTTGCTGAATTCGAGTCGGCCCCAGACTGCCCGGGGTGAGGGCGGGCTGTGTCCTTGCTGCGGTCGTATCGGATCGCGACACCGATGTCATGGTGCTTCCCCCCGGGACCTTCGACTGGGTTGTGAAAAGGAAGAGTGACGGCAGAGCACAAACCGCTTTTCGGCGCCTCCGATTGTGGCACAATGTCCACGGAGTCGAGCCTGGGCTGTCACCGGACATCCGGACCTGCGCTGGACGGCGCTCCGGCCGGTGTGAAAGCGGGCCGACGCCTGTTTCCCCACAGGAACACACGCCGATGACGACGATCGCGAGGTTGGACGCCGGGAACCTCTTTTTTCTGGGCGACGTGCACGGGTGCTGGTGGCGGGTGGAACGACTTTTTCGCGTGGCCGGCTGGACCGGCGCCGAGGGGCTCCTCCCACCCCCAGGCACATGCTTGATCCAGGTCGGGGATCTGATCGACCGTGGCAAAAAAGTCGCGGCCGGCCGGGACCTCCACCTTCCACCGCGCCCGGATCTGCCTGCCCGGGTGACCCAACTGACCGCGACCCAGTCCTGCCCCCCTGCGGCCCCGCCGCCATCCCGGATCGGTGGTCCGCCCGTGCCGCTCATCGAGCTTGCTCGAGGAGAGGTGCCCTGGCCTTCTGAACTGATCGCTCACCAGCAACGTCTCCTGTCTCACGCATGCGACAGCGTGGAAACGGTGCGGTATTTCATGGGACTGGAATCCCGCTGCAACACCGCAGGAGCACGGCTCGTCTGCCTCGTGGGCAACCATGAAGCAGACCTGATTCGCGGGAACTTCTGTCATGCACGAAGACAGAAAATCTATTTCCTGGCCCTGCTCGGGCTCGAGGCCGAGGCCATTGAGCAGCATGCAACGGTGGGCGTGGCGCCGCCACTGCTTCGTACCCTTGCTCCGGAACTCGCCTGGCTGCTCGACCGGCCGCTCATGGCACTGGCAAAGGGGGTTCTGGCCGTTCATGGAGGGCCGGTCCAGAATCTAGTACTGGTCCTGGACGCCCTGGGAATCCCGGACCTGGACACCCTGGCGCAACACCTGGAGGAGGCACGAGACGCCGGGTACGACCACCCGCTGACCCGGGAAGGCGGCTCCATCCTCTCTCCAGGCCCCGGGGACGACGCGGTCCGCAGGCCCGCTCTCGCACGGCGCATGCTCGACCTGGCCGAGGCACATACGCTGGCCCTCGGCCATTCCCCCTTCCTCCACTACCCACGCGGCCGCTGGGTGGACATCGACGACCCGGCCGTGAGAACCCGCCTGGAGACCCCTGCGTTCCTGGGCCGGGAGGGGGAGATTATCAAGCTGGATACCGACATGAAGCGCGGAGGGCCAGCCTGGCTGGTGTCCTGGAACTCGGCAAAGGACGCCTGGACCGCTCTCCGGGAGGACGGCTGGAAACAGGGGCTGGAGCGGCCCGAAACGCCCCGGCCCTCCATTTCCGCCCTCGAAGGGGGAATCGGCCGGCTCGACACCCTCCCGGAGCCTGCGCCGGAAGGCGTGGATGGAGACGAGTGGCAGTCAGTGCAAGGTGCGCTCGAGTCCCTGGAAGCAAGCGGGCGGTTTCAGGAGGCGGAGCAGGTGCGGCGTCGACTCGGATTCCTGCTGCATGCCGGGTTGACCGACCTCGCAGTCATCGCGGAGGGATTGCATTGGCGCGGTCGCCCCTTCCAGACCTGGCTCGAATGGCTCGAGTCCTGGTGCAATGCGGTGGAAGCCCGGCTGCATGCGCTGGCGGCACAGCTTGAGACGACGCTTCGGAACGCGGGCGGCGGGGAGGTGCTGTTCGTGCTTCCGCCCGGTTCCTATGTCATTCAGGGGCGCTTTGTGCACCTTCTGCCTGCCGTGGTTCAGGCGGTCCTTTGCAAGCCGTGGGAGAATCTGCCGAAACAACCGGTCAGGGTTGCAGGGGTGGGGTACCTGACGAAGGCGTCCCGTGAATATCTCCGGATACAGGTTTTCGGCCGGCGCGGCGACCTCCTCCTCGAGTCGATGTATCCTCTCGAGCATTGGCCGCCGGATCCGACACAGGTGGAGCAGAAGGCCCGCAAGGTGCTCGAGCAGGCCGCGCGATCCCATGCAACGGTGTCGCCGTTCCCGGCGTCCGAGTCGTCTGGGGGCGTGGAGCCTCCGGTGGGGGGGAGTCCGCGGCGGCGCCACAAGGTGCGGGTCGGGGGCCCGGTGACTGACCCGGTGGTGCAGCAGGCCCTGGAAACGTGGGGCCGGGCCGCGTTCTCGAGCCGCGGGGCCGACTGTACCTGTTGGCAGGCACTTGGGGCCGACGGTCGGCTGGCGGCGAACCGGTACCTGGTCTGCCCAACCCTCGAGCGGTGTGTGCCGGTGCTGCAAGTGGGAGGGGTCTACTTGCCTGCGAACACTGCGTTCACAGACCCGGGGCGTCGATATCCGGTGGTGACCTCTGGACCAGACGGCCCTCGGGTCCTGCCCATTGATCACGCCACGTGGCTGTTCCCCTGGCTGCCCGGCGACCCGGTGTACCTCTATTCGGCAGTGAGCGAGCAGGTGGCCGGGTACCTGCAGCAGGGAGCCGTGGAGCAGGTGGGATTGGCCGGCGCCCGGCGTCCGAGGTGGCAACGTGGTCGTTACCTGTTTCTGTCTCCGGAAGCAACGATTGGGTGTTACTTCTTTCACAAGGCGGTGACCCTGGCGTTCGAGATACCTCGAGATCGGCTCGAGTCAGCGGTGATTTCCCGGCTTGTGACCGTGAACCTTTTCCTCTCTGATGGGGGTGAAGTGTTGGATCCGGAGGCCCGGTTCGGGGCGCCTGACGTGGGTCTCGAGGTGGTGGCACTGGGCACGGATGGGGTATCCTGGGTTATCGACTATTTGCGCCGGTGAGGAACTGTGCCAGAATAACGGACCCGGGGAACACTGGTGGAGTCCAGACGAGCACAGGAGGAGAGGGGATGAGAGGTGTCGTCCTGGCCGTGGTAGGCCTCTGTCTTGGATCTGGAATCGTGGCGGCCGAGGAACTCGCAGTCCGGAACGTGGTGGCCCACAACGGCAGTGTCTATGCTTTCGTGGCTCGAGCCACCGACTACGAGAGTGCGAAGGCATTTTGCGAGCGGTTCGAGTGGCCGGCACGCTCCGATGCAGGCAAGCCCGAGGCAATCCGGGACTTCCACATGGTCACGCTCGACTCGAAAGCAGAGCGGGACTGGGTTCACGCGCAGGTGTTTGCACCGCAGGGGGGATTGAACCAGTACACCTGGGCGGGGGAACTCGCCTACCGCGGCGCCCCGACCGCACCAGAAGGGCAGCGCATGATCTTTGGCGTGTGGAATGACTCGAGGGGATTGATCCCGTGGCCGGACACCTGGTCGAGCGCGTTCGTGTGCGAGGCCCGAACCCGGTTGTCGCCCGGACCCGTGGCACGGTCGCCCCGTGCTGCCGATGGAGGCACGATCCGGGACGACGTACTCCTGTACAAGGGCCATCTCTACGTGTTCGCGACTCGAGGCAGGACCTACCAGCAAGCGATCGACTATTGCAACAGCCTCGAGCGGCGGTTCGACGGGGCCGGGTATCCGTCTTTTCAGCTTCTCCGGTTGGATGATCTCGAGGAGCAGCGGCAAGTGCACGCCTTGATTCAGCAGAACGGTGGCGCATGGACCTGGGCCGGGCAGGTGCTGCATGCTCAGGCACCCAGACCGGTGGCCGGGTACCAGCTTGTCTTCACCCAGTGGGACCGGCCGGACGTGCTGACGTTGCAGCCGGAGCAGAACAGGTACAGCGTTGTGTGTGAAAGCGTCGGGAGCGGCTCGAGCGGGTCCTGAACCAGGGGTTCGCTTCTCAGGCAGCCTCGCGCGAGCGTCGTCGGAAGAGGTGTGAGCGGCGCGGGAAGGAGACCATGGAACGGAATGGCAGGTCGACGAGTGTGGTCACGCGGCTGCACGAGGCCGACGTGGAGCGGGCCAAGGGCAACCTGGAGTCGGCCCTGGAGTTGTATCAGACGATCCTGGAGGATTTTCCGAGCCTGAGTTCGCAGATGGTGGCTTCGGTGCGCCGGAAAATGGAGGAGGTAACCCAGGAGATGGCGGAGCAGGGCGGTGGGACAGCGGTGCGGGTGGAGGAAACGGTCGTCGAGGAATCGGTGTCGTCCGAGGACGAGCGGTCGGCCCTGTCCCAGTTCACCGAGCGTGCGGATGCCCTGTGCGATCTGGGCATGTTCGAACAGGCGGCCGCCGAGTACGAAGAGGTCTTCTCCGCTGTCCAACCCGATGAGGTAGCCCTGGTCAACTACACCCGCTGCCTGCTCAACGTGGAGACCCCGGACAAGGCGCTGACCAGACTCGGCGCCATCTTCACCGGCTCCCGGATCCCAAGCCGGAGGAAGGTAGACCTCCTCCTCGCCGTGGCCGGTCAATTCGATGCGCAGGGCCTGGAGGAGGAAGCCGCCTCCCTGCGGGACCAGGCCAATGCCCTCCGCGCACGGTCCGCTGCTTCGGCCGATACCGGTGGGGCGAGTGCCCGACGCCGAAGCGGCAAGTTTGACCCGAGTCGCTATGAATCATTGATCCGTACGGGAGTGGTCACCCGCAGGCAACTCCGGGAAGCCGCAGACCTCGCCGCGGCCCAGGGTTCAAGCGTCGAGTTCGCCCTGATGGAGCATTTCGGGATAGACAAGAAGGTCATCGGCAAGGCCCTCTCGGAACATTTCGGGTGCCCCTTCAGGGCCTTCGATTCCGACACTCCGGTGCCTTACGAACTCCTCCAGGACCTTCGAAAACAGTTCCTGCTCAATGACCATTGGGTTCCCATCAAGTGGAGCAAACTCGGCATCGAGGTCCTGGTCGATGACCCGGGCGACATCGGCAAGACCGACCACATCCGGGCACTCATCAAGTCGGGCAACATCGTCCTGAGCGTCGGGATCCAGGAGGATATCCGTCAGTACATCGAACTGTTTTTCGGAGAACAACAACTCGAGGAGGCGGTTGACGAGGGACCGTCCATCGACGACCTCATTCCGGACATCGAGTTCCAGGAAGTCCATGACCAGGAGGAGGAAGAACTCGATGCCATCGACGAATCTGCCAACCAGATCGTCCGCCTGGTCGACCAGCTTCTCGTCACCGCCTTTCGCGAGGGCGTGTCTGACATCCACATCGAGCCATCCGTGGTAACGCGCAGAACGCATATTCGTTTCCGGCGCGATGGCGTGTGCCAGGAGTACCTCCAGATCCCCAACAACATGGTCCGCGCCGTTGTGTCCCGACTCAAGATCATGGCGGGACTGGACATTGCCGAGCGCCGATTGCCCCAGGACGGCAAGATTCGGTTCCGTCGGAAGGGTATCCCCACCTTTGAATTGCGCATGGCGACCATTCCGACCGCGGGCGGGTTCGAGGACGTGGTCCTTCGTATCCTCGCCACCGCCGGGGCCATGAAGCTCGAGGACATGGGGCTCAACGAGCGAAACCTCTCCCTGTTGAAACGAGTGCTGGTTCAGCCTTATGGTCTGGTTTTGGTCGTCGGGCCCACCGGATCTGGAAAGACCACCACCCTCCACGCCGCTCTTGGGCACATCAACAATCCGGGGATCAAGATATGGACCGCCGAGGACCCCATCGAGATCACCCAGGCCGGCCTGCGGCAGGTGGAGGTCCAGCCCAAGATCGGCCTCGATTTCGCTCGAGTGATGCGCGCCTTCCTCCGGGCCGACCCGGACGTGATCATGATTGGTGAGATGCGGGATCTGGAAACCGCCTCCATCGCCATCGAGGCGTCCCTCACAGGCCATCTGGTGTTTTCCACGCTCCACACCAACAGCGCCCCGGAAACCGTTACACGTCTGCTGGACATGGGCCTCAACCCGCTCAACTTCTCGGACGCCTTGCTTGGGGTCCTCGCTCAGAGGCTCGTGCGTCGGCTCTGCACCGGATGTCGGCGTGCCTACCACCCGTCCACCGAAGAATGGGATGACCTGGTGATGAGCTACGGTGAGGAAGCCTTCCCGTCTCTGGGCGTCTCCCTGGACTCCGGCGTGCAACTCTACCAGAAGGTGGGGTGCGACGCCTGCGCCGGCAGCGGATATCGAGGCCGGATGGGAATCCATGAGTTCCTTCTGGGAACCCCGGCCGTCAAACGCCTCATCAAGAAGGCTGCACCCACCGAGGAAATCTTCGCCCAGGCCGCTGAAGAGGGCATGACCACCTTGCGTCAAGATGGGGTGACCAAGGTCCTCCAGGGCCTCACCGACATGGACGAAATCCGCCGGGTTTGCATCGGATGACAACCGGCACACTGTCCCTTGGGCCCTCCGAACACATGCCCCAGGAATCGAAGTGCACCGTGAAAGGAATCGGGCGTATCCTGAACAAGCTGGCGGCGTCCATCTTTTCGGGCTCATCCGCCCCTTTCCTCGGCTGGTCGAACCGGACTCGACCCGTGCATGCGTCGGGTCTCCCCTCCTCTTGAACTCCGACCCTGCATGCGCTATCGTGTTCGACAGGGGCGGCCTTGCGGTCGGCCCCCGGGACCTCGAGGTTCGGAGGAATGCGGGGCGGCCTCGAGGAACGTGCCCAGGGCGTGGACCCGGCAGGCGGGAGGCCATGTGCAGCTCATCAAGGCTTTCATCGTCTCTGTGGACGCTTTCGTGGATCAGCAGGCATTCGGAGGTGTCACCTGGGGCCAGGTGCTCATGGTTGCCTTCGGCTGCGTCATGTTGCTCCTCATTTGGGGCTTCTTGACGACGTCGGAGCGCAAACCCGAGCCTGACGGTCGCACCGTGGTGGGGGTGTGTCTGAATTGCGGGTGGCGTGGCCGAACCAGTCGGCTTCAGCTCGAGTGTCCCAACTGCGGAGAGGAACTCGAGGTCGAGTGACCTGCCTGAACGAGCGTTTCGTGGGAAGGCCGGGCTTCTGTGGAAGGTGTTCGTGTCAAGGAGTGTGTCGCGATGCGTCGTCTGTTGACAGATATCCCGGTCTGGGTCAGGAGCCGGCTGCCCTTCGTGTGGCTTCTCGCCCTCTTCTCGGGCTGTATCGTGGTGGAGGACTCGAGCTTTCCGGATACGTCCCCCACTCCGACCATGAACCGCCCTCCGTTCATTCAGGATGTCCAGGTGCTCGCCGGCTATGATGACCGATACGCCGAGTGCTACTGGGATTTCTACGCCTGGGTGGAGGACCCGGATGGACTCGAGGATGTGGCGTCGGTCTCCGTGAGCATCATCGACGACTACGGCGACGGATACGGGGTCGTCGTGGGCATGTACGAGCTGGTGGCCGACGCGGGGGGGCAGTGGTCCAACACCGTGTACCAGACCTATGCGCCGGACGCCAACTGCTCTTACGCTGGACACTATGCTTACGAATTCGCCGCCTCCGACTGGAGCAGCGCCTACGATGCCGTGATAGTGGAACCGAACGCCCCGGTGAACGCCTGGCCCTATTTCACCGGGGCGGAGGTCCTGACCGGATACGATGACGCCTACGGGCAGTGTTACTGGCAGTTCTACGCCTGGGTGGAGGACCCGGACGGCCTCGCGGACATCGACGAGGTCTACGTGGACGTGCAGGATTTGGACGACCCGGGGGTCCTGGTCGAGCGTTTCTATCTCGCCGACGATGGCCTCGGGCAGTGGTCTGACACCATTTTTGCTGCTTATGCCGGAGACGCCGATTGCAACAAGCCCGAAGCCTACCAGATTCTGTTCTGGGTCTACGACAGTGCCGGCAACCATGACCGCCTGGTCCCGTGATATCGTGCTCGGTGTTGGGTGCGCCTCCCTCCTCTCTTCTCCGTTTCGGGTGGACTGCCCGGCCTCCTTCCTCTCCGACCTCCCCTTCCCTCGTTACCATTGCAATCGACTGTGATCTGTCGAACTCATTGTGTTTGGTATCGCAATCGATTGTGAGCTGTTGGCCGTGGGGAGCGCCAGGTGTGAGAAGGGCGGTTCGGGAGCTGGTTCAACGAGTTCTGGCGGTTGTTCGACCGTACGTGTTTGGGAGTGCTTTCCTGGAGCGGTGGACTCGAGCGCTGTCCATGCCGTGGGGTCGCGTTCGGGATTGGCGGTTGGTCGCCAGCCGCCCGAATCGCAACAAGGCGTAGCGGTCTCTTGCACGGGGGAGTTAGAGTTCTTCTGGAAATTCGGAATGTTGAGAGAAGGTGGAATCAGGCTGCCAGCCTTCACTTGTCCCTGAATATGGGATCACCGTCGGCGTTTGGGGCGTGGGCGGATCTCCACATCGGTGGGAGCGGCAGTGGATTCGAAGGGAATCCCAACTCCCCATGTCCTTGACCCGATATTCCCGTGCAAAACGGGCGATGGCCCCGTGCTCTTTTCTGACCTCCAGAGCCTCTTTGGCGATTGGCGGAGCGGCTTGAGAGAGAAGGTATCGGGAATTTCGGGGCCGAAAATGAGAGAGGTGGTGTGAGAGCAAGGAAACAGATGACAGAAAGGGCAGGGCCATGATAGATAAACAAGTTCCCATGCTTGGAGCGGCCCGTCCGCCCGGGAAAACTCCCGGTGGGATTGGCCTGGAAGCGCCCCCGCACCGGCGCCCCTCCGCCCGGGGAAAACTCAGCTTGGACAAGCCGCCGGGCTGTTCCTGCCGGCATGACGGAGCGGGGAGAGGGTGCAGGCAAGAGTGTTCTGGCTGCCCAGCCGGGCGACTGGTATATGAGTTGGGACAGGGAAAGCGTTTCGAGCGAAGGCTGCCGGAGTGCTCCCCAACTGGTCCTACTGGGTCCGGAGAGAACCTTCAACGAACTTGTGGTCATCATAAACCGATCGCTTGCGCACACGCCTGCGCGAGGTGATGAGCAGTGCCGCAGCACCAGTGGATGTCAACAGGTTGTCGGATTCACTGGGGAAGATGGGGCAGGTCTCAGGAGTCGTTTTCGCGTTGCAACTTTTCCAGGTACGCCCGAATCTGCTCCACAGACAGCCCCCGGAGTCGCTCCTCGGGAGGGAGCCCCCGGAGCCGCTCCTCGGGGTCGAATCGGGACAGGATCTCCTCGGCTGGAATCGCCTTCACCACCTCTTTCAGAAGGTCCCTCTTGTAATCCTCTACCGTGTAGGGCATGGTCACTCCCTCCGCCTGGTAGTTCGCATAAAGGTGCGTCACCACCGTGCTCGTATCCGGATTCTTCCACCGGTAGTTCACACGACCCCGAAACACGCGCTCCGGGTCCCAGCTAAACAGG
>CAYQMG010000160.1:0-4727 GCA_964418585.1 uncultured Gammaproteobacteria bacterium | reverse complement strand
CCTCCCGTTGCCCCTTCCCCGACGACCGAGTCCCGCCTCCCGAGTCCCGTTTCCTGCTCCCCGTTCCCCTGTTCTCCACGCCCGTTCCGCCCAACTCAAGCGTCCCGTACCGAAACCCACAGGGACACCTCGAGCCGAGCTGCGGAGGACCAGGCCTGGCGTGCCGCTGCGGCGCGTCATGGTGGACAACCACTCAGATAAGTGGTATAGTACTATCATGAGGCGACCCGACCAGCTACCACCAGTCCAGCGCAGGGTCATCGGCTTTTTCGAGCAACGTGCGCGACAGGGCCTCCCGCCCCCAACGCTCCGCGAGCTGTGTAATGCGTTCGGCTGGCGGTCCACCGGCACCGCGCGGGACCATGTCCGGGCGCTCGTTCGCAAGGGCTTGCTGGAATCCGCGCAGGGCCGGGCGCGGGGCGCGTCCCTGGTACGTCTACCCGCGGCGAGTGTGTCCCTTCCGGTTGTCGGGAACGTCGCCGCCGGTATCCCTGCTGCCGCGGAGCAATGCGTTGCAGACCGGCTTCCGGTGCCGGATGCGATGGTCCGCCGGCCGGACAGCTTCCTGCTGCGCGTGCGCGGTGACAGCATGGAGGGAGCCGGGATCCTGGACGGAGATCTGGTCGTGGTGGCCCCGGCCCCTGACCCCCGACCGGGGAGTATCGTGGTCGTCACGTTGGATGGAGAGACCACTCTGAAGCGGCTCGAGCGAACTGCTGACGGCTGGCGGCTTGTCGCGGAGAACCCGCGCTACGCCCCGATCCCCATCCAGACGTCCGATGCGGGGCTGCACGGTGTCGTGACCGGTGTGCTTCGCGTCGTGAACGGAAGACCTCGAGGTGGGCGCCCGTTGGGGTCGTCGCACCTGTCGGCGTTGCCTCCAGAAAAAAGAGGGAGAATCGCATGAAAACCGGCAGACGGGCATCGAAGTTCATTCGGCAGTTCGGCGGTCCCGGCGAGGGCTCCGGCATCGTGTGCTTCCGGTTCTGGCAGCTCGTGCCCGCCGGCGGCTGTCCATATCGGTGCGCGTACTGCTTTCTCCAGACCACGCCGTGGTTTCGGTTCAACCCGGACCTCCTGCCCGGACTGGTCTACACGAACGTGGACGACATGCGCCGCGAGCTTGACGCCTGGCTCGCCGACCCGGTCCCCAAGATGCTGATCGTCGGCGAGCTTCAGGACGGGCTGGTCTTCGACAAGGCGTTTCGGAAGGTCACCGGCAAGCCCTTGACCCACTGGATCATCCCACCGTTCGCTGCACAACATCGTCATCGGCTCATCTTCCTCACGAAATCGATCCAGGTGGACCACGCGCTCGAGCTGGAGCCGACCAGGCAGGTGGTCTTTTCCTGGTCGGTGAACGCGGAGTTTGTGGCTCGAGAATGGGAGCACGGTGCCCCGTCTCCGTCGGCACGTTTCGCGGCCGCGCGACGGGTGAGGGACGCGGGCTGGCCGGTGCGGTTCCGCCTGGATCCGATGGTGCCTTACGAAGGATGGCGGTTCGGCTACGCGCATGCTATCAGAGAGATCAATGACCTGGAGCCGGAGATGGTGACCCTGGGAGCGCTCCGCGCGACCTCCGGCCGCTCGCTTCGGACCGCGGCACGCAAGAACGGTCGTGACGAGCGCATCTTCGACTACCTGACCGAGGAGCGGGACGCCTCGGGCTTCAAGTACCGGATTCCTTACGAACAGCAGCTCCAGCTGTACCGCTTCGCCCTCGAGCGGCTCTCTCCAGCGGTCATGCCCGCATTATGCAAGGAGGACCAGAACCTCTGGCGTGACCTGGGGATGGTGTTCCGAGGCTGCAATTGCTTGCTGGGCGATCGCGATGCACTCGTCGAGGACGCCCCCCGTTCTGTACGCTCGCTGCGACGCGAAAACGAAGCGTTCGGGACGTGCCCGGAACGGCGCGCGTGCTCAGTTTGACATGACCATGGGATCCCACCGGAGGAGAAAGGAGATGGCAGCTCCACGAGCCACTGTCTGGGACCTGCAACCCCACACGCGGGCCAAGCACGAAATCCTCAAGCGCTACATGCAGGCGT
Source organism: uncultured Gammaproteobacteria bacterium (assembly GCA_964418585.1). Classification (GTDB taxonomy): domain Bacteria; phylum Myxococcota_A; class UBA796; order JAJRTE01; family JAJRTE01; genus JAJRTE01. The sequence continues at coordinate 2,679 of CAYQMG010000160.1, read as the reverse complement.
GGACCCCGATCCTCACTCGGGGCGGCCACAAGGAAGTGCTCTACATCGATGGGTTTGCCGGACCAGGAAAGTACTCCGGTGGGGAGCCTGGATCGCCCGTCATCGCACTTCGTACGGCCCTTGAGTACCGGGAGCACATCGACTCCGACGTGTACTTCTACTTTGTTGAGAAAGACCTGCGGCGAGCTGAAGTCTTGGAGAAGGTCGTGGCGGAGATCGAGCGTCCCAGCAACTTTCGGGTAAAAGTGGTTGGGGGAATGGCGTTTGCCGAGGCGTTCGAGGATCTGCGCCGTCGATACCACCGGTTCCGTGGCACACTCCCCCCGACCTTTGCCTTCATCGACCCGTTCGGGTGGTCTGGCGTCCCGTTCTCCGTGGTGAGAGAAATCATGAGCTACCGAAGCTGCGAGGTCATGGTTACCTTCATGTATGAGGAAATCAATCGGTTCATAGGGCACCCAGACCAGGAAGCGAACTTCGACCGGTTTTTCGGTACAAAGGGCTGGCGCAAGGGCATCAACACCAGGAATTCCCGGGAAAGGAACAGGTTTCTTCATGACCTCTACATGAAACAGCTTCGGGAAAGAGCGGGGGCCGCCCACGTGCGCTCATTCGAAATGCGGAACGAGCACGACGTGACCGACTATTTTCTTTTCCATGCGACGAACAGCATCAGAGGACTCCAGAAGATGAAGGAGGCCATGTGGAAGGTGGACGAGTCGGGTGGGTTCACCTTCTCCGATGCCACGGACCCGAACCAACTTGTGCTCTTTGAGAAAAAACCCCGTTTTGACGTCTTGCGAAGACAGATTCTCGAACGTTTTGCCGGTCGCACCGTGACTGTTGGAGAGATCGAGCACTTCGTGCTGACTGAAACTGCCTTTCGCGAGACCCATTACAAGCGCTGGGTGCTCCGCGACCTCGAGTGCTCCGAACCGCAGCGGCTGGTAGTCGTAGACGCGCCGCCGAAGCGCAGGCGGGGAACATACGGAAACAAATCGCTCCGTCTGCGCTTTCACCCCGTCGCGTCGTCCACGTCGATCAGATGAGGACAGGGAGGGGCACTGGACGCCTTTCCCGAACCCCCACATCCCGTCCCGCCTCCCGTCCCCCGCTCCCCGTTCCCCACCTCCCGGGTCCCGGCCCCCGACTCCCATTCCCCTTGCCCTGCACCGAACAGGATGATACCCTTCCGTTCAATGTTCGCACCCCACGCCCCACGCGGGCCGCGCCGTCGTCCCCCCGGGATTGGCGGGAGGCCCCGGGATGAAGCGTGTTCGGACGCCGCCACCGGCCTTCATCAGGCCACGACCGGACAAGGAGAGCAGCCGCCGTGGACATCTTCCAGCTTCGTGACCGGGTCATTCAGGAGTACGGCGCCTACGTTCGGAGCTTCCTGACCATCAAGGACGACCGCATCCACCGCCTGGTTGAGGAGGAGATGGAGCGCGGGTTTCTTTGGCCCGACCCCCTCATTCAGTTGAACCCCTCGTTCGAGCCCGGGGAGTCTCTCGCCCAGCTCATCGACCAGGGGACCCTGCACCCCGAGTGTCTCAACATCTTCCGAAAAAAAGAGGAGGACGGCACGCTCGGACCCCCGTTGCAGCTTCACCGGCACCAGGTCGAGGGCATTCGAGCAGCACGGGCCGGCGACAGCTACGTCTTGACCACCGGCACGGGGTCCGGAAAGAGCCTCGCCTACATCGTGCCCATCGTGGACCACGTGCTGCGCCAGGGCACCGGCAAGGGCATCCAGGCCATCATCGTCTACCCGATGAACGCGCTGGCGAACAGCCAGGTGGGAGAGCTCGAGAAGTTCCTCTGCCGCGGATACCCCGCGGGCCATCCTCCCGTCACCTTCCGTCGCTACACCGGCCAGGAAAAGGAGGAGGAGCGCAAGGAGATCATCGCCGATCCGCCCGACATTCTGCTCACCAACTACGTCATGCTCGAACTCGTCCTCACACGGCCCTGGGACTACCAGCTCATCGAGGCCGCGAAGGGGCTCCGGTTCCTGGTCCTGGATGAGCTGCACACCTATCGAGGCCGCCAGGGCGCCGACGTGGCCATGCTGGTCCGGCGGCTGCGCGAGGCATGCAAGGCACCCCACCTCCAGCATGTCGGCACCTCCGCCACCCTCGCCGGGGGCGGCACCTGGCCGGAACAGCAGAAGGAGGTGGCCGCGGTCGCCTCCCGCCTCTTCGGCGCGCCGGTCAAGCCGGAACGGGTCATCGGGGAGACGCTCCGGAGGGCGACGCCCTGCCGCAGCACCGAGGACGCCGCGTTCGTGGCCGAGCTTCGCGAGCGCCTGGTGTCCGGACGCACGCCCTTGCCGGGCGATGCCGAAGCGTTTCGGGCCGACCCCCTGTCCGCCTGGATCGAATCCATCCTCGGGCTCCGCGAGGACGCGAGTGGACGGCTCGTTCGCTGCACCCCGCGCGCGATCAGCGGGGAGAACGGGGTGGCTGCGGAGTTGGCGGGCCTCACCGGGGTGGACCGGGCGACCTGCGAGCAGGCCATCCGCCGGGCACTCCTTCAAGGCCACCTGTGCCGGGACGAGTTCGGCCATCCCCTGTTCGCCTTCCGGCAGCACCAGTTCGTCTCCAAGGGCGAATCGGTCCTCGCATCGCCGGAGCCGGAGGCGCGGCGACACATCACGCTCCAGGTCCAGCAGTTCGT
>CAYQMG010000159.1:0-4501 GCA_964418585.1 uncultured Gammaproteobacteria bacterium | reverse complement strand
ACTGGATCGCCGTGAGAATCGCGTCAGGGACCTCGGCCAGGTCGCGCTTGTTCTCGCTCGGGATCAGGATGCGCTTCGCGCCGGATTCGACCGCCAACTGCATGCGCTCGGGGAGGGACGTGACCTTCAACAGCATGCCCTGGACGCTCATCTCGCCGAGCACCACGGTCTGGTCCTGCACGGGCCTGGCAAGAAGGCTCGAGACCAGGGCGATGAAGAACGCCACCGCGGTTTCGGCCCCTTCCTTGGCCTGGTTCAGGTTGATGGCCTGGACGGTGAAGTCGTAGGCCCGGAGGTCGTAGTCGATACCGAGGTTCTTCACGTTCGCCTTCAGGTAGGCGTCCGCGGTCTTGATGGCCTCCTTCATCCTGCTCGAGAGGTTGCCGAGTGGAATGATACGGCCCGATCCGCGGTTCATCTGGGTCTGCAGGAGGAACAGGGCGAGGCGATTGTCGCCGGCGTCCGTGCCGATCGTGTAGACGCTGCCCGGCGGGAGACCGCCCTCGGCGATGAGCGTTCCTCCCCCCATTTCGGGAACCGGAACGAATGTCTCCTGCCCGGACTCCTTGTCGATGTAGGAGAAGCTGGTGTCCCAGTACTCGAGCCCCCCCATCTTGCGCAACTGCTCCTTGACACGCCGGCGCATCTCCATGGCAAGGGCCAGGTACTCCTCGAGTTCCTCCCTGGTCACCGCGCCATCCGGGTGCAACAGCTTGATCAGGCCGGAGACGGTCTTTCTCACGGCCTTCTGGTCCCGCCCTCCCAGGTGCGACCCGAAACGGAAGAAGCGCTCCGCATAGTCGCCGTAGCTCCGCTTTCGCAGTTCGCGGAAGACCTCGGCCAGGTAGTCGGTCACCAGGCCGAAATGACTGGTGTAGGCCGCGTCCGATGTCTTCTGGAACTCCCAACCAGGCACGTAGGCATGGATTCGGTCGTAGAAGGCCGTGTCCATCTCCTTGGGCATCGGGTAGAAAAGATTCGATGTGCGAACGATGGTCTCGATATCCCCGTCGATGTTGCCCACGAAGACCACCGACCCTTCCGCGGTGATGATGTCACGCCCACGGCTGAAGGTGCCGTCCTCCATGTATCCCTTCATGATGTTGATGCCGCTCCTGTCCGAGAAGCGGATCCCGGCCGCCTCGTCGAACGCCACGACATCCCAGAGGGCGACAAGGCCTCGCTGACCCGTGCTGAGGTTCACGAACATCTGCGCAGTGGTCGTCTGCCCGCCCGAGACAAGGTGGCAGTAGGGACTCAACTGCTGGTAGACGAAGCTCTTCCCGGTGCCTCGAGGCCCCAGCTCCACGAGGTTGTAGTTTTTTTCGACAAAGGGCACCAGGCGCAGCATGTAGTGCAGCTTGCGCCGGCGCGTGTAGTAGGGATGAGCCGGCTCATAGCCCATGGAGCGCATCATCAGGTCGAGCCACTGGCCGGTCGTGAACCGTCGCCTCGCCTCGACGAAGCTGTCGACGTTTCGCGTGGATACCTGGATCGGACGCAGCCCTTCCACGAAGAACGGACGGTTCTGGCCCTTGAAAATGAACGAGTCGTCGTAGCGTAGCACGATCTCCGCCCAGATGCCGCCCATCAGCAGTCGATCGTGCCGGCGGACCAGGCTGTCGTCGATGTTGATGTAGTCGACGTTGAGGTTGGACAGCCGTGCCCAGTACTTGTCGTGCGTCTCCACCAGGCGGACAGAGATCTTGTCGATGATCTCGTAGGTCGTGTGCTGCTTGATCGACGACTTGACCGCCTCGCGCTCGTCCGGCTTGACATACTTGGCCGCCAGGGTCTCCCTCACGAACGTCAGCCCCTCCTGGATGACCTCCTCGTCGGTCGAGGCGCAGTACTTCCCAAGAAGGAACTCGATGACGAACGCGGGAACGCCGAACGCGCTGCGCATCAATCGGAGGAGGTCCTTGCGCACGACCAGGCCGGGGAAGGCCTCGGTCGCCAGGCGGTCGAGTTCATCGAGTTGAAGCGTGCCTTCGTTCATGGGATCCTCACATGTCTCGCCCAACGGTCAGCTTGATACCCCCGGGCGGGAACTGCTCCGTGGTTTCCACGTCCCGGATGTCGAGGTCGAGCAGCTCACCCTTCCGGAACGATGCTGCGGTGTGGAAGAACAACGTCACGGCCTGCTCACCGCTTTCCGGGTCGAGGCGGACCTCCCTCGGGCCGGACGCGAGAACCGACCGGCGCGCGCCGGCCACATCTGCGCGAAACACATCCAGAACCAGTGTGCGACCGGTCCCGGAGAATAGAAGCATCTGCTGGGAAGCCCCGTCGGCCCCGGGCCGCCTGGGCCGGAGCACGACCTTGACCGCAGTGCGCACCAGCTCGAAGGTCGGAAGCACGACCTCCACGCCTGTCCGCGGCAGCCCGGCGCGGCGGCTGGACTGGAGGTGCGGGATGACAAGCTCCTGCAGGGACGCCCCGCCGTGCGAAAAGGACTTCTCGGCCTTGAAAAAGGCCAGACCCGGTGGGACGGCCACCTTCACATCCGGGTCCCACGGGAACGGGAACGCTGCCAGCGGAAGGTCGGCCGAGGCCGGCACCAGGGCGAAACGCTCCTTCCGGACGTGACACCAGTCCCTGTCGCACGCCACCTCCTCGGGCAGCCGCGCTTCGTCCAGAAGGATGAAGCCGTGGTCGGTGACCACGTGAACCGTCTCGTACTCCCAGCCGTGAAGCTTGCGGACCAGGCGGGCGAGCCGGTCCACCTCGAGCTGGACACGACGGACGAGCGACTGGGCATTGCCGTGGCCGTCGCGGTCCATGGCGTCGTGGCCGAGGACCACCAGGAGGTCGCCCGGTCCCGACGGGGGCTTGCCGGCCGCCTCCACCTCGCCGATTCTCATGCACCTGGCTCCGAACGCGTCCAGGTGGGCGATCCGGTTCGAGAGTTCCGACATGTCCTTCCCGTTCACCTTCGGGTGAAGGCTGTTCCCCTTCATCTCCAGGGTGACCTGGGCCCCGGACAGGGGCAGCAGCGCTGTCATGCCGACCGCGGTCACCGTGGGAAGCATGGCGACCACCGGCTCGACCGTGACCGTCCCCTCGCGGAGCCGCTCCTGGATCGCAATGGCACAGTCGTAGCGAAGGGCATCCACGATGATGACCGCACGCCGTCCCCTGGCTTGCCAGACCGCCTCCTCCAGGCGGGTCGTCACATCGGGCAGCCCCGGAATCGCCGCCGACCGGCTCGAGGCGATCCGCTGGAAAAAGCGCGTGTTCAGCGCGTTCGCGTAGTCGGCGTAGACGCGGTCCGCCACCTGGATCGCCGCCGGGAGGTTGTGCTCCTCGGCACGGTGGCGGATTCGAAGGTGCTGCAGCTCGATGGATGCCGCACCTTCCACGTAGGCGCGCGCGAGATCTTCCACCCTGGAGAGCTTCCCCACCTTCGCCCGCCCCTCGGCACAGGCCTGCAGGAACTTGCCCAGGTCTCCCAGGAGCGTCCACGCCCCCACAGGCCGGTGGCTCGCCCGCCCGAACTCGGCCTCCCTGGCGATCAAGGCGCCATGATCGGCGAAGAACCGCTCCGTGGCCGACGCCTTCGGGGCAGCCTCCTCGAAGGCCTCCCGGACCTCGGCCCAGCGCAGCCCCACAAGGTGCGGAAAACCGAACGACAACCCGGGCCGCCCGCGGGCCCACTCCGTGAGATTGACCCGGGTCTCCACCGTCTCCACCCACCGGTCCCAGGCGCCACGCGCCTCGCTGTCCCGCAACCACCGCTCCAGAAGCTGAACATGATGCCCGCGCAGCGGCTCAGGAGGGAGGCGGTCGGCAAACGGGAAGTCGGCAGGCTCGTGGTAGCCGAGGAAGGTCTCGGTCAACGCGATCGTGGCGACGAACGCCCGCACCCACTCGCCGGGATCGGCAAGCCGGGCGTCGAAACCGTACCGCTCGCGCACCATCGCCAGGAACTCGCGGTCCAGGCCCCTGTCCCGAAAGCCCGCCCACGTCCCCTCGGGATCCACCGCCAGCTCCAGGATCCTCTGATCCACGTCGCCGAGCAGGCGGGACCGCACCAGCTCAGGGGTCAGCGTCGTGTGCCAGAACGCAGCCGGACGATTCGCGTACTCGGCCACGTACCTGGCAAGCAGGGAGTCCGCACCCCCGGTGTACAGCCGCCGCTGCTCCCCCGGGGCATCGGGGAGAGGAACCCCGGCCTGGCGCAGAAATCCAAAAAGCGTCGGGCGCTTCCCGCCAATCCGCCAGACAATCCCGGAAACTCGATACTCCACGAGCAAGTCCAGCGGGGCCTCGTCGCCCGGACCGGCCCGGTCCAGTCGATCCTCGGACAGGGGAAGGTAGACCACGAATCGCACACGCCCCCGGCCTGAGGACCCCGCCGCCTGCAGCGCACGCTGGACCTCGTACTTCACCCACACCTGCCCCTGGAACCGCTCCTCGTCGTACTCGAGAAGCCGGAACGGCGCACCACTCAGGGACGCCAGGTGCTCGCGCAACGCCGGAATCATGCGCAGAAACTCAC
>CAYQMG010000158.1:0-11438 GCA_964418585.1 uncultured Gammaproteobacteria bacterium | reverse complement strand
CGGGCGCCGGTCTCACCACGGTTCATCGTACTCACCTCCCCGCCTCGAGCCCCCGGGTCGAGGCACCATCTCTCTTTTGCGTCTTGACAACCGAAAGCCGACACAGGGTGCGTCATCCGCCCGCCGATACTTCCATCACGGCGCGGTCGAGCCGGGGCACGGCTCGAGGAAGGCGGGGCGGGCAAGTCAACCGGCCAAAACCACACAGAACAGGCGGGGCAACGGTCACAAGGGCATGCAGCTCAGGTACGGAAACGACTGGGGCATGCAGCTCAGGTTTGGGAACGAGGCACAGGCTTCCGGCAGGAACTTCACTGGTTGTGTCATGATACCATGCCTTCCCCCGTGCAGCAACCCTGGGAGAAGGCGTCCGAATCCACGTGATGTCAGCGACCTCGTTCCCCTGCGTTGGTCAGCGACCTCGTTCCCCCGCGTGGAGTCGCTTCCGGGGGACCCCGTCACGTCCATTTCGGTCACAGCCGGCAACAAGACCGTACGCGGCACGATGGCGACGGATTTTGGGAATGGTCCCCGGGCGGGACGGGCGTGGACCAATGGACTGGGCTCCGCAGCGGATTTGAAGGGAGCAGAAGGGGTGGAAATGGGGGGTCGTTGGGGGCGAAGGTGTTCTCTGAGCCGGTGGACTCGGTCTTTCGGGTCAGTCATGGTCCCGCGCAACGAGGGTGACCGTCCCAGAAAAACTCTGGATTCTGGTGCCAGGCCAACGGAGTGGGGCCCCAACTTGGAGCCCAGGGGCGCGCACACGTTCGACCGGCACAGATGGAGCAAGGCTGGCTCACACTCCCGCGGCGACCGAACAGTGCGCGGTTGCACGAAGGAACATTGTGGCGTATTCTGGTAACCACCAAGTTCTGAGCACACAGTCTGTCGGTACACAGAGGAAGCCTCGATGGGAGATGGCGACGCACGCGGCCAAGATTCGACTTTCATCAGACCCGCCCCAAGAAACAAGCAGTATGCCGCGATGGATTCCGACGACAGCACGCGCCACCTCACCCCTGCATGCCCACGGCAACGGACACGCTCACCGAACTCGTTCACCGTGGGGTCGCAGTTGAACTCGTCTGTCAGCGCGCCCCTCCTCCCGGGGATGACGTCGCAACCGAGTTCTCTCCAAATCCCGGCGCGTAGAGCTTTCCTGGACAACAGGTGCTTCGCGCCCGAACAGCCGTTTGCACACGGCGCCTTCGCACCGGGGTCATGTCCCGCACGGATTCCGCGCAGGCCAGGACGCTCCTGGTCAAGACGCACGACGGCCATCGGGCGGCACGGAATATCGCACATGCCGTCATCTCTTTTTCAGCAAGGTCCATGGATTCGAGCGCCGGCTACACGAATCGGAGCTTTCCCGGGGACGCGACAGCGATCGGGATGTGTGGCCTGTTGGGACGATGGACCTGAGCACCGGCGCCAAGATCCGTTCCTCCCATGTCAAGGATTCCGGGAGGCAATGGCAGGCAGGAAGCGACGTGAGAGTGGTGGTGACCCGGCGTAAAGGCCGGTGGGTGGACGCCGCACAAGGCGGAGTACCAGATTGACGGGTGCGGATGGAGTGACCGAACCATGGCACGACTGGAAGACCTGAAAAAAGGAGAAGCTGTCGAAGGTATCCACTCCGGCAGTATCGTTACGATCATCGATGTCAAATGGCACGGACCGGATATCGTGAAAGTGACCTTCGAAGACGATACCGGCCAAATTCACAACGAACTCATCTTCAGGGATCGTGAGCCGACGCTTCGCATCAAAGCCCAGCAACCACCGTTCCGCTTCGATGGAGATGGCGAATTATTCCGTCTGGTCTCCGAAGCTCGACGTATCCGGCTCGCCCACCTCTTCGATCGCCACCTGGCCGTCCATACCTCCCTTATCGAACCCCTCCCGCACCAGATTACGGGTGTCTACGAAACCATGTTGCCCCGTCAGCCGTTGCGGTTTCTCCTTGCGGACGACCCGGGAGCAGGGAAGACCATCATGGCGGGCCTGCTGATAAAGGAACTCATGGCCCGAGGAGATCTCCACCGGTGTCTGATTTGCTGCCCTGGGAACCTCGCCGAGCAATGGCAGGACGAGCTTGATACGAAGTTCCACATGCAGTTCGACATTGTGGATGGCGCTACGATCAAGGCCTCTCGTGCGCGAAACCCGTTTACAGACAAGAATCTGATCATCGGCCGACTTGACGTGATGAGCCGCAACAAGAAGGCCATGGCGTTGCTCGATCAGACAGATTGGGACCTTGTCGTGGTCGATGAAGCTCACAAAATGCACGCTTCGTTTTTCGGCAGGGAAATCAAGGAAACCAAGCGATACAAGCTCGGACGACTCCTGGGGAGGAGAACCCGCCACTTTCTCCTTCTGACCGCGACGCCTCACAACGGAAAGGAGGAGGAGTTCCAGCTATTCCTGGCGTTGCTGGACCCTGATCGATTCGAAGGAGCTTTTCGAAACGGCACGCAGGTGGAGGACGTGTCGGACCTCATGCGCCGGGTCACCAAGGAAAACCTCGTAAGGTTGGACGGTACCCCGCTTTTCCCGGAGCGGCGGGCCTATACGGTGACATACACCCTCTCGGAACGGGAAGCCAGACTCTACCAGGCGGTCACCGAATACGTCCGAAAGGAAATGAATCGGGCAGAACTCCTCACTGCCGAAGGGGAGGGGCGAAGAGGCAACTTGATAGGCTTTGCCCTCACAATACTCCAACGGCGCCTCGCCTCGTCCCCCAAGGCCATCTACCAATCTCTTCGCAGGCGACGGCGGCGGTTGCAAACGCGACTTGCAGAGCAGGAGGCCGCGCCCCACGATTCGACGGGCATGCCGAACAAGCAGCAGGAACTCGACGTTCTCTTGAACGGCGCCCTGGAAGATCTGGACGACGTCCCTTCAGCCGAAATCGAGGCCGCCGAGCAGCATCTGGTGGAGCAGACCTCGGCAGCTCGAACCATCTCGGAACTCGAAAGTGAGATTGACAGCCTCATGCACCTGGAACAGCTTGCTCGGGAGGTGCTTGACAGTCATACGGATCGCAAATGGGAAGAGCTTTCCGACCTCTTGCGGGAGAGCGCCGAAATGTTCGACTCAGGGGGCAACCGGCGAAAGCTCATCATTTTTTCCGAGCACCGCGATACCGTGTCCTACCTGGCGGATCGTCTTGCGGACTTCCTGGATCGACCGGAAGCGGTGCTCACAATCCACGGGGGCATGGACCGCGACGAACGCTACAGAACTCAGGAACGGTTCAGCCAGGACAGGAACGCCCAGATCCTGGTTGCCACCGACGCGGCGGGAGAAGGCATCAATCTCCAGCGCGCACATCTGATGGTCAACTACGACCTGCCGTGGAACCCCAATCGAATCGAGCAGCGGTTCGGGCGAATCCATCGTATCGGTCAAACAGAAGTCTGTCACCTGTGGAACCTGGTTGCATACGAGACGCGTGAAGGCCGGGTGTACCGCCGCTTGCTCGACAAGATCGATGAGCAGAGAAAAGCGCTCGGAGGCAGAGTCTTCGACGTGCTCGGGAAGCTTTTCAGGGAAAGGTCCCTTCGTGATCTTCTTGTCGAAGCCATTCGCAACGGTGAGGAGCCTGAGGTGCACAACAGGCTGCTCCGGGAGGTGGACTCCGCACTGGAGCGCGAGCGGATTCAAAGACTGTTGGAAGAACGCTCCCTGGTCCAGGAGACACTGGACACGGCCACAATCCGGCGCGTCAAGGAAGATGTGGATCGGGCCGATACCGGGAAACTACAACCCTACTTCGTCGCATCCTTCTTTCTCAAAGCCTTTCGCCTGCTGGGAGGCAAGATCACTGAACGTGAGCCCAACCGATATGAAATCCTCAAGGTGCCGTACAATATCCGTGGTGACAAGCAGCACGCCGGTGTTGGGCGGCCGGTCCTGCGCCGCTACGAACGGGTCACCTTTCACAAGGACCTCATACATGTCCCGGCACGTCCTCCCGCGCAGTTCATCTGCCCCGGCCACCCCCTCCTGGACGCAACGATAGCGGTCCTCTTGGACAAGGACCCGGACCTGTTGCGACGCGGAGCCGTTCTTGTCGACCCGCGGGAAACCGGTGCCGACCGGATACGAATGCTATTCTATGTAGAGCACACAATTCAGGACCAGCGTGTCGTTGGACACGGGCACAGGCGGACGGCCTCGCGCCAACTGCAGTTCGTTGAGATGGACGCCGGCGGCTCCGCAACCCTGGCTGGCCCAGCTCCGTACCTCGACTACCGGCCGATACGAGACGACGAGCGACAACTGGTCGCCGCCGCGTTGACAGATGCCGGCCACTGGAAGAATCCACAAGAAGCGGCCGTCTCTCACGCAATTCAGCATCTTGTTCCCAAACACACTCGCGCAGTCCGCTGCTTTCGAGAAGAGGTTGTCAGCAGGACAAAAAAGGCTGTCGAGAGCCGTCTCAGAAAGGAAATCGACTACTGGTATCGCCGCGCCAGGGAGCTTGCCGCCAGAGAATCAGCAGGGAGAGCCAACGTCAATCTCAACTCCGCAATGGCGCGCACCCGGGCAGAAAGACTGGAGAACCGCCTCAACGAGCGGCTCGAGGAACTCGAACAGGAACGACGTCTTTCGGTGAAGCCGCCTGTTGTCGTGGGTGGTGCGCTGGTGGTGCCCATGGCACTGATCCGGCGCATGCGGAACGTCCAGCAGGGAGGGGCACTCCATCCTGACAAGTCACCAGAGCACCGTCAACGGCTGGCGCTGCAGACCGTTCTGGAAACAGAACGAAGGTTGGGCCGACCTCCTACAGACGTAACCGCAGAAAACCTTGGACACCATGTGGAGTCAAGACAACCCGACACAGGTCGACTGCTCTTTGTTTGCGTGAAGGCATACGGGCCGGACGACGGCTCGGTGGTGCTCACCAGGAACGAGGTCCTCACATTGCTCAACAGGCCGAAGCAAGCTGTGCTAGCCTTGGTGGAAGTGTCCGGAGACACAACAAAACAACCCGTGTATATCAAGGCTCCGTTCAACAAGGCCCCCGATTTCGATGTCGCCACAAAAACGTACAAGGTGACAGAACTCGTTCAGCACGGAGGACCCCCTTCATGACCCAAAGGCAGGCCCCGGAGTACTTTCAAGCAGTTCAGAGGCGGACGCGGGAGCGGTGGGACCAACTCGAAAGAGACCCTGAGCTTGCCGGTCCGTGGCGGCAGTTGTTCGGGCAGGTTCAGAGTCCGCGACATGTACTTTCTGAACTCCTTCAGAACGCCGATGACGCGGGCGCAACGCATGTTCGAGTCTCCACGGCCCGTGGCCGGTTTCTGCTCGAACATGACGGGCGGGACTTTAGCGAGGAAGAGTTCTCCTCCTTGTGCAGCTTCGGGTTCTCAAACAAGCGCACACTGCACACCATCGGCTTTCGAGGTGTGGGATTCAAGTCCACGTTCAGCCTCGGAGACACAGTGGAGGTGCTGACCCCATCGCTGGCGGTACGTTTTCACAAAGATCGCTTCACCGAACCGGAATGGCTCAATGACGCACCGCCCTGTTCCCTGACCCGTTTTTCCGTGACATTTCAGGACAAAAACCGAGAAAACGCATTTGCGGCGAATCTTGAGGAGTGGAGAAAAAGCGCGGCCTCCCTCCTGTTTTTCCGAAACATCGAGAAACTCGAGATCAACGACATCACCCTCAGAAAGAAAGACAAGGGCGATGGCCCTGTGCCGGGCTCGAGAGAAATCCTGCTGACCGGCAAGGGGAATCCGCGAAAAGTACTGCTGTTCACGTCCACTCCGGAACCGTTCCCGAACGAGGCCCTGGTGGAAATTCGCGAGGAACGACACACGGACAACATCGACCTGCCGCCATGCCGGGTTCAGTTGGTCCTGGGTCTCCCAGAACCACAACGGCTGTACGTCGTGCTGCCGACAGGGGTCACCGTCGGAGTCCCGTTCTCGTGTAATGCACCGTTCCTGCAGGACCCAGCCCGTGGCGGGATAAAGGCCCCTTCCATCTCTCCAACGAACCGCTGGCTACTGCATCGTCTCGGTCGGCTGGCTGCCGAGACGATGCTGACCTGGCTCAGAAAACGGCGCCTCAAGTTAGATCAACGCGCACAGGCCTATCGCTTGTTGCCAGCACGACCCGACCCGTGGAGCCCCGACTCCCTTGGGGCCGAGGCAACATCAGAGGTCTGTGAGCAATTTGAGAATGCGCTCAGCAACACGCCACTGCTGCTCGCTGCCGGAGGACGCCTGGTGGACGCCGACGAGTGTATCGCGCCACCATTGCGGACCTACTCGATCTGGAAACCCAGCGAACTCCTCAAGGTGTTCGCAGATGAAGAGAACCATGTACTATCAAGGGAAGTTGACCGGAAATCCCGGCAGCGTCTGGAATCGTGGGGACGGCTTGAGACGCTGGACACAGACGAGCTGATATCTCGACTCAAGACGATCCGCCCGATACCGCGGCCTCGATCGCGCACGAAGGTCTTGGAACTCTGGATGATTGTCAAGAACGGATTGAACAAGTTCAAATACCATACTTCTACTGCGGAGTCACTTGCCCTCATTCCTGTAAAAGGGAAAGATGTCCTGTTTCCCGCCAGCAAAGTCGTCCGACTTCCGGACAAGGCCGAAACCATCTCAATGAAAGATTGGCACTTCCTGGAAAGACTGCTACCCATTGCCGACATTCATGGACTTTGCAGTGCCGAACGCGGGTCAGCGACCAGCTTCCTGGAGCTGGTCAAACTGGATCAGCCAAGCGATGTCAACAAAGTAATTGCCATGGCTTCCCGGAAACTGTTCGGTCAAGAAAAGATACAGATCAATAAATGCGTTCAAATCGCCCATATCATGGCAGCACTGGACACGACAACGCCGAAAGACTTCTGGTGGCTTACGAGAGATCGCTATCTTCATCCTACCAACCATGGAATAATTGCTTCTCAGGACCCCGACCTGGATGAACTGTTGCCTGAAGAGTGGGCGGATGAGCACTTCCTGGATGAGGCATACTTCGACGACTACGCCGCCTGTTCCAGACAGCAGTGGGAAGAATGGATCCGGACGAAGAAGAGTGGACTGCTGCCATTCGTCCCACTAGAAGAAAAGACTTGTGATTGGTCCTTGAGTCCCACATACATAAAGCACCGTGCACGCAACTTCGTGACGTCCAGAGGAAGCACGCGAGAACTCCGTTTCTATGCGCAGGTACAAAAAGTTACCGCTCACGACTTTACCTTTCCAGACAATGTGTTCTCAGGTTGGGAGAAGAAGGCACAGAATGACGATGATTTCTGGGTAAGAATTGTTGAACAGGTACTCAAAGCGCCAGGCTGGTATTGGAAGCGCCGAACGCATGCCAGTCTGACCGAGGAGAACTACACTCATCGCCGGGATCTCGGGCAGCCTGTTCTAGCTGCGTGGGTTCATTTCCTGTCATCGAAGCCATGTCTGCTTGACACCCATAGACAGGCACGACACCCAGCAGAACTCTATCTGAGAACTCCGAAGACCGAACCACTGATGGGTCTCGAGCCGTTCGTGCTACCGGAGCTTGACACCCCGGAGACAAAGCCATTGCTTCTGCTCCTTGGTGACAGCGCCGCTCCTGAAAGCGCGGACAAGGTGGTGGCTCGCATTCGTGCTTTGGCCAAGGCCCCCAATCCAGCTTCACTTGTCCAGGAAGTCGAGAAATGGTACTCCCTCCTGGGCAGACTCTTCTTCCAGCTTGACGTGAAGGGGCAAACCTTGGTTCGGCAGGCTTTTCGTCAGGAACGCTTGACCCTCACGGAGTCCGAAGAGTGGTTCAGGTCTTCGGATGTTTTTCAGGAGGCTGCCAGGGACGTGTTTCCTGATGCTCCACTCGTTCATCCGGCCGCGCGGCGCCTCCCGTTGTGGTCGCAAGTCGGCGTGCCCGTGCGTCCCACCCTGGAATCGGTGCTGGAATGGCTCATGAAGCTCCCTGACTTCAAACCGCTCGACCCGCCCATTGCGGGTCGAGTTCGGGCAGTACTCGGACAATATGCTGGCGAGGTCTGGCAAACATGCCAGCGCTGGCTGTCGTTGACCAACGTCTGGACCCGGGTCGATCAGTTGCGATTCCGTGTTACCATGCAGAGTCTGACCAAATCTTCGGAGCTATTCCCGGGTGTGAGGGCCAAGACCGCCAACTTCCAGATGCTTTCCAAAGAGGTGTGCAAGCGGCCTCCGTTCAATTCGCTTTCCGACCTGGGAGCGGTCCTCGAGTACCGGCTCACTGAAGCTCCACGGGCAGTGGGTACTTTGGAGCAAGAACCCTGGCTCCTGGCACTGGCTCACGCGCTGACACGCGCGAAGCTGGCCGATGAGTCCGAAACCAAGCACGTCCGGACAACCGCCGCACGGCTCGAGCGCTCCGGCATCCAGCGGGTCGACGCTGCCGCCGAGGTAAGGGCTACACCCTATGTCGAGAATGAACCGGCGGGCCAGGCACAACCCCGCCAGGTGCTTTGGCACGACGATCGGATTTTCATCAAAGGCAGAAGCCTGGCCAATGTATTCGAGGCGGTCGTCACCGAACTGGCCAGGCCATTTGGCAACGACAAGGTCACGCAGGCGATAAGGGCGTGCTCGGGCCGCGAGGCGCATTTTGTCACAGAGTACATGGAAGCACACTTCGACCTGGAAGAAGAACCGTGGCAAAGCGCACATGACGAAGAAGCAGACGAGGTGGTCGGAGCCTGGCAGGAGGATGGGGCTCGCGAAGTGTATCTGAACGACATGCACCGGGTCGACGACCTCGATGCGCAACCGGTGACGGAACACCTGGAAGGCCGTGGGGAAACGCTGGCCGAAACCACCGACATCGAACAGAAGCCTCGGAAACGTTACACAAAGCGTCTTGAGCGGTACGCCTTCGGCTTGGGCTATTGGAGGGACGAGTTCGGAGACGGGTTTGTCAGCGCCGATGGATTCAATCTCCGACGGTGTTCGCCACCGTTTCACTGGTGCCGGTTCGATGATGCGGGGAACCTCGTGACTCGCTACTGGAGTTCGCCCAACCGACTGGAGGAGGGCGTCGAGATTCCGGTGGAAGTATGGGAACAGTTCCAGGAACACCCCTCGGAATGTTGTCTGGTTCTCCTTGACGAAGGCGCAAGTATCCAGGAACTGCCCGGTCCGAAGCTTGCGCACCTGGTCAAGGATGGGACAATCAACGTCTACCCGGCAACGTACAGAATTCGCATGGAAATGGGCGAGGTTGATTGACTCTCGAGCCGAGGCCCATGGACTGGAGTCCGCCCCCGGAGCCCCCGTGGTTGTGCCACGCGGCTCAATCCGTTGCCCCACACCAGTCGAACCCGGCCTCCTCACGTGCTACAATACCCCCCATGGAGCACCGTGCAGAGGTAGAGGACGGCCTGGTCGCATTTGCAGAGCGGCTCATCTCGCTGCTGGAACGTACCAGCGTGGTGGCCACCTACAAGTACGCCGTGGTCATCGCCCTCATGGACCTGTGCATGGAAGCGACCGGAAAGGACGCGGTCCCGCCCGGTGTGGTCACCACCCGGCAGCTTGCCGAGAAGGTGCTCGAGCTCTACTGGCCCCAGACGCGCGCCTACCCCTCGGCGACAGCGCCTCGAGTCCTCCGGCAGAACACGGGCAGACAGGCACGAATCCTCACCGACATCCTCGCGTTTCGTGCGCTCCTCCCGGACCAGAGCATGTCGCTCCACCGGGCACGGATGGAGGCGCCGGCGCCCTACCAGCGGCTGCTCGATCGCATCGAGTGGACGCTGATCCTCATGCCGCTGCCTCGAGTCCAGAAAGTGAGAGGAGGCGAGGAGCCAATCCTCTATCACATCGGCTGGGACATCGACATCGAGCGCAGAAAAAGAGAGGTGACCGCCTATCAGCGGGGCGACGAAAGCCCGTTCGACAATCGAATCCTTCTCAAGCCGGGCGTCGCCCACTACCTCGTCCGGCTCAACCTCCTTCTCAGGCCGCTCATCTTCCGGAGCTGGGCCGCCCTGGTCGCCCGGGTCAACCGGGACCTGATCGAGGAGGCCACGCTCGAGGAGTTCCTGTTCGGGAAGAACCGAATCTCGCTCGCCCCCGTGGCCCCCTTGCTGCGAGAGATCCAGAACAACACCTGCTTCTACTGTGGACGGAGCTTCGGGACCCGGCTCGAGGTCGATCACTTCATTCCCTGGGCACGATATCCGGACAACGGGATCGAGAACCTGGTCGCCGCTCACGCCGCATGCAACCGAAAGAAGCGCGATTTCCTCGCAGCCACGGAGCACGTCCAGCGGTGGACGGCGCGCAACCAGCCGGGGAGCCCCGGCGCAGCCGCACTCCTCGAGGCTGCCCGGACGGCCCGGTGGGAGAGCCACCCGGAGCAGGTCCTCGGCGCAGCCCGGTCCATCTACCTCAACCTGCACCCGGGGGTCAAGCTCTGGCACCTCGGCGACGACTTCGAGCCTGCCGACCGCGAGAAGCTGATGCGCGTGCTGGCCGGCGACTGATCCGCCGTCTCACCTGGCGCCTTTCACAGGACGGGCTCGAGGAATCTTGCCCGGCTCCCGGTAGTTGCCGCGCTCGGGGATCACGAATCGAACCCCGCCGGTCGGGTCGTCCACGTCGTCCCGAAACCGCGGAATGAGATGAACGTGGACGTGCGCCACGGTCTGGCCGGCCGCAGACCCCACGTTGATCCCGATGTTGTACCCGTCAGGGGCAAGCTCGGCATCGAGATCGGCCCTAGCCTGGTCCAAAAGCTCCAAAATCGCCTCCCGCTCCGCCACGGTCGTCTCGAACCAGTCCCCCACGTGACGCCGGGGGACCACCAGCAGGTGTCCCGGGTTCACCGGGTATCCGTCCTCGAGAACCAGCGCAACGGGCGACGAAAGCCGGACTCGAGCAGCGTCGGGGCGGCAGAACGGGCAGGTATCGTGAATCTCAGGCATCTTCGTTCCCTCCAGTGACTGATGGCCGGGACGACTACCGCCCGGAGCATGGGTATCGTGTATCTCAGGCATCTTCGTTCCCTCCAGGCCCGAGACAGGAGCCGGACCACCGCGGTGTGGGCCTCGTGCACGCTGTGGCCGATGTCTGGCGAGCCGATCGCCTCCACCCGCGGAACGTCGGAAGCCCCGGGCCATCTCCGCCGCCTTGCCGCCGAGAGCGCCCACGATGACCCGGGGCAACGCCGCCTCGGCGACGAGCCTCAGCACAGCCTCCACCCCCGAATTGGAGGCGGTTTCCTCGCAAGCCCTGTGAGCAGCCACAAAGACCCTGACCCGCGGGCTCCTCCTGGACCTCCTGCTGCCACTGCGCTTCTGCTGAAAGCTACCATTTCTGCGCGGATCCGGAAACCATAATCGTCGTCGTGGATCTGGACGGCGCACTCGTGCACCCAGCCGCTATCCGGGAGGTCGAGGAGGCGCAAGC
>CAYQMG010000157.1:0-6104 GCA_964418585.1 uncultured Gammaproteobacteria bacterium | reverse complement strand
TTGTGTGCGGCGAATGGGCCACCATGGGAAATCCCGACCCGTTGCGATAAAATATCCCTGGTTGATCCAGCCGCGACCGCCTCTGATCCGTGACCAGCGGCGCTGACAGTACCTTGTCGAGGTCCACAACTGGAGAGAGGGCTGGACAGGTGAGGCGGAACCAGAGACCAGGAGTACCAACCGGGAGGCAACCATGATCAGGTCATCGATTGGCAGACCATCGCTGCGAAAACTCATAACATCTTGCATGGTTATCCTGTTTTCCCCAGGAATCATAGCAGCAGGCGAAAGCTACTCCGTGGCGACCCACACTGACATCTCCTACGTGGCGGGGTCAAGCAATCCGAAGCAGCAGCTCGACATTTACCAACCAGAGGGTCGCCAGGACGCCCCCGTCATTTTTTTCGCCTACGGCGCGGGATGGTCGGAGGAGGGTATGTCCGAGCGCTCCCTCTACCGAGCGTTTGGTGACACCATGGCAGGGTACTACGGGTATGTCACGGTCGTGGTGGACACCCGGCAATCGCCGGAAGTGATTTTCCCTTCTTTCATGGAGGATCTGGCGGACGCCTATGTCTGGGTGATGAACCACATCGAGGCGTACGGTGGAGATCGAGCAAACGTTTTTCTGGTGGGTCATTCATCAGGGGCACACATGGTCGCCCTCCTGGCCACCGACTCGAGCTACCTGACGACTCGAGGGTACAACTTGAACAGTTTTGCCGGGGTAATCCCTATCAGTGGTACCTACAATCTCAACCTGCTGCCCCGCATTTACGACGACATGATCGAGGCCGCGTTCGGATCCCTGGACCCGGAGACACTGTCCGAGGCGTCTCCGACCAGCTACGTGGGCCGGGGGCTGCGTCCGTTTCTGGTGCTTCATGCCCAGACCGACATGCCCGCATGCACCTCCCAGGCCATCGGCCTTTATGGAGAGTTGCGCGTGTTTGGCAACGATGCGGACATTCAGGTCTTGACAGGCCTGACCCATGTCACGGAGATAGCAGAACTCACGCCTGACAACCCCGACCTTGTAACTGCTGTCGCGATCTCGACCTTCATCGACACCCACCTCCGGTAACAACATCCTCCACTTCCTCCGCGTTCGACTTCCCCTCCGTGGCCCGGGTGACCAGTGTCCGCACAGCGCGGCTCGAGGTGAGTGCCAAGGCTGCACAGAAGCAGAGCAGGGCGACTCCGAGGAACATGCGACGTGCGTTTTGTCCGATCGTATCAAAAAGCACGCCCGAAACGGCATAGGAAATGGGCATCAACCCGGTGGTCAAGGCGTTCATGGTGCCAAAAACGCGGCCCCGCATGCTGGATGGCACCACAGTCTGCACAATGGTCTGAGCCAAAAGGTTGATGATGGCGACATTGACGGAGACGAGAGCGAACAGACCGAGGACGAGGGGAATGGAAGAGGAAACAGAGAGGATTCCCATCAGGAGGGCACATGCGTGAAACGCCCCGAGGAAAACCTGTGCATTCCGCGTCCCGGACAGTTTCAGGAGGCCGAAGCCGAGGAAGCCGAGGATGCCCCCTGCCAGATAGGCGGCAAGGATGTGGCCGAACCACGCTGGTGCAAGGCCCAGATCGTCCTCGACAAAAAACGGAAGTGAGAGAACGACCGGGGGAAAGAGTGCGTTCGTGCCCATGAATGCCAGTATCATTCCTCGCAACCCCCGGTGGCGCCACAGGTAGGCCACCCCTTCCCGCGTGCGAACGTACCACTCCCGCGGTGTCCCGGGAGGCGAATCCCGGGTTCTCGCCGGCACCTCGATGAGACTCTCCAGACCGGCCGACAGGAGATAGGAAATTCCGTTGACCAAAATGAGGACTGCAGCGCCGACCAGACCGTAGAGAAGCCCGGCAACGGAGGTACCGATCAGATAGGTTATATAGAAATTGGACTGGAACAACGCATTGACCCGTTTGAGCCGGTGCGCCGGAACCAGATCAGGCACGATGGCGTCCACGGCAGGACGGAACAGCGCGTAAGCCAAAGAGACGCAGACAGTGACCCCGATGATCATCCACACTTCGATACGTGTTTTCGAAAGGTCGAGGGTGTTACCGAACAAGGAGATCGGCTCGAGTTGGCACTCCCGCACCAATCCTGGCACGGCCAGCACGATCATCGCGAGACCAGAGACCAGGTCCGCCCCCACGATGATCCGCTTTCGGTCCAGGGTGTCCACCACAGCACCGGCCAGGGGACCCACCAGAAAGGCGGGGAGCAATGCGAGCATCTCCACCAGCCCCATGACCGTGCCCGAGCCGGTGAGGTGCTTGAGAAGCAGCATCACAGCCACCCAGTAGACACTGCTCCCCACCATGGAGGTGAACTGGCCTCCGAGGAGAAGCGCAACATTCTTACGCCAGGATCGAGGACTCAATGTGCTTGAACACCGTACGCAAGAGGTTTCCGTTGGGTTCCAGATTGGGAGGAAAGAGCATATCCATATGTTCTCCAAATCCCTGGTATTCCTGGTAGTCGCCCGCAGTAAACATCTCCCAATTATTGTGCTTCGTGAACTCGACCCAGTCCTGGTTGTCCTCGGTGCGACTTTGTCCCGTGGAGCGAATCAGATGGATGTCGGCGGCCAACCGCTCCTCCACCTCCACCTCGTGCACCAACCGGCTGTACTCCAGGAGATCTTTCACAGCCCGCTCCTTCAACGCAGGATCGCCTGCAAACAGATGGTCGAACCCGGCAAGCAGTCGGCGGGATCGGGCGGTTTCCACCTCGAGGTCATACTCGGCCAGGGTCTTCCACCGGGCGAAAGCATCCAGGAGCACCAACGCGGACACAGAGTGTTCGAGACGCTCCAGACGTCTGACCACCTCGTACCCGATTCGTCCTCCTGCAGAAAATCCGAAAACCACGAGCGGATGTCTCGATTTCAAGGCGACCGACCTTTCTACAAACAGGTCGAACGGGCGCTCGGTACGAGCAAAGTTGAAGCAGACCATCTCCACGTCAGGCAGCAGTAGAGACAGACCATGGTAGGTCAAGCCGTAGCAAACGTAGGGAGGAAAGCACAGGACCCGGAACGGTGCGCCCTCGTTGAACACCACCCATGGATCCTCACCGAGGCCAACGAACGCTCGACTCTCGATCAGACCTGCGATGTGACGAATGGTGGGAGAACGGAAAAGCTCCCTGGCTGGAAATCGCACATCGAACCGGGCCTCGAGTTCCGAGAGCAGACGAATGGCCTTGAGCGAGTCTCCGCCCAGCTCGAAAAAGTCATCCTGCACCCCGATACCGGTTACAGCAAAAAACCGTTCCCAGGTGCCAACCAGTGCTCGCTCCACTGCGGTCGTGGGTTCCGCGTATCCGGTGGACAGACGGCTTCGGTCCAACGGTCTCCACCGATGAGTCATCTCGCTACCCGCCGCTTTCCCCTCACGCGGGACGGATTCTTCTTCCCGCCCTTCCCCGCCTCCCCTCGAGATGGCAACTTCCCGCTCGTTCAACGAGACCTTGGAGATGGCAACCCGCTCCACCTTCCCGACGTGTCGCAAGACCTCGCCAAAAGCCGCCCGGCCTTCCGCCTCTGAAAGCCCATGAACACCCGGGCGAGCGCCGACCGGCAGCCAGGCATCCCAGTCCACGACCATCCAGTGGGCCGAGGAAGAGGCTGCGTTCAGCGCCCGAACCGCTTCATCCAACCAGGCATGCACCGCCGCATAGCCGGCATATCCTGCCCCCCCGAGGCGCGTGGAAAGGGAGGAAGCCACCATGCGGAAGTCGGTATCCACCCCATCCAGCGCCTGGTGAAGTGCCAGCAGGCCCCCGATCCTCGGACCAGCCAGGGCCTCCAGCCACGCCTCCCGATCCCTGTCTCGACACAACGCCTCCATCGCCCGGAAATCCATCCAGCCCGCCGCGTGCACCACTCCATGCAACGCGCCGTGCCTGGAAAGGACCTCTTCCACCAGCGCCTGAACCGCACGCCTGTCCGTCACATCCGTCGCCACATACGTCACCCGCTCGTCCAATCGCCCGAAACCCGAATCTCCCGCAGCCGTGTTCAACGTTCCAGAAACCTCCTCCCCTCGTCTCGAGGCCAGCACGACGACTCCTGCGCCCCAACCCAATAGTGCGGAGGCGAAGGTTCTCCCCAGGCGACCCGTGCCCCCTGCCACCAGGTAGACGCCCCCCGGCCTCACCGGAGGAGCCGTCCCTCCCTTCCCCACGCTACCCCGGTACCCGACCAATGCCAGGGGAACGGGGCGTTCCCGCCACATCCGCCCATCTCTCAGGGCCATCACCTCAAGACCCGGGTCCCCGGTCAGGGTATCCGCGAGTGCATTCTCAAGGCCCTCGAACGCCTGTTCATCCCCCCCGGGCGGTAAGTCCAGCAGACTCGCACTCAGACCGTGAAACTCCTGAGGTGCGCACAACACCGGACCGAACACCGTGGCGAACTCGGGACGTTGCAGTTTGGCCCCACCCAGGTCAAGCAACCCTCTCGTGACCACGCAGACCCGTTCGACGCCCCGGTCGACACGCGCTCCACAGGCACACACGAGTTCCAACACCTGAAAAAATGCCTCTTGCCCCCGGGTGAAACCGGTCAGAAGGTCTCCATGCGGGTCTTCCGCTCCCTCGCTCGAACCTGGATCGAGACAGTACACCACCTGCACAGGTCCACCGGCCCTCTCCACCACCTGATCCAGCGCCCCAATACGGGGCTCGAACTCCCGCCCCGGCAAAAAGACCTCACCCGCCATCACATCCCTGTTCGCGCCACCGGGCAACAGCGTCAAGTTGACCCCTGTGTTCGCCAGAGCCGACGCCACATGCTCAAAAACCACCCCCGGGGCACCGGCAAGCACCACCAGGGAGCGTCGCAACGACGCCCTTCTCCCGGCCATGAGGTTCAGACGAGGGCCAGGAATCCAGCATGAGACATGAAGCCAGTCCGCCGGTTCCCCGCTGACTTCGCCCTCCCGCCCCACTCCTTCTGAAACAGGGAGCGCTTCGTACTGGTCGATTCTTCGGGACCCCCCCGGCCCGCCGCCAGACCTGATCGCCTGATAGGCGTCCATGAATCGCCGGAATGGTTCCCGCTCAAATGGATAGGTGGGGAGAGAGAGCCGGAAACCAGTCTTTTCTGCACAGAGCTGATCGAACCGGACCGGCGCGCCCATCTCCCACAGGCGGCCCACACATTCCAACACCCCAGCAAATTCCTCCTCGGGCCCGGAAGCTTTTCCCAGGAGGGTGAGAATCTGTCCGCCTTTTGCCCACGAGAGGTTCTGCTCCACGAGCCTGGCCAACGTGGCCCCTGGACCCACCTCCAGGAATACCGCGTCGTCCAGTTCCTCGAGTCTCTGGACATTCTCCACAAACTGGACCGGCGCCAGCATGTGCCGGGCCCAGTAGGACGGGTGTCCAACCTCCTCGGTCTGAACCCAGGTGCCGGTCACATTCGAGAGGTACGGTATCGTGGGGCTCCCGGTTTCCTGCGAATCGAACGATTGCTCAAGCCGGTGCGCAGCCACGAGCATCAAGGAGGAATGAAACGCACGATCCGTGTGGAGCAAAACAGAAGGCACCCCCTCCTCACGCAATCGACTCTGAAGACCACGAACAGCCGAAGGCTCTCCAGACACTACCACCTGGTCCGGAGCATTGACAGCGGCGAGCGAAAGCTTTTCGTCCTGCGCGAGATAGGGAAGCACCGCCTCGCGGTCGCACCCGACGCTCAGCATGAGGCCCGGCGGCGCGTCCTGCATGAACCTGCCCCGTTTCACCACGAGTTCCACGGCTCGCTCCAGCGAAAGGACCCCGGACAGGCACGCTGCGGTGATTTCTCCCAGGCTATGACCACACATCGCAGCCGGGACGATCCCCCACTTGTTCAAAAGGGTTGCCAGGGCGTACTCAATGGAAAAAATGAGAGGTTGCACAACCTCGGTTCCTGCAGTCTCACCGGCTCGCTCTCGAGCGGGGCGGAGCAGCAGGTGCTCGATCGGAGGGCCGTGGCAAGCGCGAACCAGGGAGGCGCATGTGTCGAAAGCATTCCGGAATGTCTGCTCAGAGCGATACAGACCGGAGCCGATCCCGAACAGTTTGCCCCCCTGCC
>CAYQMG010000156.1:0-15731 GCA_964418585.1 uncultured Gammaproteobacteria bacterium | reverse complement strand
GCCGAAAGCGTCATCGACAAGCCTCCAGGAATGGATGTCGTTCAGAGCCGTCCACCGGTCTGTCCATGGTTCGGTCCGGTTGCGGCCCTGCGAAAGGTTACCGGCGGGTTCGCGCTTTGTCAACGCTGCACTTGCCGCCTTGATTCGGCTTGCCCGGTTGTGGTACAAGGGGGCAGGATCGAGGCCTTCGACTCGCGCAGAAGAGGCAGGGTCCCGGCCCTCTTTTCGGAGTCGAAGGTGCCGGGTATGAGGTAGCGAGGAGAATCTGCCATGTCGTGGTCGCGGTGGTTCCTGTCGGTAGTGGCGGTGGTTCTGGTGTTTGGCGGCTGCGGTCCCACGAGAAGTCAGCCGGCTGGTGATGACGACGATACCGGCACTGTTCTTCCAAACGAGCCTCCAAAGGTGGTGATTCTCAGCCCGGACGATGGAACCGTGGTCGCCCGCCGTGCCACGGTGGGGCTCGAGGTTCAGGTGGAGGACCGGGAGACGTTGCCGGAAATGCTCAGGGTGGAGTGGACGAGTGACCAGGAGGGATTCCTGGGGCAGCCCCGTCCGGACAGCGAGGGGGAGGCGCGTCTGAACGTCGAACTCACGTGGATCGGCACCCAGATCCTCACCGTGACCGTCACCGACGAGGCCGGAGACACGGCTCAGGCCGACTTGACCCTGGTCGTGGACGGTCCCCCCTCAGCCTCGATCATCGGTGCCGACAAGCGCAATCCCTATGAAGGGGAGGAGGTCACTTTCACCGGAAAGGTGTCTGACGAGGAAGACGACCCCCCAGACCTCGACGTGGTCTGGTCCGATACGCGCGGCAATCGTCTCGGCGCCAGCACTCCGGACATGGATGGCTCCGTGAGCCTCACCACGGACCGACTCTCGGCCGGGTCCCAGACGATCGTCCTCACCGCCACCGATTCCATGGGCTCTCAGGCCCAGGACACCTTCAAGATCACCGTCCAGCGTTGCCTCGACCAGGACGGGGACGGCGCCACCAACTGCGACGGCGACTGCGCCGACAACGACCCCGGCGTCTATCCCGGCGCTGTCGAACTGTGCGACGGCCTCGACCAAAACTGCGACGGCGTCGCCGACGACGGACTGCCCGACACCGACGGCAACGGGGTGCCCGACTGCCGGGATCAGGAGGTGTGTGACGGCAAGGACAACGACGGAGACGGCGAGATCGACGAGGGATTCGACCAGGACGAGGACGGAATCACCACCTGCGAGGGGGACTGCGACGACTCCGACCCCCTGGTCTACCCCGGCGCGACCGAGTTCTGCGACGGAAAGGACACCGACTGCGACGGGGTGGGCGACCTCGAGTACCCGGATACCGACCAGGACGGGGTGCCCGACTGCGTCGACGCGGAGGAATGCGACGGGCTGGACAACGATGGAGACGGCGAAATCGACAACGGGTTCGACGAAGACATGGACGGTTTCATGTCCTGTGACGACGACTGCGACGACTCCGACCCAAACGCCTATCCCGGGGCCGACGAAATCTGTGACGGCAAGGACCAAAACTGCGACGGCAACGTGGACGGGGAGTATCCCGACACCGACGGAGACGGCGTGCCCGACTGCGTCGACGTGGAGGAGTGCGACGGGGTGGACAACGACGGGAACGGGATCGTGGATGACGGGTTCGACCAGGATCGCGACCATTACACGGTGTGCGGCGGAGACTGCGACGACCTGGACCCGGCCATCCACCCGGACGCCCGGGAATTCTGTGATGATCTGGACAACGATTGCGACGGCTGGATCAACGAGGGCCTCGGCGACCAGTACGAGGAGAACAACAGCCTGGCCGAAGCCTACGATCTGGGCGACAGAAACGGGGTGAACGAACCGGTCACAACGGTGATCGTGGCCACCGTGCACACCCCGATGGACTCCGACTGGTACCTCATCACCGTGGCCGACGACGGTGGCCTCGGTCCGGACCAGTTCTATGTCTCGGTCACCCTCACCGACATCGCCGAAGGCGCCGACTATGACCTCTACCTCTGGTGGGACGATCCCATGCAGGACTCGTCCCCCGAGACCTACGTGGTGGAACAATCCTCCAACCCGGGCAACCAGGACGAGTCCGTGCTTCATACAGGCAGAACCGGCCCAGAGGATGGGGGCGACTACTGGATCGAGGTGCGTTGGGTCTCCGGCTTCAGTTGCGACCAGCCGTACACCTTGACCATAGAGAACATGGGATGACTTCAGCACGCCGCACACTCCCCCATCACTTCCACCCCCTCGGACGGCTCCTCGCGCCAGTCCTCGCCATCCTCTCGTTGGGCGCATGCGCCGGTTCCACCCAGCAACCTCGCCCACTCACCGCGCCGCCACTCTCCAGACCCGTCACCGACGACCAGGCTGCCTTCGAAACCCCTCGCATCGAGGCCGTGCTCGACGCCCACACCGCCTCCCGGCGCATCGACGGCAATGCCTTCCGCCTCCTCGTCAACGGCTCAGCCTCATTCGCACGCCGGTTCGAAAATGCACGCAACGCCGACCTCATCCTGGTCAAAACCTTCATCTTTTCCGATGACGAAACCGGGCGGGCCGTCGCCGACCTCCTCTCCGAGCGGGCTCGAGCCGGGGCCACGGTCATCCTTCAGTATGACATCAAGGGAAGCGTCGGCGGCATGGCGGACGTCAAGGAGATGCTCGCTCACGCCGGGCCTGGTGTCCCCTTTGGCGAAAAGGCG
Source organism: uncultured Gammaproteobacteria bacterium (assembly GCA_964418585.1). GTDB lineage: Bacteria > Myxococcota_A > UBA796 > JAJRTE01 > JAJRTE01 > JAJRTE01. The sequence continues at coordinate 13,014 of CAYQMG010000156.1, read as the reverse complement.
ATCATTCGTCGCATGCGCGAGGCCGGCGTCCGTATCGTGGCCACCAACCCACCCGGAAGACGCCTCGAACTCGAGCGGTGGGGCCGTGACCTGGACGAACTGTTCCGCCACCCGCTGATCACACTCGAAGCCCGCCTCAAATCCTTTCGCATCATGGGATTCTTCGACCACGAAAAATACTGGATCACCGGAAAACGCCTCGAGGACGGCAGGGTGGACCTGGCAGCGATCATGGGCGGCATGAACATCGCGAGCGAGTACGCATACGGCGGCACTCCCAGGGTCGACGCCGTCTCCGGCCGCGGCGGATGGCGCGACACAGACGTGGAGGCTCGAGGCCCCATTGTGAACGCCATCGTGGAACGATTCTTCGATGTCATGGAGTACCACCTCAAACTGCCACGCGATGAGGAAATCCGCAAAACCTGGAACGTCCCCCAACCAACGGTCGGAAACGTCTCCGCACGCTTCGTCTTCAACCATCCGCGTCGGAAACAGACCCGCGCCCTCCAACGACTCTATCGCGTGCTCATCGACGCCGCACCGGCCGGGAGCATGATTCGCCTGGAAACAGCCTACTTCGCCCCGGGCAAGGAGTTGCGCGGCACACTGGAGCGGGCGATGGACCGCGGCGTCACCGTGGAGGTGCTGTCGAACTCCGAGAAAACCAACGATATCACCGTGGTGAGTGACGCCAGTCGGTACATCTACTTCAAGCTGTTGGAACATTCTCCCAGGTTCCGGCTCTACGAACGGATTCCCAGACCCGATATCGGGGAATCCACCCTGCACTCCAAGGTCGCCTCTTTCGGATGGCGCGGGCCGATCGTGGTGGGCTCGTTCAATCTCGATGCCCAGTCTGGAGAACACAACTCCGAGTCGGTCCTGGTAATCTATGGTGGAACCATTCGCCCCGCGTTCGATGCCATGTTCCTCCAGGACATCGCGCCTGACCGCGCGGTTCGGATCACCCGGGAGACGTTCGCCGGTGTGTCCACCTGGACCCGCCTGAAGCAGGGCGTGCTTCAGACCCTGGGCTGGTACTGGCTTTGACGAACCTCCTTGCGAACCTCCTTGCGAACCCGGCCCTGCGGTGTGGCAGGAGGTGTGTGGACGCGACCGCAATTCTTGCCTTGTCCGGGAGGGGGGCGAGGGGCCCACTCTGCCTCTTGTCCGGCGTGGGAAATGTCGTGGGTTCTTCGGTGCGGTTGGCCGTGGCGCCGTACAGGCTATAATGCACACACCGGGAGACGTTGGCGCCTGTTTGCCTGGTGCTGCGAGCGTCGGTCGGAGGGGGGCCCGGGGCCTGAGCGTGTGCAAGAGGTTTCAAGCAATCGAGGAGGGATCCATGCGAGCCATGATTCTCGAGAAAGTCGGGGAACCCCTGAAAGAGGTGGATCTTCCTGTACCCCGTCCTGGTCCTCACCAGGTGCTCGTCCGCGTGCACACCTGTGCGGTGTGTCGAACCGATCTCCACGTGGTGGATGGAGATCTGACCGAATCCAAACTGCCCCTGGTTCCCGGGCATGAAATCGTGGGCACGGTGGTGGAGGTGGGCTCGGAAGCCTCCCTGCTTCGGACCGGCCAGCGGGTGGGGATCCCCTGGCTGGGCGCCACGTGCGGGGCCTGCCGGTTCTGTAAGACCGGGCGGGAGAACCTGTGTGAGCACGCCCAGTTTACCGGCTACCAGATCGATGGTGGCTACGCCGAGTACACCGTCGCCGACCAGCGGTTTTGCTTCCCGCTCCCGGAAGGCTACCCGGACCTCCAGGCCGCGCCCCTCATGTGTGCCGGCCTCATCGGCTACCGGTCTCTGCGCATGGCAGGTGATGCCCGGACTCTGGGCTTCTACGGGTTCGGTGCCGCCGCCCACATCCTGATCCAGGTCGCCCGCCACCAGGGCCGACGAGTATTCGCCTTCACTCGAGAGGGGGACGAGGCAGGGCAGCGTTTCGCCCGGGATCTGGGTGCCGAGTGGGCCGGACCATCCACGGAACCGCCGCCCACCCCGCTCGACGCAGCCATCATCTTTGCTCCGGTCGGACCGCTCCTCCCCATGGCCCTGCGCGCGGTGGACAAGGGCGGCGTCGTGGTGTGCGCGGGCATCCACATGACGGACATCCCGTCGTTTCCTTACCGCATCCTCTGGGAGGAGCGCACGGTCCGCTCCGTGGCCAACTTGACCCGCCAGGACGGTGTGGAGTTCATGCAACTGGCTCCCCAGGTCCCGGTGAAGACCACGGTGCAGCCCTATCCTCTTGCCGAGGCCAATCGTGCCCTGGACGACCTGCGCCAGGGGAGGATACACGGCGCGGCCGTCCTGGTGGTCGAGCAATGAGCGCACCGCTCGCTCGACCGCAACAGCGGATTGCGCTCCCCTGGCTGGACAGGAGGCGCTCGAGCCGCTATCCTTGTATTCTTGCAGCGGTCGAGCGTGTCGCACAGAAGGCATGAAAGAACAGGGGCGGACGCGACCGCAGACCTGGAGGCGGAAGCGGTGTGAGAAGCAGCAGCGAAGCATTCCCGGATAACTCGAGGAGACGGTGGCCGATGGTATGCGGGCGGGGGTGCGTCGGAGCGGTGGTCGCAGGTATCACAGCGGTCGCATGGCCCGGAGTCGGGTGCGATCGCGCGTGTGACGACTACTTCCTCGGGAAGTCGACGTTGAATCATCAGGTGGCAAGCGATTGGCCCTACGGAGACGGCACGGCTGCCGGCGTGTGGGAAGTGACCTTGTTCCCGACTGCCTTTGGCACCAACTGCGTCGAGGTCGACGAGGGATCGTTTCAGAACGAGTCCTACGCCTACACCCTTGAGTTCGTTCAGGAAGGCGGACAGGAGGTGATGAATCTCTACGTGGACGGCACGCTGTTCGCAACCGGGTCGTACACGGACGAGGCGGCGAACGACGTGGCCGACCACATCGCCTACGAGACCGGAATCCGTGTGGCGGACAATCGGCCTGGGGGGACGATCTCCTACATGATAAGTGGTAGTGCAGAACTGGAAGTCAGCAAGAGCAGCGGCAGTCTCACCTGGTACGGGGAGGAGGTCATTGTCGTGCTGACCTCCCGGGACCCGGAGATCTCGCCCGAGTGTACCTTCCGGTACGAGGTGGTCGGGTTCAAGGTGTGCGATGAATGAACCGGCACGAACCGTACGGACGGAGCGGGGGCGTCCAGGCGGACCGCCTGCGGACCGCGAGGGATTGCTGACCCGGTTTCAGCAGCTCGAGCAGGCCCTGTCGAGGTTCCTCAAGGGCAAGCCTGATGCGGTCCACCTTTCCCTGGTTACGGTACTGGCTCGAGGCCATATTCTCATCGAGGACGTGCCTGGGGTGGGCAAGACCACCCTGGCCCTGGCCTTGGCGACTCACCTCGGGTGTACTTTCGCCCGTATCCAGTTCACCAGCGATCTGCTCCCCACGGACATTCTCGGAGTTTCCCTCTACAATCAACTCGAGTCCCGTTTTGAGTTTCGCCCCGGTCCGATCTTCCACAACGTGGTCCTTGCCGACGAGCTCAACCGGACCACCCCGAAGACCCAGAGCTGCCTGCTCGAGGCCATGAACGACGGCAAGGTTTCCATCGACGGGGTCACGCGGCCGTTGGAACAGCCGTTCCTGGTGATCGCCACCCAGAACCCGTTGGAGCATCATGGGACGTTTCCATTGCCGGAAAGTCAGTTGGATCGGTTCATGGTGCGATTTGCCATCGGGTATCCGGATCGCAGTGCGGAGCGCCACGTGGTTCGGGGTGTGACCCGACCGGAACCTGGGAGAGACCAGGCGGTGCTCGGCCCGGAGGACGTGTTGAACGGGCAGGAAATGGTGCGGCACGTGCGTGTTTCCGACGTGCTGGAGGACTACCTGCTCTCCATCGTGGAGGCCACGCGCAGGACCCGCCGACTCGATCTGGGAGTGAGTCCTCGAGGTGCCCGTCACCTTTATCAGGCGGCGCAGGCAGCAGCGTTCCTGGCTGGGCGTGACCACGTCATTCCTGACGACATCAAGGCTCTGGCCGTGCCTGTGCTGGCCCATCGGGTCGTGCCTGCCGGGATGGCGGGCCTGCCGGTACCTGCGGAAGACGTGGAAGCCATTGTGGCAGAACTCGTGGACACGGTCCCTGTTCCGGACTGATGGCACCCCACCGGCCCCGGGAACGAACATGGCGATGAGGGGGACGAGAACTGCAGCCGCACCATCGACCGGACGCCGAGGCCGGTCTGGTCGGCGCCCTTCCCGCTGGGCGCTTCGGCGCCTGCGTTTGCGACGTATCCGACCGACTCGAGCCGGTCTGGTGGTGACCGGGAGCACGTTGGCGGTGGGATTCGCAGCCTTGAACACCGGGAACAACCTGCTCTACCTGGTGGTCGGCATGATGCTGAGCATGATAGGCATTTCCGGGATTCTCTCGGAACTGTCTATTCGCGCGCTCGAGGTTGAGCGTCGACCGCCCGAACGTCCTGTGGTGGGTCGTGTAGCTCGAGGCGCCCTGATTCTCCGCAATCCGAGACGATGGCTGCCCGCGGTTGCGGTCTGGGTCGAGGAAGAGCCGGTGGATCAGATGGCCGCCACCCCGCGCTTTTTCGTGCTCACGCCTGCCGGGGAGGCACGGCGGCTTGGTGCCGCCTACCGATTCGACCGCCGGGGCGTGCATCGGCTCCGGGGTGTCCGAATCCGAACCACCTATCCGTTCGGTTTTTTCCACCGGTCTTACCGGCTTTCACTCGAGGACGAGGTCCTGGTCTATCCCCCGGTGGAACCAGTGGCACGGCTGCCTGTGGGAGTGCGCAGTGACCGGGGTGAGCACGAGACGCTCTTGCGGGGGAGGGGGGGGGACTTCCTCGGCCTGCGGGAGTACACCCCCGGGGATGATCCGAGGCGGATCCACTGGCGCAGTTCGGCCAAGAGGGGGCAAACCCTGGTGCGTGAGGAGACCAGGCAGCATCGGCGGCGCGCGCTGATCAAGCTTGAACTGACCAACCCATTGCCCGAGGAATCAGCCTACGAAAAGGGGATCGTGCTGCTCGTGTCCCATGCCACCCACCTCCTCTCCTCCGGCTACCAGGTGGCGGTGGACATGCCCGGGGTGACGGTCCCGTTCGATGGTGGCGCGGTGCAGCGCCAGCGAAGTGTGCGGGCTGCTGCGTTGGCGCCGAGGTAGGGAGGGGCAGCCGAGAGCCCCGCACCGGCCGTGCGTTGGTCCGGGGCCGAGGTGATTCGGATCCTGGTGGAAGGCCGACTCGTCTCCCTGGAGGTCCCCACGTGACCTTTGACCGCGCGTTCACCCTCGTCACCTACACGGTGGCCGCCATTGGTTTCGCTGTCCTCGCCCTGACCGGCCGGGGCGGCCCAGTCCTGGTCGCGGCCATGGCTGCGGGGTGGCTGCTTTCGAGCCGGAAGTTCCGACGCTTCCACCCGTCCCCCCGATTCTGGAGCCTCGTCACCGCAGCCTTCCTCCTCTCCGCAAGCCTCCTCGTCGTGGCCCTCGGGAGACCCTGGCTCGATGTCTCCCTCTACCTCGTCGTCTACCTCCAGATACACCGACTCTTCGTCCGAGCCTCCACAAAAGACGACTGGTACGTCTACCTCATCGCTTTCCTCCAGGTCCTGCTCGGAACCGTCCTCGTCATCACCCCGTTCCTCGCACTCCTGCTCGTCGCCTTCCTCGTCTCCTCCGCCTGGGGACTCACTCTCCTCCAGGTCAAGCAAGGGCTGCATGCACAGAACTCCCTCGATGAGGAGTTCTCCCACGAGCCCTCCCCCCAGTCCGCCAGGGGAGAATATATCGATCCCGGCGCCGACGCCCTCGTCCGTCCCGCCTACATCCTCGGTTCCGGCGCCGCATCCCTCTTCATGCTCCTCACCACCATTCTCCTCTTCCTCATCATCCCCAGGCTCCAGATCAACCTCTTCCATCCCGCTGCCGCCACTCGCGTGCACGTCTCCGGATTCAGTGAGGAGGTGCGGCTGGGCGAGGTCGGACGTATCCTCTCGAGTCACCGGCGCGTCATGCGGGTGCGCCTCGAGCCCGCGGACATGCTCGATTCGCCCCCTTACTGGCGCGGCGTGGCACTCGACCACTTCGACGGGAGGGTTTGGCGCGTCGCGCTCGGGTACCGTCAGCGGTTCAGGACACGACCGCCCGGTCTCGTCCATGTCGACCCTCCTGCCGAGACCAATCTGATTCAGCGGTACACCGTGGAACCACTCGACACCGGGGTCCTGTTCGTGATACCACACGTACTCGCCATCGAGGCGTCCCTCCCCGGCCTCATGCAAAGTTATACCGAGGCCTTCGACTCGGGGTTCCAGGGGCGAAAAAGCTACGTCGTCTATTCTCACGTCGAATCACCCCGGCCCGACGTGCTCCGCAAGGACAACACCGCGATTCATCCAGCTCTGGCCGGCATCTATCTCCAACTCCCGGACCTGAATCCTGAAGTGCGCGCACTGGCTCGACGAATCACCCTGTCCGCCGCCACCGACTACGACCGGGTGCGCGCCATCCGCGATTACTTGCGCGACAACTACGAGTACAGTACCGTGCCCCGCTCCGGAGGAAACGCGCCGCTCGAGGACTTCCTGTTTCGGACCCGGGAGGGACATTGCGAATACTTTGCAAGCGCCCTCGTGGTGCTCTGCCGGGCGATAGGCATTCCCGCCCGAATGGTCAACGGATTCCTGGGAGGAGAGTACAACTCGGTAGGGCACTACTGGGTGGTTCGACAGGAAAACGCCCACTCCTGGGCCGAAGTGCGGTTTGCCCGGTCGGGATGGGTGCGTTTCGACGCCACCCCCGCCGGGGAGGCGGCGGCCCACCCACCAGCCCGCAGCGTGGCCGACCGGTTGGGTCAATACCTCGACTATGCCGAAACACAGTGGTATTTCTTTGTGCTCGACTACGACCTGGGCGTCCAGATGGATGTGGTTTCCCGCGTCCTCCAGGGACTGCGGCATGTGGCGGCCTGGGACCGTCCAGGACAGGATTCCAGAAGCGCGCCCGCCTTGAAGACCGGCCGTGGTCGCGTCCACTGGTTCTGGCTGGGCGCCGCGCTCCTGGCAGTTGTGGCGGCCTGGCGTGGCTGGCGGGCCTGGGCGCCGGGAAGACACGGACCGGCCGTGCCCCGATCACTTCAGCAGGGGCCGGGACGACGGTTCGCAAGCCGACGCCGCACGCTTCACGCGCGGTTGACCCGGGCGGGGTTCGCAAAGGCCCCGGGAGAAACCCCGCTGGAGCGGGCCCAGCGGGCCGGCAACGCGATGGGAGACGGCGGCCTACTCGCTCGAGTGGAAATGCGTTACTATGCTGCCCGGTTCGGGGGGGTGCTCCTTGGCGAGGAGGACCTGGCCTTGGTGGAACGGGCTCTCGACTGGGTCGAGCGCCGGTCCCGTTCCGGCGGTGTCGTAGGAAGCGGTGCCGTCCTTTCGAACAGGCGGTCTTCGGCGCCCGGCGAAGAGGTCAGAGGACCACCATCAAGCGGAGGGAGCCGTTGAAGAGGTCCAGGTCCACGTTTCCGGAAATCCCGCGAACACTGCCGCTCGAGGTGTATTGCCACCACTGGAAGTCGGACCAGTTGGGAGGCAGGGTCGGGCAATAGTTGGTCCAGTGGGCAACCCAGAGGTAGGGGAAGGGCGACGGTGTCGGGTTCCCGATCGAGGACCAGAACCCGGGGGAAGTGTAAAGAGCCGGGGTCCGCCCGGTCCTGGAACGCACGCGCTGCAACCACTCGTTCACACGGGAGATCACCGTCGAGGACGACATTCCGCCCGTGGTCTCCACGTCGATCACAGGCGGAAGATCACGCCTCGAGTAGCCCACGCGCTTGAGAGCGTCCACCACGATGTCTGCCTGGGCCGATGCGTCCTGGTTGGGCCGGAAAAACTGGTAGGTGCCCACGAACACTCCGGCAGCCTTCGCGTTTTTCCAGTTGGTCTCGAACTGTGGATCCATGAACGTGGTCCCATCGCTCACCCGGATGAACGCAAACCGAATACCGTCCGCCCGGACCGCGTCCCAGTCGATGGTCCCCTGGTAGTAGGAGACATCGATCCCGTCCAGCGTGCGCTCGCCGGGACAAACCGCTTCGGCCGCAGCCCGCTCGTCCTCGGGGAGCCAGAGTTCGCCCCGGAGAAGCTCTCCTCGGAGGAGGTCGCCCATGGCCAGCCCGAGCGGTCGGTCCGGCACGCTCATCCCTTCGGCGTCCGTCACCGCCGCGGGCACGTCGTACCCCAGGTCGCGCGCGCCCGGATCCTCGAGGTCGACCTCCGGGTCGCCCCCCACGTAGCAGGCCCCGAGCAACATGGCAGCGGCCAGAGTTCCCAGCCATTTCGCGCTGTTGATTGTGTTCATCACATCCTCCCGATTGGTGTTTTGCTGGTCCCCGGAACCGGGGACCTTCCGACAGCCATAGAGATCGCGTAACTGGCGAATCGGACATTGTCAACCGAATTTGTCCGCCAGGAAGCAGCAGCCGTGTGGACCTCTCCCCGGGCACAGCGGTAGGGGGGAAAGAATCCGATTGACAGCGGCCTTCTCTCGCGCCATTCTGGCTTGTTCGCTTTGAATTCGTTGTCTCACGGGAACCTGTCATTCATGGACTTGACGAGTCGATTGCTGGCCGTGGCGTTGCGTGGTGGAGCCGAGTGGGTGCTCTATCTCCTGATTGCCCTGTCGGTGCTGTCGGTGATGATTCTGGTGGAGCGACTGATCGTGCTGCGGGCCAGCCGGAGCGATCTTGATCGGCTCCAGGACCTGTTGAGCCGATTTGTTGCGGAAGGAGATGTGGCTCGAGCCCGGGAAGAACTGAGTGGTGTGCGGGGAGTGGAGGCCAGCGTGCTGCGACAGGGTCTGGAGCGTGCGTCGGCCGGGGCGGCTGGAGTGGAAGAGGTGGTGGCCGGGCTGATTGGACTGGAGCGTGCCAAGTTGGAGCGGGGGATAGCGTTTTTGGGCACCGTTGGGAGCAATGCGCCGTTCATCGGGCTTTTCGGGACGGTCCTGGGCGTGATGAAGGCGTTTGACGATCTGGCGCGGAACGCGAGCGGAGGCGCAGAGGTGGTGATGGCGAGCATCTCGGAGGCCCTGCTGGCCACTGCGGTGGGGTTGATGGTAGCCATTCCCGCCGTCATGGCGTACAACTATCTGCAACGGCGTATCAAGCGGCGCATGGCGCGTTTGACTGCTCTGTCCCACCTGTTGCTGGCCGGGCTCAAGGGCGGACGTTGAGCCGCGCGCCGATCCGAGGTTGGCGTGGGAGCACGACTGGGCACCGAAGAAGAAGACATCATATCCGACATCAACGTGACGCCCCTGGTGGACGTGACGCTGGTCTTGCTCATCATTTTCATGGTGACGGCCACCTACATCGTGACCCCTTCGATACCCGTGGAACTGCCCAAGGCGGCGAGCGGTGAAGAAGGCCCCACCTCGACACTGGCCATCGTGTTGACCAGGGACAACCAGCTTTTTCTGAACGGGGAGACGATCACGGAAGCGGGGTTGGTCAATGCGATCGTGCGGGAACGGGAGGCCAATCCGGAAGTCCAGGCCATCATCAGCGCGGACAAGGACGTGTCCCATGGCCACGTGGTGCGACTCATCGACCTGATCAAGGTGAACGGTGTGACGCGCTTCGCGATCAACATCGATCCGGAGGTGGTCCGTTCCGTGCGCCTTGGCACCGGGGGAAGCGTGGAGGCGTCCGGGCAGGGGGGGCGGTGAACCGTGGGCGGTCGGTGGACATCTCGATGGCGCGTCCTGGCGGTGTCGCTCGGGATCTCCGTTGCCCTGCACCTGGGGTTGCTCTACGCCCTTCAGGCCTTGCCGGCGCGGAGTGGGCCGTCGAGCCCTCGATACGTGGAGATGCAAGTGGTACGACAGCCACCGCCCGAACGGGTCGTCCCGTTGGAAGAACCTCCACCTCCTCGTCCCAGGCCCGCCCCTCGACCAAAGCCTCGTCCCAAGCCCCGTCCGGCTCCCGTGGTCCACGAGGATCCGGTCGTGGCGCCGAGACCGGTCCCGAACACCATGGCCCCGGCGAACCTGGATCTGGTACCCGAACCGCGCCGTATCAATCCAGTGGCAGGGCTGTCCGCAGCAAGTTTCGTCCCGGGTGAAGGAACCTCCGGGCCGGTGTTCGGTGCCGGAAACACCCTGATGGGGCGGCCGGATGACACCATGGCCCGGCCGGATCAGGTCGAACCGTACTCCCGACCGGTGGCCATGGCCGACGTGGAGACCGAACCCCGGTTGGTCGCCACGCCCGACCCGGTGGAGGTGTTTGGAGCCGACTACCCTGCGGAGGCCAAGGCTCAGGGAATCCAGGGGGTTGTTCGCGTCAAGGTGCTCATCGACCAGAAGGGTCACGTGGTCAAGGTTCGTGCTGTGAAAGGACCCCCGCTGCTCAAGGAAGCGGCCGAGGCCCTGGCCATGCGGTTCCGATACGAGCCCGCCACGGTGGGCGGCAGGCCTGTTTCGGTGTGGTGGTACGAAGCCATCCCTTTTCGGATAACCAATTGACCGTCTCCTGCGCAGCGACCCTGACCTCGCCGCGCTCGAGACCCAGTGAAGCTCGGAGCCATGAGAGGCAGCAAACGGCAGTATCGTTCCTGGGCACCGGTGGTCGCGATGGTTGTCGGCGCGGTGCTCATCGCCGGGTTGCCTGGCCGGATGGAAGCCGTGGCAGCAGCCGGAATGGGCGCGGGCGGATCAGGGTCGCCTGGAGCGGTGGGGGAGGGCGGGGCGGCGCAACGCGCTCTGGGCACAGTGACAGGTCGCGTGCTCGAGGCCGGCACCCGGGAGCCGCTGGAAGCAGTCATCGTGACCGTGGCTGGGACCGACCTGGAAACGGAGACGGACGCCCGCGGCGAGTTCGTGCTTCAGGAAGTGCCGGCCGGGCCGGTGACGCTCAAGATCGCGCTTCCTGGCTACCAGGGACAGAGCGTGGACATCATCCTGGAGCCTGGCGCCACGGTGGTGCTGAAGCGGTACCTGTTTCCGCGCCCGGAACGCCGATACGCAATGACGGTGGAGACGCGGCGGGAGAGTGAGGAGGCGACCGAGCACACGGTCACGATCGAGGAAGCCGAGAAGATCCCGGGCACATTCGGCGACGCGGTGCGCGTGGTTCAGAATCTCCCGGGGGCAGCACGGGTTCCTTACTCCCTGGGATTCTTGATCATTCGGGGCGCGTCACCGTTCGATTCGGGATACTTTCTCGAGGGCATGCAGATCCCCAACCTTTACCACTTCCTGGGGGTCACCGCCGCCATCAATGCCGACCTGCTGGAACGCATCGAGTATCTCCCCGGGGGATACAGTTGCCGATACGGGCGACTGATGGGCGGCATCGTGAACATGGACTTGCAGGACATGTTCGATGGTCCGGTGCACGGTTACCTCGACACGGACCTGATTGACACCACGGTCATGTTGCAAGGAGCCGTGGGCAAGCGCTGGAGTTATGCCGTGTCGGCGAGGAGGAGCTATATCGATTACATCCTCGACCCGTTCGCGGCGGACCTGGTCGGGTACGAGATGCGGCTGCCCAAGTACTGGGACGCACAACTCGCCGTGGGGTACCGGCCTGGGAGTCGCACGCAGGTAAACTTCCTGGCCATGGTCTCCTCGGACGCCTTCGCCGTGTTCGGACAGACTGGCTCCTCCTCCAGCAGTCAACCCACTGCGGAACTGACATCGAGCTTCGCCCGGGCGCTCCTGCGCGCGCACACGCGATTCAGCGACCGGGTCACCCACACCATGGTCCTGTCTCTCGGGCCAGACTCCGAATACTACCAGTACGGCGCCAACTACGTGGATGGTTCTCCATTCTCGGCGGGCGCTCGAGACGAGTGGCAGGTGACCGTGGGAACCCGCCTCACCCTCACCTCCGGGATCGATTTGGGTTTCACCCGGCACCGGTTCGAGGTCACAGTGCCCGGCACGGCAACCCCATTTACTGGAGACGCATTCGGATTCTCCCCGGCCGCCTACGTGGAGGCTGAGTGGCATCCCAACAAGGACTGGCGGATCGTGACCGGGTTCCGGGGCGACAGCGCTTTCGTACCCGACCAGGGATTCCGTGCCGCCGTGTTCGAGCCACGATTCGGCCTGTTCTGGGAACCGGATCCGCGCACGGAGTGGCATGCAAGTGTCGGCCAGTATGGACAGTTCCCGGATGAGACCGAGTTCTTCGCCGATATCGGCAATCCGGCCCTCCTCCCGGCCAAGGCAATCCAGTTCGAGGTGGGAGGCCGCCGCGGCCTGGGAAGCCTCGTCTCGCTCGAGGGCAGTGTCTTCTATACCGCCATGCGGGACCTGGTGACCGAACCGGAGATCCCACTCGTCGACATCGAAGACCTTTTCCTCTCCTCGAGTTCTTCCGAGTTCGATTTGCCCTCCTATACCAACGACGGATTGGGCCGGGCGTACGGGTTGGAGTTGCTCCTCCGACGCCACTTCGGGACACGCCTCTTCGGATGGGTCTCCTACACCCTCACCCGGTCGGAGCGCACCGCGGCACTGACCGCGGTCATCGACCAGGTGCGCCAGGCCCGGCTCCAGTACCTGATCGCCAAGGTCCCGGCCGAGTACCAGGACGACGTTCGCTGGGACCTGTTCGACTACGACCAGAGCCACGTGCTCACCCTCGTGGCTTCCTACGACCTGGGAAACCAGTGGGAAGGCGGCGCACGATTCATGTTCGCCTCCGGAAACCCGATCACACCGGTGTCCAACCGCATATTCGTGGTGGACACCGCCGGATACATCCCACTCTACGACCCGGAGGCAGGCAAAAACTACGAGCGCTTGCCACCCTATCACGCCCTCGACCTCCGCATCGCACGCAAGTTCCTTTTCAAGCGATGGTGGCTCGAGGCACGATTGGAACTCCAGAACGTCTACTACCGGAAAAACGTCGAAACCTGGTACTATCCTTACGACTACGGCGAAAAGCTCTGGATCTACGGCCTGCCGATCCTGCTCGTGCCAGGGCTCAGGGGAGAGTTCTGAT